>JAJDAQ010000025.1 GCA_029261815.1 Deltaproteobacteria bacterium
CGCGGCGTCGAACGCAACAAGCGCCGCGTGCTGATCGGGCCCGAGGCCTACGTCATCGATTGGGTGCAGCGACTCTTCCCCAGCGGCTATCAACGCCTGATGATTCGCGCCGCCAAACGCAACCAGACGCCCCTCGTCTAGGAGACCCCATGCCCCGCTCCGCCATTCTGTTCGCCGCCATCGCATTCCTCCTGCTGGGGTGCGTGAAACCCACACTCGAGGGCCCGAACCACAGCGTCGAGGGTCCGCCCTGGGTGGCCGACAGCCGCGACGGCAAGGTCGCGCCTTTCGATGTCGAGCAACGCATCGTCCTGATTGGCGACACGGGTCTGTACCTCGAAGACGACCCGGTACTCGACGCCCTGGGCACCTGGACCCGGGACGTCCCCAGCACGATCGTGTTCCTGGGCGACAACTTGTACGACGAGGGCCTCCAGGACGACGACCGGGAGCGCGGCGAGCAGATCCTAAAGCAGCAGGTCGAGGCCACCGAAGGGCTCCGCGTCTTCGTCCCCGGGAACCACGACTGGGGGTTGTCCCCCGACGGCCAGGACCCCCAGGTCATCGCCAACCAACAAGCCTTCCTGGAAGGTTTCGAAGGGGTGCGCTTTTCCCCCTCCAATGGCTGCATCGGGCCCTCGAAGCTCGTTCTTCCCGGCTCGGCGGGCGGACGCGCGGTCGTCCTGGTCCTGATGGACCCGACCAAGTGGATCTACCCGGCACTGCGTACCCGCTGCGAGCAGGAGGAGACCCACGAGGGCGTGCTCGCCGGACTCGATGCGATGCTGACGGAGCACGCGAACGACTGGGTCGTGATGGGCTCCCACTATCCGATGGAAACCGGGGGGCCCCACGGTGGCCTCTCGTACGGGGCCGTCGGCGACGTGATCCTGGCGTACTTCAAATGGCGGTACGGTGGTCTCGGAAATACCGACGAACCCGGCTACGCCGACTGGATCGCCCAGACGACCGACGTGATGCGCAAGCATCCGCCCACCGTCTACGCCGCGGGCCATGACCACAGCCTCCAGATCCTGAGCGGCCACGACTACGCCCAGGTCGAAGTCGTCAGCGGCGCGGGTGCGGTCGAACGCGTCTCGACGGTCACGCATCTTCCGGCAACCCGCTTCGCCCACGCCGCCCCGGGATTCATCGTGCTCGATGTTGGAAGCCGCGACGGCGTGCCCACTGGCGCCCTCCGGGTGATCGAAGGTCGTGGCGATACGCCCGTCTACGAAGAGGCCATCGACTAGCGTTCGAGTGCCTGGCCCAGGTCCGCCGCGAGGTCGATGGCGGACTCGAGCCCGATCGAAAGGCGCAACAGATCTTCGGGAACCGCGGTGGCCGGACCTTCGACGCCAGCCCGATGCTCGACGACACTCTCGGTCCCACCGAGCGAAGTGGCGTCCGTAAAGACGCGAAGCTTCGCGGCGACCTCCCGTGCACGGGCAGCACCCCCGCCGGTCTGGAACGAAACGATGGGACCGAACCCGACGTCCATCTGCCTTCGCGCCGTCTCATGCCCTGCGTGGTCTGGCAGCCCGGGATAGGACACGGAGGTGACTGCCGGGTGCACTGCCAACATTTCGGCCACGGACTGGGCATTCTCGGACGAGCGCCCGACGCGCACGAAGAGTGTCTTCATCCCACGCAGGAGCAACCAAGCTTCGAAGGGACCCAGGATGGCACCACGCTGACCCCGTTCGTGGCGCAAGCGTGCCCAGACATCATCCTTGCGCGCCGTCACCAGGGCGCCCGCAACGACGTCGGCGTGACCGTTCAATTGCTTGGAGGCCGAGTGCATCACGAGATCGACCCCGTGCTCGATCGGCCGCGTGTTCGCCGGCGTGGCAAGCGTGGAGTCTGCAACGACCAGGGCGCCGGCGGCGTGGGCGACTTCTGAAGCGGCCGCCAGATCCGTCACGTGGCCGAGCGGATTGGTCGGCGTTTCGAGCCAGACGAGATCGGTCTTCGCATCGACCACTGCAGCAGCAAGGGCGTCAACGTCACCCGCAGACACGAAGTCCACCCGGCAGCGTCCGGCGGTCGCGCGCGTCTCGATCCAGCGCCGAAAGGTGAAGTACATCTCTCGCGGCGCCACGATCCTGGCGCCTTCGGGAAGCACATCGAGCACGGTTGCCGCCGCAGCCATCCCCGAGGAGAACAACATCGTCTCTGCCGCGCCCTCGAGCTCGGTCAGCAGCGCCTCGGCAGCGTCGAAAGTCGGGTTCTGATCTCTCGTGTAACTGTGCCCACCCGGGTAGGAGCCATCCGGGTCCCGCGCATAGGAGGCAGACGCATGAATCGGCGGCACCAGGCCATGCATCGTGGGGTCCGGTCCTGTGACCCCCTGCGCCGCCCAGGTCTCGGGCCTGCGCCCGCGGCTCACCCGCGCGATCCGCCGGCGCCCATGGCCTGCAGCACGTTCGCGCGCCCGCCTAGCGTGTGTGCGATGCCGGACAAGAAGGAGAAGACGCGCCCGACCAACACGAAGTCGCTCGGCACGTCGACCACCGGGTCCTCGCGAATCGCATCGAATAGCTCGTCAGTCATCTCTTCGGTGAACTCGCCCTCGAAAGCCCCTGAGTCGCTCCGCGAGATCATCCGCCGCGCGATCAAGAGAAAGGTGCCGTCATCGCCGGTCTTCGACGCGAAGCCCAGTTCCTTGAAGGCACGCATCATCGAGGCTTCATTGAACGTCATCATCGAGAACATCAGTTCGAACAGACCCATACCGAAGCCTTCCGGCAGTTCCTTCGAGAGCCCGAAGTCGAGCACGATCAGCCTGCCATCCGGCGTGACCATCAGGTTGCCCGGGTGCGGGTCTGCCTGGAAGAAACCGGCGCCCAGGATCATCTGCACGTAGACCGACATCAGATCCTGCACCACGTCTTCGGGGTCGATGCCGTGCTCCAGGAGCTGCGCCTTCTCGGTGATCTTGATCCCGCTGACCTTCTCCATGACCAGGATTCGACCCGTCGAGTGTTCTTCCAACACTTCAGGAATCCAGATCCGTGGGTTCTTGGCAAACATCTCCCGGACGCGCGCGCCGCTGCGGGCCTCACGGCGGAAGTCGATCTCGTAACCCACGTGCTCGGTGAGTTCCTTGATCAGCGGCAAGAGCGGAAGCGGTTGCGGGTCGAACCACTCGTAGGCGCGCACACCGCGCTCCATGTTGCGCAGATCGGTTCGGAAGATGTCCTCGATGTCGGGGTACTGAACCTTGACCGCCACTTCGCGCCCGCTCTTCAGACGCGCGATATGAACCTGCGCGAGGGACGCCGATGCGATCGGAGTCTCCGAGAACTCCGAGAAGACGGCGTCGATGGGCTGCCCCAGTTCGCGCTCCAACGCGGCCTTGACGACGGGCCACGGCTTGGGAGGCACGGAGTCGTGGCATTCCTTCAGGCGTTCGACGAACTCGGGCGGAAACACATCTGCACGCGTTGCCATCGCCTGACACATCTTGATCATCACGCCGCGCATGGAAGTCGCGGCGGCGAGGATGGCGTTGGCGGCGCGGTCATGAAGCGGGCGCAGCTCTTCGTCGGTGTGCTCGGGCTGACGCAGCAGCTTCCGCTTCCACGCCGGCACCTTGTAGAGCAGGTAGAGATAGATCCCGAGCCGCGTGACCGTTCCGGTCCGCCGCATCCGCGTGACGGGGTGCACGAGGCTAGGCCGCTTCGGTCGAAGGCTCGAAGCCCGTCGTCTCCGGAGGCGTCCAAACGGATTCGAGCGCATCGAATTCTTCGAGCAGCGCCTTCGGATTGCTGGCGACCTTCATCGCTTCGCCGAGGCTCTCGCGGAGGTCCTCACGCTGATCCCGCGGTCGTGAGCGGGTCATCTCGTGGAGCATCCCATGGAGCAGGCCGTCGATCACGGTTTCCCCCGCGATCGTCTTCCCATCCACGGTGCGGATCGTGCGCGCGCGCATCTCTGATAGCCCCGTCCGCAGGTATTCGACGTGCGGGTTCTCATCGGCCCGGATGTTTCGCACCATGCCGCCGGCGGCGTCGGGTGCCGCGGAGACCTCGCCATCCGACAGGACGCGTTCTCCCCAATCGAAGGTCCCCTCAGCGAAGACCTCCACGATGCAGACGCGGGCCATCATCGTGAGCATCCGCTCCAGGGTCGGGTCGAGCTGCGGGAACGGACGCTCGGCCTTGCCACGCTGCCCACCGCCTCCGCCGCCCATCATGCGCATGAGCACGTCGCCCGGAATCTTGGGGTTCTCGAGTGCGGTGTCCCGGGCGGCTTCCCACATCTGTTTGTGCCCGCCCTCTTCCCGGTAGCCCGACTCGTCGCGTGCGTGCGCCTCGAATAGACCCTTGTCGAGGTGGGCGAGCGCGGTTCCTTCGACGGACTCGACCACCCACTCGCCCAGGTCCGGAACCTTCACGTCGCGGATCACGGCGCCAAAGCCCTCGACGATCGAGATGATCGTGAGCGCGCGTACGATCGGGTCGCGCACGCCGTTGCGGAGCAGCAACTTCGCTTGATCGACGTTCGGGTACTGCGGCGGCATCAATGCCTTCGAGATCTCGATGAGCCCATGGCCGTCACGCGCGAGCTGAGACTTCCACGCATCGATGGCGGGGCCGCGGTGGACCATCCGGGGCGAACGATACGCACCCGTCGAGTCGAAACCGCCGTGGCAGCGGACGCCGCCTGCGATCAGGGGCTCTTCGTAGGAGCCGCTCTCCAGCAATTCCTGGGGCGTGAAGGTCAGGCGGTCAGGCGCCGACTCCGTGGCAACGCTCATGAAGCTCTCCTCGTTCCGGGCGGTAGGGGGTGGGAGGGGCGCGGACCGAACCCTAGCGCATTGAACGATGGGTCAGGCCTCCTCGGCAGGCGCCGGCGGTCCTTCCAGCGCTCCCGATGCGAGCAGGGCATCGACCTCGGCATCGCTCAGCCCCAACAATGACGTCGCGACGTCTCGTGTGTGTTCACCCAGCGCAGGCGCCCGATCCACGAAGACGTCGATCATCCCGGTCGCCCGGAATGCGGGCCCTTCCAGATCGAAGCTCGCGAGCAGCTCGGGCTGATGGATCGTCCGGCCATACTCCCATGCCTGGAAATGTGGGTCATCCATCTGATCCCCAGCCGTGAACATCGGCCCTGCCGGCACACCTTCGGCTTGAAGCGCTTCGCAGACCGCGAGTCGATCGCGTTCCCGGGTCCAGGCGTGGAGCGCCGCGTCGATCTCATCGTGCGCGGCGTGGCGACCCTCAGCCGTGTCATATGCGGCGGCGTCCGCCCACGCAGGACTTCCGAGTGCGCGCTTCAAGCCAGCCCAGTCCGCATCATCACGCACGGTGATGACACACCACTGCTCTTCGCCCGCGCACCGGTAGGCACCCCAGGGTGCGCCAGCGTCGTTGCGATTGCCGCGCGGCCGGACCGAACCCGGCTCGAAGGCGGCTTTCCAGAGAAGTTCGCCGATGATGCCTGTGACCGTTTCGATCTGCGCGACTTCACCGTGCGCGCCCTCGCCGGTGCGTTCGCGACGCAGCAACGCAGCGACCGCGGCAAACGCACAAACGCGGCCAGCGAGGTGATCGGGGAAGATCGCGGTCGAACCGGCAGGCTCTTCCTGGTCGTCGTAGTTCCACAAATGCACAAGGCCGCCGATGGGTTGGGTCGAAGGGCCGTAGCCGATCCAATCGGCCCAGGCGCCATGCGCACCCAGGAGCTGCGACGACACCATCACGATCCGCGGGTTCACGGCCTTCAAGTCCTCGAAGCCAACGCCCAGGCTGTCCATCGTTCCAGTCGAACTGTTCTCGATGACGAAGTCGGATTGCTTGGCGAGTTCGAGCAGCAGCTTCCGTCCCTCGACCGACTTCAGGTTCACCCCGAAACTACGCTTCGAGCGACTCGAACTCACGAACGAGGTCGACATCTCACTCCCAGCGACGGTTCGGATGAAGTCCGGGTAGGTGCGGCTCTCGATCTTGATGACGTCGGCGCCATATTCGGCGAACAGCCGTGCGCATTCGACGCCGACGCCCCCGATCCCGAAGTCGAGGACACGGAGCCCGGCGAACGGCGCCGCCGGCGTGGCGGGTGCCGCTGCGGCCGGACGCGGCGCCACCGACTCACTCCTCACCGCAGATGTGTGCTGTCCGAGCGTCGGCGCCGCGCTGCGCGGGCCCTGGCGCGTACCATCCATCTCGATGAACCCCGACGCCATCGGTGCGCTGGCGCCACTCGGGAGCGCGGTTTCCACGAAGGTCTTGCGCGAGATCAGGTGCTCGTTCGCAAGCACTTCCTCGGGCCGAAGCACCGGTGTGCAAACGATGCCGCGCCGCTGCGCTTCGGCCGACACCTCTTCCATCGTCATCTTGGCGAAGTGCGCTTCGTAGGCCGGCGTCAGCACGTCGGCCGCCATCAGGCGGTTGATGAACTGCTCCCAGTGCGGGTCGGCGAACTCCTCGGGCTCGCCCATCCACTCCCAGAGCGCCTTCCACTGACGCGGCGACAACACCACGAGACGGACGAAGCCGCCCTTGCAGCGATAGATCGTGTAGACGGGGCCCGAGCCCGCGCGCACTTCGGGGTACGCCGCTTCGGACTTCCGCGAGATGCTCGCGTTCGGATAGGACCAGTCCGCCGTCTGGGCGACACCGAGCACCGCCGCGAAGTCGATGTGCTGACCGCGTCCGGTCTGCTCGCGCTGTAGGAGCGCTGTCGCTGTCGCGAACGCGGCCGTCACGGCCGCGGCATCCCCCGCCAGGTGCGCGGGCGGAATCAGCGGCGCTTTGCTCGGGATCCCGGCCTTGAACATCAGGCCGCCGACCGCAGACAGCACCGGATCGGTCGCGATCCAGTCCTTGTACGGACCGAAGGAACCGAACGGCGAGAACGACGTCACGACGAGGTGCGGATGCCGCGCGCACAGGTCCGCCGGGGCGAGATCGAGTTGCGCGAGGCGACCGGGTGCAAAGCTCTCGACGAGAACATCGGCGCCAGCGAGCAGACGGTGAAGCTCCTCCCGGTCCTCGGCGGACTCCAGGTCGAGCACGATGCCGCGCTTGCCTGCATTGCGGAAACCGAATGCGAGACTCTCGTCGTCGTGCAACGGCGCGTGCTTGCGAGAGGCGGCACCGGCCGGCGACTCCACCCGTACCACGTCGGCCCCGAGGTCTGCGAACAGGCGCCCCACGAGTTCTCCGAGTTCGTCTGCCAGGTCGATCACCCGGACTCCGACGAGGGGCTGTTCCTTGCTGCTCACGGCGTATCCTCCAGTCCCGCGAGCGGCGCCTCCAGAGGATCGGCGGCACTTCGCGTGGCGCGGGATTGTATCGCGCCGCCGGCGCTGGCCCCGCCCCCCCAGGCAACGCACACTGGAACCATGCCCTACGACACCATCCTGTACGAGACCCGCGGCGACGTCGCCTGGATCACGCTCAACCGCCCGGAGAAACTCAACGCCTGGACGCCGGCAATGAGTGTCGAAATGGCGGATGCACTCGGCCACGCCAACGACGACGGCTCCGTCGGTGCCGTGGTCGTCACCGGCGCGGGCCGCGGCTTCTGCGCTGGTGCTGACATGGAAGACACGTTCTCCAAGCGGATCGCGGGTGAGGACCCCGGCGATGGCACCGACCGCGGATCGGGCGGGCTCCCGGATGGCCTCGACTGGGTGAAGCTCGTGCGTGAAGCCAAACCGATGGTGGCGGCCGTCAACGGTGCAGCGGTGGGGATCGGTCTGACCCAGATCCTCCCCTTCGACACGATCGTGGCGTCGGAGAAAGCCAAGTTCGGTATGGGCTTCATCAAGGTCGGTCTCGTCCCCGAACTCGCGTCGACCCATTTCCTCGTGCAGCGTATCGGCTTCGGCAAGGCCAGTGAGCTCTCGCTGTCGGGGCGCGTAATCCGCGCGGACGAAGCCGAACGAATCGGCCTTGTCGATCGCCTTGCCGCGCCGGAAGCGCTGGTCGACGTGGCCCAGGAGGTGGCTGCCAGTTTCGCGGCCAACCCGGACCCACAGCTCCGCATGACGAAACAGCTCCTCACGCAGAACGCGACCGACACCGACCTCACGGCCATCCAGGAACGCGAGTCCGCCCTCTTGCGGGAATGCTGGAAGACACCGGAGCACGCCGAAGCCGTCAACGCATTCATCGAGAAGCGCGAACCCAAGTTCCGTTAGTTCACGAGGGAAAGATGTACGAAGAGATCGCGCTCGAGCGGAGCGGATTCGTCGAAGTCCTGACGATCGATCGGCCGGAGGCGCGCAACGCGCTGACCCACCAGACCTACGCCGAAATTGCGCGTGCCGTGCGCGAGACCGATGCGCGCTGCCTCATCATCACGGGCCGCGACCCGGCATTCTGCTCCGGAGACGACGTCAAGAAGGTGATGAAGGGCGGCGACGGCAGCGTCGGGAAGCGGATCGCGACCGCTCCCGCGCTCACGGATACCGCGGGCGCCCTGCTCTACAGCGACGTGCCCATCGTGGCCGCTGTCAACGGCGCCGCCGTCGGCTGGGGCATGGAGTTGGCGATGATGTGCGATCTCCGCGTCGCCTCCGAACAAGCCAGGTTCGGCGAACTCTTCGTCAAGCGGGGCCTCTCGTGTGATGTCGCGGGCCTCGCGCGCCTGGCGACCCTGGTCGGCCGGGAACGCGCAGCAGAACTCCTCTACACCGGGCGCGTCATCGACGCAGCGGAGGCCGAACGCATCGGCCTCGTGTCACGGGTCGTCGCGCACGACACCTTGATGCCCGAAGCCATGGCCCTGGCCGAGTCCATTGCGGCGAATCCGCCGCTGGCCGTTCGCAAGCTGAAGGCCGGCCTGCGCGAAGCCCTCGACCCCGATTGGGACGCACTGGGCCGCTGGGCCACGACCGCGATCGGGGAACTCTTCCAGACCGAGGATCATCGAGAGGGTGTCCGCGCATTCCTCGAGAAACGCGAAGCGCGCTACACGGGCCGCTGACTACCGGCCCGGGCCCGCGGTCTCGGAAACGTCCCGCTCGCCTGGGTTGTTGACGCGCTGCCGGCGCTCCACCCAATCCCTCGCCAGGATCCGCGCGTCTTCGACATCGCGCACGCCCATGCCGCGCTCGAGTTCCTGGAGCGCCCGCCGGGCACCGGGGTAGCCGTTCTCGGCCGAGATATAGAGCCACTTGTAGGCCTCGACCGCATCCCGGCGGGGCCCTTGGACTTCGGAGAACAGGAGCCCCAACGCGTACTGGGCATCCGGCAGCCCCCCTTGGGCGGCCCGTCGGTACCAGCCTTCGGCTTCGAACGTGTCGCGCGGAACGCCGATACCCTGCTCGTAGGCAAAGCCGAGCTGGTATTGGTCCGTTGCGCTGCCCTGCTCCGCGGCTTTGCGATACCAGCGGGCAGCCTCGCTCGCGTCGAGCGGGACGCCGATGCCGGCCGAATAACGACTCGCGATCGCAGACTGCGAAGCGCGATCCCCCTGTTCCGCGGCGGCCAGGTACCAGCGCGACGCCGCTGTCGGGTCCTTCTTCCCACCGCGTCCCTCGTCGAGCATCCGGGCCAACGCCTGCTGCGCCTTCAGATGGCCCCCTTCGGCGGCGAGCCCGAGCAGTGCGGCCGCGTGCTCGGGCTTGGCGGGCACACCGACGCCGTAGTCATAGAGCAGGGCCAACCGATAGGCCGACTCGAGGTCACCGAGATCCGCCGCCTTCGTGTACAGCGAGGCGGCCGCCTTGTGGTCCACCGGAATCCCCTGGCCACTTGTGTACATCTCGCCCAACGAACGCATCGCCTCTGCATCGCCACGCTCCGCCCGAGCCACCAACGCTTCTCGTTGCTCTCGCTGCGCCTCCGCAATCGCCTGCTCTCGCGCCAGGCGCGCATTCGCCTCCAACGCGATCTGGTTCTGGGGCTGGCCCCCACAGCCAATCAGGAGCAGGGCCATCAACAGGGCTCCGCGCGTCAAAGCCTGGCGATGCATGCGCTCTCCCCGGAAGTGGTTGCGATCGTTCGCACACGGGTCATGGTCGAGCGGAGCATACCAAGCCCTGTCACCAGCTCCCGCCTCCACCGCCGCCGAACCCACCACCGCTGAAGCCACCCCCCCCGAAGCCACTGCTCCCCGATCCGGACGAGGACGGGGGCATCGACGCGATGGTGGAACCGATCGAATCCATCGACGTTCCGAGGTCGTTCACGAAGAGGGTGGGATGGAAGCCGCCGCCGTATCGCGGCGAGGAGTACCAGCTCGGCGGCTGGGTGTAGAGATCGGCGAACGCTTCGGCCCACTCATCGGCGACCCCCAGTACGACGGCGTACGGCAATGCCCTCTCGAAGGCCTCCGTTGTCCGCGTTCCCATGCGTTCCAGCCGGTCGCGATCGACCCGGGCGAGGAATTCCTTGTATCCCAGGATCTCTTCATAGGCCCGACGCCCGCGTCGGTTGCGCTTGGGCATCGCGGGCGAGAAGGCCAGGACAACAATCCCGGAAAGGATGAAGGCGATTCCGACCGCGAACACCTGGGCGCCGAGGCACCCGACACCAATCAGCGTCACGGCGCCGCCGATGATTCCCCAGCGCGTCCGCACCTCATCGGGCGGCGCAGAGAAGAACGCTCCCCGTCCGCTGACCTGTCCGTAGATCGCGTCTCGAAGCGCTGGAAGCTTCTCGTGGAACTTGTACTTGAGGCTCGAAACCGCGACACGGTCTTGCGCGAACGGAAAGAGCTGCGACATCAGCAACTCCTCGTGGCCCTTCAGCGCGTCTTGCCCCTCGAGCTTGACCAGATCCCAGTCGCGTTCCTTGAGGAACAGGAACTTGGTCGTCTCGATCTCCTCGATTCGCAGGTGCCCACGAACCGCGAGGTCGAGGATCGTCGACGTGATGTCGGCCATGTGCACGCGTTCATCGATCACGGTTCCGAGTTCCGCCGGACTCATGCCCTCGGGCGGCTCATAGCGGACATCGATGGCGTCCCGCCCCGCGGCATCGCGGCCCTCACTGCGCCAGAACCATGTCATCCCCGCGAGCACCGCGAACGGCAACAGCGTCCAGGCACTGACGTAGTCGCGCACACGCGCCCAGAACCGCTCTCTGGCGCTCGGCTCCCGAATCACGCCCTTCGGCAGACCCAGCACGATGGACAGGTTGGACCCGGGTCCCATCGCGCGATCTGCGACGAAGCGCGCGGATGCCGGACCCGCCGTCGTCGTGCAATCGCGCGCGATCGAGCCGCGCGGGCCTGTAAAGCACGCGAGTTGCAGATCCTCTCCGCGATCTCCGGGCAAGTAGACCGCGGCGACGCTCTCGAGGATGGGCACCTTCCAACCGAAGCCGTTCACGTTCCAATAGAGTTCGTCGTGATCTGGGAAGAACAGCAATCCACGAGTGACGGCATAACGAAGCTCGTAGACGTGGACGCCGGTGACGCGACCGTCGGGGTCGCCGATCCGCAAGCGTACGGCATCCCCTTCACGCGTGCGCTTCACCGGGACCGGGCTGCCGTCGAGGAGGACCTCCCCGACTTCGATCCCGATGTGGTAGTCGGCCGATCGGCCGCGGCCATAGGCCACCGGAATGTCGCGAAAGATCCCGCGGCGTTCTTCGCCTTCGAAATCCCAGGTGATCCGCTCGACGACGGTGAAACGATCTTCACCCGTCAGGAAGATCTCGGTTTCGAACGCACGAATCGTCTCGGCCGTCGCGACCGAAGCCCAGAGTCCGAGCAGTCCCACGACCAACACGCCCAAAGAAACGCCGCGGCGCACGCGTTCCATCCGGTCAGTTTCCGAAGTCGACCTGGGGCGCGGAACGCTCCGTGGCGTCGTCGAGTTCGAAGTAGTCCTTCTTCGAGATGCCGAAGCCCTGGGCAACGAGGTTGCTCGGAAACACGTCGCATGCCGTATTCAGGTCGCGGACGATCGCATTGAAGTAGCGTCGGGCGTTCTGGATCGCATCCTCGAGATTCGACAACTCGCCCTGGAGGGAGATGAAGTTTTCGTTCGCCTTGAGCTCGGGGTACGCCTCGGCGACGGCCAGCAATCCGCGCAGTGCGTTCCCGAGCATCCCCTCCGCCTGTGCGACATCGGTCGTTCCGCTCGCCGACGTCGCGCGAGCGCGCGCCGCCGTCACGGCTTCGAAGGTGTCCGCCTCGTGCGAGGCATAACCTTTCACCGTCTCGACCAGGTTCGGCACCAGGTCATGGCGACGCTTCAACTGGACGTCGATGTCGCTCCATGCGTTCTCGCTCGAATTGCGCAAGCGCACGAGACGGTTGTAGATGGAAACTGCATAGAAGACGAGCGCTCCGATGACAGCAATTCCAATCAGACTCATGGCGATCCTCCCTTGCTGGGACGCGGGGCCGATGGCTTCCGCTTCAGGTTGTCATTCCTTCGGTCAATACTTCGTGGGCGCGGGCGACTGCGTCGCTCCCGCCAAACACCAGGATGCGATCTCCGGCCTGGATCGTCATCTCGGGATCCGGGTTGGGGAGATGCGTCCCTCCACGATCCACAGCGAGGACGCTTCCGCCTGTTCGCGCACGCCAGTCGAGTTCGGCCAGGCTGCGATCTCCGACCCAGCCCTCTGGGATCTCGATCCAAGTCGTATCCACCTGGTCGAGCAACTCGGCCAACCAGGGGTCGAGACCCAGCGCCGGCGGCGCCTGGAGCAGCGCGTAGCCTTCATCGCGAAGCTCCTCGGAGAAGCGTGCGATCGCGCCATCAGGAATCGAAAAAGTCTGGAGGAGCTGTGCAAGCAGGTCGATGGCCCCTTCGAGTTCCTCGGCCACCACCCGCCGCGCTCCCGCCGCCTGCAGCGCGTCGATGTCGCGGACATAACGTGACCGCGCCAGGATCGGAACATCCGGAGCCATGTGGTGCACCAGTTCCACGACCTGGAGTGTCGCCATCGGGTCAGTGATCGCCACGACGACGAGTCGCGCACGCCGGACGCCGAGATGCTCGAGCAACCCGGGCCGCGTCGCATCCCCCCAGACCACGGCCTTCCCAAGCTTGCGCGCGTCCTCGGCATTGGCCGGGTTCGAGTCGACCGCCGTGTACGGCACGTCGATCGCATCGAGCACCCGGCCGAGGTTCCGCCCGACCAGGCCGTGGCCGATCAGCACGACATGACCTTCAACCGGGTCACCGTCGATGTCGGCCCCGATGCTGGGCTCTTCGCTCACGCGCCCCTGCCGCCGGGCCAACCCGGGGCCGAGCCGCCCCCATAAAGGACTCGCCACGAGGCTCAGCACGGACGCTGCGACGAATGCCTGACCCAGGTCTGGCGAAAGCAGACCCGCCGCGGAGGCACTGCCTGCGAGCACGAACGAGAACTCACCCGTCTGCGCC
Organism: Deltaproteobacteria bacterium; assembly: GCA_029261815.1. GTDB lineage: Bacteria > Myxococcota_A > UBA9160 > UBA9160 > UBA6930 > JAJDAP01. Next base: position 13,307 of record JAJDAQ010000025.1, read on the forward strand.
AGACCAAACCCGGCTCGGAGCGCGACGCCGCGTTGCTGACCGAGAACGATCCAGACCGCGGCGGTTGCGATCACGGCCTTGCCCACCAGCGCTGCCGCCGTGAACACCAGGACCGCACCCAGATTCTCCGCAGCCACTGATAGGTCCAGTAACATGCCGATGGCGGTAAAGAAGATGCCCAGAAGAATGCCGCGGAGCGGTAGGACTTCTGCGTAGAGCTGTGCGCCAAAGGGGGTCGCGCTCGCCGCGAGACCCGCCAGGAAGGCACCGACCGCCAGCGTCAGGCCCATCCCCTCGGCCGCGAGTGCGGCGCCGAGCACGATACCGACGGCCACCAGCGAGAAGACTTCACGTGAACGAAGCCTTGCGGCTCCGTCGAGCAACCGAGGGACGACGAAGCGCGCGGCTGCGAAGAGGACGGCGAGTGCCGCGACCGCCTTGGCGATCGCCCACAAGATAGGCGCCATCTCGACCGGGCCGGTCGCAGCAAGCAACGGCACCGCCAGCAGGAAGGGCACGATGCAGAGGTCCTGGAACAACAGGATGGCCACGGTCACCTGGCCATGTGGCGCGTCGATCTCGCCTCGGTCGCTGAGCACGCGCATCACGAGCGCCGTACTGGACATCGCGACGAGGGCGCCGAGCACCAGCGATTCAGGGCCCGGGACACCGAGGGCCATGGCACCGGCGGCGACAGCCGCGAGCGTCCCGGTCACCTGAAGCGCTCCGGCAAGCAGGCCGCTTCTCAGCAGCCGGTGCAGCCGATCGATCGGAAGTTCGAGACCGATCTCGAAGAGCAGAAAGACCACGCCGAACTCGGCGACGCGTTGTACGGCTTCGGGATCCGACACGATCCCGAGGCCCCCAGGACCGACCGCTGCGCCAGTAACCAGGAATCCCGCAATCGTCGGAAGTCGGAGTCGCTCGAAGAGCGCAGCACCGGCGGCGGCGATGGCCACCAACCAGACCAACTCCGAGAGGAAGGGCGGCCCGTGCACCCCAGGATGCTAGCGGGCCGCCCTTGTCTTGGGACGGGGCGACGCCATCTGGCGTCACCGTGGTCTCGATCTCACTGGCTCCGAAGTCGTGAGAGCCAATGCTCCATCTGGCGGCCGGCCGCTTCACGTCCACCGAGTCCGAACGACAGCGCGACGGCGACGGCCACCGCACCCAGCGTCAGACCGAATGCCATGTTGACGATGTCATCCGCAAGGCCCATGGCGCGCAAGCCCATGGCGACGACGAGCCCCACGATGGCAAAGCGCGCGAGTCCGGCGAGACCTTCCGAGCCACTGCCGCTCACCCGCACGACCGCGTCGCGCGCGAGGTTCGCGATCCAGAAACCGGCCGCGATGATGAACGACCCGAGCAACACCTGACCGCCGAAAGCGATCAGCGTCGCCACGAGGCCCGACATCTGGCTGAAGCCGATTCGATTCGCCGCCTCCGTCACTGCAAACAGCATCGCGAAGAACACGATGAGCTTGCCGGTGAGCTGAGACGGTGTCGCACGATCCTCACCAAACGCCTGGTCCAGACCCACTTTTTCGGGCAACGCATCGAAGCCGATGCCGGCGAGCAGATTCGTCGCCAGTTCGGCGAGGAATCCCGACACGATCCAGGTCACCGCCAGGATGACGGCGGCGGCAAAGATGCCAGGAAGGGCTCCCATGAAGGTGCCGAGCATTTCGGTGGCCGGCTGCGAGATGGCCTCGATCTTCAACACATTCAGGGCCGCGATGAGTGCGGGCACGAACACCAACACATAGACGACGAGGCCGACCAGGCTGGAGAGTGTCGCGTTTCCGGACAGACCAGCGCGCTGGCCCACGGCATCGGCTCCGGCTGCAGCGAGGAGGTTCGATACCAGGTCTCGCAGGATCCGGGCCACGAACCAACCGACCATGCCGATCACGACTGCCGCGACCAGATTCGGGAGCAGGCCGAGGATGTCGTCGACCATTCCCTGGACCGGTGCGAGCAGGCCCTTCATCCCCAGCGCGTCGAGGATGGCCGGCAGGAAGAGCAAGAAGACCAGCCAGTAGAGGACATTGCCCAGGCTCTGACTGGGCGGTGCCATCTCCGCCTGCTGCGCCACCTTGTCGTCGAGCGATGTCGCGCCCAACGCACGGGTCACCAACGACCGCAGCACGGTCGCGAGGACCCAGGCCACGAGCAGCAGTATCCCGCCCGCGAGCAGCTTCGGCACATACACCAGGACCTGGTCGACGAGTCCCTGAAGCGAGCCCGAGACCGCCGTGAGCTGAAGCGCGTTGAAGAACGCGACACCGGCCATCAGCAGCACGGTGTAGTACCCGACCGTGGCGATGCCGCCGCCGAGATCCATCTCCTGGCCCGTGGCGCTCTCGACGCGTTCATTCAAGCGTGCCCATCGGAACACGCTGCGGATCCCCGCGCGGATGATGATGGCCAGGACCCAGCCGATGATCAGGATCAGCAGCGCACCCCCGACTTTCGGCAGTGTGGTGCCGAGGGAGGCCCCCAGCGAAGACAAGAGTGCATTCCAATCCATGGGGGCTCCTTAGTGCTCGACCTTCGGGGGGAGTTCCTGGGCCTGGGCCACCCAGTCCGTGACCTGCTTTTCGCTCGGAACGACGCGGGTGAGCTTCTTCTCCGCATTCACTTCCGCCATCTTCGTCGCCAGATTCGCCGCGTTGCGGTTTCGGAGTTCCTTCACGGTGTCCACGCCGGCGGCTTCGAGCAGCTCAGCGAACTCGGGGCCGACGCCCGAGATGCGACAGAGGTCGATCATGTTGCACCACGTGAGAATCAGCTTTCCGCTGATGCCCGTGGCGTCTTCGAGCGACTTCCGGCCCGCGGCCGTGCACGCCTGCTCGAGGTAGGCATCGGTGTCCTTGATCCCGGCGCCCTGCAGCTTTTCTGCGTAGGCGGGACCGATGCCCTCCACTGCGTCGATCTTCATGTTGGCCATTGTGTCGTTGGTCTCCTGCGCAGCTCAATAAGAGGGCGCGCTACATCCGTTCGAGCGCTTAGCGCGGATCCTCCGCGATTCGATCGACAGACTTCGAGCAGCGGTTCGACGCAGGGGACTGAATCGGATTCAGCGATCTGAATCGAATGCGAGTCCCCGCCGGCCGAAGCGCGCTGCGGGTCCAGTAGGTGACCTCAACCAGGCCTCGGGTTCATGATGAATCTGCGCGCGATCCAGCAGTTCTGCGCGGGCGTCCGATGGAGACTGCCGCGAGACTCCTCCGGCGGGGTCATTTCACGTCGGAGCGGCCTGAATCGACGCCGCGACAAATTGACGCGACCGCGTGGCCGATCGCCCAGGACACGCGATCCTTGGCCTGCACCCCTGATCCGTGTTATCGACCTCGCCCCGGCCCATCGACGCCGGGCCCGCGCCCGCCCCAGCAGGAGACCTCTAAGCCATGGCATCGATTCGCCGCATTCTCCCCATTCTCATGATCCTTCCGCTGGCAGGGATGACCGCCTGCAGCGAGCCGACCCAGGAAGAACTCCTCCAGGCGGCGACGGAAGCATTCGAGGAAACCCGCTTCGAGGTCGAAGAAGCGACCGCCGAACTCGCGCTCCGCGAAGAAGAGCTTGCGATGGCCCAGGCCGCGCGAGACGAAGCCGCTGAGCGCGTGCGCGAGGGCGAGCGCTCCCTGGCCGATGCCCGTGCCCAGGTCGGCCTCCACGCGACCGACGAACTGCTGTTCCGGAAGGTCCAGCAGGCCCTCCTCGAAGACGAGACCCTGGCCGACGTCGCGGTCAGTGCGCGTGTCGACGACGGCGTCGTGACGCTGCTCGGCAAGGTCCCGGACGAGGGAACGCGCGAACGCGCCATCTCGGTGGCCCGCAATGTTCCGGGAATCGCCGAGGTCAATAGCCGGCTCACGGTGCCGGCTCCGCCCCCGCCGCCGGCCGACGAGTAGGCGAACGCACCGCACCGACGGAGCCGCGCTTCTTGCACGCCACGCCCAGTTTCACGTTCGCACTTGCCCTTGGGGTCGGTGTCGCATGTCAGTTGATTGCGCGGCACACGCGGGTGCCGAGCATCGTGTGGCTGTTGGCGGCCGGCGTCACACTGGGACCCGATGTATTGGGCTGGGTCGTGCCCGATGCACTTGGCGGCGGCCTGCATGCGATCGTGGCGCTCGCCGTCGCGATCATCCTGTTCGAGGGTGGCCTCAACCTCGACATGCGCCGGTTACGCCGTGCAGCGACCCCGGTACGGCGCCTGGTCACCCTCGGCGCGCTCGTGACGATGGCGGGTGCCACCGCTGCCGCCCACCTTATTCTCGGCTGGCCGTTGCCGTTGGCCACCTTGTTCGGGTCGCTCGTCATCGTGACCGGCCCCACCGTAATCCGGCCCCTTCTCCGCAACGTGCCATTGCGTCCCCGGCTCGCCACGGTCCTCGAAGCCGAGGGTCTCCTGATCGACCCGGTCGGTGCCATCGTGGCCGCCGTGACCTTGCAGATCGTCGTGGCGCCCACGCTCGACAACTTCGCCAGTGGCGCGCTGGGACTCTTCGCGCGGGTGGGCTTCGGCGCCGGTGCCGGGTTGCTATTTGGCCTGGCACTCGTCGGACTCCTCCGGGTCCGGCGCGCCGTCCCCGAGGGTCTCGAGAACCTGGTCGCGCTCGGTGCCGCCCTGGTGGCATTCGAACTCTGCGAGTCGGTGCTGACCGACAGCGGCATTCTCGCGGTCACGGTGGGCGGCGTCGTGGTCGGCAACATGGAGAAACGCGTCGCGAGCGAACTCGGCGAGTTCCAGGAGCACCTGACGATCGGCTTGATTGGGCTGCTGTTCATCCTGCTCGCCGCCGACGTGCGCCTGGACGATGTCATGGCGCTCGGCTCGGCCGGTCTATGGACCGTCGGGGTCCTCGCGCTCGTCGTGCGTCCGGTGGGCGTCTTCCTCTCGACCTGGGGCGAGGGCTTCACGTTGCGTGAGCGGGCCTTCCTTTCCTGGGTAGGCCCGCGCGGTGTGGTCGCGGCCGCCATCGCCTCTCTGGCCGCGGTCTTTCTCGACGATCTTGGCCTCGACGGTGGCGACGAGATTCGAGCGATGGTCTTCCTGACGATCGCCGTGACCGTCATCGTCCAGGGCGGTTCCGCGCCTCTGGTGGCACGCATCCTCGGCGTACGCGGCCCCGGGCGGGACACGGTCGTGATCCTGGGCGCGGAAGAACTGGCGTTCGCCCTGGCGGACGCGGTTCGACGAGACGACACCCCCATCGTCTTCGCCGACTCCAATCCGAATCACTGCCACGAAGCCGAAGAGCGTGGGCATCGCGTGGTCTTTGGGGATGCCTTCGCAGAGCGAACGCTGGGACGCATGCGACTCGAGCGAGCACGCGCCGTCGTCGGATTGACGGCCAATGCCCAGGTGAACGCCCACTTCGCGGACGAAGCCAAGGATGGGCATCAGGTCCCCGAGACGTTCGTCGCGATCGGCCGCGACGCCCACTCCGTCGGCGAACGCGTTGTCGAGAAGGTAGGCGGCCGCGTGCTCTTCGATCGCCCGAAGGACGTCGAGCGCTGGAACGTGCGGCTCCGCCATGGACTCGCCGAAGTCCGATCGCTGCAGTTCGTGGGTCGACCGGTCCGCCCAGACGACGATGATTCTGGCGTAGCGATCGTCGAGGGCACCCTCGACACCTTCGTGCTCCTGGCGGTGGAAGACCGCGGCCGGATGGTGCCCGCCCACTCCGAGAGCGAGCCGGAAGAAGGGACTCCCGCAGTCGCGGTGATCCTTGTCGAAGACGAAGCGGAAGCGCTGGTCGGCCTCGCAGAGCGTGGATTCGTCCCGGCACCACCGGACCCGACGGAGACCGGCGACGCGGGCCAATCGAACGGCGGTTGATTCAATCACATCCACCGGCGGTGCGCAGCCCCGTTTCCGTGCTTGCATTTCAACGTTCGGATGATCTAAACCCGTTGTTTCCCTTCGCCGGGAGGCATGGTTGCCGGACCCCATCGTCACCGAAGAGCTTGAGCTCCTCCGCAAGGTGAACGACGCGCTCTCGAACGCGGGCGAACCCGTTGCGCCGTCCGAGCAGAACCTCGTCGATGATCTCGAGCACATTCGCGAGCAGCTCGTGCGCGGCGAGATGGACTTCTTCGAGCGCTCCTCGCTGAACACGCGCTGGAACGTCCAGATGGCACTCCTCGAGCAACTTCGGAAGTCCCGGGAAACCCCGCGCGTCGATCGCGGATCTCCCTACTTCGCGCATCTCCGCCTGGAGGAGAATGATCGTGTGCGCGACGTCTGCCTCGGCAAGGCGACACGCCTCGACAATGGACTTCGTATCGTGGACTGGCGACACGCACCGATCGCCCAGCTCTTCTACCGGTACCAGCAGGGCGAGGAGTACGAAGAAGACATCAGCGGCCGTCTCCAGGAGGGCACCGTGCTTGCCCGGCGCACGGTCACGATCCAGGGTGGCGAGCTTTCGCGCGTCGAATCGCCGGAAGGGGTCTTCGTCCAGGATCCCGGTACCGAAGACGGCTGGCGCCAATCCGCCCGGTCCGCCCCCAAGCTAGGCGGCGGCGAAGGCGCAGCGCTCCGATCTCACCACGAAGACGGCGGAGGGGCCCGCAAGCTCGGAACGGACGTCTTCGGCCGCGAACAAAGACCGGACAAGCGCCTTCCTGACATCGCCGGCTTGATCGACCCTGAGCAGTTTGCGCTCATCACGCGGCCGAACGCGGGCTTCGTCGTGATCCGCGGCGCCGCCGGTTCAGGAAAGACCACTGTGGCGCTCCACCGCATCGCCTTCCTCGCGTACGAGGATGCCGCGATCAACTCGGCACAGACACTCTTCGTCGTGTTCTCGCCCGGCCTCCGCGACTACGTGAGCCACGTGCTCCCCGCGCTTGGCGTCAGTGGCGTGCGCGTCTGCACCTACCAGGAGTGGGCGGCTGAACAGCGCCGACGCATCTTCCCGGCCCTCCCCGACAAACATCGGGAAGACACCACGGCACTCGTGCAGCGACTGAAGTTGCACCCATCGCTCCTGACGGCGCTCGAGCGCCAGGTCGACCGAAACCCGGGCCGCGGCGGCTGGCGCCAGGTCGTCGATGATTGGGTCACGGTACTGACCGACGCCGCATTGCTCGGAGATGTCTTCGGGTGGGAGGCGCCGGGCACCTTCTCGGAGAAGCAGCTGAGCGAGATCACGATGTCGTGTCGCGCATCGGCCGAAGCCGTGCTCTCGCACATCGAGGGGGACAAGGAGTCCGGCGCCGAGCTGGACCCCGAGGACGACGCCATCCTGCTGCGCGCCTGGCAGCTGCGCATGGGCCCCCTCACGGGCCCGAACGGCGAGATCTTGTGCCATCGACACGTCGCGATCGACGAAGTGCAGGACTTCTCGCCGCTCGAAGTCCGCGTGCTGATGGATTGCCTGGACGAGCGGAAGAGCCTGACGCTGGCCGGTGACACACAGCAACACGTGATGGCCGAGAGTGGCTTCACGTCGTGGTCCGACTTCTTCCGCCACCTCGGAATCGAGGGAACGGAGATCGACACGCTGCAAGTGAGCTACCGGTCCTCGGACGAGATCGCGCGCTTCGCGGTCGCCGTTCTGGGCGACCTGCGCGAAGACGAAGCCTTGATCACGACCCGCAGCGGCCCGCCGGTCGAACTCTTCCCCTATACCGACCACGGTGCTGGAATTGCGTCGCTCGCGGACGCCCTCATCGACCTCGCAGGCGCCGAACCGTTGGCCGCGGTCGCGGTGCTGACGCCGTCCCGCGCGCTCTCCGACCTCTACGTGGAGGGCCTCGAACGCTGTGACGTACCGCGCTTACACCAGGTAACCCAGCAGGACTTCCGCTTTGCCCCCGGCATCGAGGTCACCGAGATCGAGCAGGTCAAGGGGCTCGAGTTCGACTACGTCGTACTCGTGGGAGTCGATGCCGAGCACTTCCCCGACAACTCGAAGGCCCGGCGCGTCCTCCATGTCGGCGCCACGCGCGCTGTCCACCAGCTATGGATTACGCACGTTGGCCCACCGAGCCCGCTCATCAGCGAGGCCGCCAAGGAACTCGCCAAGCCGCGCTACCCGGCACGAGAGCGTTAGGCGCCTCCGCGGCCGTCTCGCGATTCAGCCGTTCAGGCGTTCGGTCGTTCAGGCGTTCAGGCGTTCGGGCGTTCGGTCGTTTGGTGATTTGGCCGTTCATACCAGGCGACGTCCCAGTAGCGGCCGAACTTTCGGCCGACTTCGCGAAAGATGCCGACGGGTGTGAAACCGAACTTCTGGTGCAACGCGACGGAGGCCGGGTTCGGCAGCGTCACGCCCGCAAGGATCCGGTGGATGTCCTCGTTTGCGATGGCACGAAAGAGCGCTTCGTACAGCGTCTGTCCCATTCCGCGTCCCTGAGCCGATGCTCCGAGGTAGATCGTCGTCTCGACCGACGTTTCGTACGCCGCCTTGGCCCGGAACGGGATCGTGCCCGCGTAGCCCAGGATCTCTTCAGCCTCTTCTGCAACCAGCAACCGGTAGCGCCCAGTCGCGCCGAAGCGGTCAAACCAGGGCTGGCGTTCAGCCGCGGTGAAGGGACGGTCGTCGAAGGTCACGGAAGTGTCTTCGACATACCGGTTGTAGAGCGCCGTGATCGCGGGCAGGTCATCGTTGCGGGCGGGTCGTACCACGGTTTCCAACGGCCGGTATCCTTTCGAGCGTCGATTGCCTGACACGTTCCGGGAGCGCAGCATGCGCGAACTGAGAGACATCATCGCCGCCTTCGAGCGCTGCTGCGAGGCTTCCGAGCCCGCGGTGCTCGCGAGCGTGGTCCACGTCGAAGGCTCGACCTATCGGCGTCGGGGCGCCCGCCTATTGGTCGTCGGGACCGACACCATGGTCGGCCTGATCAGCGGCGGTTGCCTCGAAGGTGACCTCCTCGAACACGCATTGAGCGTCCGGGAGAGCGGCACGCCCGCGCTCATCCACTACGACGCCAGCCAGGAGGACGATCTGGTCTGGGGACTGGGCCTGGGATGTGCCGGGGTGGTCGATGTCTGGCTCGAGCGGGTCGACGCGGAAGCGCCGGGCCCGCTCGCTTGGATCCGCAGTTGGATGGCCCGGCGGACATCGGCCGCCATGGCGACCGCGATCGCAGGCCGCGACCTCGGACGGCGCGCGGCAAGGACTGCGGAGGGAGACCGCATCGGGGATCTCGCCCTGCCGGTGCTGGACGACGTGCTGCAACGCGCGCTCGCGCGCGGCGCCGGAGAGACGTTGCACGACGACGGCAGCCGGATTGCCGTCGAGATCTTTCGGCCTCCGACGCGTGTGGCCTTGTTTGGCGCGGGTCCCGACGCCGCGCCGCTCGCCGCGCTTCTGGATGGGCTCGGCTGGGACGTGGCAGTCTTCGACCACCGCCCCGCCGTCGCCCAGGACGCCCGCTTTCCGGGCGCGCGGGTGACGTGCACGCCGGTGGCAAATGCAGTTGCGAGCGCCGATATCGACTGCGAGACGGCGTGTGTCGTAATGAATCACCACTACCTGCATGACCGCGACATCCTGGGCGCGTTGCGGGATTCGGCGGCACCCTATGTCGCGGTCCTCGGCCCTCGGGAGCGAACCGACAATCTGCTCTCCGACCTCGCTGGCGTCGGCGCCGGCTGGTCAGAGGAAGACATGCAGCGCCTCTTCGCACCGGCCGGGCTGGACATCGGTGCCGACGCCCCGGAAGCCATCGCGCTCTCGATCGCGGCCGAGATCCAGGCCGTCTTCGCTGGCCGCACGGGTGGACCGCTTCGCGAGCGCAAGGCTCCGATCCACGACCCGGAAGTCGGTTAGGCGTGGGCGGTCAACGGATCGCGGCCATCGTGCTTGCGGCCGGCGGCGCGCGCCGCATGGGCACGCCCAAGATGCTGGCGCCGCTCTGGGGCCGACCCCTCGTGTGCCACGCCGTCGACGCCGTTCTGGCGTCTCGGCTCGATGCCTGCGTTGTGGTCGCGGGTGCAGATTGTGACGCCATTCGGGAAGCGTTGTCGCCGACCTCTGCGCGCGTGATACAGAATCCGCGCTGGGCGGAAGGACTGTCCACCTCGATTCATCAGGGCCTGGCCGCCACCGGAGAAGCGGCCGCCGTGGTCGTGGTACTCGGCGACCAGCCGGCCCTCACACCCGCTGTGCTGGACGCCCTCGTCAGTGCCTTTGAAGGCGGTGCCGAGATCGCCGCATGCGACTACGGCGACGGAACCACCGGCCCCCCAGCACTCTTCGCGGCCGCCGCGGTTCCGATGCTGGCCCGGCTCGACGGTGACCAGGGGGCTCGTGCGCTGCTGTCGGGCGACGGCGTCGTCTGCATACCGTTCCCGGGTGGCCGAGACGACGTGGACACGCCGGTCGACCTTGAAAGACTCTCGAAACGCCCGACGACAGCATGAGGTCGAGACTCCGACGTCGCGGCGACTACTGACTCATGTGGTAGCCGCCATTCGGAGACAGGGTCTGTCCCGTCATGAACTTGGCTTCCTCCGAAGCGAGGTAGACCGCGGCCCACGCGATGTCGTCTGTTTCACCGAAACGGCCCATCGGTGTCTGCGCTTCCAGCAGCTGGCGGGCAGCTTCGAACGGGGCCGTCAGGTCGGTATCGATGAAGCCCGGCGCGAGGGCGTTGACCCGGATCCCGCGCGTGACCACCTCGCGCGCGAGCGAGCGCGTGAAGCCGAGGATTCCTGCCTTTGCGGCGCCGTAGCTCGTCCCGATGCCACCGCAGGTCCCCATGATCGAGCCCATGTTGATGATGACGCCCGACAGCTGCGGGTTCATGATCTTGAGGCCCTCGCGACAGCAGAAGAATGTCCCATCGAGATGCACGCCGATCATGCGATGCCAGTCCTCGTCGGACATGTTCACCGTGAGATCGGAATGGGTCGTGATCGGCCCGCCAGCGGCCGCTTCCTCCATCTGCTTGAACGGGGTCTCGTTGACCTTGCGAATCTGCTCTTCGTCACCCGTGAATCCGAAGCCGGCGTTGTTGACGAGAACATCGAGCCGGCCGAATTCGTCCTGCACGCGACCGAACATCTCGGCCACTTCGCCCGAGTTCGCGACGTCGGCCGTGATCGCCAGGCCCCCCACCTCGTTGGCGACCTTCTCCGCCGGTTCGGCGCGTAGATCGTTGATGATCAGCGAGGCCCCTTCCTCGCGAAATCGCCGAGCAATCTGGGCACCCAGACCGGCACCGGCTCCGGTGACCAGCGCAATCTTCCCGTCCAGACGTCCCATCGCTCGTTCTCCTTGTTGCGGCGCGTCTGCCCACCATGGGGTGGCACAGCTGTCATCGAACGCACGCCGACGGTGAGCAGCGAGCGTAGCCGAGTTCGCGCCCAGATCGTGTTGGACTCGTGGAGCCGTCGAATCGGAATACACGGGACGGCGGCTTTCCGCCGTCCCGTGCCCGACCGTTAGTCCAGGAATGCGAAGAGCAGCTTTCGACTCTTCGCATCCATCGATGCGGGGTCGTGCAGGAGGTAGAGGTCGCCCGCCACATCGCGCACCAGGAGCGAGCCGCCCGACAATTCGCGCGGCCATTCATCGCGAAGTGTCTGGAAGGTCCGTTTCCCCTGGCGCGTCTGCACCTCGAATGTTCGGATCTCGATCTCCTCTTCCACGGACAGGATCGCTTCGATCTCCATCACGAAGCCAGCTTCGAGCAGCGCCTGGGCCAGCGCCCGACGGGCCTCTGGTTTGAGTGCCGCCACATCCCTGACCAGCGCGACTTCTTCGTCATCGACATCGCGCAGGGAGACATAACGCCCCGGCTCGGACCACGGGAAACAGCGAACCGGCCGTACGGACGTGTTCGCGCCCGCGTGACGCGTCCAGAGCTGTCCGTCTTCCCCGAGCCAGAGCAGCGTCTCCGGGTCTTCGTTCTCGGCATTGGATTGGATCATGTCTTCCCCCCCTCGATGGTTTCGAATTCCGCCTTGGGCGCGTGCATTTCGAGCTGCAACTCGTAGAGCTTCCGATACACCCCGGCCTCGATCGCCAGGAGCTCCGGATGCGTCCCGCTTTCGACGAGCTTTCCGTCTTCGACCACGAAGATGCGGTCAGCGCGCCGCAACGTGCTGAGGCGGTGAGCGATCGCAAAGACCGTTCGTCCGGCACAGAGCCGGTCGAGCGCTCCCTGGATCTTGTGTTCCGTCTCCGTATCGACGCTCGACGTGGCTTCGTCCAGGATCAGGATGCGCGGGTCGTGAAGGATGGCCCGTGCGATCGAGATCCGTTGGCGTTCACCACCGGACAGCGTGTGCCCTCGTTCGCCGACCAGGGTCTCGTAGCCGTTCGGCAGCTTGCACAGGAAATCATGTGCGTTCGCCGCGATCGCGGCCTCGACGACCTGCTCGATGCCGGCGTCGGGCAACCCGTATCGGATGTTTTCCATGACCGACCCGTGGAACAGGTACGGATCCTGGAGAACCATGCCGAGCTGTTGCCGGGTATGCCCGGTATCGAGGGATCGAACGTCGACACCATCGATCGAAACCACCCCGCCCGTCACATCATAGAAACGTGCGAGCAGGTTCGTGACCGTGGTCTTGCCGCTGCCCGATGGCCCCACCAGACCGATCATCTCACCCGGTTTCACGTCGAATGAGATGCCCTTGATCACCTGGCGAACACCGTCGTAGCCGAACACCACGTTCTCGAAGGTCACGCGGCCCTCGATGGGCTCCAACGTCACTGCATCCGAGTTGTCCGTGACCTGCGGCTCGGTATCGAGCACTTCGAAGATCCGATGCGCCGAACTCGTCGCCCGGTTCATGATGCGGGCCATCTGGCCGATGATGTCGATCGGCTGGATGAACATGACCATGTACAGGAGGAACGAGACGAACGTTCCTGACGTCAACGTCGCGACCGTCTCACCGTCGCCTAGCACACGAGGAAGTGCCAACACCCAGACGAGCACGACCATGCCCCGAACGGCGAACATCAACGCCGGCCAGAACGCGGTCCAGACCACGTGGATGCGGTTGAACTCCTCGGTGACATCGAAGTTCCGCTGGTTGAAGCGATCGCGCTCACGGTCCTCCTGATGGAACGCCTTGACGACCTTCATGCCTGGAATCGTGTCCGAGACCACGTCGGTCACGCGCGACCATTTCCGCCATGCACGCAAGAACAGCGTGTTCATCTGCTTGCCGTGGAAGTAGACCCATAGACACAGGAACGGCACCGGGATCGTCATGACGAGTCCGAGTTCCAGGTCCAGATGGGTCAACACCACCGCCAGCCCAATGAGCTGGATGATCGCGAGCGACACGTCAACGAAGCCGAAGGCCAGGAAGTCCCAGAGCCGGTCGGTGTCCGAAGTGACACGCGTGATCAGGCTGCCCGTCTTCTTGCGGGAGTAGAACGACAGTGACAGATGTTGCAGATGCTCGTAGAGCTCTGTCCGCAGGTCTCTCGCCACGTGCTCGCCCAGGATCGCCATCAAGCGAAGACGCGCCCATGCGGCGAGCTGACGGAACGCGTAGGCCGCCGCGATCGCGGCGACTGCCCACCATGCGAACGACCGCACTTGGGCCAACGTCTTGGTCCCCGCCTGCACCGGGCCGATCACCTCGTCGATGAGGACACCGGTCAAGTACGGGGGGATCAATGCGAGGACCGTCAGCACGACTGCCGAGAAGAAGCCGAAGGCCACCTTCCCCCGGTACGGACGCAGGTACGACAACAGGCGAAACAGCACCGACATGTCATTTCCGGCCACGAGCGCCTGGGCCTCGCGGACCGGGGCCGCGACGCTGTCGGAGTAGACGACGTCCGGGTCGACCCGCTCGACCTCGCGGCCCTCGAGTGCCTGCTCGAGCAGGAAGTGGATGTTCTCCATCGCGCGGCGCTGCCGATGCGTGAACCGCAGCCGTGCGAGCGCGGGCTCGCCCAGCTCGCCGAGCACGAGCAGCGTGTTGCAGGACAGTCCGGGTTCGAGACGGACGGCCTGGACCGATGCGCGCGCGAACGTGCGGATCACGATCGAGCGCCCGCCCTTCTTGCAGATGGCGACCTGCTCCGTGCCCACAGCCAGCCAGGTCTCGGCGAGTTGAAGGGACTCGTCGAGGTCGGCGAGCGCGTAGAGCAACACGGATTCGCCTTGAATCCGCGCTTCGATCTCGCTTCGCAGGTCCGGCGGCATGGCCGCCGGTTGGTCCGCGTAGCGTTCGATGATGCGATGGTCATTCGCCAATGCCTGGGCCGTCATGGCCATTCTCCTTGGCAAGGGTTGGCTGCGACCCGGAAGTGCTCTCGTTCCCCCTGAACGAAAACGGCCTCCCGGGTTTGCACCCGGGAGGCCGTGAAAATCAAGTCACGATCTCTTTAGGGTGCTGGGTCTCCGCGGAGCGTCCCGACGTCGGTCTTCGGCTGGCCTTCGCCCGGATTCCGGGTCGCCACCGAATGCGACAGACACACACCGCCCGCGGCGTGCGCGGCTGCTGCACGGACCCACGGTCGAGCACTGAAAATGCCCGTCCGAGGCTGTCCGACGGACAGTCGCGCGGCGGTGTGGTGGAAGGAAGACACGATTCTGGAGATCTCCTCGTGAGTGAAGCGGCACCCTACACCGCGCTGTGACGGCGGGTCAACCGACTTTTTTGCGTCGAATCGAAATTTTTCGATCCGACCGCCAGATGTTAAGCTTCGGTGGCGCGCCCAGGAACTTGAGAGCTGCCCCATGGCCAACCAGCGACGCCGACGCCCTCCCTCCGAACCCGGGAGTCGTGAACCCGGGCGTTTCGATCCGCGCCGTTTCGGAAGTTGGATCGATCAGACCCTTGAGGAGGCGCGCCGCAAGGGCGCCTTCGACGAGCTCGAAGGCAGCGGAAAGCCGCTCGAGAACCTCGACAGCGCCCAAGACCCGCTCTGGTGGGCCAAGGAAATGGTTCGCCGCGAGGGGATCGAGGTCCTGCCGCCGGCCCTCGAAGTCCGCCGCAAGGTCGAGAAGCTGCGCGAGGCGATGCCGCAGATCGAGCACGAAGCAGACCTGGTGGCCGCGATCGAGGCCCTGAATGCCGAGATCCGGGAGCTCAACACCTATGCCCACAAGGGTCCACCGACGACGCAGCCCATGCTAGACCTCCCAACCGAGCGAGCGCGCTGGCAGTCATCGCGCGAGGACGAAACCGGGAGCGACTGACGGATGGCGACGATCGAGTTCTTCTACGACGTAGGCAGCCCGTGGACCTATCTAGCCTTCCACAAGATCGAGGGCGTGGCGGAGCGAACCGGCGCCGAGCTCGTCTGGAAGCCGATCCTGGTCGGCGGCGTCTTCAATGCCGTCAACCAGTCCGTCTACGACCAACGTGCCAACGCCACGCCACAGCGCGCGGCCTACATGAAGAAGGATCTGGGCGACTGGGCTCGGGCCTACGGTCTCGAGATCGCCTGGCCGCCCAAGGTGTTTCCCGTCAACAGCGTGAAGGCGATGCGCGGTGCCCACGTGGCGCTGGACGAGGGCTGCGCCCCGGCTTGGTCGCGCGCGTGCTTCGAAGCCTATTGGGGCGGAAACCAGGACATCTCCCAGGACGACGTCCTTGAACAAGTCGCCAAACAGGTGGGGCTGGACCCGGCGGCGCTATCGACCGCGATCTCCACGCCCGCCATCAAGGATCGCTTGCGCGAGACCACCCAGGAGCTGATCGACCGCGGTGGCTTCGGCTCTCCCACGATCTTCGTGAATGGCGACGACATGTATTTCGGAAACGACCGCCTCGCGCTGATCGAGGCCGCGCTCACGCGTTAGCGGCTCGCGTTTCGGGCGAAAATCTGGATCTCGCAACGATGCCGGACGACCGACGCCCGCACGCCCGCTCTACGTCCGCTGGGAAGCCCCCGTCGATTCGTGAGGGAATGCGCGTGGTTGCCGACGTCGTTGCCGACCTCGTCAGCGCGCCGCCGGCGCACCGCTGAGACGCCAC
Source organism: Deltaproteobacteria bacterium (assembly GCA_029261815.1). Classification (GTDB taxonomy): domain Bacteria; phylum Myxococcota_A; class UBA9160; order UBA9160; family UBA6930; genus JAJDAP01. Next base: position 29,235 of record JAJDAQ010000025.1, read on the forward strand.
GCGAATCTCTTGACAGGTGCCCAAGTGCTCGGAATCATGGCCGATTCGCGTCTGCTCGCGGGTTCCCGCAGCGCTGCCCGCGCCGGACGCGTCCCCCTTCCTCCGTTCGCGTGTCTCGCGAATGATCTCGACAGGAGACTTCCATGGCGATCCCGAAACTCAAGACAGTTGCGGTAGTGGGAGCAACCGGCGCGGTCGGCGAGGTCGTCCTGCAGCTTCTGGCGGAGCGCAATTTCCCGGTGGGCGAGTTGCGCGCGCTCGCGAGCGCACGCTCCGCCGGCAAGACGGTGATGTTCGCGGGCCGCGAGATCGAAGTGCAGGAAGCGACGCCGGAAGCTTTCGACGGCGTGGACTTCGCGTTCTTCGCCGCCACCGGGTCCCTGTCGAAGACGCTGGCACCCGAAGTCGCGAAGCGCGGCGGCATTGCCATCGACAAGTCGTCCACGTGGCGGCTCGACGAGCAGGTCCCGCTCGTCGTTCCCGAGATCAACCCTGAAGCGCTGGAGAAGCACAAGGGCATCGTGTCTTGCCCGAACTGCACCACGATCGGCTTCGTCATGACGCTGGCCCCCATCCGTGCGATCGCGGGTGTAAAGAGCGTTGTCGTCACGACGCTCCAGGCTGTTTCTGGTACCGGCAAGCCCGGCATCGAAGAACTCGAGCGGCAAGATGGCGAGCTGCTTCGCGGCGAAGCGCTGACGACGGAGACCTACCCACGACCGATTGCCCAGAACGTACTGCCCCTCTGCGAGAGCTTCCGCGAAGATGGCTATTCGACCGAGGAAGTGAAGCTGCTGCACGAAACGCGCAAGATCCTCGAACAGCCCGACATCGATGTCTCGATGACGTGCGTTCGCGTTCCGGTTCCGGTGGGCCACTCCGCCACGATGCTGGTCGAGACCGAGACCCTGCTGTCGCCCGAAGCCGCTCGCGCCGCACTCGATGCGTTTCCCGGTGTCGAGGTCGTCGATGATCCGTCGCAGAACGAATTCCCGACCGCGTACGACGTCGCCGGGCGAGACGAAGTCCTCGTCGGACGCGTCCGCAAGGATCTCGGATCCGACAAGCTCTGGATGTGGCAGGTGTCGGACAATCTGCGCAAGGGAGCGGCGACGAACGCCATCCAGATCGCCGAAGAGATGATCCGCCGCGGCCTCAAGTAGACCCGCGTGAGCAAGGAATCGGATGCGCGACCCGATCGCGCCACCATCCTTCGATACATCGGCCTGCAGCTTCCGGGGTTCACCTTCGTCAGCCTGCTCGGCGCCGCCGCCGTCGAGTGGCTCGATGTCGCCGCCATCTGGGCGATCGGCGCGATCGCGCTCTGGGTTGCGAAAGATGCCGCGATGTTCCCGTTCGTCTGGCGCGCCTACGCCAACCGGACCGACGGGGGACTGCACGACATCCGCGGAAGGTTCGGACGTGCCGAGGAGGACCTGGCGCCGGAGGGCCGGGTGCAGGTTGGATCCGAGCATTGGCGCGCGGTCGCCGCCGGAGGAACGCCGATTCCGGCCGACAGCCGTGTGCGCGTGATCGACGTCCACGGGCTCCGCATCACGGTCGAGCGCGCCGACGAACCGCCGGTGCCTGCAGGCGTCACGCCCGACCCCTAGACTCCGCCGACCATGCCGCCCGCTACCGGACAGGAAGCGCTGGATCGCTTGATCCGGATGCTCGAGCTCGAAGAGATCGACCGCGACTTCTACCTCGCGCAGTCGCCCGGCGGCGTCGGCCGACTCTTCGGCGGCCTGGTCGCGGCGCAGGCCGCGATGGCAGCGATGTCCACGGTCGAAGATCCCGATAGCGCACTCCACTCCCTCCACGCGTACTTCCTGCGACCCGGCAGCCACGGCAAGCCCCTTCGACTGGTTGTCGATCGGATTCGGGACGGGCGCACCTTCACCACTCGCCGCGTCGTCGTCCACCAGGCGGGCGAAGCCATCTTCAACCTCTCCGCAAGCTTTGCGCGACCGGAAGAAGGGGTTTCCCACCAGAACGAGATGCCCGAAGCACCGGAGCCCGAGGATGCGCCGGACTGGGAAACCCTCCGGGCCTCGATGCTAGGCACCCCGGGCGAGATCCGACCGCAGCCACTCGAAGCACGGACCTGCGACCCCGACGACCCCGATGGCGAACCCCAAGCACCGGTCAAGCGCGTCTGGCTCCGGCCGGCCGGCAGCGTCCCGGACGACCCCCGCATCCACACGGCCCTGATCGTGTACGCGAGCGACCGAACCCTACTCTCGACGGCGTCTCGACCCCACGGCCTCCCGTGGGGGAAGCGAATGGTGGCGAGCCTCGACCACGCGGTCTGGCTGCATCGTGCTCCGCCGCGTTTCGATGACTGGGTCCTCTACGCCTCGGAGAGCCCCGCCGCGCATGCCGCCCGCGGTCTTGTCCATGGTGCGATGTACCACCGCGCCGATGGCGTTCGCTTCGCTTCCGTGAGCCAGGAAGGCTTGATCCGGATTCCGAAACGCGACCGCTAGCTCGGCAGCGAGAACTCGACCTTGGTACTCGGCCGCTCACTGAAGGCCGCGCACCAACGCTGCAACCGCGGCTTCCCCTCGAAGAGATCCAGCTGCGAGAACCCGGCGAAGGTGGAGGCCGCGAATAGCGTGCAATCGCCCACGGTCGGGCGATTTCCCGCTAGAAACGGATGGTCACCGATTTCTGCCTCCAGGATTTCGAGCGGGCGCACGAGTTCTTCGAGCATCAGTTCCGCAACCTGTGGGCGCTGCGGGACCCCGGGCAGGGGGGACTTGTGGGCATGCACATAACGACCGACACGACCGAGGACGCCCAGATCCGCGATGCGTTCGGTCCTGCGCGCACGCGCACGCTGCTCCGCCGTGTCCCCCCACATCGACGGCTCCGGATGGCGCTCTTCGAGGTATTCGATGATGGCCAGGGACTCCGAGAGAAACGAGCCGTCGTCCATCTCGAGGACCGGCACGTTCCCGTAGGGGTTCTTCTCCAGGAACGCGGCGCTCTTGTGTTCGCCCGCCAGCAGGTTTACGAGCACGAAATCCATCGCGAGCCCCTTCTCGCCGAGGTAGGTCCTGACCTTCCTCGGGTTCGGAGCGAGCGGGAAATCGTGAATCTTCATCAGCGGGATCCTTCGTTCACCGACGGCACCGCGAAGATAGGTAGCGGACCTCCCAACCGCGAGAGCGGCTTCTCGAACACGAGCTGACCGAGCCCGATCACGCGCTCCTCGAAGCCCCCTTCGCAATACGCGAGATAGAACTCCCACATCCGCAGGAAACGTTCGTCGGCTCCGAGCTTGCGAATATCTTCGAGGTTGCGCTCCCATCGCCTGCGCCACCGGCGCAGTGTTTCCGCGTAGTGACCGGTCAAGTCTTCCAGGTGTGTCAGCCGGAGGTCCGTGCCTCGTCGGATCGCGTCACTCATCGCTCCGACCGACGGGAGCTGTCCGCCCGGAAAGATGTAGCGCTTGATGAAGTCGACATTTCGTTTCGACGCCTCGAAGTCCTGATCGAGATGCAGGATGGCCTGGATCGCCATCGAGCCGCCGTCGGCAAGGCGGTCGGAACACACGCGGAAGTACTCGTCGAGATGTGCATGGCCGACGGCTTCGATCATCTCGATCGACACGACGCGGTCGTAGGTTCCTTCCAGGTCCCGGTAGTCCTGGAAGAGCAGCTCCACGCGGCCTTCGAGACCCGCTTCACGGATCCGCTCCGCCGCCAACGCGTGCTGCTCTGCCGAGATCGTCGTGGTCGTCACGCGACAGCCGCGCGTGCCTGCTGCATGCAATGCGAATCCGCCCCAACCCGTGCCGATCTCCAGGACGTGGTGGTGTTCGCGCAACCCGAGCCGCTCGCAGAGCCGCTCGTACTTCGCGCGTTGCGCCGATTCCAGGTCCTGGCTGGGTTCCTCGAATACGGCGCTCGAGTACGTCATCGACGGATCGAGAAACAGGGAGAAGAAGTCGTTCCCGAGGTCATAGTGCGCCGCGATGTTCCTGCGACTCCCGGAGCGCGTGTTGTCGCGACGACGATGGATCCAGCGGCGTACGGGCTCACCGAGCAGCGCCCACCCGCCATCGAGGGACGACAGCGCTGACTCGTTCCGAGCCAGCACCCGGATCACGGCGGTGAGGTCGGGGCTCTCCCATCCTCCATCCATCCACGACTCGGCGCCACCGAGAGACCCGCCAAAGGCCAGTTGGGACCAGAACTCGGGATCGCGGACGACCACGTGGCCGCACGGACCCTTCGGATCGCCGAACCGTTGCACGGCGCCGGCCTCCTCGATGAGAAGTGAACCTCCGGAGATTCGGGACAATCGCCGCATCACCATCGATCGCGCACGCTTCGCCAGCCAGGGTTCTGTCACTCGACTCAACGTATTTCCTTTCCCGCGGCCCTTTCGGGGTGCGGATAAAAGGGCGCGCGTTTGAGGAGGAGGCGAAACGCCTGCCAGTAGATGCCGGCCATGATCTGAGCCGTGACAGCTGGCACTCGCCTTTGGGCCCGCCGCAGTGAATCGCGGTCGAGTGGCCCGCGGGTCATCGACAAGCTTGCGTGGAACAGGGGGCCCGCTTCGTCGTGATTGGTGATCGATAGGCGCAAGGACTCGCCGGGCGGTTCGAACTGCCAGGCGTACTCCTGATTCATGGGCATGAATGGCGACACGTGGAACGCCTTCGGCTGGCGCACGTCGATCTTCGGGTCCTCGGCGCCGGTCGTTCCCGCACGGACGACGTAGGCATGTCTTTCTCCCCAGGGCGTGTTGTGAACGTCGGCGACGACTCCGCGCATCGTCCGCCCATCGGGCTCGAACCCGAAATAGAAACTCACCGGATTGAACGACAGTCCCAGGTTGCGAGGCACGGTGAGCAGACGGATCGGACCCTCCAGTGCATCGCCGGTGGCGCGCTCGAAGCACTCCCGTACGGCCGTGGACAGCGGACGTGCGGAATCGCCCAGGTAGTCGGACCGGCGCAGCTGGACCTCGTTGACGGACCCCCGCTCGACTTCGTCGAGGTCGAGGTAGGCCATCCAGAGACGCTTCTCGAAGCGATGGACCGTGGGCCGGCTCCGCACATGAAGCACCCGCCCTTCGTAGAGGCTGCTCTCCATCACGCGCTCCTGACCACTCGCTCGGCCGCGCGCTCACCGCTGAAGACGCCGTCTTCATGAAAGCCGTACCGCCAGTAAGCGCCGGCGTAATGAATCCCACCAGCTCCATCGAGCTGGTCGTAGGCTTGCTGCGCCTCGATCGCAGCCTGATCGAAGACGGGATGGTGATAGGTCTGGCGAGAGATCACGCGACCCTCATCGATCCGGCCTTCCGGGTTCAGCGTGACCAGCATTCGGGCGTCGCTATCGAGCGACTGCAAACGAGTCATGTCGTATGTGACCAACACGCGCTCCGTCGCCTCCGCGGGAACGCGATAGTTCCAGCTCGCCCATGCCCCGGGTCGTCTCGCCAGGAGCGAATCATCGGTGTGCAGAACGGCTTCGTTCTCCTGGTAGCGGATCGCAGAGAGCACCCGGCGTTCGGCATGGGTGGGCGCGTCGAGCAAGGCCAGCGCCTGGTCGCTATGCGTCGCCAGGATCACGCGGTCGAAGTCTTCGAGACGGCCACTCGACGTCGACACCTCGACACCACCGTCCGTTCGGCGAATCCCAGTGACGCGGTCGCTGCGGCGCACGCGACCCTCCAGCGCCGCGCCGAGCGCCTCCACATAGCGGCGCGAGCCGCCAGCAATCGTCCGCCACGGAAGCATGTCGCTGGTCTGCAGGAGTTGGTGGTTCTGGAAGAATCGGATGATCGTCGCGGCCGGGACCTCCAGGAACCGATCCGGGGAGGCCGACCAGATCGAGGCTCCCATGGGAAGCAGGTAGAGCTCGCTGAACGCGTCGGAATAGCGTCGCCCCGCGAGCCAATCGCGCAGCGTCACCTTCTCGTCAGCTCCAGGCAGCCACGCGGGCGCCTCGCGGTTGAAGCGAAATATGTCGCGCGCCATCGCGCGGAACCGCGCGTCAAGGACGTTCGCGGGTCTGGCCAGGAAGGAACGCAGTCCGTGGCTGGCCCATTCGATCCCCGTCCGCTCGCATGAGATCCCAAAGCTCATGTCGCTGGGATTCGTTTCGACCCCGAGTTCATCGAGTAGGCGAATGAAGCGCGGGTAGGTCGTCTCGTTGTAGACGATGAATCCCGTATCGACCGCGAGAGATGCGCTCCCCGTTTCGACATCGACCGTGTGCGCGTGGCCGCCAAGACGGGAATCGGCCTCGAACAGGACGACTTCGTGGACGTCCTCGAGACGATAGGCCGCAGTCAATCCCGAGATCCCGCCGCCGATCACGGCGACCTTCACGAAACGGCTCCCTGCGGACGGAACAGGTAGTGGGAGACCCACCACTCATTCCCTTCGCGATGTCCGAACAATTCGGCGCATGACATGAAGAACATCCGCCAGCGCTGGAGCCAGAGCGCGGCGTCCTCTCCATAGGCTTCTTCCAGATGCTTGAGCGAGGTTTCTCGACTGGCATCGACCTTTGCGAGCCACGCTTCGCACGTCTTCTGGTAGTGCATTCCGTTCACTCGCCAGTGACGGTCGAGGGTCAGATGGTCCTGAAAGTGATGGAAATGGTGATCTCCCGGCATCATCCCGCCGGTGAAGAAATGGCGGCCCATCCAGTTGTCTTCGCCCTCGGTCTCGTACGGATACGTGGTTCGGCGATGACAGAAGATGTGTACGAACAATCGACCTTCCGGCCTGAGCCACTGCGAGATCCGCTCCAACAATCGGGCGTGGTTCCGGACATGCTCGAACATCTCGACCGAGACCACGCGGTCGAACGTGCCCGCCGGCTCGAACGTGTTCACGTCAGCGGTGACCACCGTGAGGTTCTTGAGGCCCCTCGCTTCGGCCCGAGCCGTGATGAACTCGCGCTGACTCTTCGAGTTCGAGACGGCGATGATCTCCGAGCGCGGGTAGCGGCGCGCCATCCACAGCGAGAGCGAGCCCCAGCCACATCCCAGCTCCAGGATCCGCATGCCATCCTGGATCCCGGCGCGCCGACAGGTGAGCTGCAGCATGCAGGACTCGGCTTGTTCGAGGGACCGGACCCCCTCGGCCCAAAGCGCGCAGCTGTATTTGAGGTGCGGACCGAGGGCCGCTTCGTAGAAGCCGGCCGGGACTTCGTAGTGCTGCTCGTTCGCCTGATCGGTCGCGATCGCGATCGGGCCCTGGCGAAGGTCGGAGAGCAGGGCTTCCTGGCTCCGACGCTCGGCCTCGCAATCCTCGATCTGGATCTCGTCGAGCCGCTGACGCAAGAGGCGCCGGATCCCGATCCGGATGACGGCGTCCGGGATCAGGCCCGATTCCGCAAGGTCGGTGGCATTCATGTCTTTTCCTCAGGGCGTGAGCGGACGATGTCTTTCATTTCAGGGGTTGTCAAGATTTTATCTAGACAATACCCTCATGTCTCCACGCCGCCCCGAGGACCGACATGCCCAGACACATCAATTCCCCCAAGTCTTTCCTGAATGTCGCCGCCGAATCTCCGGCAGCGTTGGCTCCGACTCCGGCCGCCTCCGAAAAGGCGCCGCTCTCGGCCTATCTGAAGGACATCCGCGATACGCCCGTCCTGACCGCCGAGGAGGAGCGCCAGCTGGGGCGCACGCTTCGCGAATCCATGGAGGGCCTGCGCGCCGCGATCGGCGGAATCCCTGGCGTCAGTCGATCCCTCCTCGCGGACTGGGCGGAGACCGAAACCCAGGGGCGCGTGGCCGCCCGGCTGAGCGAGCGGTACCAGACGAACCGGTCCGACGAAGCCGAGGTCCTTCGCGCACTGGACGCGCTGCGCCAGGAGGTTCAGGAGGCAGCCCCGAGGCAGGAAGTCTTGCGCGCAGAGATCGAAGCCTTCTGCCCGGATCCGCACTGGCTGCTCGAATGGCTGGCGGACGCAGAAGCGTCGCTCGCCGCGCATCCCAGGACTTCGGTCGCGAAGACCGGCTTGCCCGCCGACCTGCTGAGGAAGCGGCTCGCCCTCGCCGCACAGCATCGGGACGCTTATTTGAAGGCACGCTCGACGTTCGTCGAGCACAACCTGCGCCTGGTCCTTCACATGGCCAAGCGCTTTCGCAGTTTCTCGGTTCCGTTCTCCGATCTCGTCCAGGAAGGGAACATGGGGCTCGTTCGGGCCGTAGAGAAGTTCGATGAGCGTCGCGGCTTCCGATTCTCGACCTACGCCGCGTGGTGGATCCAGCAGTCGTTCATCCGGTCGATCCAGAAGGACTCGCGGGTCGTCCGGCTACCGGCACATCTACACGAAATGATGATCCGCAGCCGCGATGCCGAGGCCGGCCTTCGGAGCCGTTTGTCGCGGGAGCCGACGCGGGCCGAGGTGGCGGAGGCACTCGCCGTCGACGAATCGCAGCTCTCCCTCGTGGAGCAGAACCGCAGCGAAGCGGCGGCCATCGACACGCCCATGATCGACGACGGCGGGCCGACGCTCGCGATGCGACTCGCCGCGCCGAAGCAAGACCCGGCAGACTCGCTGGACCAGGAAACGATCCGGCAGCGCGTCGCGGGCCTGCTTCGAGGCGTGGAACCGCGCGCGAGAGCGATCGTCCGACAGCGCTTCGGCATCGGCACAGATACTCCGCGCACGCTTCAGGAGATCGCGGACGACATGGGACTCTCGCGGGAGCGGGTGCGCCAGATCGAGAAGCGCACGGTCGAAGCCATGCTGAAGCCGGCACTGGCGGGCCGACTCCAGGATGCGATCTGATGGGCACGATTCAAACCCACGGATGGGTCTCGCTCGCGGTGGCCTTGCTGGTGTCCGCAAGCGTGCCGGCGGCGGCGATCGAAGAGCCGGCGTACGAATCGGGCTGCCAGGTCGAGGGAATGGAGATCCGACGTTATGCGTCTGCATGGGGCGCCAGCACCGTGCTGCCGGGGGAATTCGAGGAAGCCGGAAACTCGGGCTTCCGACGCCTCGCCGGTTACATCTTCGGCGGCAACGACGAGGAAGAGCGGATCGCGATGACAGCCCCCGTTGCCCAGACGGCACGTGCCGAAGGAGAGGGCTGGGATGTCCGATTCTTCTTGCCCCGCGAACGCACGGGCGACGACCTCCCGGCGCCCTCGTCCGACGACGTTGCCATCGAGCCGATTCCGGCGCGGATCGTCGCAGTGCATCGATTCTCGGGGACATGGAGCGAACCGCGGTTTCTTGAGAAGGAGGAAGAGCTTCGCGCGCGACTTCGCGAGAGTGGTTTGCCCGACGACGGGACGGCGACCTGGGCTCGCTTCGATCCCCCGTGGACGCTCTGGTTCCTGCGACGAAACGAGATCTGGGTCGAGCTTCCAGATGCGCTTCCCGGCCCCGCGTGCGAATGGGCCCCAAGCGCACCCGAAGCCGCTGGAAGCCGATAGCATGGCACCCATGGCCTCCAAGAAGGACGATCCCACCCTCTCGTTCGGGACCGTCTCTCGTGTCACGGGTTTGAGCCCGGACGTCCTGCGTGCTTGGGAGCGTCGTTACGAGGCCGTTGTTCCCATGCGGACCCCGGGTGGGACCCGCCGCTACACACCCTCACAAGTCCAGCGCCTCCGGCTCTTGAAGAACGCGGTCGACGCGGGTCACCGGATCGGGGACATCGTCCAGCTCAGTGATGACGCACTCTCGGAGTGCGTCGTCGCCACCCGCGCTCCGAGACGGGACAGTCTCGCCGCCGCATTGGAGATCGCGAGCCGGCTCGACGCACCTGCCCTCTGGGAGCTCCTATGCCGGGAACTCGACAGGTTGGGACCGGCCGACTTCGTACGGGACGTCACCCTGCCCTTGTTGCAGGACGTCGGAGACCGATGGGCCACCGGCTCCATCACGATCGCGGGCGAACACCTTGTCACCGCAACCCTGCGGACGCTGCTCGGAAGTTGGCTCCAGGACCACCCGGGCGACGCTTCTGTGCGGCCGCTGCTGTTCTCCACGCCGCCGGGGGAGACACACGAAATTTCGTCCCTCGCTGCGGCTGTCTTCGCTCGCGCCTCCGGCGCAACGGTGGTCTATCTCGGACCGGATCTTCCTTCGGAAGAACTCGCCAGCGCTGCAAGGACTTCTAGAGCGCAGGCCGTCGTGCTGGGCATCGCCCACCTCCCGGTCCAGACGGCACGCGTGGCCGTCGAGAGACTTGGCGCCCAGCTTCCGTCGGACGCGGAGCTCTGGGTGGGCGGAGCCCGGACCCAGCAACTCGCCAGCGATCGTGTCACGTGGATTCGTGATTTCGATGACTTGAAGACACGCGTCATGGGCCAGCAGGCCGACGACGGATGAACGCGCCCGTGATCGTGGTGGGTGCCGGCCTGGCGGGACTATCGTGCGCGATCAAGCTCCACCGCGCCGGACGAGCCGTCCGCGTCTTCGAAGCCTCGGATGCCGTAGGTGGGATGCTCCGTACGGACATCGTCGGTGGGTTCCGACTCGATCGCGGTTTCCAGGTCCTGCAAACGGCGTATCCGGAAGCGCGCGCCATGCTCGATTACGACGCCCTGGAGCTCGCGCCATTCGACTCGGGCGCGGTCAGTCGGTTCCGGGGCCGCTTCCGCCCGATCGACGATCCTTTCCGACACCCTTCGCGTGCGCTGCGCACGCTCACCTCGGGCGTGATCCGCTTTCGTGATATCTGGTCGACGTTGCGACTACGGGCCGAATCGTGTCGGCCTTCCCTCGAAGCCCTGCTCACATCCGACCATGACACGACAGCGCATACCCTCGATGCACTCGGGTTCTCGGAGCCGTATCGACAGGCGTTCCTCGAGCCGTTCTATCGGGGAGTCCTCCTCGAACCAGACCTCGTCACTTCGAGTCGGTTCCTCCGCTTCACGTTCCGCCAATTCGCGACGGGCGCGGTAGCCCTGCCCAGGGACGGGATCCAGGCGATTCCGGCACAGCTCGCAGCACACCTTCCGGCCGGCGTTGTCGGCCTCGATCGAGCCGTCGAGGACATCACACCGACGGGCGTCCGACTTGTGTCTGGAGAGCACCACGAGGCCAGCGCCGTCGTGGTCGCGACCGATGCAGAAACCGCACGCCGCTGGCACCCCGAACTGCCGCGGCCCACCTGGTCACCGGTCGGAACGGTGTCGTTTTCAGCGGAACGCGCCGCCACGCCTGGCCCTCGCCTGATTCTGGCCGGAGACCGCGATGGGCCGGTGAATCACGTGTGCTTTCCGTCGGAAGTTCAAGCCTCCTACGCGCCAGCTGGGAAGACGTTGGTCCAGGCCTCGATCCTCGGGCCGCTCGACGGTGCTGACGAAGACTGGTTCGAGCGGGTTCGGCAACAACTCCACGGCTGGTGGGGCGACGAAGTCGACGGCTGGGTACCGCTCCGCGTGGAGCGCACTCCGCGCGCGGTCCCGCTGCAGGACCCCGATTGGCTGACGCCGGCGACCCGGCCCGTCCGGCTCGGGCCCGGTCGATTCGTTGCCGGAGGACACCGCGAAACCTCTTCGATCGGCGGCGCCCTGCGATCCGGCCGCCGAGCCGCCGAGGCCGTGCTCGCCGAATGAACCCGGCCGCACCATCAGGCGTAACATCCGTCGCACGCCCAGGAGACTTCATGAACGATCCCAGCCCCGAGAGCCGACCTGATCGCGACGACCGCCCCATCGACCCGTCTGCCGAATGGCATCGCGGCTACCCGGAGGCCAGGATCGGCGGCGTCTGTTCCGCCCTGGCCCGTCACCTCGATGTGCCCCTGCCCGCGGTCCGAACCGCATTCGTGCTTGCGGCCGTTTTCCCCGGCATCCAGGGCTTTGGGCTGACGCTCTACCTGGCCATCTGGGCACTGACACCTCCGGCACCGAACGAGGCCTCCGTGCTCGACCGCGCGGTGGACTCCGTGAGCGGACTCGTTTCGGGTCGTCGAGAACGACCTGACCGCGCCGCGAGCTGGGACGACGCAGACCCGCGATGACGGACGCCGCCTGGACCACCACGCGAAAGGTCGTGGTCGCCGTGATCGGCGGTGCGCTGGTGCTTGTCGGTGCAGCGCTCATGGTGCTTCCCGGCCCTGGAATTCCAGTTCTCTTGGCCGGGGTCGGCGTCCTGGCATTCGAGTTTGAATCCGTGCGCCGATGGCGCGACGACCAGAAGAACCGATTCCAAAGGTGGAGAGAATCTCGGCGCGACTCAGACCGGGGCGAGCGCCCTTAGCGCTTCGGCTGTTTTCTCGAAGTCCTTGGCGTCGGCATAACGTCCGCCGGCGGCGAAACGGGTCACACCGATTTCGGCCAACGCCCCGAGTTGGTCCTGGGCGCGGGCCGGTTCGTGAAGTGGCAGGCCGCCCATCGCCACGATTTCGAGTGGCGGGCCAGCTCGGTCGGCTTCGGCCTCGAAAGTGCGCAGTCTGGCAACCTGGACCCGCAATGCGTCGAGATCGCCGACCATGGGCATCCAGCCGTCGCCGAAGCGGACAGCTCGCCGGAGCGCTGCGTCGCTTCCGCCCCCTACGAAGATCGGCGGCAGCGGCGGGCAGGGTCGAAACAAGAAGGGTTGGCCGTTGGCTTCGGTCTCCTCTTCGCTGAACCAACGCCGGAACGCGGTCAACGCCTCGTCCGTGAGACGCCCGCGCTGCGTGCGATCGACGCCCAGCGCCTGAAATTCCGGCCGCATCCAACCGACGCCGATCCCGAGACACAGTCGGCCGTCTGAAAGTTCCTGAATCGTCGCGATCTGTTTGGCGGTCGGGAGCGGTGGCCGATACGGCAGGTTCAGGATTGCCGTGCCCAGCCCGATCCGCTCGGTCCGCCCTGCGATCCACGCGAGGCTCGCCAACGGGTCGAGGTAGCGGCCCCCTGATCCTTCGGCGTCATCGGGCGGAATCGCTACGTGATCGACGACCCACACTTCGTCGAATGCGAGTGACTCCGCGGTCTCGACGCACGCGGCCATCGTGTCGGCCGTCGACTGCGGACCCATGTTGCGAACGATCAGGCCGAGCTTCATGCGAGTTTGTGCACCATTGCCTCGGCCGTCTCATCGATCCAGCGGAGGAGGTGCGCTTCGCTCTTCGTATTGGGAATGAGTGTCAGACGATCGAGTCCGAGGTCCTGGTAGCGCCGCGCGTCGTCGAGACCGACCCCGGGCAGCGGTGTGATCGACAGCTCGAGTGCGCCGAGACCGTCCCCGCGACCGCGTTCGGCTTCGATGGCTGCGAGCTCGTCGAGGTGCGCCTTCGCGCGCTCGAGATCGACGAAGAAGCCATACCATCCATCGCCACGCGTAACGGCGCGCCGGAATGCCGCCGTACTGTGTCCTCCAACAATGATCGGCGGGTGCGGGCGCTGCACCGGTCGCGGGTGCGCATCGATGCCCGAGAACTGCACGGTCCGCCCTTCGAATGCGGGCTTCTCCTGCGTCCAGAGCGCCCGGATGACATCGATGTACTCATCGGTGCGTGCGCCCCGATCCGCGAAAGGCATCCCCATCGCCTCGAACTCGGGCTGGAGGTAACCCGCCCCGAGCCCGAATAGCAGCCGTCCACCGGACGCGACATCGACCGAAGCGAGTTCCTTGGCAAGTTCGAGCGGGTTGCGCTGCGGAAGGATGATGATGCCCGTCCCGAGTCCGATTCGTTCCGTCACACCGGCGAGCAAGCCCAGCCAGACCGACGGATCCGCCATCGCTGTTCCGGGCGGGGCCGGCGACGGTGGCACCTGCGGATCGGGAAGCACTACGTGCTCGCCGGTCCAGAGCGACTCGAAGCCCGCGGCCTCGGCTGCGCGTGCCGCCGCGATCGCGGTATCGGGTTGCACACAGATCCCGTTGTTGATGCCGAAAATTCCGATCTTCACCGCGATCCTCCCGCCGTCCGGGCGGCTACGATAGCGCGCCATGCCCGATGCCCTGACAGCTCGACCCTCGGACCACGAGGCCATCGCCACCATCGAGCGGCAGGGATTCGATTGCTGGCCGGCAGCCGAATCCGAAGGACTGGGCGACTGGCGGCTCCGGGCCAATCGTGGCGTGACGCAACGGGCGAATTCGGCATGGACGGTCGGGAGTCCTGGCGTTCCCGAGCATGATGCGATCGCCCGCGTCGAGGCGTTCTACGCCGAACGTGACCAGACACCGTTGTTCCAGTTGTCGCCGCTGACGACTCCGCCCTCATTGGACCGTGCACTCGAGGCGCGCGGCTACGAAGCCACGGCCCGGGTCACGGTCCAGATCGCAGATGCCGCCGAAACCGCGCAGGGGATCCCACGGTCTGACGAACTCCAGGTTGCGTGCCACGCAACCCTCGATGAAGAGTGGTTCTCGATGTCCGGAACCCAGGGCCGCTACCGTGGTGAAGCGGTCGCCGTCTATCGCCGGATGATGGAGCGCATCGCACCGCGCGCGTGCTTCGCCGTTGCGCGGCTGGCAGGCGATCCCGTCGGGGTCGGCCTCGGCATCCACGGCCGTGGCTGGGTCGGCATCTTCTCGATGCTGACCAAGCCCGGACACCGCGGCCTCGGCATCGGCCGCGAGATCGTCCGGGAGATCGCCCACTGGAGCGTCATCCGTGGTGGCAACGGTCTCTACCTGCAGGTGGAAGAGGACAATGAAGCCGCCCAGGCACTCTATGCAAGAGCGGGTTTCGAGACGCTTTACCGGTACCACTACCGACGAGGGCCGAGCGGAAGCGCGGCCTAGCTTCGACCTTCGCGGCCCTGGCAGTCCGTGCAGTGGCCGTAGAGTTCGTGGCGGTGACGCAAGAGGCGGAAGCCATAGCGTTCCACGATGTCGTCCTGGGCCTTCTCGATCATCTGGCACTCGAACTCGACGATCTTGCCGCACCGCACGCATACCAGGTGGTCGTGGTGCTCATGTTCGATCTCGTAGCGCGTGACACCGTCGTCAAAGTGCCGTTCGATCGCGAGCCCTGCGTCGCAGAGCAGCTTCATCGTCCGATAGACGGTCGTATACCCGATCCCAGGATGGTTATCGCGCACCTTCTGGTAGAGCGCTTCAGACGTGATGTGTCCGTGAATGTCGAGGAAGACGTCGAGGATGGCTTCCCGCTGCTTCGTGTGCTTGAGGTTGTGGTCCTCCAGGTACGAAGCGAGCGCCTTCTGTTCGAGATCGTTCGACATGGAGGCACCCTAAGCAATGGGCCGGACGGCATCAAGCACACCGACGGAGAATCGTCGAAACGCACTCAGGAACCCCGATCTCCGGGCCCCACAGCCGGGGACACGCGGCGCTCCTCCCTGCGAAGGGCCAGCGCGAGGTTGTGCTGGGCCGGCTGGTTGTCGCAGTCGAGGGCGACCGCTTCCTGAAACGCGCGCAACGCGGCGGCTTCGTCCCCGATGGACTCGTAGGCCAGTCCCAGGTGATTCTGGATTTCAGAGGCCTCGGGCAGGTGACGTGCAGCCGCCTCGAGGTCGCGGACGGCCCGTACGCCGTCGCCGGCATCCAGCGCCGCCGTACCGCTCTGGAAGAGGTCGGCCCCGGTCAGCGTGGCGCATCCGAGCAAGAGCACACCCGACAGGAGTACTCCCGTTACCAACGTTTCTGCGCCGCACCGCATGACGCGAGCCTAGCCCGCTCGTCAGCCCCGGTCGCGCCGGAGCATCACTCGCTGGGCGTCCCGCTGCCGTTCGTCAGCCGAAGCTGGGCCGTGACGGGAAGATGGTCGGATGCGCGTTTGGCGGCGTCCGTCGAATGGGCTTCGATCGACTCGAGTTGGGCGCCGCGGGCATAGACCCGGTCGAGGGCGAGCAACGGCCGGGCGGCCGGGAATGTCGCCGGCCAACGGAGTTCCTCGTCGCCGACCATCTCGCGCTCCAAGGTTCGCGTCGCCTTGCAGTTGCGCCAGGCGTTCATGTCGCCCAGCAAGACGACCGGGCCCTGGAGCTGCGGATGCTCGAGGATGGAGTCGACTTGCCGCCGGCGCGTTCGGTCCACGAGCGCCAGGTGCGTGGCCACGATCGAAAGCGGCGGGTCGCCCGGATTCGCCGTTTGGAACTGGGCGGCCACCGCGGAGCGTCGCTCGACGCGAGAGAATGAGAGGTCCAGCGAGAAGACGCTGGTGATCGGCCAGCGCGAAAGAATCGCGTTCCCGATCTCACCGCGCCGATGGACCCGAGTCGCGACGAAGGCCACATGGAGGTGGAGGGCCTCGGCCAGCTGGGCCAACGGGTCGTCGCCCTCGAAGGGTCGCAGGACTTCCTGGAGCGCGATGACCTCGGCATCCAGTTCGGAGATCACATAGCCGGCACGCGCGGCATCCGGCGCCCGCGCGCCGTTGAAACCCGCCCAGCGGTGGACGTTGTAGGTCGCGACCGAGAGCGAATCAGACGGCAGCGCGGCAGGTTGCGGCACCGAGGGCGCGCGGACCAGGGCCAGATAGGGAATTGCCGCCGATAGCGCCTCCTTGCGCTCCGCGAGCCGGTCCCTTTCGGTCCGCGCGGCAACGCGTCGGCTGACCTTCTTGGCCGGCTTCGGCGTCTTCCGCGCTCGTTTGGCTCGCACTTCGGGCATGGTTTCCGTTCATCGGACAGCAGGGCTCAGAAGTGAACCCGCTTGCACGGAGGCGCCGCGCAGACCTCGAGGGCCTACCTGATGCGGCCGTTCCCACACCCAGGACGATGGGTTTCCCCGTCGCTTCCAACCTCGCCTACGGAGTTCGACTCCGACGGTCTGCTAGAGGTTCGCGAATTCGTCGCCGACCTGCGAGGCGGCACCCTTCGAGTTCCCAGTTTCGTACCCTGGACGCCATGGAAACACCGCCGGACCGCGACCCCGACGACGACCCCAAGACGGTCGATGATTGGCTACGGCATGCGCTCGCCGAGTCGATGTTCTGGCCGGTGCTGGTGGTGCTCGCCCTGGCGGGCACCACGCTCGGAGCCGGCATCCTGCTCTACGGCCTCGTCGAGCGAAACCTCGCTGTCCTCGCCGCGCTCGCGATCCTGGCAGCGATGAGTGTCGACATCGTCGTCCGCGAGGTGCGGTCCCGCGGTTTCGGCATCCGGTCGCGTCTGGTTGCCGGCTGGTGGATTGCGTCTGCGGTCGCGGCCGCCGCAGCGATCGGCCTGGGCCTCGCCTAGAAAGCGTCTTCCCACGACTCGGAGAGTCGCATGGCCGAGAGGATCAAGCCGACCATCGAGTAGGTCTGCGGGAAGTTGCCCCACAGCTCGCGGCTCTCGACGTGCAGATCCTCGGACAACAGCCCGACGTGGTTGCGCTGCGCCAGCATGTTCTCGAACAGCTCGCGCGCTTCGTCCCGCCGACCCATGTCCGCCAACGCATCGATGTACCAGAAGGTGCAGATGTTGAATGCGGTTTCCGGCTGACCGAAGTCATCGGGCTGCGCATAACGAAACAGGTAGGGGCCGTGACGGAGGTCGTCTTCGATCGCCTTGACGGTTCCGGCGAAGCGCGGGTCCTTGGCATCGATGAAGCCGAGGTGGCTGAGGAGCAGGAGCGACGCGTCCATCGTCTCGCCGCCGAATGTCGCAGAGAAGGCGCCGCGCTTCTCGCACCACGCCCGCTCGAGGATGGCGACCCGGATCTTGGCCGCTTCCTCGCGCCACCAAGTGGCCTTCTCGTCATGCCCAAGTCGCGTCGCGATCTTGGCGAGCCGGTCGCAAGCAGCCCAGCACATCACCGACGAGAACGTGTGGACGTGAGACATCGTTCGGAGTTCCCACAACCCCGCGTCTGGCTGGTCCCAGCGCGCGTGCGCTTCTCGGCCCACGACTTCGAGTAGCTCGAAGAGACGATCGCCGCCGGGGTGAAGCAGTCGTCGATCGAAGAACGCCTGGGTCGCAGCCAGCACCACACTGCCGTAGACGTCGTTCTGGATGTGCTCGTGGGCCTGGTTTCCAACCCGCACGGGGCCCATCTCCCGATAGCCCGAGAGCGCGTCGGCGAACCGCTCTGTGAGATGCGCCTCCCGTCCGATCCCGTAGACGGGTTGCAGGTTGCCACCGAAGGCTGAGACCAGGTTCGTCATGTATTCGAGGTACCCCTCCATCAGTCTCGTCGCGCCGAGGCGATTCAAGGCGTGGATCGTGAAGTATCCGTCGCGTAGCCAGCAGTATCGGTAGTCCCAGTTGCGCTCGGTGCCGGCGGCTTCCGGAATCGATGTCGTCAGCGCTGCGACGACGGCCCCGGTCTCTTCGAACGCACATAGCTTCAGCGTGATCGCGGCCCGGATGACCGCCCGTTGCCACTCGAACGGAATGGCCAACGACCGAGACCACTCGATCCAGTAGGCCCGCGTACGTTCTTCGAATTCGCGCGCAGTCGCGTCGAGGGCGGAGGCAAACGTCTCATCCGGCCCGAGCACCAGCGTCAATGGACTTTGCAGATCGAAGGGGACCGCATCGGCCACATAGGAGATGGGCGCGTCGGTCGTGAGTCGAAGCGTCAACTCACCTGCGAGGTAGCGAATGTGGTTGCTCCCGCGCGTCGTCCGGGGCACCGCGCGTCCGTACTCGCTGCGCGGCCGGAGCACGATCCGGATCCGCGGATCGCCCTGCAGCGGGCGCACGCGCCGGACCAACATCGTCGGCCGATAGCTTCGGTCGTGGTTGACGAAGCGCGGCGCGAAGTCGCGGATCTCGACCGCATTGCCGTCACCGTCGCGCAGGGTCGTTACAACGATGGCGGTGTTGCCGTCATAGTGTTGCTCGCTCGACACCATCCCTTCGAGTTCGATGGCGAACACGCCCTCTTCGGGGCGCGCGCTGTCGACGAGCCCCGAGAAGACCGGATCGCTGTCGAAACGCGGCAGGCACGCCCAGACCAGCGTGCCCTCGGCATCGATCAGGCCTGACCACGTACAGTTGCCCACGACAGCAAGATCGAGATTCCGCGGATTCTGGCTCATCGGGCCTCCAGTCGGCCAAGCAAACGACCGACGTGCCTCGCACGCTTCAGTGCGAAGGATATGCTTGCGAAATGGCGAAGGAACCGACAGACCGACCGCTCGTCATCTTGAGCAATCGTCTGCCTGTCACGGTCAAGCGCGCACATGGTGAACTCAAGGTCGAACCCTCTTCGGGTGGTCTTGTCGCGGCCATGCAGCCGGCGATGCAAAGCCGCGGTGGAACCTGGGTCGGCTGGCCGGGTGGACGAATTCGCCCCGGCGAATCGATCGCCGACGCCGATGACCGGTTTGCGTTGGCGCCCGTCGAACTGTCGACCACCGAAGTCCGCCGCTACTACTCGGGTTTCTCCAACCGGACGCTGTGGCCGCTCTTCCACTCGCTCCCAGAACGCACGGAGTTCGACCGGCGGGATTGGGAAACCTACGAAGCCGTCAACCGACGGTTCGCGGAAGCCGCGGCCGAGGTCACGGGCGACAACGAGCTGGTATGGATCCACGACTACCACCTGGTGCGTGCGGCGGCTCATTTGCGCCAACTCCGGCCCGACGCGCGCATCGCGTTCTTCCTGCACATCCCATTTCCGCCCTACGACCTGTATCGGATCCTGCCGTGGTACCGGGAGCTACTGCTCGGGCTCCTGGCCTGCGACCTCGTGGGCTTCCATTCCCCCGGCTACGTCACGAACTTCCTCGATTGCGTAGAGAGACTTCTCGGCGAACGCGTGGACCGCTTGACCAACCAGGTCGAGCACGGCCAGCGCACCGTGCAGGTGGGGGCCTACCCCCTCGGAATCGACTACGGCAACCAGGAAGCAGCCGCCCGTAAAGCCAGTCGTCAGCGAGATCGTGGGCCGGAACGCATTCTGCTCGGCGTCGACCGGCTCGACTACACCAAAGGCATTCCCGAGCGGATTCGCGCGTTCGAACGGCTGCTGGAGCTCTATCCGGAGCACTGCGAAAAGGTCGTCCTGATTCAGGTCGCCGTCCCCAGTCGCGCACAGGTCGCCGAGTACCAGGCGCTGAAGCGCGAGATCGACGAACTCGTCGGGCATGTGAATGGAAAATTTGGCACCAGTACATGGACCCCGATCCGGTACCTGTACCGCTCGATCTCGTCCGATGCGCTCGCGAGTCTCTATCGCGATGCCGACGTCGCCGTGGTCACACCGCTTCGCGACGGGATGAACCTGGTCGCCAAGGAGTTCGTCGCGAGTCGCGTCGACGAACCCGGCGTCCTCGTGCTCTCCCGAATGGCGGGTGCCGCCGAGACCATGCACGAAGCCATGCAGGTGAACCCGTACAACGCCGACAGCGTTGCGAACATCCTGCACCGCGCATTGACATTGGGACGAGACGACCGGTTGGCTCGCATGCGAGCCCTGCAGCGCCGGGAGCGACGCCACGACCTCTACCGCTGGCTCGATGACTTCCTGGCCGATGCCGGCGAGCGCCAGAGCGAACTCGAACCCGTCACGAATGCCGACTTCGATCGCTGGCTCGGTGCGTTCATCCGGGACTGGCCGGTCGCGCTCTTCCTGGACTACGACGGGACCGTCGCCGAGATTGCGAGCCATCCCACCGAGGCCACACTACCGGATGAGACCCGCGCCCTGATCGAGGCCTGTGTCTCTCGGAGCGATACGGACGTCGCTGTGATCAGCGGGCGCGCGCTGGACGATGTCCGCCAGATGGTCGGAATCGAGGGTGTCCTCTACGCCGGCAACCACGGGATCGAGATCCAGGGACCGGGGATGGACCCGTTCCTCCACCCCGACGCAACGCACTACCGCGAGCGCGCAACCGAACTCGCCGCATCGCTGCGCGAGATCGGACAGAAAGGCGCCTGGGTCGAAGAGAAGGGCGCGTCACTGACCTATCACTTTCGCAACGCCGCCCCCGACCGCCACGAAGCGCTCGCGGCCGAAGCGTGGTCTGTGATCCGCGAATCCGGGTTCCAACCTCGCGACGCGCGGTGTGCGGTCGAAGCACGTCCGCCCCTCGGCTGGGACAAGGGTCACGCGGTTCTCCGGATCCTGCGCGAGCGCTATGGCGCCAGCTGGTCGGAGGATCATCGCGTCATCTACGTGGGCGACGACGAAACGGACGAAGATGCATTCCGGTCACTCCAGGGGCTCGGCGCGACCTTCCGTGTGGGACCGGCCGAGAATCCGTCACTCGCTGGTCGCCGACTGCGCGATGTACCGGCGGTCCTCGCGATGCTCCGCTGGGTCGCCGAGCGCCCGGGACGTTAGTTCCCGGCGCAACCCTCGCCCGCCAGACGGGCAGACCAGGACAACGCCCCCTCGAGAAGCGAAACGACCTCGGCCTTCTCGTACGCCGCGGCTTGATGCCCGAGGGCCGAGAACAGGACCCGCCCCTCCCCAATGCACCGGGACCAGACGACCGGGTGATCGCCCATCGACAGATCGTCGTCCATCCAGAGCATCTTCATGCGCGGCGAGTAGGAAGACTCGTCTACCGAGAGGAGCACGGTGAACTCTTCGCGCTCACGGACGCTCCGGTCGAATGAGTACCATTCCTCGACGTGCTGGAACGAGGCCGGCAGTCCCTGGGTCGCCGCGTGGGACGAATCCTCGACCACGACCTTCGCTTCCTGGAACTGGGGCCCCATGATATGCCCGATGAACTGGGCACCGATCAGCTCCTCGACGTACCACGTCCACTCATATGAAGGGTCTCCGCCCGAACCGTGTAGCCCGACGAAGCCTCCGCCGCCTTCGATGTAGGCGACGAGCGCATCTCGCTGTGCCGCATCGAGGACGTCCCCACTGACGTTATGCCAGACCACGGCATCGAATCGCGCGAGCTGTTCTTCGTTGTGCACGGCGCCGTTCTCGGTGACATAGACCGACCAGCCGTTCTCGTCGGCGAGCGCCTGGAGGCGGGCGATCCCGGCCGGGATCGCCTCTTCGTGCCTGAAGCCATTCGTCTTGCTGAAGACCAGGAACGCAGGGGCTGTGAGTTCCGCCGGGAGAGTCGGCGCTTCGGTGTCCTTGTCGTCGCTTGGAAAGAACACCCGCAAGGCACCGCAGCCAGAGACCAGGACAGCCAGAAGCGCTACGGCAAGGAGGGTTCGAATGGTTCGCATGCAAGCTCCTTTCAGAGCGTAGAGACGTAGGCCACAAGGTCGCGAAGATCGTCGGGCGAGAGCGTCAAGCCCATCGGCGGCATCGCGCTCGCGGGCTCCGAGCGCGTCGCGATGGTGCGACGCGCGATCTGGACTTCTTCATCGCCAACCTTCAAGACGAGCGGATCGCCGTCAGACACCAACGTGCCCGTCACCGGCGCACCGCCGACCTGCGTGACAGTCACGGTCGCGAAACCGAAGGCCAGTTCGGCCTGCGGCAGCAACACGCTCTCGAGGATGTAGGCTGCATTGCGACGTTCGGCGATCCCGGCAAGGTCCGGGCCCGCGCTCGCGCCGTGCCCGCCACCGCCATGGCAGCGGCGACAGTCGCCGTTCGACTCGAAGACGGCCTTTCCGGCGACCGGGTCACCGCCGGCCAGCGCCCACGCGCGGTCGGTCACAAGATCGCCCGTGCTCGTGAGCGCGTTGACACGACCCACAAGGGCCGGATTGCCCGCTTCGCGGACCGCGCCCAGCAGTTCGAGCTTGAGCGCCGCTGGAAGCGTGCCCTTCTCCCATGCCGCCACATCACGCTTGAGGAGTCCGGCCCCTCCGTGGGGAGCCAACATGCCGGCGAGCGTGATCGCGCGTTGCCGTTCCGCCGTCGTGGCGCCGCTCCCCAGTCCCTTCAGCGAGGCCAGCGCGCGCACCGGGTCGGTGGCGGCCAACGCGTCCCGGGCAGCGATCCGCAGCGTCGCGGAATCGCTGTTCAAGGCCGTCTCGATCGCAGCAGGCAGACCGGCTCCCTGGCGCCCGGCCAGCGCACCGAGCGCGGCAGCACGCTGCGCGCCGTCCTTCGACGGGTCGGCGATGAGCGACACCAGTGCATCGTCGGCCAGCGGCACCCGGCCAACCGCGGTCGCGATCTCGAGCGCGCGGTCGGCGAACGGCCCGGCGACCAATGCGGGGCCGTGGGTGTCCAGCGCCGCATGCACCACCGAAGGCGGGCGTTTCGTCTGCGGCCGGAACCAACCCATCGCCAGATCGCGGGGCCCCGGGGCCGCGAACTCACCAAGGGTTTCGAGGGCGAGTGCGCGCATCGCCTTCGGATTGTCTTCGTCGGCGGCATGCGCCGCGATCGCGAGCGCAGCCCCCTCCGTGCCGGCATTCCGAGCCGCACCGATGACGCGGCGGTGGAGCGCGTGCGAGGTCTGGGGGTCGTCGTCGAGAAACGGCAGCACAGTCCCGGCCAGATCCGCCAGGGCACCCATCGCGCCCGCAATCGGCCGGTCATAGATGGCGCGTGCCGCCTCGACAACGAGCAGCGGATCCTCGTCGGAGAGGAACGCAGCAATGGCGGGGTCGTTCGACCGCCGGAATTGGAGCAGGACCGCGAGACGAACCGCTCGGTCATCGTCCGCCACGCGCGCGGCTGCCGCTTCACGGTCGCCGATTCGATGCAGGGCGTACACGGCGGCATGCCGGAGCCAGGGATCGCGATCGGCCGTCCGCCCGACCAGGCCATACAGGGCGTCGACGGCCCCGGCATGGCCCAACGCACCCAACGCCTGCGCCGCAAAGAAGCGGACTCGCGGGCTCGACTCATCGAGCCACGGGATCAAACCCTCCGCGAGCCAGGTCGCTTTCGTTTCTCCGGCGACCTTGGCGAGCTGTGCTCGGATTTCCTCGGCCTCGCCCTCGAACGCAGCCGTGTCTTCGATTCCGGCAGCCTGGAGCGCTGGTGCACCCAACTGCCCCAACCCCCAGAGCGCGTGCAGGCGCTGCAGCAGTTCGGCTTCCGAGTCCGCAAAGGCAGCGCCGAGTTCCTCGACCGCCTCTCGTTCCGCGAGTGCGAACTGCGCCCGCAACCGGACTCGTTGGTCCGCATGACCGAGGAGCGGCACCAACTCCGCATCCGACTTCGCTTCGAGCCCGCCTTGAACCAGCGCGACGACTTCTGCGATCCGCGGGTCACCGGCGGCATCTTCGTGTCGCACCGTCACGATTTCCTGGCCACCCGCGAACTGGTTGAAGTGCGAGACGTACACGCGCCCGTCGTACCCGAACGTGACGTCGGTCGGGATCACATCGCGCAGGAAGAGGTGTTCGTCCTTCATTGTGAAGCCCGCACCAGACGGTTCGAGGGCGAAAGACCAGACCCCGGAGATCGCTGCCTGATACTTGTAGTCGCCGAGGAAGAAATGGCCGTCGTAGCGCTCGGGAAGACCGAGACCGGGGTAGTGCGCGAGGCCGGACGGCCCATCGGCCAGATGCGCGACGGGCGGAACCACCCAAGCCGGTTGCGTCTCGTGGTGCGTGTCCCACAACCGTTCGGCGACCCAGGGGCCGCGGATATAGTCGCCGACCAACGTCTGGTAGGGCATCGCCCAGCCGGTCTCGCCCCCTTCGACGAGATAGACGATGCGCGCCTTGTCGCCACCGTCACCGTTGTTGTCGCCCGTGAACAAGTTGCCGTAGGCGTCGAACGCCAGTTCCTGGGGGTTGCGCACGCCGGTGGCGAAGATTTCGAGTTCGCTGCCGTCCGGTTGCATCCGGAAGACGGCGCCGCGCCCGCCACCCATGGCGTCCTTGAGCACGCGCCCGTCCGGGGTCTTGACCCGGTAGCCGCGGTCGCCCATCGAGAAATAGATGCGGCCGTCCGGGCCCCAGACGAGTCCGTGCAGGTCATGGCCCTGCAGCGACGTCGTCACGCCATACCCGCGCGACAACGTCGACTTGGCGTCCGCGATCCCGTCGCCATCCGTGTCATCGAAGCGATAGACGCCCGGGATCTCGGTCATCCACACCGTGCCGTTACGAGCCAGGACGCCGGCTGCGATCCCATCGAGGCGTTCGTTGAAGCTCGCAATCACGCGCCGTTCGTCTGCGACGTCGTCGCCGTCAGTATCGAGATAGACGGTGAGATGGTCGGACCGGGCGGTGAA
The DNA here is from genome assembly GCA_029261815.1 of Deltaproteobacteria bacterium. Taxonomy (GTDB): domain Bacteria; phylum Myxococcota_A; class UBA9160; order UBA9160; family UBA6930; genus JAJDAP01. The sequence goes on from JAJDAQ010000025.1 coordinate 54,141, forward strand.
GGTCTCCGCCGGAACCGTGCCGTCGTCGATGTACTTCTGGTAATAGGCGTCACGGTCTTCAATCGACCGGGAGGCGAGGTCATCGAGGAGCCAGCGATCGTCGTGGCGTCGGTTGTCTTCGGCGCCGCCGAAGACGCGATCGCCTTCCGCCACATAGACCCGCCCGAATTCGTCGACCTCGATCGCGACCGGGGTCGACGCAGTCAGCGCCGGCGGCGACCAGCTCGCAATGGTGAAGCCTTCGCCCGCGTCGGGTTTGCACTCCACGATCGCGCACTTTGCCATTCCGAAAACGGTGCTGGCGACGATCGGGATGAGCTGTGCGTAGGTCACGCCTTCACCGGCCTGGTCCTTGGCCCAGACCGTTGCGCCGACGATGCCGAGTCCCGCAAGCGTGACAAGAACGAGCACCGAAATAACGATCACTCGAATGAACCGACGAACGATGCTCAAACGCGCTCCCAGGTCCGACTCGCGGCCGACCGTTCGATGGCGTCGAGCACCATCTGATTCTGAAGGCCGTCACCGAAATCCGGTTTCGGCTGCGACCCCTCGGCGAGTCCAATCAAGAGATCGAGCACCGTGTGCGTGAACGTGTGCTCGTAACCGATGATGTGTCCGGGCGGCCACCATGCACGCACGTACCGATGTGCCTCGTCGGTCGCCAGGATCGTGCGGAAGCCAGAGTCCGGCCCCTGCTCCTCGTAGCACTCGAGTTCATTCATGCGTTCGAGATCGAAGACCAGACTCCCCGTCGACCCGTTGATCTCGAAGCGGTTGTAGTTCTTGCGTCCGGGCGCGAAGCGCGTGCCCTCGACGCTGCCGATCGCGCCGTTCTCGAAACGAACCAGGGCCAATGCCGCATCGTCGACATCGACGACGCCGGTTCCCGAACCATCTTCGAGGGGGCGCTCGTCAATGAAGGTCTTGAGGAGACCCGACACTTCCTGGACCTCACCCACGAGGAAACGCGCGAGATCGAGCGAATGGGAGCCGATGTCGCCCAATGCCCCGCTGCCGGCCTTCGCCTTCTCGAGGCGCCATACCCGCGGAAACTCTGGATCCACGATCCAGTCCTGGAGATAGGTTCCGCGATAGTGGTGAATGCGACCGATCCGGCCCTCATCGATGAACCGCTTCGCGAGTTGAACCGCGGGTGCGCGTCGATAGTTGTGGCATAGCATGTGGAGGACTCCGGCCTTCTCCACGGCATCTTTCATCTGCTGCGCTTCATCGACCGAATTGGCCAATGGCTTCTCACAGAGGATCGTCTTGCCCGCCGCCGCGGCACCCAACACCATCGGAAGGTGTGCGTTGCCGGGCGTGCAGATATCGACCACGTCGATGTCCGGCCGCGCGACGACCTCCTCCCAGGAGGTGGCACTCTGTTCGAAGCCGAAGCGCTCAGCAGCCTTCTCGACCTCAGCGGCATTGCGGCCGCATATGACCTTCAGCACCGGTTCGTACGGCGCATCATCAAAGAACCGTGCCACCTGACGCCATGCGTTCGAGTGCGCACGGCCCATGAACTGGTAGCCAATCATCGCCACATTGAGCTTCGGTCGGGACATCGGAGAGGGTCCTCTTGGCTAACTTCGGTAGGCCTGACGGCCCATCCCCTGCACGGGGATTCCCTGCGCCGGGAGGACCTCCTGCTGCAAGGCGTACATACACGCCGCAGCACGGTCGATGTTTCGCGAGAAGGCAATCGAACCCGCCAGGATCGGTTGAAGGGCGTCCTTGTCCTGCACGCGCGCGGGCCCGTATTCGTGCTCGACGATGAGCGGCGTTTTCGCCGGGTCGATGTCGAGCAGTTCGCGGGCCGCGAGTTGATGATCGAGCCAATCGACCGTGCGATTCTGGAGGTATGCCAGCGGGTCATGGCGGGCGGTGCCCGGGAGCTCGTGCTCGCATAGCACCGTCTGCTTGGCCCAGGCGTTTCCCTGATCAGCCGGGTTCGGCGAAGGCTTGCCATCGATCCAGTCGCCGCGCTCGATGGTCTGGCCGCCATAACCCCAGGCCGAAACGCCCTTGGAATCCACGACCTGGCCCTTCACGTGAAAACCCGAGATCAGGAAACCGTAGCCCTCGTCCTTGAGGAACTGGAAGATCGAGCGCGTATCCTGCCCCATCAACACGGCGTGCGACGGGTCGTAGTGGATGCGCAACTGGTCTCCCACACCGTGCTTTTCACAGATGCGATGCAACGCGATCCAGGTCCCAGGCGTGTACGCGATGTTGTTGTGGAAGTTGTCGCCCGTGGTCCATCCCGGCATCGGACACTGCTCGATCCGGTACTCGAGCCCGCGAGCCTTCGCCTCTTTCAACAGCGGAATGAAACTCTGCTCGAAGTCGATCAGGTTCTCGTCCATCGACAAGGATTGGTTTCGGCCGACGAAACCGCATACCGCAGGTGCGCCGAGGAGTGCGGCGGCGTCAAATACGCGGATCATGAAGTCGTGCTTCCGCTCGCGCACCTTCGCGTTCTCGTGAAGCATGTCGTCGAAATAGCCGATGTCGGCGATCTCCACGCCGCTGGCCTTCACCGCAGCCGCGACACGATCCGCGCGTGCCCGATCGAACGGCGCCCGCAGGTCGAGGGTGTTCGCCACCGGATCGAGCATCGCCTCCGCGGGAATGTCGGATTCATCGGGATGGAGCGCGGCGGCGAGCTGGATGCACTCGACGTCGAGTTCGGCGGCAAAATCCAGCCACTCCTCGATCGCCAGATCCGGGTCCGGATCCCGCTTCTCCCGCGGCGTCAGTTCCTGCAACGCAGCCGTCAGCACGCCTACGGGCATGAACGCGGGCTCGAACGCTTTGACGGACATGGCAACCTCCGAAGGGAGGCGTCACGTTACCACGGTCGCCGGGCCGATCGCCCCGCGCCAACGCGTCGTGAGCGCGGGGAGCAAGGCAGCATGCGGGTCGCAGTGACAGGCGGAACCGGCTTCATTGGATGGCATACGGCGAGGGCCCTGACGGCGGCCGGCCACCAGGTACGCGCGCTGGTTCGAGACGCGGAAAAAGGCGCGCGCCTGCTGGAACCGATCGGCATCGGTTCGCAGGATCGAATCACCGGCGACATGGCCGACCCCGACGCGGTCGCCCGGCTGCTCGATGGGCTTGGGCCGGACGACGGCGTCGTTCATGCCGCCGCTGCGGTTTCGGTCACGGATCCGTCGCTCGGCGCGGCGGCCTTCGCTGCCAACGAGCGCGGCGTCGAATGCGTGATTGGCCAGGCGCACGACGGCGGTGTTGGCGCCATCGTCTACGTCTCGAGCAGCATCGTACTCTTCACCCCGGGAAAGCCGACCGTCGACACTTCGCCGGTCGCACCCGCGCGCACGCACTACAGCCGATCGAAAGCCGCCAGTGAGGCATTCGTGCGCGCGCGCATGGACGCAGGCGCGCCGATCGCGGCGGTCTATCCCACCGGTGTCGTAGGGCCCGAAGACCCCGGTGCGAGCGAAAGTGTGAAGGCGTACCGCGGGTTCCTGCGCACCACGCTCCAGACTTCGGGCGGAACCCAGTTCGTCGACGTTCGCGACCTGGCGAAGCTACTCGTCGCAGCGCTGGAACAGCGCGCGACCGGCCGCGTGCTCGCGGGCGGCCACTATTTCCTTTGGGACGAATTCACGGACCTGATCGAGGAAGTCAGCGGACGCCGCCCTGGGCGAATGCGGGCACCCGGCTTTGCGCTCCGCGCGGCTGGACGCGTGTTCGATCTCGTCGCCTCGGTATCGGGGCGACGCTTTCCCATCTCGGGCGAGGGCATGGAGATCGCGACGCGCATGCGGCCGGCCACCGACTCGGCCGCCCTTGCAAAGTTGGGGATCCGCTGGCGCGACGCCCACGACACCCTCGCCGATCTCTACCTGGATCTGCATCACAAGGGTCGCGTTCGCGCGGAGGCCATTCCCCGGTTGGTGCGAGCGTCGGCCGCCGACTGATCCGCCGACCGAGGCGCCCTACTTTCGAAACTGCTTGAAGTCCGGCGTCCGCTTTTCCATGAAGGCCTTCACGGCCTCGATGTTCTCGGGAGATCCCGCGAGTTCCATCATGCGTTCGTCTTCGATCTTGCGCGCAGCTTCGATGCCGGCATGGTGCGCGACCTGGAGTGTTTGCTTGATGGCGCGCAGTGCCGACACCGGCCACTGCGCCATCTCGCGCGCCTTCGCCAGTGTCGCACCCAGCACTTCGTCGTCCGGCAGCTTTCGCGCCGCCATTCCGAGTTCGACCGCACGATCGGCGTCGATCCACTCGGCCGTGAACATCAACTCTGCCGCGCGCTGTCGGCCAATGTTGGCCTGCAGCGTGTAGCTGCTCGCGATCTCCGGAACGAGTCCCAGGTTTGCGAACGGGAAGCGCATCTTCAGGCTCTCGCCCACGTAGACCACATCGCACGCGAGCGTGATGGTGGCCCCACCACCGACGGCGGAGCCCTGTGCGGCGGCCAGCAAGGGCTTGTCGAAAGCAAAGATCTCTTCCACACAGTGGAAGAAACCGCTGGCATGGCCGTCCTTGCGCGGCGGGCGGTCGCCACCGCCGAACGATGCCAGGTCGACACCGGAGGAGAAGTGTCCGCCGGCACCGGTCAGCACGACCACGGCCACGGCCGGATCGTTGCGGGCTTCGGTCAAGGCGTCCGCAAGTCCGTCCCATTGGTCTTCGTCGAACGCATTGCGCCGTTCCGGCCGGTTCAAGGTAAGGAGGAGAACGCCGTCGTCGTCGAGTTCGTGGAGGGGGCTCATGGCGGCAGGGTGGCCGATCTGGGTCGCGCAGGAAAGGCCGCGCTAGCCCGCGTGCTCGCTCCACTGCGCCTTCATGAAGGCGAGGCCGTCCCGGGCGAGTTGCTCCTCGCTCTCGAACATCGGCCGCCAGATCTTGGTGGCCGCGGCCAGACTGGGCAGCAGTCCCCCGAATGCTTCGATCGTGAGCCAGCCGTCGTAGCCGATTGCGGCCAATGCCTGGAAGGTCTCGGTCCAACGCACCTGGCCCGCGCCTGGCGTTCCGCGGTCGTTCTCGGAGATGTGGACGTGACGGATCGCATCACCGGTTGCCCGAATCGCTTCCGCGGCGGACTTCTCTTCGATGTTGGCGTGGAAGGTGTCGTAGTGAACGCCCACGTTCGGGGCGCCCACGTCGCGCACGTAGCGCAGCGTGTCGGCCGAGCAGTTCAACAGGTAGATCTCGAAGCGATTCAGGAACTCGAATGCGAGGCTGACGTCGCGCGTGGCCGCATGGGTTGCCACCTCCTGCATGACGTCGACACTCCGGCTCCACTCGTCTGGAGTGGGGCCCGCTCCCGAGAACTCGCCGATCGCGGCGTAGAGCGGACCGCCAAGGACGCGCCCACCCGCGGCCGCGCACGCGTCCACGGCCTGGGTCAGATGGGCGACGGCGGCACGGCGCACGGCGGCATCGGGCGAGATCGGGTCTGCGTCCGCCGGGCAAACGGTCACGCCCGTGCGCTCCAGGCCCATGTCGTCCAACCGTGCGCCCATCGCCGCGAACGCGTCGGGGTCAACGGTTCCCATGATGGGCAGTTCGAGTCCGTCGAATCCCATGGCGCGAAGGCGCTCATAGAGCGGTAGATGCGCCTCGTCGGTGGGCGCATCCGTCCACAGGAACAGGTTCATGCCGAATTTCATGGAGCCTCCAGGACCGCCCAGGATACAGAGCGCGGCCCGATTCGCGGCGATTGCTTTCTTGCTGTGCGCCGCACCACACCCGTATGCTGCGAACCATGAACGACGCCGCGCCCGACTTTCCTCGCTCCAAGATCTTCGTGTTGAGCTCGCTCGCCCTGTTCACGGCGGGGCTCAGCTTCGCGCTACGGGCGGCCATCATCACGGCGATCGAACGGGATGTCATCGCCGAGATCGCCCCGGGACGGTCCGGTGAACTCGCGGGCGCCCTGCTCGGGACCGCATTCCTCGGGTTCGCTCTCACCCTCTTCCTGGGCTCGGTGTTTCTGGAACGCATCGGGATGGGCCGCGGCATCTTGCTGAGCGGACTCTGCTTCGCCGTCGGCACAGGCTTGTCGGTCTCGGCCGACTCGCTGTCGACGGGCCAGGGGGTCTACGACCTTCTGCGTATCGGCTTCCTATTGTCGGGGCTCGGATGGGGCTTCATGGAAGCGTCCGTCAATCCGCTGACCGCGGCCCTCTACCCGGATGACAAGACCAATCGACTCAACGTCGTGCACGCCTGGTGGCCGGCAGGCGTGATCGCGGGCGGCCTCATCGGCGTGAGCGCAGCCTCGTTGGGCCTCGATTGGCGCGGGCAATTCGCCTTCGTCGTGTTGCCCGCACTTGTTTGCATCGGCCTCACGATCGGAACCCGCTTCCCACAGACCGAGCGCGCCAGCATGGGCGTTTCGATGGGCGAGATGTTCGCCGAGATTCCGAAGCAGCCGATGTTCGTGCTCTGGTGGCTCTGCATGCTGCTGACCGCGGCGGCCGAACTCGCGCCCGGACAGTGGATCGACTTCACGCTGACGCGCTCGGTCGGCATGCGCGGCATCTGGCTCGTCATCTACGTGAACGGAATGATGTTCGCGCTGCGGCATTTCGCCGGCCCGATCGCGCATCGCCTCTCGAACGTCGTGATGCTTTGGCTGAGCGCGATCCTCGCCACGGCGGGCCTGTTACTGCTGCCACTCGCAACATCGCCCCTGACGGGACTCGCGGTCGCAACGGTCTGGGGCCTCGGCGTCTGCTTCTTGTGGCCCACGATGTTGGCCAACGTCTCGGAGCGCTACCCGCGCGGCGGCGAACTCTTCATCGGCCTGATGGGCGTCGCGGGCGCACTCGCCATCCAGTACGTGCTGCCCGCCATGGGCGCGATCTTCGATCGGGAACGACGTGCGCTGGCCGGCGGCGAAGAGGCCTTCGCCGCGTTGGCACCCGAGGCCCAAGGCCCCATCCTGCATGCGGCGACGCAGGCCTCGTTCCACAACCTCGCCGCCTGGGTCGCGGTCCTCATCGTCGTATTTGGCGCGATCGCGCTCTACGAGCGGAAACGCATCACAGCAACCAACTAACGAAACGCACCTTGCTGAGGTCGCACGCCCGGACGCTCATCCATTTCGGTGGCGTGGCTCTCACCATCGACCTGAATCGGCACGCCGTTGACGAGCACGTGGCGGATGCCACTGGGCTGGTCTGCCGTGAGCCGGTCACCGTTCGCCGGGAAGTCGACGACCCGGCGAATCGGCCCCGGTGCGACCGTCATCGGATCGAAGACCGTGAGATCGGCCCAGGCGCCTTCGCGCACCACGCCGCGGTCCTCGAACTGGAAGATGGAAGCGGGTTCGCCCGTGAGCTTGAACACCGCCGTCTCGAGCGGCAAGACGCCGCGCTCGCGGACCCAGTTCCCGAGCAGGTCGGTCGGCAGCGGAGCGTCGCATAGCATTCCCACGTGAGCGCCCGCGTCGCTGAGGCCGAGGGCCATGCCCTCTTGCTGTAGCAGGTGTTCGATTCCTTCTTCGTCATCGTTCGCCTGGATGTAGCGCCAGCGCGTCTTCAAGTCGTCATCGAGGGAGAGCGCGATCATGGTGTCGAGTGGCGATTCGCCGCGCTCAGCCGCGAGGTCAACGAGCTTGCGATCAATGAGGCCCGTGTGCGCCGTCGTCTCCGCGAGCTCGAAGTTCTCCCACCGCGTCGGCAGGGCCGTGGTCTTCAGCTGCTCGAGTGCCTTCGCTCGCCACGCGGGGTCGCGGTAGGCAGCAACCCGGTCCTCGCGGTTTCCCTGGTAGAGAGCTGCGAATGCGTCCGTCTGATCGAACGGGAACGGCTCCTCGAGCTTCACCTGCATCGTGATCTTGCGGCAGGAGATCTGGGGCCAGACGCCGGTTCCCTGCTCGCGCTGTTCAGCATGGACCTTCGAACCATGCTGCCAGAGTCCGGGCATCGCCAACAGTGCCGTGTAGGTCACCGGGACGCCGACGCGGCGCTGGAAGTCATAGATCTGGTCGAAGGCGAAGCCGTCGCCCATGGTCGCCTCGATCACGCCGCGACCGGCCTTTCGCACTTCCATCGCCAGCGTCTCGAATTCCGACTTTGCCGCGAGCCGCGAACAGATCGGCCGACCGCCGATCCCGATATGCGTCGGCGCGAAGCTGGTCGCAAGGCCGGCGGCTCCAGCGGCCATTGCTTCCTGCACGCTGACGGCCATCGCCGCGACCTCGTCGTCGGTCGCTTCGCGCTCGTAGGCGTCGTCGCCCATATGGAAGAGGCGCAGCGCGGTGTGGCCGATGTAGGCGGCGTAGTTGAGCACCGTGCCGCGGCGTTCGACCGAGGCCAGGTATTCGGGGAACGTCTCGAAGTCCCACGGAATGCCGGCGGCCAGGGTCGCCGGGTTCATGTCCTCGACCTTCTCGAGCGTCAACGCGATGGTCTCGTGGTCTTCGGGCCGGGTCGGCGCCACCGAGAAGCCGCAGTTGCCGGCCACCACCGTTGTCACGCCATGGAAACAGGATGGCGTGAGTGCCGGGTCCCAGAAGACCTGGGCGTCGTAATGGGTATGGATGTCGATGAAGCCCGGCGTCACGACGTGACCGCTGGCGTCGAGTTCTCGCCCACCGGTCAGGCCGCGCCCGATCTCGGCGATGCGTCCGTCCTTCACACGGACATCGGCTTCGAATCCTTCGCTCCCGGTGCCGTCGATGACGGTGCCGCCGCGAATCACGATCTCGGACATAGCGTTCTCCTCGCCGCGATGCGGCTCGATCCTGAAGACTCGTTCATGGAAATCAGAGGCTGAAGCGGTGTCCCGCGGTGTAGCCACCGTCGACCGGGAACGTGACCCCAGTGACGAACGAGGCTTCATCCGACGCGAGGAAGAGTGCCGCGTTCGCGATCTCGACGGGCTTGCCGAAACGGCCCAGCTGGTGCGCGTCCATGATCTTGTCCGCGATCACGCTCGCGGGACCGTCGACCATGACGCTCCGGAACATCGGAGTATCGATGAACCCGGGGCAGATCACGTTGGTGCGCACGCCCGAACGGCCGTAGTCGATGGCCATGTTCTTGGTGAGCACCACGACGCCGCCCTTCGAAGCGTTGTAGGAGCTACCGCCCATGAAGCCCTCGATGCCCTCGACCGAAGCGACGTTCACGATGCTGCCGCTTTGCTGCTCGACCATGCCCTTCACCACGTGCTTCGACGCCAGGAACGTGCCCTTCAGGTTGATGTCGACGACGCGGTCCCATTCGTCTGCGTCGAGGTCGTGGATCATGCCGCCGCCCGCAACACCAGCCGAGTTCACGAGAACATCGATGCGGCCAAACTGATCCTTCACCGCCGCCACGATCTCGGCGATGCGCGCTTCGTCGCGAACGTCGCCGCTCTCGAAGACTCCGCCTCCGGCGAACGCCACGGCTTCGTCCCAGTCCGAGTCCCCGCTGGGCTTCGCGAGGTCCATGCCTGCGATCCGTGCGCCCTCCTGGGCGAAGCGCAGCGCGCATGCGGCGCCGATCCCCGAGGCGGCGCCGGTGATGAATGCCACTTTCCCTTCGAGTCGTCCTGCCATCGGCCTCTCCTGTGTCGAGCGTCGCAGGTCGTGCGACAAACTCACTGACGGACGCCAGGATAGTGCGGAAACCGCTGTCCGCCCGACGGCTACTCGGGCGGCGCATACCCCGGCGGCAGGTATCGCACGATCAGCGCATCGGCCGTCGTGCGGCCTCGCTTCGCCGGGATCCCGGCCGCGGCCCAATCCCCCGGAGCGCGCAGATTGCCGCCGAACCAGATGCGTCCGCTCGAATCGATCGTGGCGCAGCGGAGCACGGAGCCCTTGCGTGGCCCGAGGTGTGACGAGAACAAGAGCTGCTTCAAGTCGGGCGAAAAGGCGGCGATGAACGCGTCATACCGATTCGCCGTCGGCGGGGCGATGGCGTTGACCCGCGGAATGTCGGCCGAGAACGTCGTCCCGGACACGATGATGTTTCCGGATCGGTCGACGATCACGCCCTCGGCGGCTTCGCCGTCGGAACCGCCAAACAGGGTCGAGCCGATCAACTCGCGTCCATCCGGCGAGAGACGGACAACGACGACGTCCCCTGGATAGTTGGTTCTCAAGCCGGCGCCGATGCCGCCGACGCCGTTGTGCGTCCGATCGAATGCGCCCGGCGTGGTGGGAAAGTCCTCTCCGTCCGCACCCGCCGCGATCACGATCGAATCGTCCGCGGCGATGGCGAGGTGATGGGTCTCGATCTGGTCGAGCCCGGTCGACGCCAGATACGTTCCCCACTTCAGCGAGCCGTCGGGTGCCCAACGACTCACATGCAGATCGATGTCGCCGACTCCCTTGGGCGAAACCACGCCTCGAGTGACTGGCATCCGGGGCGAACTCCCGTTCGTCAGGTAGACGGCGTCGTCCCCGGCCGCGATCCGAATCGACGGGACGCCCCAGACCTCGCCTTCTCCGCCAAACGCGCGAGCCCAACGAATCGAGGACCCATCGCCCGCGATGCGCGCCACGACGGCCTGCTCCATGCCCTGGCGCAGCGTCTTGCCGAACGCGGCGCGAATCGGCTCCGGGTAGCGCCCGGTCGCCGTCGACGCGGCGAGCCAGATGTCGCCAGATGCTCCAACTGCGAGATCGCGAATGATGCGTCCCGGCGGATCCACGGCGCCGAAGTAGCTCGCGTAGATAACCTCACCGTCCGGGGTGAACTTCGCGAAGAATCCGTCTTGCGGTTGATAAGGCCCCTTCGGCGAGCCCCCTGAGAACTTCGTCTGGAGCGCACCCTGGGTCACCGGGAAGTCCCGGCCCGCACGACCTCCGACGATGATGTCGCCCGCCGGGTCGATCTCCACTGCATAGGCGCGGTCATGATGAGGACCGCCAATCACACGGGCCCAGACGATCTCACCGTCCGCATCGAGTCGCACGATGAAGGCGTCCACATCGCCTGCGTACTCGGTGAACGTCAGCGGGAAGTCCGGCGACTGGGTCCCGCCCACCGCGATGACGCCCCCACCGGGGTAGCCCACGATGTCGCGAACATCGTCGTGGCCCGAGCCTTCGAGCACGACCACGTGGTCGGGCGGCACTGCGCGGTCCGCCGCGCTCGCGACAGGTACGAGCAAGCTCAGCATTCCGACGATGGCGAGTGCCATCGATCGCGGGACAACTTGCGACACGGCAGACCTCCAGTAGGTGAAGCCCATTCGACGCTGGCGGCGGCGTGGACGTTCCGTCGCCTGCCCCGGCTGGGCCTCTAGAGAGACTTAGCAGTAATCGCCCTTCCGGTTCTCGGATGGCAGCGCGTATCCTGGGACCGGGCGAGGAGGGCCGATGACGTACCGTCGCAGCTACAACGCGGACTTTGGAACCCTCGGCGCGGAAGTGGCGCACAGATGGCCCGAGCGAACGGTCATCCGCAACAAGGCGAAACAGGTCGACACCCTCGGCGTCGCGCTTTCAGGGGGCGGATACCGCTCTGCGATCTACAACTACGGCATCCTGCGCGGGTTGCACGAGATCGGCGTGATGTCGCAGGCCGACTATCTCTCGGTCGTGTCGGGTGGGTCGTGGATCGGTACCGCCTACGCCACGACGAACCTGCTCGACCGCTGGTTTTTCGACCGGCCGGACGAGAAGCCAAATACGCTCGAAGAAGGCTTCGAGTCGTTCCTGGCAAACCCGGCGCGGACCGCACAGGAACTCATCCTGGCCCGCAAGAACGAGAACTACGTCTCGAACGTGTACGGGCGCCTGCTGGCGCGAACGTTCCTTCGCGAACACGGGCAAGATGGCCGCTGGATGCCGTTCGCCCAGCGCGGCCTGGTCAAGGATGGCGACCGGCCGTACCTGATCGTCAATGGCACGGTGAACTTCCGTCCCGCGGGCACCTTCCACGTCCAACAGGAGTGCTTCGAGATGACCCGGCACTACTGCGGAAGCCGCTCGCTGGGATACACCTCGACCCGGGATCTCCACGCCAAGGAAAAACCGCTGCGAATGCGTGATGCCGTCGCGATCTCGGGGGCCGCCGTCGCCGCGCATCTCCCGGGGCTGGGCGACGAGACGATCGGCATCGGACTGAGTCGTGCGTTGCCCAACTACCTACCGGACGACCTCGCGAACGCTCCGACGGATGCAGACGAATTCGATGTCGCCGACGGCGGCCACTACAACAACCTCGGCGTCGAATCGCTCGTGAACCGCGGCTGCGGCTATCTGATCGTGGTCGATGCCGAGCATGACCCCGAGAGCCCGACCCGCGTTCGCTCCAACCAGAAGTACCACGGGCTGACGACGCTGCTCCGTCGCAACCACATCGATACCGCGTTCGGGCACGGCGTCGAGGGAGTGCTGCGCAAGATCGACCGGGTCGACGAGCCTGTGCATCTGTTCGAGGGCGACGACACCGTACCCGACATCCTCTACGTGAAATTGAAACGATCGAGCTCGTTCGACCGCAAGTTCAAGAGCAAGCCGTACAACCAGCCCGGATTCGTGAACCACCTGTTTGGCCGCGGAAAGTTTGGCTTCGATCCACAATTCTCGACAGCCAAGCTCGACTACGACTTCGCCGAGCATCGGAACCTCTCCGACCTCGGGCATTTCGTGGTGACCGAGAACAAGAAGCGGTTCCAGGACTTCGCGGCGCGCTCCCGCTAGCGCCGGCACGGACGGCCGCCCTACCCTCCGGCACTCACCGGAGGAAGACCCCATGGCCAACGAAGCCCTCGAAACCATCGTCACCATGCTGCGAGGCGCGAACATCGCGCAAGGCACCAGCATCCAGGAGATGCGTGCCGGAATGGAAGCCGGGAGCGCCGCAACCCCGCTCCCCGACGACGTGACGTTCACACCCGTCGATGCGGGCGGCGTCCCCGCGGAATGGAATGACGCGTCCGACGCCCGCGCCGATCGGGTGCTCATCTACTACCACGGCGGCGGCTACTGCATGGGGTCGCTGAACACGCACCGCGGACTTACAGCGCGTCTTTCGCAGCTTGGGAACCTCCGCGTCCTCTCCGTCGACTATCGCCTGGCGCCCGAACACCCCCACCCCGCCGCCGTCGACGACGCCGTCGCGGCCTATCAGTTCGTCCTCGCGCAGGGGACCGCGGCCGAGCACATCGCGCTCGCGGGCGACTCTGCCGGCGGAGGCCTCGCGGTAGCTGCCTTGCTGGCGATCCGCGACCAGGGCTTGCCCCTCCCGGCGTGCGGCGTCGGGATCTCGGCCTGGACCGACATGACGGCGTCGGGCAACTCGATCACCGAGAAGGCCGACGTCGATCCGATGCTGGGCGACATCTCGGGGCTCCAGTTGATGGTCGACGCCTATGTCGGCGCTGGCGACAAGAAGGCGCCACTGGCTTCGCCGCTGTTCGCCGACCTTGCCGGCCTCCCGCCGCTGCTCCTGCAGGTGGGTTCGGCCGAAGTCCTGCTCGACGATTCGCGGCGGCTGGCCGAGCGCGCCAAGTCGGCCGGCGTCGACGTCACGCTGGAGGTCTGGGAGGACATGTTCCATGTCTGGCACGTCTTCGCCGAGATGCTTCCGGAAGGGATGGCGGCCAGCCAGGAGCTCGCAGACTTCGTCAATGCCCGGCTGGGATAGGTCAAGGACGAGGATAAGAAGTTCCAAGTTACTGAAATAAAAGGACTTTCTCTCTTACGCCAGCACTAAGGAAGCGATCACCGCGGGATAAGGAAGGTCAGGACGAATCGGTCGAAAGTGGGTTCATCGGCAGCCGCCATGGAGGCGGGCCAGATACCAAGACCCAACCGGAGACTCCATCATGACCTCGACCACGACCCAGCCCAACGACATCGCGGCCCAGCGCACAGGCGCGCAACGCACCGGCTTCCTCGCCTGGGGCGTCTTCTGCTACGCCGCCTTCTTTGCCTGCTTCCTCTACTCGATCGCTTTCGTCGGCAACTTCGACATCGTTTCCAAGACGATCGATTCCGGCACGGCCGGACCGATCGGACTCGCGCTGGCGATCAACGTCGCGTTGCTGTCGCTCTTCGCGGTCCAGCACACGGGGATGGCACGACCGGGCTTCAAGAAGCTCTGGACGCGCATCGTTCCGGAACCGGCTGAGCGCCCCACCTACGTGTTGCTGTCCGCGCTCTGTCTGGTCGTGCTGTACGCGTTCTGGCAGCCGATCGAGGGCACCGTCTGGTCGGTCACGAACCCGATCGCCTCGAACGCGATCACGGCCGTGTACTTCGGTGGCTGGGCGATGCTGCTCTACGCCACCGCACTGATCGATCACTTCGACCTGTTCGGTCTGCGGCAGTCCTGGCTGGCCTTCCGGGGCCGGGCCTACACGAACCACCCGTTCGGCACGCCGGGCCTGTACGGCAAAATCCGTCACCCGCTCTACGTCGCCTGGGCCGTGATCTTCTGGGCCACGCCCGAAATGAGCGCCGGCCACCTGCTCTTCGCCGTCGTGACGACGGCCTACATGGCCCTGGCCGTGTTGGTCGAAGAGCGGGACCTGCTGAACCACTTCGGCGACGTCTATGCCCGCTACATGGACAGCACGCCGCGCTACGTCCCCCGCTTCGGCGGCGGCGGCCGGCCGGTGCGCCAGCCCGCAGCACAGGTGGCCCCCTCCGCCTGAGCGTCGCCGGCGTCCCGGGCCCTGGGCCCCCGGAAGGCAAGCCCTTCCGGGGGCCTTTGCATTGGATCGCGCGCAGGCAAGGTACACTCGAGCCGTGGGTTCCGGGGGATGCCCGCAGGAGTCCACGCCATGTCCCGCCCGCCGCTCAGCCGACGCTCGTTCCTCAAGGGCGCATCCGCCGCTGCCCTCGCCCCCGCCATCCTGAGCTGCGACGAGGACACGGGGCCCCGCCCCGAGAGCCCCCTCTTCACGTTGGGCGTAGCATCCGGAGACCCCGACCACGCGTCGGTCGTCCTCTGGACCCGGCTCGCGCCGGACCCGCTCAATGGCGGTGGCATGCCGAGCCGCCCGGTCATGGTCGTGTGGGAGGTCGCGCGCTCCCGCGGAATGCGGGACATCGTCGCCTCCGGGGTTTCGATGGCGCTTCCCGAAAACGGCCACGCCGTACACGCCGTCGCGACCGGTCTCGAACCGGATCGCTGGTACTACTACCGCTTCCGCGCCCTGGGCGAAGCCAGCCCCATCGGGCAGACGAGAACATTCCCGCACCCTTCGGCCGATCCGGGACACCTGCGGTTTGCGCAGGCGTCGTGCCAGGATTTCCAGGACGGCTTCTTCCCCGCGTACCGCGACATGCTCACGCAGCAGCTCGACTTCGTGCTTTTCGTGGGTGACTACATCTACGAGAGCGGTCCAACCGGCAACCCGATCGCTCCCGGCCGCGTTCACGTCGGCAGCGAACTGCTGAGTCTCGAGGACTATCGGAACCGTTATGCGCAGTACCGCCTCGACCCGGACCTGCAGGCCGCGCACCGGGAGCTTCCATTCATCGTCACCTGGGACGACCACGAGGTCGACAACAACTATGCCGGCCTGATCGCCGAGGAGCGCTCGAACGTCGTCGGAAGCGCCTTTGCCAACCGGCGCCGCAATGCGTACCAGGCCTACGCCGAGGCCATGCCGCTGCGGCCGCAGAATCGTTTCCTACGCGGAGACGGCCAGCTCCCGATCCATCGCCGTCTCCAATTCGGAAGCCTCGCCGACCTCCACGTCCTCGACACGCGTCAGTACCGTACCGACCAGCCGACGCGGGACGGATTCGGGTCACCGGCCGCCAACCTCTCGGCAACGGATGCTGCGTTGCTCGAACGTGCCTTCGGCGAGCCGATTTTCGACCGTGCTGCGATTCTCGACCCGGCCGCCACGATGCTAGGCCTGGAACAAGAGGCCTGGCTGGCCGGGAACCTCGCCAACTCTGGCGCGCACTGGAACATCCTGGCGCAGCAGGTGATGGTGATGCCCTGGAATCTCGTCTCGCTGCTCCAATTGCAGCTCGCTCTCCAGATCCCGCTGCCGCCGGCGGAGAAGGCCGCGGCGGCAGCCGCTCTCGCCCAGGTGCAGGAAGTCACCAACATGGACGGATGGGACGGCGCGCAGGCCGCCAGGAGCCGCCTGCTGCAGATGCTGGAGAACCTGCGGCCCGGCAACCCCGTGGTCCTGACCGGCGATGTGCATTCCGCCTGGGCGTCGAATCTGTTCGCCGACTTCGCCGACCCGAACAGCGACATCGTGGCTGCCGAGTTCGTCTGCACGTCGATCGCTTCGACGTTCCGCGACCGGGACCCGCGAGCGATCGACTCGGTTGTCCGGTTCAGTGTCGGCGACAACCCGCACGTCGAATTCTTCAACGCGCTCTTCCGCGGCTACTCGGTCTGCGATGTCACGGATGACGAATGGCGGACCGAATACCGCGGTGTGGGCACGCTCGGCGACGTTGCGTCGCCAGATCCGGACGCCCTGATCCCGCTTCCGGGAAGTGCCGTCGAAACGGACGCCGTGCTGAAGATTCGCAGCGGATTTGCGGCGCCCGGCAGCAGTGAACGCATCGTCACGGAATCGGCGCGCGTCCCGGTGCGCTGAGCCGGCCTCCGCTGCCGAAGCCGAGTACGATCCCTCCATGAGTGAAGCCACGCCCGTCGTCCTCGAAGTTGCCCTCAACGGGGCCACGCCCAAGGAACGCAATGCGGCCGTTCCGAAGTCACCGGCCGAGGTCGCCGACGATGCGCTGCGTTGCCTCGATGCCGGCGCCTCGATCATCCACACGCATAGCGACCAGCCGACGCTCACAGGCGAAGCCGCGGCCGAGCGCTACCACGCGGCCTACCGCCCCGTGCTCGATGAGCGGCCGGACGCCATCCTCTATCCAACGATCTGCTTCGACCCGGCAAACGAGCCGGAGGCCAAGGTCGGCCACCAGCGGCACCTCGCCAAGGCCGGTGTCATCCGCCAGGGAATTCTCGATCCAGGATCGGTGAACCTTGGCGGCGCAGGCGCGGACGGGCTGCCGATGGACGGAACCTTCGTCTACGTCAACGGTGCCGCCGACATCCGCCTCTCGACCGAGATCTGTCGCGAGTACCGGCTCGGGCCATCCGTCGCGATCTTCGAGCCGGGCTATTTCCGCGTGATCCTGTCGGCACACCGCGCCGGCACGCTCCCGCCCGGCACGCTTGTGAAGTTCTACTTCTCGGAAGGCGGGTACTTCGGCGGCGGCGCGCCGACCTACAGCGCACCGCCGATCCCGGAAGCCCTCGAGATGTACCTGGCAATGCTGGGCGACGCGGCACTTCCGTGGGCCGTGGCCGTGCTCGGAGGTGGCATCCTGGATACCCCGGTGGCGCGCATGGCGGTTGAACGCGGCGGGCACCTCCGCGTGGGCTTCGAAGACCACATGGATGCGACTTCCAACGTAGACGAAGTCGAGAAGGCCAAGGCACTGTGCGCCGAGTTGGGTCGGCCGCTGGCCACGACGGCCGAGACCGAAGCGCTCCTCGGGCTTCCGAAGCTGGCGTAGCGCGTCTGCATCCGTCCGCGCGGGACGTTGGTACACTCGCCGGCCGATTCCCGGCGTCCAGGCCGGCCGATTCCCGGCGCCTGGGCCGGACTGCCCAGGAGGCTCCCATGTACGATCTCGTGATTCGCGGTGGCACCGTGGTCGATGGCACCGGTGCGGACGCGCGAGAGGCCGACGTCGCCATTCACGATGGGCGAATCGTGGCCATCGGCGAAATCGCCGAGGAAGGCGCGAAGACGCTCGATGCAAAAGGCCGCGTCGTCGCGCCCGGTTTCGTCGACATCCACACCCACTACGACGCCCAGGCGTTCTGGGACGGCACGCTCTCGCCCTCGTCGTTCCACGGGGTCACCACCGTCGTCGGGGGCAACTGCGGTTTTTCGATCGCGCCGCTCGTCCCGGAAGCGGGTGACTACCTGATGCGCATGCTCGCGCGGGTCGAAGGCATGCCGCTCGAGAGCCTCCAGCAGGGCGTTCCGTGGGATTGGACCAGCTTCGGCAGCTATCTCGACAAGCTCGAAGGCCGGCTCGCCGTGAACGCGGGCTTCCTCGTCGGCCATTCGGCATTGCGTCGCGTGGTGATGGGTGAAGACGCCACGAAGCGCGAAGCCACAGACGAAGAGCTGGCGGAGATGGTCGAGCTGCTCCGGCAGTCCGTGCGCGAGGGCGGCATGGGCTTCTCCTCCTCGATCGCTGCGACGCATAACGATGAAGCCGGCGACCCGGTTCCTTCACGTCACGCCAGCCGTGAGGAGATCGTGGCGCTCGCGCGTGCGCTTCGTGACCTGCCGGGAACGACCCTCGAGTTCATCCCGGGGACTGGTCTTTGGCAGGACGCCGAGAAGTCCCTGATGACCGACATGTCGCTCGCGGCGAACCGCCCGATCAACTGGAACGTGCTCTCGCCGACGGCCGCGAACGCCGAGTACACGCACCACCAGCTCGGTGCCGGCGACTACGCGGCCGAACGTGGCGCAACCGTCATCGCGCTGACGGTGCCGCAGACGCCGACCGTGCGGATCAACCTCTTCTCCGGATTCCTGTTCGACGCCTTTCCCGGCTGGGCGCCGCTGTTCCAGCTCGACATCGAAGCGCGCAAGGAGAAGCTCAAGGACCCGACCTACCGCAAGGAACTGGACGAAGGCGCCAACTCCGAAGCCGCCGGCCTACTCCGTGGCCTCGCGCGCTGGGCCACCATGACCATCGACCAGGTCGGGCGACCCGAGAACGAAGGCGTCCGCGGACGCACGATCGGAGAGCTGGCCGAGGAACAGGGGAAGACGCCGTTCGACACGATGATCGACCTGGCGTTGTCCGACGATCTCAAGACCTCGTTCAAGCCCGGGAACCCGCCGGAGGACCAGGCGACCTGGGAACTCCGCGCGAAGACCTGGACCGACGGCCGCGCCGTCGTCGGGGCTTCGGACGCAGGCGCCCACCTCGACATGATCGATACCTTCGCGTTCTCGACGAACCTGCTCGATCACAGCCGCGAGCACGACCTGCTGCCGATCGAGGAAGCCGTGCGCCAGCTCACCGACGTCCCCGCCCGGCTCTACGGCCTCCGCGAGCGCGGGCGCCTGCAAGAAGGCTGGTACGCCGACATCGTGATCTTCGATGCAGACCGCGTGAAGTCGGGGCCCGTCTACACGCGCGAGGACCTCCCGGGTGGCGCCTACCGCCTCTACGCCGACGCCGAGGGCATCGGCCACGTCATCGTGAATGGCACCGAGATCATCCACGATGGCGTTCACACCGGCGCCTTGCCGGGAACCATCTTCCGCTCTGGCCGAGACACGGACACCGTCGAAGTGCCCGGCGGACGCGAGAAAGGACAGCAATAACATGCCGAAGGCATTCGACGTCGACATTTCGGGACACGTGGCCCACCTGCGCATGAACCGACCCGAAGCGTTCAACTCGATGAACCCCGACTTCTGGCGAGAACTCCCATCGCTGGTCGACCAGATCAGCAACGACGGCAGCGCGCGCGCGATCGTGATCTCTTCCGAGGGGAAGCACTTCACTGCCGGGATGGATCTCGCAGTTTTCGGCCAGGGCGGCGAAGGACAGGACGGCTCCGAGGCTGCGGAACGGAAGGAAACGCATAAGGAGCTTGGCTATGTGCGCGCGCAGATGCGCCAGAACGCCAAGGTCTTCCAAGAGAGCTTCAACGCGCTCGAACGCGCCCGCATGCCGGTTCTTGCAGCCGTCCAGGGCGGCTGCGTCGGGGGTGGCGTGGACCTCATCTCGGCATGCGACGTGCGCTACTGCACCGAGAATGCCTTCTTCTGCATCCAGGAGATCAACATCGGGCTGACGGCCGACGTGGGAACCCTACAACGCCTTCCGCGGCTCATTCCGGACGGCCTTGCGCGCGAGCTCGCCTACACGGGTCGCCGGATGCCGGCGCAGCAGGCGCATGCCATTGGCCTCGTGAACGAAGTCTTCCCCGATGCCGAGACGATGGTCAGTGGCGTCATCGACATCGCCAACGAGATTGCCGAGAAGTCGCCGCTCGCCGTCTGGGGATCAAAGGAAATGCTCAACTACACCCGCGACCACAGCGTCGAAGATGGACTCAACTACATCGCGACCTGGCAGGCGGGCATGTTCTTCGGCGGCGACATGGCCGAGGCCTTCGAGGCCAAGCAGGAGAAGCGCAAGCCGGTCTTCCCGGATCTCCCCAAGACGCGCACCGAGATCTGACCGTGGCACAGACCTTCGTGTTCGACCCGGAGGATCCCGCCGTCCATGCGGACCTCCATGCGCGCTATCGCACGCTGCGAGACGAACATCCGGTCTACGAACACCCGTCCGGAAAGCTCTGGACGCTCTCGCGCTATGCCGACGTCGAAGCGGCACTGCTCGATCCGGATACCTTTCGCTCGGGCGGGGTCGAAGAGTCCGACGTCCTCCTGCCGATGATGGTCTACCTCGACGGCGCCCGGCATGACGCCCTGCGCAAGCTCGTCTCCCGCGCGTTCACCCCGCGCCGGATCGAGGCCCTCGAGCCTCGCATCCGGGCCGCGATCGCATCGCTGTTCGACGCCTGGCGCGGCAAGGACCGTGGCGACTTGATGCGCGACATCGCGCTTCCGCTCCCCAACCTGGTGATCTCGGAGCTGATCGGGATCCCGCCGGAAAGGCGTCACGCTTTCCTCGAATGCACGGAGGCCCTGATCCGCGTGGGCACCGGCGGCGCGCAGGACATCGCCAAGCCCGCTGCTGGCATCTACGCCGAATTCTCCTCGCTGCTCGAGGAGCGGCGACGCGAACCCCAGGACGACCTGATGAGCGCACTGCTGGAGGCCGAGATCGACGGCGAACGGCTGAGCGAGTCCGAGCTGCTGGGCTTCTGTTTCCTGCTCGTCGTGGGCGGCAGCGACACAACCACCAACCTGATCGGAAATGGCGCGGTCTTGCTCGCGCAGCATCCAGAACAGCGGGATTGGCTCGTCAAGGATCCTTCCCGCATTCCCAATGCGATCGAGGAAGTCTTCCGGTTCGAGTCCCCGACCCAGAGCCAGCCCCGGAGACCCTCGCGGGACGTCGTTGTCCACGACCGAACCATCCCTGAGGGTGCTCGCGTCGTGCTCTTGCTAGGCGCAGGGAACCTCGACGAACGCCGCTGGAGCGGCGCCGAACGATTCGACGTTTCGCGCGACGTGGGCTGGCACCTGGCCCTGGGCAAGGGCTCGCACTACTGCCTTGGCGCCAACCTGGCGCGCATGGAAGCGCGGCTCACATTCGAGGCACTCCTTGAACGCGTGCCCGACTTCACACTGACCGAAACGCCGGGGTGGGCGCCCTCACGATGGGCGCGACATCACCCGACGATTCCGGTCGCGTGGCACGGCGCCTAGAGTTCGCTCTGCAGGAAGTCGAGGGTTCGCGCGTCGGTCTCGCCGTCCACCGGAACAATCGCTGCGTCGAAGTCGGTCACGCCGACGTCGCGCAGACGACCCAGCTGGGCCTTCACCGCCGCTTCATCGCCCACGATCGCGATATCGGCCGGACCGGCAGCGCCTTCCTTGTCGAGCATTGCCCGGTAGGACGGAAGCTGCCCATACATCGCCAGATTCGTGCCGATGGCTTCTCGCGCACCCTCCGGATCGTTCGTCAGCGCGATCGGGAAGCCTGCGACGATACGCGGCGCCGGACGACCGGCGGCTTCGGCCGCGGCCGTCAGCTTCGGCTGGATGTGGCCTTCGATCGTCGCCGGACCCGTCATCCAGAGAATCGTGCCATCTGTGTACTTGCCGGCAAGCTGGAGCATGCGG
The DNA here is from genome assembly GCA_029261815.1 of Deltaproteobacteria bacterium. GTDB lineage: Bacteria > Myxococcota_A > UBA9160 > UBA9160 > UBA6930 > JAJDAP01. The sequence goes on from JAJDAQ010000025.1 coordinate 75,873, forward strand.
TCGCCGAGGGCCGCAATCAGCAGCGGGACCGGCGAGGCGCCCCCGACCTGGAGGCCTGCGTTCACGCGATAGTGTTCGCCCGAGAACTTGGCCGGCTCGCCGCGGAGGAGCGGCGTCAGCACTTCGAGGTACTCGCGCATGTGCACGGCGGGCCGGTCGTAGCTGAGGCCGAACATGTCCTCGATCACGAGCTTGTGCGAAAGCCCGATTCCGAGGGTGAAGCGGCCACCGCTCGCCGCCTGCGTCGTCAGCGTCTGCTGGGCAATCGCGACCGGGTGCCGCGGATAGGTCGGCACCACGGCGGTGCCGAGTTCGAGCTTCGCGGTCTCGTGCCCGACGACGGCCAGCGCGCCGATCGCGTCGAGGCCGAAGATATTGGCGACCCACAAGGAATCGAAGCCGCGCGCCTCGACATCCTTGGCCCGGGCGATCATGCCCTCGATCGTTCCTTCACCACCGGTCGCACCTGCCATGATGCCGATTCGCATAACATTCTCCACTCCCGCCAAGCGGGGTTCTAGACTTCTTCGAACTTCTGGATCTCAGGGCGCCCGGCCATGTGCGGCGCCAGCCCGGCGCCGAGCTCCTTCATGTGCGCCGAGCTTCCATGAGCGGCCAAGGCCGCTTCGTCTTCGTAACGCTCGAGGAAGGCGTAGGTCTGCGGCTCGCCCGTGCGGCACAGGATATAGAGGTGGTTGCCCGGCTCGTTCGCTCGCACGGCCTCAGCGAGCTTGTTCGCGGCAGCCTCGAACGCTTCTTCATGGCCTTCCTGGATCTTGATCGTCGCCACCATGGCAATCATGTCGCTCTTCTCCTCGTTGGGGCGGGCAGCCTAGCTCACTCGGCCGGGAGCCGGTGGAGCGTGTACCACGCCTCGTGGGTCCAGAGTTTCCGCCCGGCGCGACTCCGCCAGCGATCGGGAAGCGAAAGATAGACGACATGGCCTTCTGCGAGGCCGGCGACATTCACGCGAACCCGTGTACGGTCCGGGAGCATTTCGAGGCCCGTCACCTCGAGCGCATGCTCGTCGATCTTGGGCCCCCCGTAAGCCGGCGTCGGCTCATATCGCCACTGCGCGACCTGGACGTCCTCCGGGTGGAGGCGTACGTCGGCGCCGAGCGGTTCAGTGAACTCGACCTCGAAACCCTCCGGCTGGATCCGCACGGCGAGCGGCTCGAACGAAGGCTCGCCAGTGTGGCGCAGCCGCTGGAGGCCATACCAGCGCTTGCCGATCTGGTTCCAGTTTCCGGTACTCCCGACCCCTCCCACATAAAGGTTGCCGTCGGTCCCCCAGGCGAACCGGTTGACGCCGGCCTCGAGGCCCTGAGTAAAGCGGAACACCGCCCCTTGCTCGATCCCGCCGATCTCCTCGACGAACCCACGTTTCAACCCGCCGTGCGTCACGTCTCCCCACAACAACTGGCCAGCGAATGCGGTGCCACGAAAGTGCCCGACCTGGGACGGCGAGTTCCCGATCTCGAACTGGGGCAACCAGAAGACCGGCGGCGTGTCTTGCAGATGGCGGGTTCCGTCTGGATCGACAGAACGGTTGCCAAAGAACGCCCCCGTTTCCACGCGCACGATCTTGGAAGCCGGCAGCCAATCGCCCTGGTTGTCGGCCACGTAGACGGCACCGTCGGGGCCCGGCCCGATACCGTTGGGTGTCCGCAGACCCGACGCGACGAAGTCGAAATCCGTCCCGTCTGGACGCACCCGGAAGACCCGCCCCCGGTCGAGGTGCTGATTCGGCGAACTCGGCCCGCCCGGATTGATCGCGGTCGCCAACGTGCCGTAGAGGAAGCCGTCCTTCCGGGCGATCCCGAAGCCGAACTCATGAAAGTTCTGCGTCACGCCCCACGCTGCCGTGACGGCGCGGTATTCGTCGGCGATGTCGTCGCCATCGTGATCGACGAGGCGCGTGAGTTCCGGCTTCTGCATCACGACCAATGCATCGTCGACCCAGTGGAGACCCAGCGGTTCGAGCAACCCATGCGCAATGCGCTGGACCCGAAGCTCGCCCGACGCGCCTTCGAGCACGTTGCTGAGCAGGTACACGCCCCCTTCGGGTTCCCAACAAGAAATCGCGAGTCGACCGTCCGGCAGGAAGGCCATGCCACCCACCTTGGGCTGGAAGTCGGGTGGCCGGATCGCTTCGAGTGCGAAGGACGGATGCACCCCCGACAGTTTCCCGCCGACGTCGTAGACGATCGATCGACCGTCGTCCGTGGCATTGCCGAGCACGTTTCGCTGGAACCACGACGTCGCCTGCTCGTAGACGAAGTAGCCGGCGATTGCCAAACCCTCGACGCCGGCTTCGCGCCAGTTCCAATCCAGTGGCGTGACACGTTTCGTGCCCGGGGCAGTGATCCGCACGACCCCGGCCCGCGTCGCGAGTGCGCTTGGCGACAACACTTCCTTCCCTTGCGTCAGCGCGAACCGGGCCGGCGCTTCGCGCACCAGCAGTTCGACCCGCACGGAATGGACGCCCGCTTCCAGCTCGACTTCTCCGCCCTGGACCGGTTTCCCTGCAACCTGGAGCTGGACACCAGGACCGTCGGGCCAGCGGAGCGTGTGCTTCTGGCCGTCGGCCACTTCGATGAATCCATCGAGGGTTGCCGCGAACGGTGGCGCAATACCGAGTTCGTCTGGAAGTTCGGGGCGGACCACTACTTGCGACAGATTCGGAAGCTGGCCCGGAACCAATTCGCTCATGCGCAAGACCGCGCGCGGAAGCTCCCAGACCCGAAGCCAGAAACCCGGCTCCGTTGCCACTGGCGCGCCGTCCACCCACACCGTTCCAGCAGCGAGAGACGAAGCGGTCGCCTGCGCTTGCTGCACGCCGACCCGGGGCCCGACGAGACCAGGCGCGAACACGACGTTTCCACCGAAATCCTGGTCGGTCAGGACGTGCACGGTCTGACCCGCTTCGAGGACAACGGGGGGATCGATCGGGGCGTAGGCCATGCTGCCCGGCATCTCCGCAGCAAGGTCGAGCGTCCCCTCGGCCAGAACCCGCCCGCGAGAAGTCTGCAGGCGAATACCCACCCGGCCCCGGTTTCCTGCGAGCACATAACGTCCGAGTCCGTGAACCGTCACGGGGTCGGGACCGACTTCGACACTCATCCCAACAGGGCCCGCCTGGAGGTTCTCCGTGGCTTCGCCCACGAATGAACGCACCAGTGGCCGTGGCGTCGGCTCCGCCGCGGTCGCGATCAGGAGGTCGACCGGCCCGAACGCAGATGCCGCTGGCCCAACCGGCTCCACCGGAATCTCGAAGCCGAGATACGGGTAGACCGAATAACCCAGTGCGTGCGGCACGCGTGCCGCCGGGTCGAGTGCAAGATTCGAGAGCCTCACCTCCCCGTTCTCGGCGAGTTCGACTTGGTCGGTCTCCATCGCGACCGGCGCGGGGCGAATCGAGATTCCCCAGTGATTGGTCCCAGGCTCGAGGCGCGTACGCTCGTCGATCCGGCGGATCTCGCCCCACCCGAGCGCGATGGTCTCGCTTGATTCAACCGCCCTCCTCGCTTCGAGGGCACCGAACGCCACGCCGGCCGATCGCATCCCGACCGCATCGCCGACCAGTTCCAGGCTCCGGGAAAACGACACCGCTCCATCGTCGCGGACGACAAGCTCGGCTCGCTCCCGAATCGATCGCTCGGTCGCACCCTCGAGTGCGCAGTCGAACTCGACGCCGCCACCCACGTGACGGAACCCCTTGAAGCGCGGTTTCAGCACGCCGCCTTCCGGCCGCTCCCAGGCATCCTCGTCGGACGCGAGCCAGAGCGTACGGCCGACACTTCCCGGCGTCGGCCCATGCTGCGTGTCGTAGACCGCACCTTTCAACGCGACGCTGCCCTGCCAGACCTTGTAAGGCGCGCACCGCGCAGCATCCCACCCGAGCCAGTAGCCGTTCCCGAGGTGAACGACGACGGCACGGGGTCGGCCGTCGAGCACGGCACGAAACACTTCAGCGCGCTCGGCCGCCACCGCGGGCACCGACAGCAGCGCGGCGAAGCAACACCACCCGGCCAACCACTGCGCACGCATCCGACGGGTCATGATTTCGGAAGCACCCACACGTTGCGGTAGAAGACCGGGTTCCAGTGGTCCTGCAACAGCAGGGGTCCGGGCGAATCCGCTTCCGGCTCTCCACCTCCTGTCGTGCCCGGAATCGCCAGGTCCTCGTGGATCACCACGCCGTTGTGGCGGACGGTGACCCTCGCATCTTCGCGCTTCTGGTCGCCGTCGAAGCGCGCCGCAGTGAATGCGATGTCATAGGTCTGCCACTGCAGCGGCGGAAACGCCATGTTCAGTCGCGGTCGCGAGACCTTGTAGATCCCGCCGCACTCGTTGTCGGCACCTCCCAGCCCGAACGAGTCGAGGACCTGGATTTCATATCGACCCTGCAGATAGACACCGCTGTTTCCGCGCATCTGGCCGCGCGCGGTCGGCATGAAGGGTGTCTGGAACTCGAGATGCAGGGTGAAGTCGCCAAAGGACGCGGCTGACGCGACGGGGACCCCCAGAAGTCCGCGGGAGTCGACGGTGCCCTCCGCCAGCGCGTCGGTCCTCGTTCCATCGAAGAGCACCACGGCACCGGCCGGTGGCTCGAGGCCCTCCGTCGGGCTCGATCGCTGCACGCGGGACAAGTGGAACGCCTCGCCGGTACGGGTGGTTCCGGCGATTCCGCCCTTCTCCAAGGTCGCCTTCCAGTCGCCGTCGAAGACGACGCGCTCACCCTCTCGGAATGCGTCGGAGATGACGCGCGTCTCGCCGTCCCAGCCGTCGCCGGGCAACCCACCGCGCAGGAAGACGGCCCTGAAGGCGCCATCACCCAGGGCGATCACCTGGGCCGCGTATGGCTGGCCCTCGCCGCTGTACTCGCCCTGAAGCGCGTAATCGATTCCGGCCGAATCGGCCTCGGTAAATGCCTTCCAGCCGCAGCCCACCGTCCCCAGCCCGAAGGCCAGGAGACCGACGACGACCAACCCTCGGAGTCCGCCCACGTGAATCATGCCCGCCAGTGTAATGCGCTCTGAGGCTTGGCGAGGCGCGCTGGCTCCTGTAGACCCCGGAAATGGCAGATCGTTTGAGCGACCAGGTAGCCCTCGTCACCGGGGCGGCGGCCGGCATCGGATTGGAGACCAGCCTCGCGTTCGCGCGAGAGGGCGCGCGCGTCGTGTTGGTAGACAAGGACGGCGCCGCTGCCGAGCGTGCGGCGCAGCAAGTCGCCGCTGTCGGCCCAGGTGCCATCGCCGTAGCCGCCGACGTTTCGCGAGGCGCCGATTGCGAGCGCATGATCGCGTCCGCGGAGTCGGAATTCGGCGCGCTCCACATCCTGTTCAACAACGCCGGCATCTCGCATATCGACGACGGGAGCGCCGAGGACACCGACGAAGACGTCTGGGACCTCACGATGAACGTGAACCTGAAGGGCGTGTTTCTTGGCTGCAAGTACGGCATTCCGGCGCTGAGACGCGCGGGCGGCGGATCGATCATCAATACGGCGTCATTCGTCGCGGTCATCGGCGCTGCCACGCCGCAGCTCGCGTACACCGCAAGCAAAGGCGGCGTGCTCGCACTCTCGCGCGAACTCGCGGTACTCCATGCGCGCGAGGGCATTCGCGTGAACGCACTCTGTCCCGGGCCGCTCCGGACCGAGCTTCTGATGAAGTACCTCGACACGGAAGAAAAGCGCCAGCGCCGCCTCGTCCACATTCCGATGGGCCGGTTCGGCGAGGCCTCGGAGATCGCCAACTCGGTGGTCTTCCTGGCGTCGAATGAAGCCTCGTTCGTGACGGGATCGACGTTCCTGGTCGACGGCGGCATCACCGCCGCCTACGTCACACCCGAGGACGACGCCTGACGTTCACGAGTGGCTACGCGCGCCCATCATGTCCTCGAAGTTCGTGGCGTAGAACCGCTCCCGGGCCGTTTCCGGGACGCCCGACATCGTGGCTTCGAAATGCTGGACTGGATCGCGGCCACCTTCGGGATGCGGATAGTCGGACGAGAACAGGAAGAGTTCCTCGCCCGCCTGTTCGATCAACCATCCCACCGGCTCCGTCGGGAACGGGGTGAACCGCACCTGGCGCTGGATGTATTCGCTCGCCTTCATCGGAAGATGCAGCGCGGGCTCGGTCTTCCGGAAAGTCGACTGCGCGAGGTCCATGCGCCGCAGCATCGCGGGCACCCAGAGCGCGCCCTGCTCGATGCAACCGCCGCGCAGGCCCGGAAACTTCTCGAAGATCCCGTCGAGGGCCATGCAACCGAGGAACATCTCGGGAAGGTTATGCAGTACCAGATAGTCCTTGCTGCGAATATTCTCGCCGCCTCCTAGGAAGTCCGACGTCTTCTCCAGACCATTCTCGTGGAATGTCTTCGGCAGGGGCCGCCCGCCACCCCCAATGTGAAGCATGAACGGAATGCCGCGCTCTTCGAGCAGCGCCCAGAGCGGATGATGGTCGGCGTGTGTGGGCGAAATCGCGCCGCTCGGCATCGAGGGCACGAGCACAGCCCCGCAGCCGGCATCGATCGCCTGGCGCGCTTCTTCGACCGTCCGCTCCGGGTCGCCCCAGAAGACGCTGCCGACGCCGATCAACCGCTCGTCGTCGGCGCAGAAGGCCGCCATCGCACGGTTCAATGCCCGCGTGCCGCCGTACAGGAGGTCGGCGTCCTTCCCCACGAACTGCGTCGCGGCGAAGGTGGCGAAGACCAGCTGTTTGTCGAAGCCCAACAGATCGAGCGCGCGGCTACGTTCCGATGGGTCGAACGCTCCTAGCGCTGCCCAGCCCTTGGGCCCCATCACGTTGGCTTCGAGGGCTCGCATCGCGTCGGCATCGGTCTTGCGCGCGACCGCCTGATCGATGGCGTTCTGCGCGGCCTTGCCGGCCGCCCCGAGGTAGAGGGGTCGGATTCGCTCTCGGATTCCGGGGTCCGCGAACTCGACGATCCAATCCGACAGCTCCATCACATGGCTGTCGGCGTCGTGGTAGGTGCGACCTTGGGCGTAGGGCATGGCGGCCTCCTCGGGCGCCAGGATACGCCAAGACGTTCTTTCGGGCCTAGGAGCCCAACTGGAAGCTTGATTTGTCGGGCCCGATCCTGGCCACGAGTGGTGCCAGCTTCTCGGTATCGACGCCGTAGAAGTCCGCCGCGTTGCCACCCACCATCTGGGCGATCTCGTCGTCCGGAAGGTCTCGGAAGGTCTCGACGCGCTGGTCGACCGTATACGGCCAGCTGCCTTCCGGGTGCGGGTAGTCGGTTCCCCACATGATCTTGTCGACACCGATCTCGTAACGCATCTCGGCCTCACGCCGCGGCATACAGGACGCGCCGACCATGACGTTGCGTCGGAAATAATCGGCCGGCGACATCGAAAGATGACTGCGGAAGTCGCCCATCTTCTGTGCGTAGTGCGTCACCGAATAGCGTTGCTCGAGCAGCGCGAGATACTCGGGCACCCAGATCGACGTCCCTTCGGTCATCGCCACCTTGAGCTTGGGGAAGCGCTCGAACGCACCGCCCCAGAGCATGAACGTCAGTGGTCGCACCAACCAGAGATGCACCTCGGTCACGTACGCGCCGACCGCTCCGTCGGGGACGACGGCATCCGGGTCCATCGGTGCCCCGCAGAAATAGTCCTTCGCCGGAGACGGGCCGGAGTGGAAGTGGATCGGCATGTCCAGGTCCTGACAGGCCGCCCAGACCGGGTCGTACTTCGGGTGATGATAGGCCTCGAAGTTCCCCCACATCGGCGGAAGGATGATCCCGCTGAGACCATTCTCCTTGGCCCAGGTGATGTTCTCGACCGCGGTGGGGATGTCCCAGAGGACCGGAATGCATGCGAGGCCAATCCGGCGTTCAGGCGCGGTGGAAACGAACTCGGACATCCAGCGGTTGTGCGCGCGACAACCGGCCCACTGGAGCTCGGCCGTCAGCCCGTCGGTTCCCATGCTGAAGCCGGCGCCGAACGGCGGCGAGTTCATCTCCGTGATGCCGTCGGGAAACAGCACTTCGGCCGCCACGCCGTCGGCATCGAGCACCTTGTCTCGCGCCGAGGGGTCCCACGCACCGGACAAACCTTCGTCCTGGCCCTTTCGCCAATCCTTGTTGATGTCATCGACGAGGAACATCTTCGACATCCGCTCCGTCATCTCGACCTGGATCGGAAGCGCAGCATCGAACGCCGCGCGGTATTCGGGGTCGACATAGGGGCGGTAGTCCGCGGCCCGAAGCCCGGCATGTCCATCCGACGAAACCACGAGATATTTGTCGCTCATCAATCAGCCTCCTCGACGCCACCAATGGGGTCGGAATAGAACTGGCGTGCCCAGCGGCGGAATCCCGCCAGGTACTCATCGCCGTCGCAAAGCACCGGACGCGACCGATGCACCTTGTTCTGCCAGATCGGGAAGTCGTCGTAGACGCCAGACGTCAGGCTCTTCATGAACTCTTCGCCAGCGAGGTCCACCATGTTATTCGAGCACGTCAACAGCCAACGCGAATGCACGCGCTTCTCGTCGATCGGCGTCGTAGACGAATACATGAGGAGTCCTGCACCGGGCAGCCCTTCGCTTCGGACGGCGGTCAAGCCCAGCCCCCAGGAGTCTCGAACCAGGGTCATCTCGAACGTGCCGAACGGTGTGTCCTGTTCGCTGGTGTTCGTGATCCGGTAGTGCGTGCTCTCGTCGTCGTACACGATGTCGCCGGCAGGAAGATCGGACATCCCATGCACGTACTGGAAGTGCACGGGGTCGTTGTTGTTTTCGTGGGTGTCCTGGACGTGCGCATCGAGAATAAGATCGAACTGCCGCGGCGGGCTCCACTCGCTGTTCTCGAACTCGGGCAACGTGGGAAAGTCCCATTCCGGCGGCTTGTCCTCGGTGTGGTACCAGATCCAGATAAAGCCGTTCTTCTCCTGTACGGGCCAGCTCTTCACGCGGGCCTTTTTCGGAATGCGCTCCGAGTAGGGGATGTGCGTGCACTCGCCGCTGGTGCCGTCGAACTGCCAGGCATGAAACGGACAACGGATGGTTTCGCCCATGACGCGACCGCCGTGCCCCAGGTGTGCGCCCAGATGCGGGCAGAACGGATCGAGGACCTTGGCTGCGCCACTGCGCGTGCGGAAGAGCACCAACTCTTCTCCGAAGTACTCGACAGGGACGACGTCGCCCATCTGGACGTCGCGGCTGAACGCCACGGCAAACCAGCCATTCGGCATCGGGAGTTGATCGTGTTCGACCTGGCGTTTCGCCATGCTCAGTTCTCCTGCAATTCAGACGGATGGGGCGCGAGGGCATCGGCCAGAAACCGCGCGGACGCTTCCGCGTGCTCGGCGACCGGAAACCCTTCGAGGTTGGCGTAGTTGAACATCAGCACGTAGTACGCGCCCAGGATCATCTCGGTCAGCGTCTCGGGCGAGTGGCGACGCGTCACATCCCCGGCTTCGAGACCGCTCTCCACGATCGCGCCAAAGGAGTCGAGCAGCATCGTGGCCTGGATCGAACGATCCTCGCCCGCATTCAGCACGTGCACGAGTTCGGTCACGAGTTCGCGATTCGCCGGGCCCGAAGCCTCGATGCCGTCCGAGACGTGCTCGAAGAAGACCCGCAGGCGCTCACGGGTCGACAACGCGGCCTTGCGCACGGACTCGAGATCGAGGCGAAGCGCCTCGAGGCCGGCCTGCGCCACCTCGCGCAACACATCGTGCTTGCTCGGGAAGTGGTTGAAGAACGTCTTCTGGGCGATATCGGCCCGCTCGCAGATATCGGACACCCGCGTGGCCGCGAACCCGTTCTCGCGGAAAAGCTCCGCGGCGACCTCACACACGCGCTCCCGCAGCTCCAGCTTGCGGCGCTCGCGGCGGTTGAGGTCGAGGGGTTCTGAGGCCGGGACGATCGTCACGCCGGGACGCTAGCGGGTCGGTACAGCCGATTGCAACTTTATACTGGAGTGTACCCCCTCGGGGATCATTCACTCCCCACGTGCTTGGGGTACAACCCTCTCGTGCCGCCGCCGCTCACCGCAACGGAATCGAGAAGCCTCCAGACGGCACTCGAGCAGCTCCGTGCCGAACTCGGCAGCGCCGTCGACGCCTCGGCGGCATCCGCGGCCCCGGTCGACCTCGACGCACCGATCGGACGCGTCTCCCGCATCGATGCCATCCAGCAGCAGTCGATGGTGCAGGCCGCGCGCATGGCGGCGAAGCGACGGCTCCAACAGGTCGAGGCCGCCCTGCGCCGGCACGCCGAAGACGACTACGGCGACTGCCTCGAGTGCGGCAACGAGGTCGGCGTCGAACGACTCACCGCGCGGCCGGAGGCCCCACTCTGCCTTCCCTGCCAAAGCAAGAGCGAATCCCGACAGCGCTGACGACCGTCACGCGAAACTCCGCGCAAGGAGTTCACGCACTGCCGTCAAGCCGCCCTCGTCGAGAAAGCGCGTCCCCGTGCCGGTGAAGTGCGGATGGGAGAGCACGGGTTCGTGGACGACATCCCAGGTCTGCCGGTCGGCGCGCCAGCGGTACCACACGGCGCGCGGTTGGTCCCAAACATGAAGTGGCTTGTTGCACAGCTTGGCGAACACGGCGCCCCAACCGGTGCCGCCCTTGACCGTGTCGTCTTCGAGAATGCGACCGACGACCCACACCTCCTGCCCGGAATTCACCTGGTGCCAGATGCTCTGCAGCACCTTCTTGAAGAGCGGCGTGTCGCGGTACTCGCGGTGCATCATCTTGCTCACGTAGGCCAGACTGACATCGCCCTGCTCGAGTTCTTCTGGCGTGAGGACACGAAGACCGCGCGTGCGTGCGTCCTTGTGCCCTTCGAAACTGAAGTTCACTTCGGGAATGCCGTGCGCTTGTGCGGCTGCACCAAAAGCGGCCTCAGTCCCTGAGGCGGCTCCGCTGTAGAGAACGCACCCTTTTCGTTCCATCGGGAACCCCCACGAGGAATCTTCGTTAGTCCACGGTCGCCCGTTGAAAGGCGGGTCGGCTCACCAGGCGTTGGATATAGGCCTGCAGCCCGGGGAAGTCGTCGTCCAACCCGCCAAATACCTGGCCCACCAACAACGTGAAACCCAGCATGATGTCGGCAGCTGTGAAGTCCTCGCCGACGATCCAGGTGCGGCCCTTGATTCGTTCCTCGGCGAACCGGAAGGCCTCTCGGGAGCGGACGCGCCAGACGTCGAGCAGATCGCCACGTTGGTCGGCGTCCCCGGCATAACGCGTATGGAAGATCGCGACGGTCATCGGTGGGTAACCGGTGCCTTCGGCCCAATGCAGCCACTGCAGGTATTCGGCACGGTCGGGGTCGCCGATCGACGGCGCCAGGCGGCCCTCGCCGTAGCGCTCGAGGACGTACTCGAGGATCGCACCGGACTCGCCCATCACGACTTCACCGTCTTCGAGCACCGGGATCTTGCCGACCGGGGTCGACTGCGAGAAGCCGCGATCGGGCGCCTTGAATTCGGTGCGGATCAGCTCGTGAGGCAGTCCGAGTTCTTCCAGCAACCAGCGCACACGGACGGCGCGGGTACGCGGTGCATAGTAGAGGCGGAGCAAGCCGGCCCTCAGCCCGCCTGCGCGCCACGCACGAGTCGCCCGGGAAGCGCCCCCGTGTGTTCGCCGTTCCGGAAGGTCACCTCGCCACTCACGACGGTCGCTACATACCCGTGCGCGCGCTGGATCAAGCGACCCGCGCCCGCCGGCAGGTCGTGCGCCAGTTCCGGGATCTCGAGCCCCAGGCGCTCGAAGTCGATCACGTTGACGTCGCCCTTCTTGCCCGGCTGCAAGACGCCGCGGTCGTGCAGCCCGTACAGGTCGGCGGTGTCGCGCGTCATCTTCGCGACGACGAATTCGAGCGGGAGCTTCGGCCCCCGCGTGCGGTCGCGGGCCCAGTGCGACAACAACGAGGTCGGCATGCTGGCATCGCAGATCGCACCGCAATGGGCGCCGCCGTCCCCCAGTCCGAATGCCGTGCGCGGGTGCTCGAGCATGGCACGCACGGGTTCGAGGTTGAGGTCGCTGTAGTTCAGGAGCGTCAGCATCAGGAGCTGCTTGCCGTCCATCTCGAGCATCCAGTCATAGAGCAGTGCGTACGGGTCGGTGCCCTGCGCCTCCGCCTGTCGCAACACGCTCTGCTCCGGCGGCGGCTCGTAGTCCGGCGGGTCGCCGAGCCGGAAGATCTTGTCGAGGCCGTTGGCGATCATGTCGACCACGACCTTGAGCTGCGGCACCGGGTAGGTCGACTCTTCGGACAGGATCCGTGCGCGAACGTCGGCGTCACGCAGACGCGCGATCCGCTCGTCGAAGTCGAGCGAGAGCAGCTCCATGTAACTCGGCCGGAACGTGAACGGCGAGAAGGTCGGATGCCCGATCAACAGCGTATTGGGCCGCGCAGCCACCTGCGGACGCAGGCTTGCGCCATGTCGTTGCGCGGCGTCGTCACAGAGATCGAGCAGCGTCGACCAGTGGTCGGGGGCGATGTCGTGTTGGACCAGCGCGAACGAGACCGGGCGCCCGATCTCGCCCGAGAGCCGGGCCATCCAGTCGATCTCCTTCTCGGGGGCGGACATGTCCTCGCCCTGGACGCCGGCGGGGGCGAGTTCGACGATGCCCTGGCCAAGTTCTCCGAGGACGCGCGCGATGCCGAATATCTCGTCCTCGGCAGCGTGCGTACCGGGCACGACTTCGCCGTCGACGGCGCGGTGAACGATCGTGCGCGACATCGAGAAGCCCAGCGCGCCCGCCGAGATGGCCTCCTTCACGATCGCGGCCTGGGCCGCAATGTCGGCCGCCGTCGCCGGCTCGTTCTTCGCGCCGCGCTCGCCCATCACGTAGGTGCGCACGGAACCGTGCGGAACCTGGGTGCCCACGTCCATCGTGAACTGGCGGGTCTCGAGCGCATCGAGGTATTCGGGGAAGGTCTCCCAGGCCCAGTCGATGCCTTCATGCAGGGCCGTTCCCGGGATGTCTTCGACGCCCTCCATCAACTGGATCAGGTACTCCTCCTGCCCCGGACGGACTGGCGCGAAGCCCACACCGCAGTTGCCCATGACCAGCGTCGTGACCCCGTGCCATGCCGTCGGTGCCAGGATCGGGTCCCAGGTCGCCTGCCCGTCGTAGTGGGTGTGGATATCGACGAAGCCAGGCGTCACCAAGAGGCCGCTGGCGTCGATCTCTTCGCGACCGGCTTCGGTCACCGACCCCACGGCCGCAATCCTTCCGTCCTGGATCGCGACGTCTCCCGCAAACGGCGGCGCTCCGGTTCCATCAACGACGGTGCCACCACGAATAACGAGGTCGTACATCTCGGTCTCCCATGCCCATGCACAGCTGCATCACCCGCAGGGCAGGCGCCAAGTGTACCGCTCGGCGGCTCAGGCCTGCGAGGGCTCGGAGGACGGGGAGCGGACATAGGCGAATCGTCCGCGGAGCTTCAGGAACGGCGCTTCGATGACTTGCCAGGTGATCGCCGCCAGCGCCGTCGAAAGGGCGACTCCCGCGACGTATCGCAGGCCCTGGCCCACCCAGAACGGACTGCTGTCGCCAATGGCATTCCCGACCCAGTGGTCCCAGGCCAGGATCGCGAGGCCGTGAAGCAGGTAGATGGCGTAGCTGTACTTCCCCAGCACCAGGAGCGATCGAGTGGTGAGGAACGCGGCCAGTCGACCCCGCGCGGTAATCGCCAACACGAGGAGCGCGCCGTAGCAAACCGCAACCGCACTGAAGCCAACCGTCTGCATCAGCGGATGGGCGATCATGCGCGTCGGTCGCTCCATCCACCAACCTGGCGCGAGCAGCGTGGCCATCGCGATGCCGACGACGACGAAGGCGGCCGGCGCCCAGACGCGTCGCGCCCACGGCACCAGCGCCGCGAAGCCTCCGTCGCGGTGGGCCCGGAGCGCGATCCAGGCACCGACGGCGAGTGTGTCGAGCCGCATCGGCGTCCAGACGTACACGGCAACGGGCCCGATTCCGCTCCACACACCCACCACGCGGAGCGCGAATGCGAGCGCGATCACGGCGAGACAAACGCGCTCGAGCGTCGTATTGCGCAGACGCGATACGACGAAAGGCCACACCAGGTAGAACTGCTCTTCGATCGCGAGCGACCAGGCAACCCCGAGGAGCTTGTGCTTGAAATAGCCGAGGCTTCCGTCGAGCCAGTTCGACGCGTAGAGCCAGTACCACAACGGCTCCCCGGGTGGCCCCCACCAGAGGTTCGCGAGGTTGCCGCTCGCCACGGCGGGAACGACCAGGAAGTAGAAGGCGAGCACCGCGTAGTAGAGCGGAAAGATCCGGACCGTCCGACGTCCGTAGAACGCCCGAAAGTAGTTCGTGGCGCCGCGTTCCTGGATCAGGATGCGCGTAATCAGGAAGCCCGAGAGGACGAAGAAGAGGTCGACGCCCGACCAACCCAGGAGCGGCACGAGAAAGATCAGGGGACTCGTACCCGCGGGCACGTCGGCTTCGTTTGTCGCGTGGAAAAGCACCACGGCCAATACCGCGATGCCGCGGAGTCCGTCGAGCGCGAGATCCCGCGAAGATCCGGCCACGCCTCAGCTTCCCGCTGCGGCGGCCGGAAGCGCGACCTCCAGGCCGCCGTCGGCCACACGCACCGGATGGCACGTTGCGCGCTTGCGAATCGGGCGCGCGACCGGAGCCCCATCCCGCACGTCGATCTTGCCGCCATGGAGAGGACACTCAAGCACGGTCCCGCTCAACACGCCGCCGGCGAGCGGCACACGCACATGGGGGCATTCGTCGCGAATCACGTAGGGCGTCCCATCAGCATTGCAGAGCAGCAGCCGTTGGCCGCCCGCTTCGAACGAGCAGGTCCGACCGGGCGCGGGCAGCGGCACCGGCACCGGGTGCCAGGCCGCGTCCTCTGCTTCGATGACTTGGGTCACGCGCGGCCTTCGAGGTATGCCATCAAGGTGTCGTGGTGCGAGAGGATGCGGACTTCCTGGGTGGACAAGTGCAGGTTCTGGAACGCGGCCGAGTTCATGCCCTGCTGGATCCGGGGCAGGTTGTAGAGGTCTTCGTCGAGCAGGTCTCCGCCTTCGCACTTGCCAGCCAGGGTGTCGCCATTCTCGGTGGCATAACGTTCCTGCTCCGGCCGAGGGAGTTCCTGATTCGGCGTGTTCATCAGATTGATGAAGTCGAAGTACATCTTGTTCGGATCGGTCGGGTGCGGTCGATGCGTAAACACCCAGACAAACATGCTGTGGGTATTGAACGTGACGTTCGGAAACACCGTGTAGTGGAAGTCGTCGCACATCTGCGACTCGTTCAAGTCGGAGAAGTCCGCCCCGAGCGCCGGGCCGAGTGCACGAATCGCGTCGGCGTAGGCGCGTCGCGCATCATCGGCGTCTCCTTCGAAGTTCTCGACGTCGACCCCCACGCGCTTCAGGAACATCTCCTTCATTTCCTCGGTCACGGTTCCGGGTGGCGCGAAGCGCGGACTCGCCTGGATCTCGGGAAAGATCATGCGCGTATGCTTGCCATAACAATCGTAGACCGTGCGCACGTCGTCACTGAACGCGACCGTCCAAGCATGCGTCGAAGAGAGGTGGTAGGCCTCATTGAAGGCATCGACGCTGGTCTTCCAATTGCATTCGATCTCGATCGTGCAGTCGTAGGCCACCTTCCAGTGTTCAAAGCCGTACGGGTCGAGGTGGTCCGGAATGACACCGAGGTAGTCGTGCAACGGCTCGACCTCGGGATCGAGGCACACGAAGACGAAACCGGCCCACGTGTCACAACGAACCGGTCGCAGCCCGAGTTGGTCGCCGGGCAGCCCCTGCTGAAAACACTCGGGGTCAAGTGCCTTCAATAGCGACCCATCGATGTCGTAGCGCCAGCCATGAAACAGGCAGCGGAACTCGGACGCATGCCCCCGCCCCGGCTCGCGCAGGCGGTTCCCCCGATGCATACACACGTTGTATCGCGCAGCGAGCGATCCATCGTGCTGCCGAACGACCAGGATGGACTCTCGTCCGATCTCGAAGGTGAAATAGTCACCGGGCTCCGGCGCATCACTCGCGCGGCCGGCCAGGAGCCAGACCTTCGTCCACATCTGTTCCCATTCGCGCTGCGCGAACTCGGCGCTGGTGTAGCGCTCCTTGGGAATCGGCACGTAGGCGAGGTCGGGCTCGGGCATCTTGGTCATGGGCGTCGGCGACATGGTCGATTCCTCCAATCCACTACGGGGAGCCGCGGCCGCAGGGTAACCCGGACTCCAGCGTCAGGAAGTGTGTGCGTCGAAGACCTGCGCGCCATCGATGAAGGTCGCACGCACGTCGGCCGCGTCCAGCCGATCGCGCGCGCGTTCCCACGGCACATCGAGCAGACAGAGGTCGGCCGCTAGCCCGGCCGAAAGCCGACGCTGCGGGCCGCCCGCTTGCATCGGATGGGTCGTAAACAGCGCGAGAGCGCGCTCGGGCGTCAGCGCCTCCGCCGACGCGACGACCTGGCCGCCGGCCGTCCGCCGGTCGACGGCGGCTTGCATGGCCAGCCACGGGTCGGCGGGCCCGTACGGGGCGTCGGTCGAACCGCCGAGCGGGACACCGGCGGCGTCAAATCCGGCACAGCGATACAGCCACGGCTGGTCCTGCGCCTCCACATCTCGGAGATAGGCGTCTCCACGGGTCCGAAGGAAGCCCGGCTGTGTGACCACGGCAACACCCAGGCGGGCCAACGCCTCGACGGCTTCGGGCGGGGCGACCGATGCATGTTCGACGCGGTCGCCCGCTCGCACGCCCGCGTCGGAGAATGCCGCGCAGAGGACAAAGAGCGCGGCGCGTTCGACGCAGTGGACGGCCACGGGGCGCCCCGCTGCGTGCGCGCGCGAAATCCGGGCCGCCAGGGTCTCGACCGTGTCGAGCGTTCGTTCGTCGAGAACCAGCTTCCACCACGGCGCCGCCTCCCGGGTCGAAAGCGCGGACAGCGCCGCGCCGCCCATCCACGACACGCGCTGCACGAACTCACCGCGCACTCGAGCGCGCATCAAGGCTTCGACCTCCTCCGGGCCGTTGCTCGGCGTTGCGTCCGTCACGCCCGATACACCGAAGCACGCGAGCCGCTGGCCGACGGCCGAGAGATCGGGCCAGGTCGCCGTTCCGCCGATCCGTTCCCGCAGCCAGGCGTCGGCGCGAAAGATCCGGCCGCTGGGTCGACCGGCCGCATTCCGCTCGACGCCGGCAGGTTCGTTGGGCCCGCGGGTCTCGCCGACGCCAATCTCGCGGAGAGCCTCGCCGTTGAGCACCCAGAGCGAGCCCGTGCGGTGTTGGATCCGGACCGGCACGTCTGCGCGCCAGGCGTCGATGCGTGCCGCGTCGAGGTCTCCGGCCACCGATTCGTGGTAGTCGACGCCACGGACCCAGCCCCGTTCGTCCCTCCGCGCGGCTACCAGCGCGCGCGCGAGCGCCGACTCGTCCGCCACATCCGCGGGACCGCAGGCCGTGGAGGCATCGGCCGCGGCCCAGGCGAACAAATGGAGATGGTGATCGTGCAAGCCGGGCAACAGTGCGCCGCCGTCGGCATCCAGGACCGACTCCTCCGGCATAGCGGCGAGACCGGGCGCGATCTCGACAATTCGGCCGTCCACGATCCGCACGTCGGCCAGACCCTGACCCAGCACTTCAGCGCCGCAGATTCGCAAACGGCTGCCGGTCACGTGTGAATGCTCCACGCCCCGAGCGTGCGCTAGTTCAGCGCCCGCGTCATCGCCTCGGCGAGTGCAACGCGACGGAGCCGCAGCTCGCCCGGCATCTTCATCGAGGCCAGGATCGTGCGAAACTCGAGCACCAGTCTTGGATTGAGATCCCGGGCCCCGCCGGCCTCGAATGCAGTCTCCATGGTGACCAACGTAAGTTCCGCATCGTCGAGTTCGAACCCGATCTCGGCGCGACGCAACAAGAGATCAGCGTCCGCGCGGTACACCCGGAGCGCCTCATCAATGGCCCTCACCAGTCGCCGGAACGCGACCCCCCGTTCCTCGCTTCCCGGGCGCCTTCTCGCTTCGGCGACTCCGGCGTCGATCCATAACTCGAGGGCCGCGCGATGCAACGGGTCCGGCCAAGGAACGGCGGCCAGTCCAGGCTTCAGCGCCAGGAGCAAAGCGAGATCGCCATCTCTGCGGGCATCGATGGCATCCGCCACGATCGTCTCGCCAACGCTGAACGGCGGTTCCAGAGCCCGCGCATTGGGGAGTTCTGGCGCCACGGCATAGATCTGGAGATGCAGCGCACGCGCCAGCCGGTCTCCTGGATGCTCGGCCAGGAACGGCTGCAACAAGGACCTGGCGGTCAGGCGACGCCCCGTGGCCAGCGCACGCAACGCGCCGGCCACGGGCCGATCTTCGGCCGGCAGCTCTCGAAGCAACGCCTTGTTCAGCGGTGCGCCGGATCGTTCCGCGAGCGAACGGATGCGGCCGAGCGTCATCGGCGCCGGCGTCATCCCCGTTGGCGGCGGGCCCTGGGCGGCGACACTCTCGCGGCTTCCGCGGACGAAGGGCGACCGCATCTGGAGCCAGTTGCGGTCATCGGTGGCGACAGCGGCGCCTTCGGCGAATGCGCGGCTTGCGGCGGCATCCAGATACAGCGCCGCAGCGAGATCGTCCGGACGGAGCAGACCGGCAAGGCGCGCAGCAGACGGGTGGGTGGCATGGAACGCGCTGACCGCCTCGTCGTCCGGGAACGGTTGTGCGGAAGCGACGAACAGGAAATTGGCCGCGTAGGGTCGATAGACCCGTACGTACGGCCACGTCTCGACCAGGGTCGCCACCAAGGTGCGCAGCAACGACTCATCGACAAAGGCCGCCCCCATCCACTGAACGAACACCCCGCCGGGCCGCATCCGCGATGCCGC
This sequence comes from Deltaproteobacteria bacterium, assembly GCA_029261815.1. Classification (GTDB taxonomy): domain Bacteria; phylum Myxococcota_A; class UBA9160; order UBA9160; family UBA6930; genus JAJDAP01. The sequence continues at coordinate 94,750 of JAJDAQ010000025.1, forward strand.
CAGGGAGAAGAACTCCCGCGTGTAGAGATGTGCAGATCCCGCCGTCCACGGGTGGGACGCTTGCGCAACGATCGCGTCGTAACGCTCGCCGCTGAGCAGCAACGCCGTCCGCGCATCGTTCTCCACGATCTCGACCCGTGGGTCGGCGAGCGGATCGATCGCCCGCCGGGGCGCCATGTATTCGTTGGCCGCGACCACCTCGGCTTCGAGTTCAACGACATGGATCCGCTCGACCGATTCGGGGACGTTTTCGACCACGACACCGCCGCCGAGCCCCACGACGACGAGGTTCCGTGTTTCAGGGCGGAGCACACTCGGGAGCGTGTTCATCCAGGTCGCGGTCAGCAGCCGGCCGGCCGGCGCCGCCGCGGTTCGCACCTTCGACTCCGGAAGCCCATTGGTCCGGACGTCGAACCGCCCCGAGTGGCGATTGATCGTGACCGTCGCGCTCCGTCCCACAGACAACCACTCAAGGCGGCTGTTCGGCGACGGACTGCCGAGCGGACCGTGCTGCAGCAAACGCTCCGGCGGCCCGAGCCAAAGGACGGCACCCGCGATGACGAGCGCAGCACCTGCCGACGCGACGCCCCGCCCAGCCCCGTCGACGCGCCAGGCAGTCCATGCCGCCAGCAGCCCGCTAACGAGCACCGACGCGCCGAGCGTTCCGTGGAAACCCAACGCTGGCAGTACGAAGAACGCGGCCGAAAGCGCGCCGACGATGGCACCCCCGGTGTTCCAGGCGTAGACACGCGCGCTTGCCGAACCGGGGTCGGTGCCGGCCCCGGCAAAGATCCGAACGGCCAATGGATAGGTCGCCCCGAAGCAGAGCGCGCTCGGGAGCAGCAAGGCGGCACACAGCCCAGCGCCCCGTGCCAACCCGGCCCCTGTCAGCGCACCGACCGGTGCCAGATCCGCGAGGTTGTCTGCGGCGGCGAAGGCGAGCGCGGTAAACAGCGCAGCGCCGAGCTGAACCACGACGAAAGCGCGTGCAGCGCGATCTGGGCGACTGGCGAAGCGGGACGCGATTCTCGCGCCGATCGCGATCCCCAACAGGACGCTCGAAAGCATGGTGGCAAAGGCGTAGACGCTTCCACCCAGCACATGGGACAGCAATCGCGTCCACAGCACCTCGCCCGAGAACGACACGACGCCGGACATCGCGATCACGGGCAGGATCCAGGTATTGCCGGTGCGCGTTTCGCGAGCCGACGGCGCAGCGCCCGCGGATACACCCACGCTGCGCGCGAGCGCGCTCGCAATGACGAAGACCAGACCATTCACGGCGACTGCGACCCAGACCGTGCGGCCGAGGCCGAACGCGGGAAGAAGTACGAAGGCGGTAAGCGCGGTCCCGGCGACAGCTCCGGCGGTATTCCACGCGTAGAGGCGACCGACCTTGTTTCCGAGTTCATCGTCGTTCTGGACGACATGGCGCGCCAGGAGTGGCAGCGTTGCGCCCATCAGCGCGGTCGGAATCATCAGCAACAGGAACGCGACGCTCGCGTAGAAGAACCCGATGCCCCCATCCGCCGCCGCTGGGAGGCCCGCCTGGTCGCCGAATGCGTGGAGGAGCACTCCGGTCGCCGCTTTCATCCCGAACGGGACCGCGAGTGCGGACACGGCGATTCCGAGTTCGAGCCAGCCATAGACGCGGACCGGATTGGCAATCCGGGGTCCGATCCGACCGGCGGCCGCAGCACCGAGCGCAAGTCCGGCCATGTACGCGGCCAGCACGGTCGCGACCGCGAGTTCCGACGCGCCGAAGACGAACGAAAGTTGGCGCGTCCATGCCGTCTGGTAGACCAGCGCAGCCAGACCCGACGCGAAGAAGCAGGCAATCAGGGCCGGGAAGACCCTCGCCGGATTCACGTCCCGCTGGACGTGGCGAGATCGGCATCCACGTCGATCTCGGGATCGACTTCGCGTGCGAGCGCAAACGCCGCGTCGGCGTCGCTCCCGCGCCCGAGTTCGCGGAGCGCTTGTCCCCGGTGCGCGTGAACGCGCGCGATCAGTGGGGTATTGCGCGGATCTGCGAGCGTGAGCGCCGTCTCGAATTGGCGAACCGAAGCATCCACCAGCCCCTTGGCCATGTAGACATAACCGAGGGTGTCAGCAGCCTGGGCACTCTCCGGAAGGGACGCGACTGCCGTTCGCGCGAGATCGAGGCCCCGGTCGAGGTCGCGGTTCTCACGCACAAGCAGATAAGCCAGGTCGTTTTGCAGCCACGCGTCATCGGGGCGCTCGGCCAGCATCTCCTCGTAGAGATCGATCGCCTCAGCCCCGCGATCCTGCCCGGTATAGAGAGACGCCAGCGTTCGGCGACCGACGAATGACAGGGTGCCCGCCGACTGATCGGCTTCGAGCGATTCGAGCAACTCCGCCAAACGATCCTGCCGCCCGAGTGCACGGGCGTAGATCCCGCTCGCATCACTGTTGGTCGGCTCGATCTCGAGGACGCGCTGGGCGTCCTCCCCAGCGCCCTTGATGTCGCCCTGCGACATCCGGTAGCGCGCGCGCATGATCAATGCCGGCACCGACGGTTCGTTGCGATCGATCAACCCGTCGAGCAGCGCGTTCGCCTCGTCGTAGCGCTCGCGATTCAGCGCGATCTGGACTTCCATCACGGCGAACACCGGACTATCCGGGTGTCGCACGCGCGCGTCGGCGACCACCTTGGCGACCGCCTCCGGGTCGTTCTCAATTTCATGACGGACGTAAGCCGCGACCGCAGTCCGCGGCGGATCCTCGCCGGCAAGCAGGTCTTCGAGGACGCGCCGAGCTGGCTCGGGCTTCCCAAGGGCGTAGTTGGCCTCGGCCAGCCACACCCGCTCATTCGGGCGGATCCGGAACCCGTTCTGCTTGATGGCGCGTAGGCTGCGGATCACACGTACCCAGTCACGAGCTTCGTATCGGATCTGGGCACGGGTGCGGACAAGACCCGGCTCGAACTGTCCACGGGCTTCCATGGCACGGCCGATCGCGAGTTCGGCCGCCGGCAGGTTCTTGTTTGCCAGCTCTGCGTACGCCAGGAATCGGAAGACCTCGACCGTCGGAATGTCGGTCGAGATCTCGTTCAACTGGATCGCTGCGCGTTCATGATCTCCATCGGCGAAGACCGCCCGCGCTTCCGCCAGCCGGGTGTAGGCCGCAGTCGGGTAGTCGCGGTTCAAACGCTGACGGACCGCCTCTGCGCGGTCGAATTCTCGCGCATCGAGCAATAGGCTATTCGCACGTGACAGGATCGCCGCCGGATCGCTGAAATCGGGCGCAGCTCCTTCCAGGAAGGAGATGGCTTCATCGAGACGTCCCGTCCCCGCGAGATAACCGGCGTAGTACTCGTAGCTTCGGAGCTCGTTCGGCGACCTTTCAAGGAGCCGCTTCCAGACCTCTTCGCCTGCACCGACCTCGGCACGTTCCTCGACGCGCGCCCAGGTTTCCCAAGCGTCGATCCGGTCCGGGTTGGCTTCCACGATGACGGGAACCGCCAGTCGGACCGCTTCCACGTCATCGCGCCGGAAGCCATACTCCGAAAGGCTGCGGGCTGCGGCGACCCTGAGACCCATCGGCGCTTCCTTGGCCTGAATGATCTCAATGAAGAGGGGCTTCGCTTCCTCGGCGCGATCCGGCCAGATCGAACGCAACTTCGCGCGTTCGTGGCCGTAGGCCGAATAACGACCTTCGATTTCGATCGCGCGTTCGAGTGCAACGTCGGCCCGCCCGTAGTCTTCGGAGTCGATCGGTTCCTTGTCGAGGCGGGCCTGGCGAATCCGCGCTTGATACACGGTCGCCAACGCTCCCCAAGCCCGGGGTTCATCGGGCCCGAGTTCCGTTGCGGTCAGGGCCGCCGCGAGCGCCTCATCGACGTCTTCGTCGAGAAGCGCGAGGGCCGAGCGAGATGCGTAGACAAGCGGATTGGTCGGATCCCGCTCGATCGCTTCCAGGACCAGTTCGCGGCCCCGATCGAGGTCGGACCCGAACAGCAGCCGAGCCAGCGAAAGCGCGGCTGACGTTCGAGCCGGGTCGATCCGCATCGTCTCTTCGTAGTAGAAGATGGCATCGCCGAATTCACCATGTCGTTCCAATGCTTGCGCGAGTTCCTCGTTGACCTCTGGGTTCTGGGGACTCACCTGCAGCGCACCCCGCAATGCGAGGACCGCTTTCTGGGTGTCGCCGGTTTCGGTGGCAGCCGCGGCTTCAGCCATCTTCTCCTGGAGTCGCTCTTCGTCGGTGGCACAACCCAGGAACACGCCGAGGACGGCGACCAACAGAAGTGAGGCCAATCGACGGTTCACTGCGCGCTCCCCACCGGCTGCTCGAGCTGCGCGAGCTGGGTCCGCGCCTCCTCTTCCTCCGGGAAGTCGCCCTGCGCGAGCGCGGCCTTCAAGGACTCGACCGCTGCACTGGTATTCCCATCCGCGGAATGGGCGAGCCCAAGGTGGTAGTGCAAGCCGGCTGCCTCCGGATCCTCGCGCAATCCACGTTGATAGGCGCGGATCGCCAGTTTCGGGATGCCGCGCGCCAACTGCACCGCGCCGAGGGTGTCCCAGGTGTTCGCCGACGGTGCCACCCGCACCGCGCGGGTCGCGAGTTCAAGGGCCTGGTCGAGGTCCTCGTTCCGACTGGCCAGCAGCCACGCAAGGTCGTTCGCGGCCGCGGCTGCCCCGGGGTAACTCAGCAGGTAGGCGCGCAAGCGTCGGATCGCCTCCACTTCGTCACCGGACTCGAGCGCGAGTTGTGCGGCCGAATAGCCGCCATCGGCGCTGGGCTTCTCCGTCTCCGTTGAAGCGTCGAACCGCGCAATGGCCGCGGCACGATCTCCGTTTACGGCCAGGATCGATGCCTGACCCGCGAGCGCGGCGCCATACTCGGGATCCAGCGCAGCGGCCTTGTCGAAGTCCTTCGATGCTGCGAAAAGATCGCCCGAAACCAGCTTGGCGCGACCGCGGACGACCCAGAGCGGGGCCTCCAAGGGCTGCTTGGAAATGGCGACGTCCAGGGCCGAAATCGCCTCGGCGTGCCGCTCACTCGCGATCAGGTCGCCGGCCAACGCGACGAGCGCGCGGTTGTTTTCCGGGTCTCCCCAGTCGAGATCGGCTTCGCGCAACAACGCCGCCGAGGCTGCAGGTCCTTCCGCCTCGCGCTTCACGAGCGCCAGGCCGAGGAGCGATTCCGTCTTCAGGCCCTGGCGATCGCCGATGATTGCCTTGTAGATGTTTTCGGCCTGCTCGTATTGTTCCGTCCTGACCGATGCTTCCGCGGCGACCAGGAACAGGGCCGGATCCCACGGCCGGTTCTGCGCTTGCCGGATCGCGAAGTCGTTGGCCGCGCGGTAGTCGCCAATCGCCAGGAGCAGCTCGGCCATCCGCAGGGCAGCATCGGTCGCTTCGACATCCGCCCGCGTCGCTTCTCGGTAGTGGGCGAGGGCCTCGTTCACGCGGCCCAGCCGTTGAGACAGGAAGCCCGCGTTGTATCGCGCCTGGGCGTTGGCAGGCCAGATCTCGAGGCCCGACTCGAGCAGACGCAACGCCTCCTCGAGGTCCCCTTCCTTTTCAGCGAGTCGGCTCAAGATGAAGTCGCGATACGCCTGGCTTTCCATGCTGCTTGCCAGCGCTCGTGCCTCGTCGTCGCGGCCCACGTTCACCAGCAGGTCGGCCTTGAGGAAGCTCATCGACTCGTCTTCGCCGGCGATTTCGATCCCGCGCTCCAGTGCCTCGATGGCGCCTTCTTCATCGCCCACCACGCGAAGGCCCTCGGAATAGAGGCCCCATGCGGAGGGCGTGTCGAGGAGATCAGCGGCCTGGCGCAGCACTTCGGCCGCGTCCGCGGCACGACCCTGGCCGAGCAATCGATCGGACCGGCGCTTCCAGAGTTCGAGGCGGTGCGGTGAGATGTCCGTGGCCTTGGCCAGGATGTCGTCGGCGATGGCGGCCTCTTCGGAGACATCATGCAGCCACACGACCCAGTCGAGCACGATCCCGCTGTCAGGATGGGCATCGAAGCACTCGAGCGAGCGCGCCTTGGCTTCTTCGCGCTGGCCCCGGATCTCGTCCTTGAATGCCACGATCGAGGTGCACATGTTGGGCGCCTTGATCGGGAAATCTTCGAGCGACACCTCGTACAGGGTGCTGAGGCTCGACTCGGCTTCGTCGTAACGGCCGAGTTCGGCGAGCGCCGTGGTCAGCGTGTGCAGCGTGACGTAGTCGCGCGGGTCTTCCTCCATGAGGATCTCGGCATCCGCGACTGCATCTTCCCAGCGCGAGAGACCGAGGTAGGCCTGCGCCCGGATTGCGCGCGCAGCGCTGCGGCTTTCATCCACTTCGAGGATGCTGTTGGCCACATTGATGGATTCCTCGAACTCCTCGGTCCCGAGCAGCAAGTTGCCCAACAGGAGACCGGCCTGGGGGGCGATGTCGGCATCGGACTCGGCCGCCTTGCGGAGCGGCCAGATCGCCTGCGGGTGCTTTCGCTGCGCCATGAAGATCGTGCCGAGCTTGTAGTTCGCATCCGCGTTGGAGGGATCCGCATCGAGGATCTCCTTCAGGATGACCTCCGCCTCGGCGAGCTGGCCCTGTTCATAGAGTGCCTGGGCTTCGTCGAGCTTTCCGCTGCCGGAGTCACAAGCGGCGGCGAACAAGAGAAGGGCACCCAGCAGCAGGGCGACGCGTGAGCGCCCACCCAGAGTGGTCGAGGATGCGTCTGTGAAATATGCCATAGGGCCGATGGCCTCCCTGGGTTTTGGCGAACCGGGCAGTATAAGGGTCGGGGCCGGCGCCACAATCGGCTTCGGGAAGTTCCCCATCGTCGAACGACCACGGAAACTGACCCCGCGGGGAATTCGCGACCCATTCACAAATGAGAGCCTCCGAGCACGATTTCGGTGACACATTTTTGGCCGGGGACCTACTCCCACTGTGTCGCCTCCCCCACGGCCCCAGGGTTCGGGGGTGGCCAGATCTCGTCCCGCTCAAGGCAGGGTGCCTCGCAGCGGGTGAGACAAGGAGAGATGAAATCATGATGCGCAGCCGCATTACTTCGCTCGTCGTTGCCGCCATTGGCGCCCTGGTGTTGTCCGCACCGGCGTTCGCGGCCCCGACAGCTTTCACAGCCACACTCAGCACCTTCACCGGTGGTGGCGTTTCTGGTGTTCCCACCTCGGTGACCCCGTTGGTCGCTTCGGGTATCGCCTCGGTCACCGGTAGCTCGATCAGCCTCCCGGCTTCGGTCTTCGTCGTGAACGAGTTCCAGCCGAGCGCCGCGAACGCCGGCGGCACGGTCCCGCTGCCCCCGACCCCGTACTCGATCTACATCATCGGCACCGTCGCCAACCAGGCTTCGCTCGCCGGCACCGTTGGTGCTGGAGGCGCGCCGGCTGGTGGCTTCGGTGGTTCGATCGGTACCGGTTCGGTCCTCACGGTCCTCCTGGGCCTCGTTGGCCTGCCGCCGACCTCGCCGGCCGGTAGCCTCGTGCTCCCGGTCAACGTGGGTTCGTCGAACTTCTCGGCGACGACGATGGCCTCGATCCTCCCGAACGCCGTGACGGTCACCGTCACGGGCACGGGCTGGACCACGGGTTCCATCACGTACGACGACACCAACGCGGGCGCCACCAACACGGGCGCGCCGATCAGCAACCCGTTCCTGACCAACGGCACCGCCACGGGCGTCGCCTTCAACGGTACGTCCGTGACCCTCGTGGCTCCCGTCACGATCCGGATCCCGGGCACCGGTGCGGACCTCCGCGCGGGCTACTCGGTCTTGACGATCCAGATCGTCCCGGAGCCGGGCACCCTCGCCCTGCTGGGCGCTGGTGTCGTGGGCCTCGTGGCCATCGGTCGCCGTCGCGCCTAGTTCGTCCTAGACGAACTGGCTCGGCCTAGAGCCTGCGGCCCCGTCTCCTCGGAGACGGGGCCGCTTTCTTTTGGGGGCGTCGGGACGGGACGCACGACCTGGTCGATGGGTAAAGTTTTTCCGTTTTTCCATTGGATATGGGCATTTCCCTTCCATGGAATCCGATTCAGTCCCCGGCAACGAATCGGCAACATTTCGTTTTCTCCAACGTTTCCCGTCACTTGACCCGCTTGTGGGGAACCCGGCCCAGTTGGCACGAATGCTGCTATATGGCTGACCAACTTCTCGCGACGGAATCCGGAGCAGGGTGCCTCGGCAGATGCAGCGGGAAGGGGATTTCAAGAATTTTTGGAGAACTTCGACATGATGCGCAGCCGCATTACTTCGCTCGTCGTTGCCGCCATTGGCGCCTTGGTGTTGTCCGCACCGGCGTTCGCGGCCCCGACAGCTTTCACAGCCACACTCAGCACCTTTACCGGTGGTGGCGTTTCTGGTGTTCCCACCTCGGTGACCCCGTTGGTCGCTTCGGGGATCGCCTCGGTCACCGGTAGCTCGATCAGCCTCCCGGCTTCGGTCTTCGTCGTGAACGCGTTCACGCCGAGCGCCACGAACGCCGGCGGCACGGTCCCGCTGCCCCCGACCCCGTACTCGATCTACATCATCGGCCAGATCGTCAACCAGGCTTCGCTCGCGGGCACCGTTGGTGCTGGCGGCGCGCCGGCTGGTGGCTTCGGTGGTTCGATCGGTACCGGTTCGCTGATCACGGTCCTCCTGGGCCTCGTTGGCCTGCCCCCGACCTCGCCGGCCGGTAGCCTCGTGCTCCCGGTCAACGTGGGCGTGTCGAACTTCACCGCCACGACGATGGCCGCGATCCTCCCGAACGCCGTGACGGTCACCGTCACGGGCACGGGCTGGACCACGGGTTCCATCACGTACAACGACGGCAACGCGGGCGCCACCAACACGGGCGCGCCGATCGCCAACCCGTTCGTGACCGCGGGCACCGCCACGGGCGTCGCCTTCAACGGTACGTCCGTGACTCTCGTGGCCCCGGTCACGATCAAGATCCCGGGCACCGGTGCGGACCTCCGCGCGGGCTACTCGGTCCTGACGATCCAGATCGTTCCGGAGCCGGGCACCCTCGCCCTGCTCGGCGCTGGTGTCGTGGGCCTCGTGGCCATCGGTCGCCGTCGCGCCTAGTTCGTCCTAGACGAACTGGCTCGGCCTAGAGCCTGCGGCCCCGTCTCCTCGGAGACGGGGCCGCTTTCTTTTGGGGCCCCGGCCGCGTCCTCCATTCGAGACTTCGGTCCCGTCGCCGATTCGCCGATGGAGGGCCGTGAGACGGCATCGGGTTCGCTAGGGTGCCAGCTCCGCTTCTGACCCCTCCAAGTCTGCATGGGAAGATCATGATCAAGAAGCTCCTCGATTCGAGCTGGTTCTACTACGGCGCCGCCATCCTCCTGGTCGTGGGCTACGTCGCGACGCAACTTCAGGTGCAGCTTCCGGCGCGCTCATTCGGCGACATCGAAGACCTCCGGGAGATCCAGGAGATGGAGGACCTCAACGTGGTCTTCGTCCTGATCGACACGCTTCGCGCCGACCATCTTCAGCCCTACGGCTACGAGCGCGAGACCAGCCCGGTCATGAATCGGCTCGCCGAAACAGGCATCGTGTTACGCAACCACGTCGCGCAGTCGACCTGGACCAAGACCTCGATGGCATCCCTTTGGACAGGGACGTACCCGGTGTCGAACGAAGTGCTCAACTACCAGCACGCGATCCCGGAAGCCGCGACGCTGCCGGCGGAGATCTTCCGCGATGCCGGCTATCGGACGACCGGGCTCTACCGCAACGGCTGGGTGGCGCACGAATTCGGCTTCCAGCAGGGCTTCGAGAAGTACGTCCGGCCCCAGACAGCTCAGACCCAGGCAGCGGTCCAGCGAGCGCAGAACTCGCCGCATAGCCTCGTCGGCAACGACTGGGACCTCACGACGTCGGCCGCGCAGTTCATGGAGCTGTACAAGGACGAGCCGTTCTTTCTCTACGTCCACTACATGGACGTGCACCAGTTTGCCTATGAGGCCGAGTCTGCCCTGTTCGGGGTCGAGTACAAGGACGCGTACGACAACGCGATCCACTGGACCGACCGGAACGTCGAGTACCTGGTGGCCAAGCTCGAGGAACTCGAGCTGATGGACAACACGCTGCTCGTCATCGCATCCGATCACGGCGAGGCCTTCCGCGAGCACGGAAACGAAGGCCATGCCAAGGACCTCTATGGAGAGACGATCCGGACGCCCGTGATCATCGCGCTGCCCTGGTTCCTCGACGAGCCGCTGGTCATCACCGACGTGACCGAGAATATCGACCTGATGCCCACGATTCTGGAACTCGCGGGGCTGGCCCCGGTCGACGAGACCGATGGTCGCTCCCTGGTCCCCTTGCTGATGGGCGAACCCGACCCCAACCCGGGCCCGGCTTACGCACACCTCGAACGCGCATGGGCCCGAGCTGAAGATGAAGAGCCCATCGTTGCGATTCGCACGGACGACCAGAAGTTCGTCTGGTGGAGAAACTGGAAGCCCCGCCCCATCATTGAGCTCTATGACCTCGACTCCGACATGGGCGAGCAGGTCAACGTGGCCAGCGAAGAGACCGAGGAAGTCGACGCTTTCCTCGAAATGGCACAGGCCTACCTCGATCGGGAACCGGCGAGTTGGGGCGTGTCGCCGGAGGCGGTCGAACTCGATGACCAGAAGCTCGGCATCCTGAAAGCGCTCGGCTACGTCATCGAGGACTAACGTCGCCGCGCGCGCGGCGACGCCACGGCCGTCCGACCCGCCGCGTGCTCGACGGTCCATCCGGCACCTTCCCGGACGAGCCTGGCGTCCGTCGCTGCCGTCTCCGTGACTCCACGTGCCACGACGCCGGCCAGCGAGACATCGAGTAGTTCGCCGCCCCCGCGTGCCAAGGCAGCCGCCACTGCGAGCGTTGCGTGCAAGCCCGTCAGCGGGTCGGCGACAGCGTCGGCCACGAAGCACGGGGCGCCGCCATCCGGTGGATGCACCACCGCGCCCCCCGCGACCGCGGCGTCATCGCCCAGCGCGACCCAATGCGCTCCCGGCGCGCGCCGTCCGTAGCCCGTGATGGAACACCACACCCTCCCCGGTTGCGCCGCCACCCAGGATGCAGCGTCGATCCCCAACTGCGCGAGTGCGCGGGGGCGCGACGCTTCGAGAACCACGTCGGCCCGGTCGAGCGCAGACCGGAGTTCGGCACCGGCGGCGCCACTCGAGAACGCGACGGCCTCGTGGCGCTTCATCCCGTTCAACAAGGCGAACAATTCCGGAGACCCGACCCGCGCACCGTCTCTCCGTTGGGGGGATTCCAGCTTGGTCACTTTCGCACCAGCCGATGCCAGCAACTGACCCGTGAGCGGCCCCGCCCAAAGCGACGTCAGGTCGGCGACCCGGACACCGACCGGCGAACGCGGGCCGGCGGGTGCGCCGCACACGGAACCCACGAGCCACGGTGGAACCGCATCTGCCTCGCCGACCGAGGCCGCCGGCAACCCCAGCAGGCGTGCGCGGTCGACGATGTCGCGCCGAGGTCTCGAGCGAGCCTCCGCCTCGATGGCCACCCACTCATCAGTCCTTGCTTCGATACCGAGCCACGCGGGCAGCAACGAGACATCCTCGAAACCCCGCGGCAGCCCGACCACGAACCAGCCGTCCTTCGCACATAGGAGTCGGGTCGAACCGCCGGCCGAGGCCTGCCCTTGCCGGGACAAGCCACCCAGTGCCGCGCGCTCGCCTAGCAATGCTGGCGCGTCCAGGGTTCCGAACGCGCGGCTCCCGAGAAGGTCGGCCAGCGCGAGGCCGACGCCGCGCGCGCAACCCGGAAGCGGCGCGTCCGGGAGCAAGGGCGCGCCGTCGGCGGGTCCGCAAAGGGCCAACGCCCCAGACCGTGCCCATGTTACTTCCGGCGGCTCGTCTCCGTGGTCCGTGAACCCTGCAGAGAGTTCGGCGCCGCACTCGGCAGCGATGGCGCGCGCGTAGGCCCCCGCGCTCACCGCGGAAGGATCTCGTCGACCAGGCCCCACGCGAGCGCGACTTCGGCCGAAACGCGCTCGCCCGTGAGCGCCATCCACGCGGTTCGCTGCCGACCGATCCGGCGCGGCAGGCTCGCGGTCCCGCCCGCACCCGGCACGAGCCCCATGGCGACTTCGGGCAGGACGAAGAACGCGTCCGGCGCCGCGACAACGTGGCGACAGAACGCGGGCAACTCGATTCCGGCACCTACACACGCCCCGTGAAGGTGCGGTCGGACGCGCCCGGCGCACCCGATGAGCAGGATTCCAACGTTTCGTGTCGCGCGGATCGCGTGGGCGGTCGCGGGGTC
>JAJDAQ010000026.1 GCA_029261815.1 Deltaproteobacteria bacterium
CGTTCAACTTCGACTCGGCTCCCGAGCTCACGACGGGTTGCACCGATAGCAGTCGCTGCAACGTCTGGACGCCCTACGGTCTCAGCGGCAGCGACGTGCTGTACGCCCGGGTCATCAACAACGGGGGCGCGACTGCCGACAGCGTCGTGACGTCGTCCGCGGATACTGGCGTGAGTACGGTGTCTCTTGTCCGAATCGTGTACGGCGTCTGGACGGTGTCATCCGTTCCCGAACCCACGACGACCTTCCTGCTGCTCGCCGGCGCGACGGTGTGGCTCGCCGGAAGGCGGACTTCGATCGCCCGCTGACAACCGCACCATGGCGGCGGCGCTCTTTCGCGAACGGGCCCTGGGTGGCTCCTTCGTCCCGCCGCCTTACAGCTCGTGGCCGGGAAAGACCTCGATCTCCGGAACCGCTGCCTCGAGGGCCTTCAACTGCAGGAGGCTTTCGGCATTCTCCGCGCGGTCGGCCGAGTAGGTCCCCGGCGTCACGCCATTCTCGAAGCCCCATCTCGTGTGGCTGGTATCGCCCGCGAACATTTTCGGCCCCGATGTCGTGTGCGCCACGAATGCCATGCTGCCGGCTGTATGGCCGGGCATGAACAGGGCCCACAGGGACCCGTCACCAAATACATCGACCGCGGCTTCGATCGGGCCGATCCGAACCGCCGACCCACGCTGCCACTCGCGGAACGGGCCGTGGCCGGAGACGACCTCGGAGAAGATCGAGCGGGTGGCCGCATTCTGGAGGCTCCTCGCCGCCATCTCGCCTGGACCGATGTAGATCGGCGCTCCATCCGGCAGCCCCGGAAGTCCAAGCACGTGGTCGAGGTGGAAGTGGGTGAGCAGCGCGCCCCCAAACGGCAGCGTCTCCCGCGCCAGGATCGACTCGATCGGATCCACGATCTCGATCGGGTAATCGAAGGCGAGTTCGGCCAGTCCGAATGAGACCACGGGGTTGGTCACCCCAGTGTCGATGATGAACACACCGTGCTCCGGGTGCCGGAGCACATGCACGGGCAGGACGATCTCGGTGGGTGCGTCGGTCTTTCCCGCGGCCTTCGCGCGCGGATCGTCGAGATCGAGCATCCCGCTGAGCGGCACGTTCCAGCGCGCCGAGACGATGGCCTCGTGCTCGATGACGGGCGGACGAGCAAACACCTCGCTCCAGCTCGAGACGCTGGGCGCCAGCGCGCGATGCGGCGTCGTCGGGTGATCGACAACGGCACATGCGCCGGTCCACACGAGCGCGGCGACGAGGATGAGAAGGTGACGGAGAGTGAACGGACGAGTGAGTTTCATGAAGGCCTCCAATGGTTGAGCCCCAGGATCGACCATCCGAATTCGATATCCAATGTCCAATAGTAGATCCTATCCATCCGGATTCGGATATGATCGCCAATTCGGATATGATCCCCGGATGGCCGCCATCGAATGGAGTGACCTTCGTTTCTTCCTGGCGGCGCTCGAGGCGGGGACCCTGTCGGGTGGGGCCGCGCAGCTGAGCGTCGCGCAAGCGACGATGTCGCGACGCATTGCCGCGCTCGAGGAACACGTTGGCCACGTTCTATTCGACCGGAGCCGCGGCGGCCTCTCGCCGACCGAGGCCGCGGTTGCGCTGCGACCGCACGCCGAGGCCATGGCCTCCCACGCCGAGCAGGCGAACGCAGCACTCGCCGGCCTCGAGGTACGTCCCGCCGGAGTCGTCCGTCTGGCCCTTCCGCCCGGGATCGCGATCGACCTCGCGCCGGCCGCGGCGCTTCGGCTCCAGACCCTGGCCCCGGACCTCCGCCTCGAGATCCTCGCCGACAATCGTTATGTGGACATCGCACGCCGCGAGGCCGAGATCGCGGTCCGGGCACTGCCGCCCAGTCAGGGCGATCTCGTCTTCCGTCGCTTGCCTGCGGTTCCACTCGGTGCATTCGTGAGCCCCGGCTACCGGGACGGGCTTTCGCGCAGGCGGAGTGGATCGGGCCCTCTCTCCACGGGCGAACTCGACTGGATCCAGTACAGCTCGGAGCTCCTCCACATTCCCATGGCCCAGTGGGTGGAGGAGCAACGCGGCGATCGCCCGCCCGCATTCATATCGAATAACTTCCTCGCCATGCGGGCCGCCGCCGTGGCGGGCCTCGGCGCCATGCTCCTGCCCGGACCCCAGGGGCGGGCGGCAGGACTGGTTCCCCTCGAGAACCTGTCGGTCGCGTTGCCCGACATGCACTGGTACCTGGTCGTCCACAAGGCGCTTCGCCACGTTCCGCGGATCGCGGTCGTGCTCGATCTCATGGACGATCTGGTCCGCGAGATCGTCGAGGATCGCTGGACCCGCGACGCCGTACCCGGCGGCTAGGAAGTCCAAAGCGATTCGAAGGTGGTGGCCCAGGGCAGATTCGAACTGCCGACACCCGCATTTTCAGTCGCAAGAGGGGGTGAGGGATTCCGCGTAGTTGCGGCTCCGGGCATGCAGGGGGCGGCAATAGACCGCACGCAGAGGCACCCGTGACGGCCCGACGGTCCTATGCGGCCCCACCATCGCGCATGCAGCCAGGCTCGTCGGTGTGAGCGCGGGCGTCGCTGTCAGCTCCGAAGGTCCAGATGCCGGGGTCAGAAACGGAAAACATGTTCCCATTCATCGAGATGTGTTTTCCGTGGAAACTCCGGTCGGCCGACTGTCCGGATCCTGCAACTCCCTGTTCTGCCTAGCTTTCACGCGAGTCCATGGGCTCAAGGACCTAGGCTAAGACCCCGAACGGCAGGCTGGCGCAGCGTTTGCAACAACCGAAGCCGAGAAGGGGAGACTCGCGCGTGCGGGGCTTCCGTCGCTGGATCTACGTTCCAAGGAGGCCACTGTGTTGCGAGTTCCTTTCATCGCTGCCTTGATCGGATTCGTTGCTTGGGCCGGGGGCGCCTGGGCCGTGCCCCTGACTGTGCCGACCGGCCTGAATCCCGGGGATCAGTATCGCCTGATTTTCGAGTCATCGACGGTCCGGGACGCGACGTCCACGGACATTGCGGACTACAACGCCTTCGTAGCCGCCCTAGCGGCCGCGGTCCCTGAGCTCGCCGCGCTCGGGACGACCTGGACCGCGATCGCCTCGACGGCGACGATCGATGCGCGGGACAACACGAACACCAACCCCGTTTCAGCCGCGGGTGTGCCTATTTATGCGACAGGCGGCAAGACCAGCCCCTCCCTCGTCTTCACCGACAACGCCGACATCTGGGACGGCCTGAACCTCACGGTACGCGTCTTCAACGAGAACGGTCTTTTCAACACTAACAAGACCCTCGGCAGAGCCATCTGGACCGGGACGGGCGGAGACGGGACCGCAGCCTCGCCGCTTGGAACGGCGACGCCGACCATAGGGGGAACGGCAGTATCGAAGACACCGAACGCCTTTTGGATCGACACAGGTACCGGCGTTCAGACCGAACCTCACTTTCTCTACGGCATCTCCGGCATCCTCACCGTCGTGCCCGAGCCCGGGACCGCCGCACTCGTCCTGCTCGGTCTTACCGGTTACGGCATATCGGCCCTTCGCGGACGGCGCGACGCTCGCTGAGTCCGGCCCGCTCCGCGATAGACTCGCAGCACGCGTGCCCCGGTTCCGGCGCCGCGACGGGAACCCATGGCCGTCACCGCGTCCACGATCTTCAGCAGCGCGCTCCTTCTCTTTCTGATCCAGCCGCTGATCGGGCGCTACCTCCTGCCGTGGTTCGGGGGGTCGCCGGGCGTCTGGACCGCGTGCATGCTGTTCTTCCAGCTGCTGCTCCTCGCGGGGTACGCCTACGCGCACGGGACGACGCGGCTTCTCAGCCTGCGCGCCCAGGCGGGGCTGCACCTCGTCCTCCTCGGGCTGGCCCTGCTCTCGCTGCCGATCGAACCGGCGGAGGCGTGGAAGCCCGCCCCCGGTGACGCGCCCGTGCCGCGCATCCTCGCGCTCCTCGCGGTGAGCATCGGGCCGAGCTACTTCGTCCTGGCCTCGACTGGGCCGCTGCTCCAGCGCTGGTTCAGCGTCCGGCACGGAAACGCGCCGCCCTACCGACTCTACGCCCTCTCGAACGTGGGCTCCCTGGCGGCGCTGCTCGCCTATCCATTCGCGATCGAACCCCTGCTCTCGCGCCACGCCCAGGCATTGGCATGGTCCGCGGGGATGGCAGGGTTCGCCGTCCTCTGCGGAGCGTGCGCTCTTGGGGTCTTGCGGGCGACCGCGTGCGAAAGCCCTGCCGGTCCGGCCGGGGAGGGCGAACAAGAAACCGTCGCCCGGCCTTCGCTCGCCAACTACGTCCTCTGGCTTGCCTTCCCCACCGTCGCGTCAGCGATGCTGCTGGCGGTGACGAACAAGGTCTCCGAGGAACTGGCGGTCGTACCGTTCCTCTGGGTCCTGCCGCTCGCGATTTATCTCCTCTCCTTCGTCCTGTGCTTCGACAGCCCGCGCTGGTACGTACGGCCCCTGTTTGGGGCGGCGCTGCTGCTCTGGATGGGCGGGTACGACACCCTCGCGTCGGAGACCGTGCCGATCGCGCTTTCGATCGTTGGCTACGCGTTCCTCCTCTTCGTCGTCTGCATGCTATGTCACGGCGAACTCTACAGGATGCGCCCACATCCGCGGCACCTGACCGCGTTTTACCTCGTGATCGCCGTGGGCGGTGCGCTTGGCGGGATCCTTGTGACCCTCGTCGCGCCGAGCGTGTTCGTCTACTACGAGGAGTTGCCGCTGGGCATCCTCGCGGCCGGGGTCCTCGTACTCGTCGCGCTCTACCTCGACAAGGAGTCGCCTCTCCATCGCGGGCGTCCCAGGATCGCGTGGCTCTGTCTCCTCGTCTCTTTTATCGGGCTCGGACGGGCGACGGTGGAGGCCGCCGCCTGGCATCCCGCGTTCTCCTACGCTTCCCGCGATTTTCACGGCGGGCTCTACGTGCGCGATCTCGACGGAGCGCCTCCGGCCAGGGTGCTGTGGAGCGGGAACACCCAGCACGGACTCCAGCTGGCGGGGAGGCAGAGAACGCTCGCGACGGGCTACTACGCCAAGGAGACGGGCGTCGGCAGGGCCCTGCAGGCGATGCGCAAGCTTCGCGCGGGCGGCGCGATCCACGTTGGCGTGGTCGGCCTCGGCGTGGGGACGCTTGCGGCCTACGGTGAAGAGGGGGACCGCTTCCGCTTCTACGAGATCGACCCGCGGGTCCTCCACGTCGCGCAGGACCGCTTCACGTACCTAACGGACTCGGCCGCGCAGGTTGACATTGTCCTCGGCGACGCGCGCCTGGCCCTGGAAACCGAGGAGGATCGGGCATACGACCTCCTCGTCCTCGATGCGTTCACGAGCGACGCGATCCCGGTCCACCTGCTTACGCACGAGGCGTTCGACACGCACCTGCGCCACCTCCGCCCTGACGGGCTGCTCGCGGTTCACATCTCGAACCGACACCTGGACCTCCGGCCTGTTATGCGCGCCATGGCCGACGAGCACGGGCTCGCCGCACGCGTCCTCGTGAACGGCGGCCACCCGGAGCGCCCCTGGATCTTCGACTCTGTCTGGGTCCTCCTCTCGAGGGAGGCACGGACGCTGGCGGCGCCGGAGATCGCGCGGGCGGCGACCCTCGACGGCATCGCCCCCCGTCTCTGGACCGACGAGCGCGCTTCGCTCTTTGCCGTGCTGGGGAGCGCTGCGGTAGCGGACGCCGAGCCCTGAGGCCGGAAGCGCCTGCCGACCAAGCTCTCGACGACCGCTCGGCCGAAACAGCAAGCGATTCCGAGGACATCGGCGCTGCAGAAGGTGGTGGCCCAGGGCAGATTCGAACTGCCGACACCCGCATTTTCAGTGCGATGCTCTACCAACTGAGCTACCGGGCCACGCGGGAGGCGGAATCTAGCTGCCGACGCCCGCGCAGGCCAGCACGGCCCGCGAGACGGCATTGCGCCACGCGCAGCGGCTCTGGTCCCGCCGGGCCGTGGGCTTCCGACCCCTGACCTGAACCGGGTTCGCCTCAAATAGGCGCGGAACCGTGACGCAAGTCACCGGAATCGCGTGTGTTTCAGGTTTGCAGAAATACCCGCCGCCGTTGACACAATCCAGAGGCCCGTTCCACGTACCCGCACTAGGTATTTTGGAACGAGGTTCTTCCATGTTTCGTCCGTTGATGTTGATTGTGTCTTTGGTGTTGTTCGCTGCGCCCGCAGTGGCCACCACGATCCCCCTTTCATGTACGACCGGATTCAACGCCTGTCCGGCCGGTGAGGCCGAGATCCAGCTGGATGTCACCGATCTGGGTGGCGCTCAGGTGTCGATCGTCGTGAGTAATCTCTCGTCGTCTTCCGACATCGAGGCGCTCTACGTCAGTGCGTCGTCCCTGATCGCCGGCATCGCGAGCGTGACGAGCACGCCCGATGTCGACTTCGCCGCAGGTGCGCTCGGCGGCCGTCCGGCGGTCTTGCCCGGCGGTGGCGCGTTCACCTGGCCGATCGTGGTCTCCACGACTGGCACGGGGCTCGGAGCCCAGGAGTACGTCAGCGCCGGTGAAAGCGTTGAACTCATCCTCGACGTGTCGAACTTCGGCACGTCAGCCGATCTTGTTGCCGCGATCCAAGCCGGCGACATTCGCGTGGGCGTCCTGCTCAACGACGATGGGCTGATCAGTGTGCCCGAGCCGACGATGGCGATGCTGCTCGGTGTTGGCGCGCTGGCAGCCATGCGCCGTCGCGCCCGGCGCTAGCACCGCCGCACACCGGGTCCGCCGTGCGCGGGGCCCCGGTTCATTTCGTAGAACGGTCCGTCGGGTTGCTCTCGACGGACCGTTTCTGCGTTTCGGCTACGTTCGCGCCATGGAATCGATCCGCTCGCTGATTTCGGTCCTCGCGCCGAATTCGGTCCTCGCGCCGAAGACCTGCCTCATCGCTGTCTGCCTCTTCGCGTCGGGCGCGCTGATGCCCGCGTACGCGGCAGCGCCCGAGCCGGCGCGCGGCGAACGGGCCATGGTGGTCAGCCCCCATGCCGTCGCCACCGAAGCCGGGATCGAAATGCTCGAAGCGGGCGGCAATGCGGTCGATGCCGCAGTCGCGGCCGCATTCGCGCTCGGAGTGGCGCAGCCGCAGTCGACCGGAATCGGCGGCGGCGGCTTCTTGCTGATCCGCCTGGCCGATGGCCGTGCGGTGGCTCT
Source organism: Deltaproteobacteria bacterium (assembly GCA_029261815.1). Taxonomy (GTDB): domain Bacteria; phylum Myxococcota_A; class UBA9160; order UBA9160; family UBA6930; genus JAJDAP01. Next base: position 7,155 of record JAJDAQ010000026.1, read on the forward strand.
CGACGCACGCGAGACAGCGCCCGCAGCAGCAACGGTCGACCTCTACACGCGCGAAGGTCTTCCGCCGCGCGCTTCGACGCTAGGCGGCCTGGCCATCGGGACCCCTGGAATGGTCGCCGGGCTCGCGCTTGCGGTGGAAGAGTATGGGACGCTCTCGTTGGCCCAGGTGCTGGCGCCCGCGATCCGAGCGGCCGAAGACGGGGTCGTCTTCGGGGCCTATCAGGCGCGCTTCCTCGGATTCGTGCAGCGGCCCGAGTTCGTCGCGCGCTTCCCCGAGACCGCGCGCATCCAGTTTCCTCCTGGGACGACGGCTTCGACCCGCAAACGACAGCCCGAACTCGCCCGGACCTTGCGAAAGATCGCGCAGGACGGCCCGCGCGCCTTCTATGAGGGCGAGATCGCTGAGGCCATCGTCGCGGCTACGCAGGCGAACGGAGGCATCCTGACAACGGCCGATCTTGCCGCCTATCAACCACGCCTACGCGAGCCCGTGCGTGGCACGTACCGGGGCCTCGAACTGCTCACGTTCCCGCCGCCGTCGTCCGGCGGGGTGACGATGCTGGAGGTCCTCAACATCATCGAGGCAGATGATCTTGCCGCGTCCGGGGCTGGCTCATCCGCCAGTATCCACCTCATTGCCGAAGCCCTGAAATGGGCATTTGCCGATCGCGCCGTCCACCTTGGTGACCCGGACTTCGCCGAGATCCCGGTTGCGCGACTCATCAGCAAGGCGCACGCCAAGGAGCTTCGCTCCAGGATCGGCGAGCGAGCGGGAGCCGTCGAAGGGCCCGGCTATGCCGTCGACGACAAGGGAACCGCGCACCTCTCGGTCGCTGACGCCGCCGGAAACGCGGTCGCGTTCACGGGAACGATCAACGGCCCCTTCGGCTCATTCGTCACCGTCCCGGGCTGGGGAATCCTGCTGAACAACGAGATGGACGACTTCGTGACAGACCCGGAGGGGACGAACCTGTACGGCCTCCAAGGACGTCGCGACAGCGCCAACCTGGTCGAGCCCGGCAAGCGCCCACTGTCGAGTATGTCGCCCACCATCGTGTTGCAGGACGGGAGGCTGCGCTTCGTCGCCGGAAGCAATGGCGGGCCGCGCATCATCACGTCGGTACTGCTGACGTTGCTCCACCACTTCGATTGGGACATGGACGTCGCCGAAGCGGTGTCCTTCCCGCGCTTCCATCATCAATGGCGTCCGGATCGCATCCAGCTCGAAGGGGCACATCCTGCGGATGTGCAGATGGCGCTCGAAGCCCGCGGACACGAGGTGAAGCGCGTCGATGAGATCACCACCGGGGTCCAGGCGATCGCGGTCGATCCGGAAACGGGCGAGTTGCGAGGCGCGCCCGACCCGCGCCGAGACGGACTGGCCAAGGGCTACTGACGCCCTAGGGTCGTATTGCGGCCAGCGTGGCGTGCTCGGGGACCAGGATGCGCTGCGCCACCCGTAGGACGTCGTCGGCCGTCACGGCCGCGATCCGCGCCGGATACCCGGCGTCCGCCATCGGGCCGAGTCCGTAGCGCGCATCCAGGGCGATCTGCAGCGCGCGGCCCGAGCTGCGTTGTTGGTCGATCGCGTGGTTGCCGATCAGGTAGCGGCGCGCGCGGTCGAGTTCTTCGGCGACCGGCGCCTGGTCGACGACCCGCGCGAGTTCGTCGCGAATCCCCGTCAACGCCTCGTCGTAGCGCTCGGGCGAAGTTCCCATGTAGACGGCGAAGAACCCGGGCGCGAGGCCCTCGACGTTCATTGCGCTCACCGTGTAGGCGAGGCTCCTCCGGTCGCGCAGTTCCAGGAAGAGTCGTCCGCCCTGGCCGGCGAGTACCTGGGACAGCACTTCGAGAACATCGCGGTCGGGATCACGCAGCGTGACGCCACGGAAGCCCAGCACGAGATGCGCCTGCGAGCGGTCCTTGCGTTCGATGCTCTCGCGCCGTTCGGTCGGGGCCGCTTCGTCGGGGGCGAGCTGGTCTTCGATGCGGGCTCCGCCGGGGAGTGCCGCGAGTTGCTGGGACACCGCGGCGGCCGCTTCGTCGGGGTCGACATCGCCGACGACAGTGACGACGAGGTTGTTGGCCTGCACCAATCGAGCCTGGTGTGCGATCAGCGCGTCGCGGTCGAAACGGGTGACGTTCTCGGTCGTGCCCACGATCGGTAGCCGGTAGGGGTGCGATGCGTAGTGCGCTTTCGAGAAGAGGTCGAACACGCGGGCCGACAACCGGTCCTCGCGACGAGCCAGGGCTGCGAGCGTGTCACGGCGCTCGCGCTCGATTTCATCTTCGGCGAATGCGGGGCACGTCAGGGCTTCGGCAAAGAGTTCGAGCACGGGCTCGAACTGCTCGGTGGTGCAGTCGAGCGTCACGCCACAACTGTTCCGGCCCGAAAAGCCGTCTACGTCGGAAGCCAGTGATTCGATGCGATTCGCGAACTCGGCAGACGACCGCGACTCGGTGCCGCGGAGCCACATCGATGCGAGGAAGGCCGTGATTCCGGCGTCCGACTCTTGTTCGACGAGTTGCCCGCCGAGCAATGCGGCGCGCGCCGCGATCACGGGGACGTCGCGCCGTGGCAGGACGTGGAGCTGGGCGCCGTTGTCCAGCACATAGCTTTGGAGGGCCTCAGACGGTGCCGCGCGCCGCGGAGCCGTGAAGCGGCGCTGTGTCGACGCGACACCGCTCTCGACCGCCGCAGCGATCGTCTCGTGAGTGATTCCCGATGCCTCGGCCTCCGGGAGGACCGCAGCCACGGTCAGGTGTTCGGGTGCGAGCCAGCTCTCGGCCACGCGCAGCAGGTCTTCCCGCGTCGTGTTGCGAACCTGTTCGAGGTAGATCTCCTCGTACATCGGATCGCCCGTCAGCAGGTGCCCTGAGCCGAGCTTGCGTGCCATGCCGGAAACGCTCTCGCGCTCCCATGCCTTGCTGGCCAGGAAGTTGCGTCGCGCCTTCTCGAGTTCTTCTTCGGTGACCAGTTCGCGCCGCACGCGCTCGGTCTCGCGGATCACGTGTTCGAGGGCGGCGCAGACATCATCGGTTTCGCCGTCGAGGGTGACGCCGAACAGCCCGGGGTCGCGCGGCGTGTAGCACGAGGCGTCGATACGATCGACGAGTCCCGATTCTTCCTTCACGCGGCGAACCAGGCGGGAGCTGTCGCCTTCGCCCAGGATGAACGCGAGCAGATCGAGCGGTGCCGAGTCCAGATGTTGGAAGGGGACGACGGGCCACGAAGCATCGACACAGGCGCGTTCGAAGGGTCGCGCCTCCAGTGCGGTGCGCATTTCCGCCTGGCGGGGTTCGACCGGTCGCTGCCGGATCGCCTCGCCGGCCGGAGCATCGCCAAAGATCGTGTGCACCTGCTCAAGAACCGCGTCGCCGTCGATGTCTCCGGTCGCGACCACCACGAGGTTGCGCGCCGTATACCACTTCTCGTAGAAGGCCCGCACGCGTTCGCGGGTAAACGAGGACACACTCTCGGCGGTGCCCAGAATCGGCAAGCCGTACGGGTGGGCGCGATAGACGGCCGCAAAGAGGGCGTCCGAGAGCACGTGATGCGGGTCGTCTTCGGAGCGCGAGATCTCCTCGAGGACCACGCCGACTTCGCGCGCGACTTCGTCCGGATCGAAGATGGAGGCGCGCACGGCATCCGACAGAACGTCGAGACCGAGACCGACGACATCCGAAGGCACTGTCGCGTGGTAACACGTCACGTCGAACGACGTGAAGGCGTTGATCCGGCCGCCCGCGCCTTCGATCGCGCCGGCAATCTCGCCGACACCGCGTCGCTCGGTGCCCTTGAACAGCATGTGCTCGTGGAAGTGGGCGAGCCCGCGCTCGTGATCCAGTTCGTCGGCGGATCCGACATCGGCCCAGATCTGGACCTCGGCGACGGGCGCAAGACGGGTCTCGCGCAGCAGCACGGTCAGGCCGTTCGGCAGTTGTTCGACCCGCACGTCTGCGTCCACGGGCGCGAGCGTAGCGAACCTCTCGCGGAGGTTGCGGACCGGCGCCGTCCGGGCGACCTCCTCAGGAGCACCGCCCTGCACCGGAGGCCCCTATCCCCGCTGCCCTCTCCGACAACGCCCCGGACGACCGCCGGTTGGGCGTGTATCTCCACCTCCCGTTTTGTGAGCGGATCTGTCCCTACTGCGACTTCGCCGTGGTGGCCGGGCTGCCGGGCGGCCGCGAGAGCGGCACCGTGAGCGCGATCGAGGCTGAACTCGTGGCACGGGCTCCCGTCTTCGCGGGTCGCGAACTCGCGACCCTGTATTTTGGGGGCGGGACGCCTTCGCTGTTCGCGCCCGAGTCGATCGCGCGCCTGGTGAATGCCGTTCGTCAGACGTTCCCGGGCAACCCGGACGAGAGCACGCTCGAGGTCAATCCGAGCACCGTCGAACGCGAGCGGCTGAGCGGCTTCCGCGACGCCGGAATCGATCGCCTCTCGATCGGAATCCAGTCCTTCGACGACCGGACGCTGAAACGTCTCGGTCGTGCCCACGCCGGCATCGAGGGCCGCAAGACGCTGGAGGCATCCAGGGCCGCGGGCTTCGAACGGATCTCGCTCGACCTGATCTTCGGGGTCCCTGGCCAGGACCTCGCGGCGGTAGAGGCCGACGTTGCCGCGGCCCTTGCCTACGGACCGGGGCACGTTTCGGCCTACGCGTTGACCGTCGAGCCGGGTACGCCCCTGTTCAGCGCGGTCGAGCGCGGTCGCGTCGAGATGCCCGAGGACGATGCTGTCGCCGACATGATGGAGGCGGTCGAGGCTGCGCTGCAAGCGGCCGGCCTCCGGCGCTACGAGGTCTCGAACTATGCCCGCCCGGGCGAGCAAGCCCATCACAACCGCCGCTACTGGGAGCGGCACGCGGTCCTGGGCCTGGGCGTCGGCGCGGTGTCGTATCTGCCGCCGTCGGTGGCCGGACCGCACGGTGCGCGACCGGCGAACGAGCGCGACTTCGAGCGCTGGGGGGCCCGAATCCGAGCGGGCGAGGGCGCGTCCCCGCCGGATCCAGGCGGGCTTTCCGAAGGGGCAGCCCGTTCGGAGTCGATGTTCCTGGCACTGCGGCGCAGGGAAGGCTTGTCAGCCGAAGCCTTCATCCGGGAATGGGGCCAGCCGCCACGAAGCGGGTACGGGGCCGAGATCGACCGACTCGTCCGGGGCGACCTGCTGGCCGAGAGCGCGGGCGGCGATCTGGCACTGACGCACCGGGGCTGGCTGCTTGCAGACGCCGTCTTCGAAGTCTTCGTCGAGGGCTGAATTGACGCCGCCCCGGCCGCTCTGGTACCCCTCAGAATCGGTTCGATTGGCGCGAGCGCGTGCAGCGCCCCTGCCCGTCGACCGCGGGAACGCCATCATGGCCATGCTCACCTCCGACGAATTCGAAGTCTCGCGCCAGGTGCTGAGTGATCGCCAGGGCCAGGTCCTGCACGCCGTCGTGTCTTCCTGGGTCGGTGGTGGCGCGCCGGTCTCGTCGGAGACGATTGCGGCGATTCTCCCGGTCCGGCTCTCGCCCCAGAGTGTGCGGAACACGTTGGCCGAACTCGCTCGTCTGAGCCTCGTCCGGAAGCCCCATCGCTCGGCCGGCCGGATCCCGACCGAACTCGGGATGCGCGTCTTCGTGGACCAACTGCTCCCGCCGACAGAACTCGGTCCCTTCGAGAAGCAGGAACTCGCGGACTCACTCGAGTCGAGCCGCGAGATCGGTCTGGCCGAAACCGCGACGCAGTTGCTGAGTGAGCGCACCCATCAGCTTGGCTTCGTGCGTGCGCCGCGACTCGAACGCCTCGTGCTACGGCACGTCTCGTTCGTCCGCGTATCCAGCGAGCGCGTGATGGCCGTTCTGGTCTCCGAAGGCGGACGTGCGTTCCAGCGCGTTCTCGAGGAGCCCGGACAGGGAGACCAGATCGAACTGGATCGCATGGCCGCGGCGCTCAATGAGCGGTTGGGTGGCCAGAGCCTGGCCGAAGTGCGCGAGCGCCTGTTTCGTGAAGCGGTCGCGCTTCGCGGGCACGCTGACGAACTGCTGGCTCGCGCGCTTGGCCCCGATGCGCAGACCGATGTCGCGGACCTGTTTCTCGGGACGCGGCTCGTACTGCTCGAACAGCCCGAGTTCCAGGATCCGGAACGGCTTCGGTCACTGCTACGGACGGTCGAGGAGAAAGAGCGCCTCTTGATCTGGGTCGATCGTGTCGCGGCGGGAACCGGCGTTCGCGTGGCCTTCGGAAACGGCGGCGGTGACGCAGCGCTGGCCGACTGCGTGCTGGTCGCGGCTCCGTACGGAGATCCGGAGGCGCCGCTCGGCGCGCTGGGCGTGATCGGACCCCGACGAATGGACTTTGCCCGCGTCGTACCCCTCGTCGGGTACATGTCGCGGCTACTCACAGGAATGCTTCCCGCGTGACGACGCCCGACGACCCGAAGGATGGAACGCCCGAGGAGGCCGAAGGCGGCACCCTCGCGATGGATCCGGAACTCGAAGCCGCGCTTCGGGAAGCGACGGAATCCGTTGAGGCCCGCGCGGCCGAGCGTCAAGCCGCAGCCCATTCCGGCGCGCCGGCCGAGGTGACGAGCGAAGAACTGGAGTCGCTCCGAACCCGTCTGGTCGAAGTCGAGGCCGAGAACGAGGCCCTGCAGGACCGCCTCGTTCGGCTCCAGGCCGACTTCGAGAACCACCGCCGGCGCGGACTGAAGGAGCGCCAGGACGCCCTTCACTATGGCCATGAGAATCTCGTCAAGGATCTCCTGGGAACGGTCGATAACTTGGAGCGCGCCATCGATCACGCTTCACAGAGTGATGGCGGGGACTTGGAAGGTCTGTTGCAGGGTGTCGAACTCGTGCAACGGGACCTCCTCGGGACCCTGAACCAACATTCGGTGAACGAGATCGAGGCGGCCGAAAGGCCGTTCGATCCGAACGTCCACGAAGCCATGGCGCAAGTAGAGGATTCGGAAAGACCGGCGGGAACCGTCGTCCAGGTGCTGCAGAAGGGATACCTGCTGCGGGATCGCCTGCTTCGACCGGCTCGCGTCATGGTGTCCAAGGCACCGGCAAATTCATCGCCGGAAGCGGCGGACGAAGCAAGTGCCGGAGACGGCGAAGCCGACTAGCTGGATGACGCCGCAAGCGCCTCCGGCCGACGGTCAGGGGGCAGCGAAGCGATGGGCAAGGTCATCGGAATCGACCTGGGAACCACGAACTCGTGCGTTTCGGTCATGGAAGGCGGAGACGCCGAGGTCATCGCCAACGCCGAAGGTGCACGCACGACGCCGTCCATGGTCGCGTACACCGACGGGGGTGAGAAGCTCGTGGGTCAGGTGGCGAAGCGTCAGGCGGTCACCAACCCGACCCGGACGATCTACGCAACGAAACGCCTGATCGGTCGGCGCTTCGATGCCGAAGAGATCACGCGCTTCAACGACGTTGCCCCGTTCGAGATCAAGGAAGCCGAGAACGGCGATGCCTGGGTCGATGTCGAAGGAAAGCTCTGCCCGCCGCAGGAGATCTCGGCGACGATTCTTGCGCGCATGCGCGATACCGCATCCGACTTCCTCGGAGAGCCGGTGACCGACGCCGTCATCACGGTCCCGGCGTACTTCAACGATGCGCAACGTCAGGCGACCAAGGATGCCGGCAAGATCGCGGGATTGAACGTCCTGCGCATCATCAACGAGCCCACCGCGGCTGCGCTTGCGTACGGGATCGGTGAAGAGGACGAGAAGACGATCGCGGTCTTCGACCTTGGCGGCGGCACTTTCGATATCTCGATCCTCGAAATCGGAGATGGCGTCTTCGAGGTCAAGAGCACGAACGGCGACACCTATCTGGGCGGTGAAGATTTCGACGAACGCATCGTCGACCACCTGATCGATGTCTTTCGGGAAGAAAACGGAATCGACCTGTCCGAGGACAGCATGGCGTTGCAGCGACTCAAGGAAGCTGCTGAAAGAGCCAAGCACGAGCTGTCGTCGGCGACAACCACCGACCTGAATCTCCCCTTCATCGCCGCGGACGAAGAGGGCCCCAAGCATCTCAACCTGACCCTGACGCGCGAGAAACTCGAAGTGTTGGTGGCGGACTTGATCGAGGGGCTCGTGGCTCCGTGCGAGACCGCCATCGAGGACGCCGAGCTGAGCCGTGAAGCCATCGACGACGTGATCCTGGTCGGCGGGATGACGCGAATGCCACGCATCCAGGAGAAGGTGCAGGAGATCTTCGGGAAGCTGCCTAACAAGGGCGTCAACCCTGACGAAGTCGTCGCCGTCGGCGCCGCGATTCAGGGCGGCGTGCTGAAGGGCGAGGTCGACGACGTCCTGCTCCTCGACGTTACGCCGCTGTCGCTCGGCGTCGAAACCCAGGGAGGCGTTTCCACCAAGATCATCGACAAGAACACCACGATCCCGACCCGCAAGGGACAGGTCTTCTCGACCACCGAAGACAACCAGAACGTGGTGCGCATTCACGTGCTGCAGGGTGAACGCGAGATGGCGGCCGACAACAAGAGCCTCGGCCGCTTCGAACTCGTGGGCATTCCGCCGGCGCCGCGCGGCGTCCCGCAGATTGAGGTCACATTCGAAATCGACACAGACGGCGTGGTCGCCGTTTCGGCCAAGGACCTCGGAACGGGGAAGACGCAGCAGATCCGTGTCACGGCATCCGGGGGGCTGACCCAGGACGAGATCGATCGCCTGGTCGACGAGGCCGAGAACAACGCGAGCGACGACCAGGACCGGCGCGATCTGGCGGACCTGACGAACAAGGCGGACGGCCTCACCTACTCGACGGAGCGCACGCTCGAAGAGTACGCGGAGCACATCTCGGAAGAGGATCGCCAGAGTCTGTCGAGCGCCATCGAGAAGACCCGGGCGGCGATGTCCACGAACGACACGAGCAGCCTGGCTGTGGCGGTCGATGAGTTGTCGGCTCTGTCGTACCAGATGACCGAGCAGCTCTACAGCGCGCTGGGTGAGTCCGAGGACGCCTAGAGCCCGCTTTCTCCCGCGGGGACCATCGTTCTGACGCGACTTGCCAACGGCAGGGTCGGTGCCGAGACTTGCGCCCCACCGAAAGAGGGCCCTTGAGCAAGCGCGATTACTACGAGGTGTTGGGCGTCCAGCGAGGAGTGGGCGACGACGAGCTGAAGAAGGCCTATCGGAAGCTGGCCATGGAGAACCATCCGGACCGGAATCCGGATGACGCCGCCGCCGAGGAACGGTTCAAGGAGGCCTCCGAGGCCTATGCCGTGCTCTCGGACCCCCAGAAGCGAGGCCAGTACGACCAGTTCGGTCACGCTGGAATGGGCGCGGGCGGGCCCGGCGGATTTCCGGGTGGCCAGGGCTTCGGCGACTTCGGCGACCTGTTCAACGACTTGTTCGGCGACCTGTTCGGGGCCGGCGGTGGCCGAGGCGGACGTCGCGGAGGCCGCGGACAACGCGGTGCCGATCTCCGCTACGACTACCCGATCGATCTCCAGGACGTTCTCGACGGCCACGAGGCGACACTCGAACTCGCCAAGACGATGACGTGCGATACCTGCACCGGCTCCGGGGCCAAACCCGGAACCGAGCCGGTCCGCTGCGACCGCTGTCAGGGCACGGGCCAGGCGATCTTCCAGCAGGGGCTCTTCCGGATCAGTCGTCCATGTGATGCCTGCCGCGGCGAAGGCTTCGTGGTCAGCGATCCCTGTGACGGCTGCCACGGAAGCGGCCGCACCGAGGGCATGAAGACGATCAAGGTGCCGATTCCGCCTGGCGTGGAAGATGGCATGCGCTTGCGGGTGTCGGAGCAGGGAGAGGCCGGAATCTCGGGCGGACCGCCCGGAGATCTCTACGTGGTCATCCACGTCCGGGAGCACGAGTTGTTCGAACGCGAGGGGCCGCATCTCCATCTGGAGGTCCCCATCTCGTTCGTGCAGGCGGCGCTCGGGGCAGAGATCGAAGCGCCCACGCTGGATGGCCGCGTTTCGCTCCGGATTCCCGAAGGCACCCAGAGTGGCAAGAAGATGCGCCTGCGCGGCAAGGGATTGCCCGGGCTGGGCTCCCAGGCCCGCGGCGACCTCTTCGTGCGGATCTTCGTCGAAGTGCCCACCCAGTTGACCGAGCGCCAGCGCGAACTCCTCGAGGAGTTCGCTGAAGAGCAGGGGACGGAAGTCTCCCCGATGGCCAAGGGCTTTCTCGACAAGCTTCGGGACCTGTTCGATTGATGCGGGGCCGATCTCGTCTGGCGGTCGTGGGCGGGCTGGTTCTGGCTCTAGCCGTCGGATGCGCCGGCGTCGGAGGTCCACGCGCCGACGAACCGTCGGCACGGCGCGACTATGCGGCCGCGCTTCGCCTCGCAGGCGAAGACGCGGCGGCCGGGCGCACAGCCCTCGAAGGGTTCCTACGCACGCATTCCCGGAGCGTCCTTGCGGACGACGCCGGGCTCCAACTCGCCACTCTCCAGCATGAGTCCGGGGCGCCGGTAGCCGCGATCCGTACGCTCGAGCGTCTGCTTCAGCGAACGCCGACGGCCGATCGCAGCGATGAGGCGCGGGTCTACCTCGCGCGTCTGCTCGCCGAGCGCGGCGATGTCGAGCGCGCCTACCGCGAAGCCTCACGCGTACGATTCTCGCGGGCGGCCCCCGAACTGCGACGGGAAGCGCACCGCTTGCTGGCCGAGCTCTCCCGTCAACGCGGCGATTCGACGGCACGGCTACGGTGGTTGGGGCTGGTCTGGTCGGACGCGCGGGACGCACGCGGTCAGGCCAGTGTGGAGGCCGAGATTCGCGCCGTCGTCGGCGCTCTGGATCTCCCTGCGCTGGATGCTGCCGCGGAACAACTCGGCCGGCGCCCACCGGCCGCCTGGGTGGGCATGCGGCGTGCGGCACTTCTGCAGGCGTCGGGCAACGATGTCGGCGCCCGCGCGGAACTCGTGGCCGTGGGCAGACTGGCGCTCAGTCCGGCCGAAGCCGAGGCCCTGCGCGTCGCGAAGGCGCGGCTTGCGGGAGGCGACGCACGCCGGTTGCTCGATCTGGGGGCGTTCGATGCGCGCGCACCGAGTGCGAACCTGAGGGCCGTGGGGGTGCTGGGTGTCGTGCTGCCGCTCACGGGTCGCTATGCGACGCTGGGTGAAGCCAGTCTCCAGGGCATCCTGCTCTCGACGGGGCATTTCGATCCGTCTCGGGCGAGCGCCCCGGGCGGCATCCGTCTGATCATTCGGGACACCGGAGGCGAGCCGGCGCGCGCCGCTTCCGCGGTCGCCGAACTCGCAGCGAACCCCGAGGTGGCCGCCATCGTGGGTCCGCTTCTGGCCGATGAGAGCGAAGCGGCGGCGGTCGCGGCCGAAGCCGCGCGCATTCCACTCCTGACACTGTCTCGCCGTGAGTCCGTGGCAAGCGGGCGCCCTCACGTCGTCCGGCTCGGCGAAACACCACGGCTCGACGCGGAACTGATGGCGACCTACGCGGTCGATACGCTGGGACTGAAGCGCTTCGCCATCCTCTACCCGGACGTGCCATTCGGGCGCGCGATGCGCACGGCGTTCTGGGACGCACTCGAAGCCCGCGGCGGAGAAGTCGTGGGTGTGGCTCGTTATGCACCGGATGCGACCGACTTCGCAGGCCCCATTCGACGCTTGATTGGTTACGAACTCCTTTCTTGGGGGTCGATCGAGGCGGTCCGAGAGCGTGACCGTATGATGAAACGGGCGAAGCGACTCCCGGCCGAGAGAGCGGCTGCGATGCGCCAGAAGGCGCGTGCGGTAACCGGCCCGGGCGGCCGAGCGCTTCCGCCTTTCGTGGACTTCGACGCGCTGTTCATCCCGGATACCTTCGAAACCGTCGGTCTCGTCGGGCCGCATCTCGCCTTCCACGAAGTTCGGGGCGTTCGCTTGCTGGGAACCAGCAGCTGGAACGACCCAGAGTTGTTGCGCCTGGCTGGCCGTCACCTCGATGGTGCGGTGTTCGCTGCAGGCTCCTTTGGAGACAGTGTCCGCCCCCACCTGGCCGAGTTCCACGGGCGCGCCGTGGAGGCGTTCGGACACGAACCCGACGATCTGACGGCGGCCGCGTTCGATGCGACCAATCTTGCAACGGCCACCCTTGCACGTAAGGGAAACACCCGATCGCGTTTCCTCGGAGCGCTTCGCGCCTTCGGCCGATGGCCCGGTGTCTCGGGCACGATCGGGTTCGAGCCCGACGGCTCGGTGTGGAAACGTCCGCATCTGCTCGGAATCGAGCGTGGCGCGCTGGTTTCGGTCGACGAACGATCGGAGCCGCCGTACTTGCGTATGCGGGAACCCAAGTTGCACTGTGAAGAGGCGGAGAACGGCACCGAAGTCTGTTCGCCACCGTCGGAAGCAGCCGGTGCGCGCGCGACCGGCGTGCAACGCGCAAAAACGAGCCGCTAAGTCGCGTTCCATCCTCAAGCGTTTGGCCTGCCGAGTCGAAACGCGAAAAGATGTCTGCTGACGCGCCCCTCGACTTTGCGATCCCGGATGAAATGCCCGTGCTGCCGCTGCGGGAATTCGTGGTCTTCCCGTACATGGTGTTGCCGCTCTTTATCTCGCGCGAGCGTTCGATCGCCGCGATCGAAGATGCACTTGCCGGCGATCGCCTCGTCTTGCTGGCTGCGCAACGCAACGCCGAGCTCGAAAACCCGGATCCGGACGACCTGCATAACATCGGAACAGTGGCCATGGTCATGCGTATTCTGCGCATGCCCGATGGCCGCGTGAAGGCATTGGTGCAGGGGCTTGCCAAGGCCCGGATCGAGACGTTCGTCGAGAACGACCCCGCCATGTGGGCCCAGGTCACCGGGATTCCGCCGGACCCGGATGAGGATTGGTGCGTCGAGGCAGAAGCCCTGATGCGAACCGTCCGCACCCGGGTCGAGGAACTCCTGCCCCTGAAGAACCTTCCCCCCGAGGTCCTGTCGATCACGGCCAACGTCCACGAGCCCGGCCGCCTGGCCGACCTCGTTGCGTCGAACCTCAAGCTCCGGATGAGCGAAGCGCAGGAAGTGCTCGAGGTCATCGATCCTATCGCGAGGCTCCGCAAGGTCGATGCCCTGCTTCGGCGAGAGCTCGACGTCTCGACGATGCAGGCCGAGATCCAGTCCCAGGCGAAGGAAGAGATCACGCGCGGACAGCGTGAGCACTACCTGCGCGAGCAGCTCCGCGCGATCCAGTCGGAACTTGGCGAAGTCGATCAACGCGTCGAAGAGCTGGTCGAGTATCGCGACAAGATCGAGGAAGCCAGCCTCCCGGCCGAGGCGTACGAAGAATCGATGCGTCAGCTCGGTCGCTTGGAGCGGATGCATCCCGATGGCCCGGAAGCCCAGGTCGTTCGATCCTATCTGGAGTGGGTGACCGATCTTCCCTGGGCCAGGACATCACCTGACCGGCTCGATCTGGTCAACGCACGTGCGATTCTCGATCAGGATCACGCGCACCTCGATGGCATCAAGGAGCGTATTCTCGAGTTCCTGGGCGTGCGTAAGCTGCGCGAGGACTCCCGCGGTTCGATCCTGTGCTTCACCGGGCCGCCCGGCGTCGGCAAGACGTCGCTCGGCCGCTCGATCGCGAGAGCGATGGGGCGCGAGTTCGTGCGCATCTCCCTCGGTGGCGTGCGCGACGAGGCCGAAGTCCGTGGGCATCGCCGCACGTACGTTGGCGCGATGCCGGGGCGAATCATCCAGGGATTGAAGAGTGCGGGGACGCGGAATCCGGTGTTCGTACTCGACGAGATCGACAAGCTTGGCGCCGACTATCGTGGCGACCCGTCATCGGCGTTGCTTGAGGTTCTCGACCCGGAACAGAACTGCCGTTTCAGCGACCACTACCTGAATGTCCCGTTCGACTTGTCGAGCGTGTTCTTCATCGCGACCGCCAACATGATCGACCGTGTTCCGGGTCCGCTTCGCGACCGCATGGAGGTGATTCGGGTCCCCGGATACACGCCCGAAGAGAAGGTGGAGATCACGAAGTCCTACTTGATCCCGCGCCAACTCGAAGAGTCGGGCTTGCCGCAGGATCGGATCCGTTGGTCCGAGCCGGCCGTGCGCTCCATCATCACGGACTACACCTTCGAAGCCGGCGTTCGGGAACTCGAGCGCCAGGTGGGCTCGATCTGCCGGAAGGCTGCCCGCCGCGCCGCCGAAGGCGACACCAAGTCGGTTCGCGTCGATCGTCGGACCTTGGACAAGTATCTCGGACCTCCGAGACATGCCTCCGAGGTGCCGCTTGAAACGCCCGAGGTCGGTGTCTGCAACGGTCTCGCGTGGACCGAAGCCGGCGGAGACGTGTTGCGGGTCGAAGCGGCCAGCACCCGCGGAAGCGGCCTCGTGCTTACAGGCCAGCTCGGCGACGTGATGAAGGAGAGCGGGCAGACGGCGCTCACCTGGGTTCGCTCGAAGCTCGAGGAGTACGGTCTCGACGAGTCGCTCTTCGTCCGCCGCGAGGTACACGTCCACGTGCCGGCCGGCGCGATTCCGAAGGACGGTCCCTCTGCCGGCGTCACGATGGCGACGGCACTGGCGTCCCTGGCCACCGGCATTGCGGTGCGCTCAGATGTCGCGATGACGGGCGAGGTCACGTTGCGTGGCCGCGTGCTTGCCGTCGGTGGCGTTCGCGAGAAGGCGCTCGCGGCTCTCCGCTCCGGAATCACCACGATGGTCCTGCCCGAGAAGAACATGATCGACCTGCGCGAGGTGCCCGCAGAGCTCGCCCGCAAGATCGAGTTCATCCCGGTGACGCACATGGACGATGTCCTCGACGCCGTTCTCGAACGGCCCCCGGTTGCCCGGCGGCGAGGCGGTTCACGCCGCACGCCGACCCGCGCTACGCGTGCAGCCGCCACGGCAAAATCCCGCAACTGATCTCGCTACCCTGCGCCCATGTCCCTCGGCACATTGGGTGAGTTTGGTCTGATCGACCGCATTGCGGCGCTCGCGAAGCGGGTGCAAGGCCGTCATGTCGTGCTGGGAATCGGAGACGACGCTGCGGTGCTCCGGCCCGCGCGCGGATGCGACGTCGTGGTGACCACGGATGCTTTTGTCGAGGGCGTCCACTTCCGCTTCGACCACGAATCCTCGACCACGGCCGGCCGCCGCGCGTTGGTCGCGAACCTGTCGGATCTGGCGGCGATGGGGGCCGAGCCCCTTGGGTTCACGCTGGCGTTGGCGGCGCCGCCCGAGGCCGAAACGCGTCGCGTCCTCGGTCTGGTGCGGGGCATGTTGCGTGAGGGGGCCATCGCTCGGAGTCCCCTGGTGGGCGGCAACGTCACGCGCGCTCCGGCACTCTCCCTCTCCATCACGGCGATCGGCCAGGTTCGGCCGGGGCGCGCGTTGCGCCGCGATGCTGCGCGGGCTGGCGACCGCGTGCTGGTCACGGGCCATTTCGGACGGTCCGCGTTGGAGCGCTTCAAGGGTCGCGTGCGCACCGTTCCGGTCCCGCGCCTGGAGGTCGGCCGGCGGTTGGCGCGTGCGCCCTGGATGGGCGCCTGCATCGACGTCTCAGACGGCCTCGCTGCAGATCTCTCGCATGTCGCGCGTTCTTCGGGCGTCCTGCTCCGCGTGGATTCAGACGCGGTTCCGCGGCCCCTGGGCTTTGCTGGCGCCTGTCGGGTCGCTGGAGCCGATGCCGACGCGCTCGCCGTCAACGGCGGCGAAGACTGGGAGCTTGCGTTTACCGTGCGCGCCCGGGCCCCGTCGGCTCGAGTGCTCTCGAAACGCTTTGGAGTGCCTGTCACCGAAATCGGTCGGGCAGAAACAGGTCCGCCTGGCCTGCGGCTCGAGGGTGCCCGGTCGGGGGCGGGCTGGCAGCACTTCTAGAGCGGCGAACCAGCGGCAGCGGCATTGGCGAACCCCTGGGGATCCGAACGCTTTCCGCCGTCAAGAACGCTGGGGCGTCAGCCGATACCTCCCTCGTGCATCTTTCGCTCTCGCACAAATTGATCCTTGGTTCGCTCGCGGTCGCGGCTGTCGTGGTCCTTGTGCCCGAAGTCGTGAAGTCGATGGGCCTCGCCGTTGCGCCGTGGGTGACGCCGTTCCTCGCACTTGGCGCCGGCGGTGCACTGGGCGTCTTCATTTCGCGCCAGGTCGTGGGCCGCTACGGGCCGTTGCTCGATCTCGCTCGTCGCGCCGGGCAGGGCGACCTGACACCGGCGGATCTGAAAACTGATCGAGAGCGCTTCCCGGACGAAACGACGGAGCTCGCGCTCGGGCTTGCGACGATGGTGGAGCAGCTTCGCGATCTGGTGGGGCAGACCCGTCAGCGCGCGGAGCAGATCGCGTCTGCGAGTGAGCGCTTCGCCGAGTCGGCTGGCTCGGCCAACGAGAAGTCCCAGGGCATCTCCTTGACGATCGCCGAGGTATCGCAAGGTGCCGCGCAGCAGCAGGAACTGCTCGGTGACGTGATGAATCTCGTGACCGAGCTTGCGTCTGCGATCGATGCGAATGCTGCGCGCGCCCACGAAGCCTTTGGATTCGCCGCCGAGGCCAACCAGAAGGCCAACGCTGGCGTCGAGGTTTCGAAACTAGCCATCGAGAAGATGCGCAGCGTCTTCGAACGCGTCGAGCAAGGCGGGACGATGGTCTTCGAACTCGAGGCGCGCACACGCGACGTCCAGGAGATCACCGAGCTGATCACGAGTGTTGCTTCGCGCACCAACCTGCTCTCGCTGAACGCGTCGATCGAGGCGGCTCGCGCGGGCGAGGCCGGCCGCGGATTCGCCGTGGTTGCAGACGAGATCCGCAAGTTGGCTGAGAGTGCGGCCAAGAGCGCCGATGAGATCTCGCAGCGCATCGGAGAGATCGAGAACGACACCAGCCGCGTTGCCGACGAGATGCGGGAGTCGGGTCAGGTCCTCACCGAAGGCCGCGAGGACGTCAACACGATCGCGCAATCGCTCGAAGGAATTCGCGAGGCGGTCGGTGAGGCCGCAAGCCGCGCGGAGGAGATCTTTCAGCAGGCCGACGTGCAGGCGCGAGACGCCGAGCGCATGGTGCAGTCGATGGATCAGGCGACGAAAGCGTCGCACGCGAATGCATCGGCCGTCGACGAGGTTGCAGAGAGTTCCCGTCAGCAGCAGAGCAGTATGGGCGAGATGGCCGAGCAGGCCGATCGTCTACGCGACGCGTCGAGCGAGCTGCGCGGCTTGACCGACCGGTTCCGCACGGGCTCGGAGCCTCGCGAATGAGCGTCGATTTCGGAACCGACCGTCTCCTGGCTTTTGAACTCGCGGGCCTGCTGTATGCACTGCCGATCGCGGGCGTTGCCGAGGTGGCTGATATCCCGTCGATCGCGGCGGTTCCGATGCTCTCGCGCGACGTCGGAGGCGTGGTGAACCATCACGGTGACGCACTCCCCGTTGTATTCGGCGAAGCGTTGTTCGAGACGACCGCGGTTCTCGAGCATCAACACTTGCTGGTGTTGGCCCGGGACCTCGATGATCCCGATCGTTTTGGCTTGCCCGTCGACCGAATCCACGGCCTCGTGGACGGAACGGCAGCGCGCAGCCTCGAACCCGGCAACGTCGTGGCGGAACGCCGCCCGCACGGTGACCGGTTGATGAGTGTCCTCGACCCCAAGGAATTGCTCGAGCGAGCGATTTCGATGATCGAGACGTCGATGGCCACCGATGGCCAGACCCATGGAGGGGAATCATGAAGACTGTCCTGATTGCTGATGACGCATCGTTCATGCGCCAGATGATCCGAGACATCATCGAGCCCGAGGGCTACGAGGTGGTGGGCGAGGCGTCCGATGGCGTCGAGGTCGTGGAGAAGTTCCGCGAGCTGCATCCGGACCTCGTGATGATGGACATCGTCATGCCGAAGCGTTCGGGCATCGATGCCGTGAAGGCCATCAAGGCCGACGATCCGACGGCCTCTGTCGTGATGTGCAGCGCGCTGGGCCAGGAAACGCTGGTCATGGAGGCGATCCAGGCGGGTGCCAAGGACTTCATCGTGAAGCCGTTCAAGCCCGACTCCGTCGTCGGCACCCTCGCCAAGGTCGTCGAGAAGGCTGAGTAGGCTCCGGCCACTCGCAACTCGACGATGGACCTCGCCAAGTACACGGCCCTCTTCCTGGAGGAGGCAACGGAGCATCTCTCAGAGATGGGCCGGTGTCTGCTCGTGCTGGAAAAGGCGCCCGACGACGGCGATGCCATCGACGAGGTCTTTCGCTTCGCCCACGGCATCAAAGGCATGGCGGCGTCGCTCGAGATGGATTCCATCACCGAGCTGTCGCACGCACTCGAGGACCTGATGGATCAGTACCGCGCCAGCGGTCGTGTCGATCCGGTCGTTGGGGTTCCTTTGCTATTCCAGGGCCTCGACGGGCTGGAGCGGATGGTCGCTGTGGTGCGTGAGACCGGTGCGGCCCCGCCGCTGGATGAGGCACTGACCGCACTCATCCAGGAAGCGGTCGGGACGGGTGAACCCCCAAAAAAAGTCTAGACGCGGCCGCCGTTCCTGAGTCGGAGGCCGCGCCCGCGAGCGCGCCTCCGCCGCGATCGGAGATGGCACCCTCGGTGCCGGCCGATCCGGTTTCCCCCGCACCGACCCTGCGGGTGCGAACCGAAACCCTGGACCGCTTCCTGTCCTCCGTCGGCGAAGTCGTGTTGACGTCATCGCAACTTCGAACGGGCACGCCGGATGCGGAGTCCGGCAACGGGCTCGAGTCCGGTCTCGATCGGATGGACCGCGTCGTCGGCGACCTGCAGCGTCGCGCGTTGAGTCTGCGCACCGCACCGCTGCTCCGCATCCTCGACTCGATGCCCCGGATGGTGCGAGACCTCGCCCGCAGCCTTGGCAAGCAGGCCGAGGTCGAGTTTCGCGGTGCTGAACTCGAGCTTGACCGGGCCATTCTCGACCGATTGTCGGATCCGCTGGTTCACCTCGTTCGCAACGCTGTGGATCATGGCCTCGAAGACGAAGAGACCCGACGCAACGCCGGAAAGTCGCCGACCGGCAGTGTCGTTGTCGACGCACGGCGCGAGAAGGATCATGTCCGGATCGCTGTCTCGGACGATGGCCGGGGGATCGACCTCGATCGCGTTCGCGAACGTGCCGTGGCCGCCGGCGTGCTTCATCCAGACCTTGCCGAAGATCTTCCGCCGGACGAGATCGCCGCACTGGTCTTCCGCGCAGGCCTCTCGACGGCCGAGCAGGTGTCCAAGGTCTCGGGGCGCGGTGTCGGCATGGATGCCGTCAAGGCCACGATCGAGGCGCTTGGCGGGCGCGTGGAACTCGACTCCCGACCCGGGATCGGAACCACGACGTGCCTCTATGTGCCGATCACGGCCGCTGTTCAGCGCGTGCTGCTTCTCGGATTGGGAAGTGAAACCGTCGCGTTGCCGATTCGCCGTGTCGAACGCGTCGTGGAGATCGACGCGGCCACCGTGGAGAACGCCGGTCGGGAGAAGTTTGCCGTTATCGACGACGAGCCGGTGCTGGTCCTCGACCTGGGTGACCAACTCGGGCTTGCGCCGCCGGCAACCTCGGGAATAGTTCCGCTCGTTCTGACCGAATTCCGCGAGGAGCGCATCGGCCTGATTGTCGATCGCCTCGATGGCCAGCAGGAAATCTATGTGAAGCCGCCGCCGCGGCTTCTCGCCGGCGCAAAGGCGTTGTCCGGAATGACAGTGTTAGGCGACGGACGGCCCGTATTCCTGCTCGATCTGGGTCACCTCGTATGAGCGACATCCTTGCCCAGCTCGAAGAGAATGCCGTGGATCGCGTGCGCGAGATCACGAGCATTGGCGCCGGTCACGCAGCGAACGCGTTGGCAGACCTGGTCGGAACCACTTGCGAGATGCGCGTTCCACAGGTGCGTCTGCTCCCGGCCGAACGGATCGATGCGCCGTTCATGGTCGATCCGAGCGACGGAGACGGTCGAGAGCCGGTTGGCATCTTCTTCGAGATCGAAGGCGGCTACGACGGCGTTGTCGGCCTGTTGTTCCCGGCTTCAACCTGCGGCCGGATGATCGAGATCCTCACCGGTCTGCCGCCCGAGGACAGCAGCCTCGAGACGGTCCAGTCCGCACTTCGAGAAGTCGGCAATATCCTCGTTTCACACGTGGCGAACGCGATCAGTGGCACGCTCGGCGTCGCCGTCCTGCCGTCGGTTCCGGTCCTGGCCATGGAGAACGCGTCGCAGGCACTGGCGGCAATCCTGTCCGCGCGTCTCAGCGCCGGCCCGGCGCTGCGCGTCGAAACCGAGATTACCGACCGGACGCGCTCCGTTCGGGGTGTGATGGTCTTCGTGCCCGATCACTTCGATCGCGTCGCTCACGCACCAGGCTTCTGATAGCCTCGGCGCGTGGAACGAGAACAGATCCGCGCACTGCTTGCCTCGGTCCAGCGCGGCGAAACCGAGCTGGACGAGGCTCTTGAGGACCTCGCTCGACCGCCCTTTGTCGACACTGGAGACGGTCGTGTCGATCTCCATCGGGCTCTGCGGATGGGGCTCCCGGAGATCATCTACGGTCCGGGGAAGACGCCGGAGCAGATCGTCCAGATCGTCCGCGCGCTACGCGAGCATGGTCAGTCCGCGCTCGCGACACGGATCGACCCCGACCCGGCCGCACAGGTCCTCGCGGTCCTTCCCGAGGGAGAATACATCGCGGACGCGCGGCTCCTCTGGTTCGGCCCCGCGGAAGTTCCCGTGCAAGGCCGGGGCACGATCGCCGTCGTTTGCGCAGGAACGTCGGATCTTCCCGTTGCGCGGGAGGCGGCTGAAGTGGCGCGCCGTTTCGGAAACAAGGTCGAGATGCTCGTCGACGTCGGCGTCGCGGGTCTCCACCGCCTATTGGCTTCCACCGAAGTGATTCGCAGCGCCCAGGTATTGATCGTCGTGGCCGGAATGGAGGGCGCGTTGCCCTCAGTGGTCGGGGGATTGGTGGACAAGCCCGTCATCGCGGTTCCGACGAGTGTCGGTTATGGCGCCTCGTTAGGCGGTGTCGCTGCGCTGCTCGGCATGTTGAATAGCTGCGCCTCGAACGTGGCGGTCGTGAACATCGACAACGGTTTCGGCGCTGCCACGGTCGCGACACTCATCAATCGGAGCTGACGTGGCACCTGCACGACGCAAGCGGCAGCTCCCGGCGGGAGGTCGGCGACTCCACCTCGATACGTTCTCGGGCGCTGCCGGGAACATGTTCCTGGCGGCCCTCCTGGACGCCGGCCTTTCGAGAAAGGAACTCACGGCGGGCCTCGCCGGACTGGGCGTTCCGCACAAGCTTCGGGTCAGTCAGGTGAAGCGCGGAGCCCTCGCGGCGAAGTATCTCGAGGTGATCGAGCCGAAGACCAAGGCGAAGTCCCACTCCGGTCACGCAACAGGTCACCGCCATTCCCACGGCCATGGGGGCCACCGCCACTACGCCCACATCCGGAAGTTGCTCGACGACGCGGATTTGAAGCCCGCCGTTCGTGACCGCGCCCAGGCGATCTTCGCCGCCCTCGCCGAAGCGGAGTCAAAGGTTCACGGCATTCCCGTCGAGAAGGTGCATTTCCACGAAGTCGGCGCCGTCGACGCGATTGTCGACATCACGGGCGCCGCAATCGCGATCGATGCCCTGGGGATTTCTCACGTCACCGCGACACCGTTGGCACTCGGTCACGGAACTGTCGAAACCGAGCACGGACGACTCCCGCTTCCGGCGCCCGCGACACTCGAACTCCTGAAAGGGTTGCCCACGGTCCCGGCCGACGTGGCTTGGGAGACCGTGACGCCCACCGGAGCTGCGATCCTGCGCGTGATCGTGGACGAATGGCGGCCACTGCCCGCGCTGACGGTCGAGGCGATCGGACATGGTGCCGGCAATGATCGGCCCGGACCCATGCCAAACGTGCTGCGCGCGGTGCTCGGTCACGACAGTGTGCTCGCGGCCGATCGCGTGGTCTGTCTCGAAGCCAACCTGGACGACTTCGTGCCCGAACACTTCGACCACGTGATGGCTCGGCTCTACGAGGCCGGCGCGCTCGATGTTTCGCTTCAACACCTGCAGATGAAGAAGAGTCGGCCGGGCTTTCTGCTGCGCGTGGTGGGCCGGCCGCATGACCGCCAGGATCTTGCCGCTCGCATCTTGTCCGAGACCTCGTCGCTGGGTGTGCGGATCCAGGAGATGGACCGGCTCGTGCTGCCCCGCGAGATTCGCAAGGTCGAGACTGCCTACGGTCGGATCGCGGTGAAGTTCTCGGTCCGGCCGAACGGCGCGACGGAAGTCTCGGCCGAGTTCGACGACTGCCGGAAGGCGGCGACCCGTGCCGATGCCCCGCTGCGCGATGTGATCCGCGTGGCCGAGGACGCGGCGCGGCGAACGTTGGGCTGAATTCCACCCGCCCGCGGCCGCCAACTGTCCGATTGACAACGTCCCACGTTCCCCCTTAGGCTCGACCCACAAGGGTGAGGAGGAACCATGGCTGATCTACCGAACGCAGTTGTGAAGCGTCTGATCGCGAAGCACAGTGATGGGATGCGCGTCTCTGGCGGCGCCATCGATGTCGCCGTCGTCGCGGCCGAGGACTACGTGGGGCGCCTTGCGCGCGAAGCCCATGCGTCCGCGGTGGCAGACAAACGCAAGACGATCATGGAAGGCGACATCGACAAGGCCAAAGCCAAGCTCGGCTAGCGCGACTTTCCAGATCGAGATCCAACGAAAAACGCCCCGGAGCCTTTGCTCCGGGGCGTTTGTTCTTTGAGATGCTGGGCCGTCTGGCGCCCGGCGTGAACGCCAGGAAACCAGTGCGCCTCTCCAAGTTGCTGCCGTGAGGTGCCCAGTCGCACCCCCCGTTCGCACTTGCGTTCACGACCCCTCGGAAATGCGCGAGGGGCGTCAGCCCCACGCGTTCCGAGCCGCGTTCGCGACCCCGCCGAAATGTGCGAGGGGCGAAGCCCCTCGCGTTCGGCGTCTACATCATGCCCGGCATGCCGCCCGGCATTCCACCGGGCATTCCGCCCGGCATGCCGCCGCCACCCTCTTCGGGGACGTCGGCGATCATGGCTTCGGTCGTCAGCAGCAGGCCGCTGACCGAGGCCGCGTTCTGCAGCGCCGAGCGCACGACCTTGGCCGGGTCGATGACGCCGGCCTTGAGGAGGTCCTCGTAGGTCTCGGTGCGCGCATTGAAGCCATTCGCACCCTTCTGGTTCTTGACCTTGTCGACGACGATCGAGCCTTCGATGCCCGCGTTCTCGGAGATGCGCCGCAGCGGCTCCTCGACGGCACGGCGAATGATCGAAACGCCGGCTTCTTCTTCGTCGTTCTCGGCCGTGACGCCATCGAGCGCCTTCTGGCAGCGAAGCAGCGCCACGCCACCGCCGGGGACGATGCCCTCCTCGATGGCTGCGCGCGTCGCGTGCAGGGCGTCTTCGACGCGGGCCTTCTTTTCCTTCATCTCGGCTTCGGTGGCGGCACCGACCTTGAGGACGGCAACGCCGCCCGCGAGCTTGGCCAGGCGCTCCTGGAGCTTCTCGCGGTCGTAGTCGCTGGTCGTCGCTTCGATCTGGTTGCGAATCTCGCTGCAGCGGCCCTCGATATCCTTCTTCTTGCCAGCACCATCGACGAGGGTCGTGTTGTCCTTGTCGATGACGACCTTCTTGGCCTTGCCGAGGTCCTGGAGGGTGACGTTCTCGAGCTTGAGACCGAGCTCCTCGCTGATGACCTGGCCACCCGTGAGGATCGCCATGTCCTGCAGCATCGCCTTGCGACGGTCGCCGAAGCCCGGAGCCTTCACGGCGGACACGTTCAGGGTGCCGCGGATCTTGTTGACCACGAGCGTGGCGAGCGCCTCGCCTTCGATGTCCTCGGCCACGATCAGGAGCGGCTTGCCCTGGCGGGCAACCTGCTCGAGCACGGGGAGGAGATCCTTCATGTTCGAGATCTTCTTCTCGTGGAGGAGGATCAGGGGCTCTTCGATGTCGGCGACCATGCGGTCGGGGTCCGTCACGAAGTAGGGCGAGAGGTAGCCGCGGTCGAACTGCATGCCTTCGACGACTTCGAGAACCGACTCCATCGACTTGGCTTCTTCGACCGTGATGACGCCTTCGTTGCCGACGCGCTGGTTGGCTTCGGCCAGCATCTTGCCGATCGTCTCGTCGTTATTTGCCGAGATGGCACCGACCTGGGCGATCTCGTCTGCGTCACGCGTAGGCTTGGCGAGCTTGTGCAGCTCGCCAACGATGGCTTCGACGGCCTTGTCGATGCCGCGCTTCAGGTCCATCGGGTTCATGCCGGCGACCACGAGCTTGCTGCCCTCGCGGTAGATCGCCTGCGCGAGCACGGTGGCCGTCGTGGTGCCGTCACCGGCGACGTCCGAGGTCTTTGAAGCGACCTCCTTGACCATCTGCGCGCCCATGTTCTCGAACTTGTCCTCGAACTCGATCTCCTTGGCGACGGTGACGCCGTCCTTGGTCACGGTCGGGGAGCCGAAGCTCTTCTCGATGATGACGTTGCGACCCTTCGGGCCGAGCGTCACGCGCACGGCGTTGGCGAGGCCGTTGACCCCGGCCAGCAGCTTCGCGCGGGCGTCCTGATCGAACTTGATTTCCTTGGCCATGTTATTGGGCCCCCGTTATTCGATGATGCCGAGGACATCGTCCTCGCGGATGATGAGGTGCTCGTTGCCGTCGAGGTTGACCTCGGTGCCGGCGTACTTGCTGAAGAGGACCTTGTCCCCCTTCTTTACGTCGAGCGGCTGAACCTTGCCGTCGTCGGTGGTGCGGCCGTTGCCAACGGCCACGACCTTGCCCTCCTGGGGCTTTTCCTTGGCCGAGTCGGGGATGATGATCCCACCGGCCGTCGTCGATTCTTCCTCGACGCGCTGGACGAGAATGCGGTCACCAAGGGGACGGATGCTCATGGATCCGGAACCTCCAATATGGTTTGGATGGAGTGCTCGGACAGGACCGCCCCACGCCGTGGAGGAGGAGGCGTTCCCGATCAGGACACTGCGGGTTTGTAGGGCCGGGCGGCGGCCTCCAGGTCCCGTCGAATCGGCGGGATCCCGGGGTCGTCTACCCGTTTGGCACTCCAAGGCGGGTTCTGCCAAGGACGTGCCGAGAGCTGCGCAGGGTATCGTGATCCCGAGGTGGGTCAAGGTGATCGGGCGTCTGCTGCCGATTCACGGATGTCGCGTTTCACTTGACTTTCGCCTGTGGTTGGCGAATCTCGGGCGAAAGCAGCGGAGGACCCTGTGGCGCTTACCAAGCGACAGCGAGAAGTCTACGAGTTCATCAAGCAGTTCATCGAGGCGAAGGGCTATTCGCCCAGCCTCGAGGAAATCTGCTCCCACTTCGGTTTGTCCTCGGTGGCCACCGTTCACAAGCACGTCCAACACCTGGTCGAGAAGGGCCTGCTCCGAAAGGGCTGGAATCGTTCTCGCTCGGTGGAGCCGCTGCCGGACGAGCCTTCCGCCACCGCGTCCGCGATGGAACTGCCGCTTCTCGGCACCGTCGCCGCCGGCGCCCTCCATGAGGCGATCGAGCAGACGGGCGAAAGTGTCACGGTCCCGCGCGAGATGATCGGTCGTGGTGAGTCCTACGTGCTCCAGGTGCGTGGCGACTCGATGATCGAGGACCACATCCAGGACGGTGACTACGTCGTCGTAGAGCGGCGGGAAGAGGCCCGCAACGGCGAGACCGTCGTGGCGCTGGTCCGAGGCGCAGAGGCGACGCTGAAGAAGTTCTACAAGCGTGGCGCGAAGGTCGTTCTCGAGCCCGCAAATCAGGCGCTTCGTCCGATCGAAGTCGCCGCCCAGGACGTACAGGTCCGCGGCGTCGTCCGAGGGTTGCTTCGGCAGTATTAGGCCCGCACCGCTCCAAGACTCCGCCGGCCCAAGGGTCCTTGACCGCGTCCGGCCCCTGGCTAGGCTCGATCTCCCCCTGAGCGCGCTGGAGCCCACTACTCATGAGCGATTCCCCGGACCCGATCGAGCACCACGTCCGCGCGATCCTGCAGGAGGTTGGGGAGGATCCCGATCGCGACGGGCTTCAGCGGACCCCGCTGCGCGTTGCGAAGTCACTCCGTTTCCTGACGAAGGGATACGACCAGGATCCCGAGACGCTGTTGAACGGTGCCCTATTCGACGTGACCTACGACGAGATGGTGCTCGTGAAGGACATCGGGTTCTACAGCCAGTGTGAGCACCACATGCTGCCGTTCTTCGGGCGAGCCCACGTTGGCTACATCCCGAACGGCAAGGTCGTGGGTCTCTCGAAGATTCCGCGTCTGGTCGAGATGTTCGGCCGTCGACTCCAGGTCCAGGAACGTCTGACGAGCGAGGTCGCGCAGACGATCGACGAGGTTCTGAAGCCGAAGGGCGTCGGTGTGGTCATCGAGGCGGTTCACCTGTGCATGATGATGCGCGGGGTGGAGCAGCAGAACTCGTTCACCATCACCAGTTCGTTGAAGGGATCGTTCCAGGAGGACGCCAAGACCCGGTCCGAGTTCATGGAACTGATCAAGCACCGTAAGGACTCGTTCGCGTAGAGCGCCGTCACTCCGCAGACCTGCGTTGAGACATCGAGGCACCGGCGGAGCAGGCCTGGCTTCCGGCCGGCGAATGGCTCGCTACAGACGTTTCCTCGTGACACCAGGGAATTTGGCTGCGCTTTACTTCGCCGGCCGGAAGCCAGGCCCGCTCCGCCTCCACGGTGGTTGTGGGGGGGAGGGGCGGGCGATTGGGCCGAACTGCGCTTGCCTTGGGGTGAACGCGGGGAGTACGGGGACAGGTTGGACATTCCGGGCAGCGTGCAGACACTTCCTGGTGACGATGGGAAGGACCCATTGGGGGCGATCCCACGTCGTTCTCGTGGATACGCGCTCGGCTTCACGCGTGCGCATGACGCGGTGTTTCAGGGGGCAGACCGACCGGTTTGGCGCGCCGCGTCAGACGGAATCCGCAACTTTCGGTGTAAGAACCCGCAATTCCATAGGAAATTTCTTCTCTCGGAGCGTCAAAAAAGGTCTTGTATCGGTTCTGCATCCGTCATACCCTCGGGTCCATTGGAGGCACTGAGGTGTCGGAGCGGCTCCCTCCAGGCTGTTCCAGGCAATAGAGCGCTCTAGAGGTGAGTAGTCGAAAGGTTCTGCTGCGCTGCGTCGCAGCCCCGTCCACCGAAAGGACCCCGGGAACCGGGGCCGGTCGGGCCGGTTCGATGAGTTCGAGAGAACTCGGATGAATGCGGCGGGGACGGAGAGGGTCGACACCCGTGAGCCCCGGCTCGGCACATCGAGAGTGGGCAGACATCTCACGGAACCACCGGACGGGGGTAGCCGGAAGGTTTCGAAGCGCGCCTGCGGAGTCCGCCGATCGGCGGGAACCAAGGACGCCCCCAAGCAACAAAAGAAGCAGCCCGTAGGCCTGCACGAGCCATGACCCGGAAAGACCGGGCAACTTCGGCACGGCGGGACCACCGGTGAGGCCAGACGCACGGAGCAGGAATTTCCTGTCCGGAAGCCATCTGGATTGCAAGGAGAAGAGATGTTCCCGAAGGATCTCTCGATCGAAGAACGGCGCAAGAAGACCTGGCGCCGAATCGCGCCGGGTAACGAACTCGGAGCCGAAACCGATGCGGCCGCGGTCAAGAACCCGCGCAGCATTGGCGGCGTCCGCGTCGACCCGAAGCGCCTCAACACGACCACGGAATCCCAGCGCTCGAGCGAGCGCGGTGCCTTGGTCTCGTACTTCCGCGACATCGCTGAAATCCCGACGCTCAAGAAGGAGGAGGAAGTCCTCCTCGCCAAGGAGATCGAGGCAGCTGTGCTGGCGTTCCGAGAGGGCATGGTCGCCGTGCCGTGGACGTCGATGGAAGCCGTCCGGATCTGGCGTGGCCTGAAGTCAGAAAATCGGGCCACCGGCAAGATGTGCGAAAGCTTTGGCTCGGGTTCGCCCGAGGGGCAGGACCTGGGCGCCGTCATCGACGGCATCCTGGGAAAGATCGACGCCCAACTCGAGAAGCGCGCGAAGGCCGAGAACGAGCACAACCACGACGCTGTCATCCGTCACGAAAAGCGGGCGGCCAAGTTCCTCAAGGAAGCCGACCTGTCGATGCAGCTCCTCGCGCGCATGCGCAAGGGTCTGTCCGACCTGCGCGGTGACACCGCCAAGGCACGGCGTCGCGTTGCGGCCCTCGAAGCCAACAAGCGGCCGCCGACCACGGCGTCGGGCAAGGCACGTCGCATCGCCGACCTCGAAAAATGGCGCAACCGGCTGGTTGAGGTCGAAGGTGAAGTGGGTCTCGACCCCGAGGCCTTCCTCGCCCAGATGAACAAGATCGACGACGAGTGGGATCGGCTGAACGAGGTCAAGAACGTCTTCGTCCAGCACAACCTGAAGCTCGTGGTCGCGATCGCCAAGGACTTCCGCAACATGGGAATTCCGTTCCAGGATCTGATCCAGGAAGGAAACATCGGCCTCATTCGTGCGGTCGAGAAGTTCGAGTACGAACGCGGGCACAAGTTCTCGACGTACGCTGTGTGGTGGATCCGCCAGGCGCTGATCCGCGCCATCCAGAACCACTCGCGCACGATTCGGATTCCGTCCCACGTGCATGACACGCTGCTCAAGTACTACCGGGCGTTCAACGCGCTCGAGAAGAAGCTTGGCCGAGAGCCCACGACCCGCGAAATCGCGGAGACGATGAGCATCGAGGTCGAGCGCGCCGAGCAGCTGCAGCGCATGGTGCGCGAGCCGGTGAGCCTCGAGAAGGACGTGCCCGGCACGGACTCGAAGAAGGTCAAGGACATCGTGGCCGACACGAATCCGATCTCGCCCCAGGCGGGACTGGACCACGCCCGGCTCGAAATGGCCAGCGACGTGTCGATCGCCCAGCTCTGCGAACGCGAGCGCAACATCCTGCGCTGGCGCTTCGGCCTGAAGGGCGAGCGCGAGCACACGCTGGAAGAAATCGGCGGCAAGCTCGGCCTGTCGCGCGAGCGCGTCCGCCAGCTCGAAGCCCGTGCCCTCACGAAGCTCCGGAACTCGGAGAATCGCGACCGGCTCGAAGCCTTCGCGCTGGAGCCCCACGCCCTGGTGGACTGATCGTCCTCCGAAGCGAGGGCCTAGGCCCAACTAGAACGCCCCGTCCTCTGAGAAGAGGGCGGGGCGTTTCGCGTGATGGCCGTGCCCGCCGCGCGCGGCGGTTGATATGACAACCATCTGCTGCTGGACTGTCGTTCTGGTCGTCTGCGGCGTCGCAACGTCCGAGGATCTTGATCAGCGCGCGGCACGCCCGCCTCGCGTCCAGGAGGTGATCATGGATCCCACTCGTCTCTTTCGGTTCGCCGGGTTCAGCGCCATCGCCGGCGGGATGCTGCGAATTGTCTCGGCTTTCGTTCCATGGGTACCGGCGTCCGCGGGCCTCGAAGTCTTCTATCTCTGCATCGACGTCGCGCTCCTCGCGGGGTTGTTCGGTGTCTACCTCTCGCTCGCGGAAGAGCTGGGTGTGCTGGGCCTGATTGCGTTCGGGGTGGCTGCTGCTGCGCTCGCCAGCCTCGTGGGGCCAGACCCGGAGCGCTTCGGGATCGACTTCTACGGCTTCGGATCCAGCATCCATGCCGCCGGCCTCGCAGGGCTCGGCGTCGTATTGTGGCGCACGCGTGCAGGATCCCGCGCGGTGGCCGCCGCGTGGATCGCGGTCCCGCTGCTCGCGGTCGGGTTCGAGGCCGCCGGATACCCAGCGCTCGGGTTCCAGCTGGTGGGCATCGTCTACGGCGCAGGATTTGTCGCGGCTGGTGGCGGGCTGCTGAAACGAGCGCGCTCGGATTTCGATCTCAACCAGGTGACGTTGCCGGCGCGGGACCTGGCGGAATCCATCGACTTCTACCGGCGGCTCGGCCTGCGTTTGATCGTCGACAGTCCCGAAACCGCGTATGCCCGCTTCGCGCTACCAGGGGGCGCAAGCACGCTCTCGCTGCACGTCGACGTTGGTGTATGCACGCCGCCCGCTCCCGCCATCTACTTCGAGACCAGGGAGCCCGAGCGCGTGGTCGAGGAGCTGCGAACCGCCGGGATCACCCCGGTCGAGGCGCTGGAGGACAAGCCGTGGCTCTGGCGGGAAGCCTGGTACGCGGATCCCGCCGGCAACCGGCTATGCGTCTACAACGCCGGCAGGAACCGGAAGGACCCGCCGTGGCGGATCGCCATCGCATGAAGCCCGGCCAGAAGCGAATAGACCGCGCGGGTCGCCAAGGCGTAGGGTTGCGGGGCGCGATGCCGCGACGGCAGCCGCCACCTCGAGAGGGATCACCGTGAACAAATATCTGGCCGAGTCGATTGGAACGTTCTGGTTGGTGCTGGGCGGCTGCGGAAGCGCCGTGCTGGCGGCCGCATTCCCCCAGGTCGGAATTGGCCTCCTCGGCGTTTCGCTCGCGTTCGGCCTGACCGTCCTGACGATGGCCTACGCCATTGGCCACATCTCCGGTTGTCACCTCAACCCGGCGGTCACGGTGGGCCTCTGGGCGGGCGGACGCTTCGAGGCCGGGCAGATCCTGCCCTACGTCGTGGCGCAGGTGGTGGGGGCCATCGCTGGCGCCGGCGTGCTCTACCTGATCGCTTCGGGCAACGCGGACTTCAGCGTCGCCGGCGGGTTTGCATCGAACGGCTTCGGCGATCATTCGCCCGGCGGCTATTCCATGCTGGCCGCGTTGGTGACCGAGGTCGTGATGACCGCGATGTTCCTCTTCATCATCATGGGCGCGACGGATGCCCGCGCTCCCGAAGGGTTCGCGCCGCTGGCGATTGGCCTTGGTCTCACGCTGATCCATCTGATCAGCATTCCAGTGACCAATACCTCGGTGAACCCGGCGCGCAGCACAGGCGTGGCGCTCTTTGTCGGAGACTGGGCGCTATCGCAGCTCTGGTTGTTCTGGCTCGCCCCGATCGCGGGTGGAGCCATCGGCGCCGCCCTCTATCGCACGATCTCGCGCGACGAAGGCTGACAAATCCGGCGTGGAGCCGGCCTAACGAAGCGCCGCAAGGTTGTAGACGAGCTCGCCGCTCTTCTCGAGGTCCGCGCGCCGCGATTCGAGCCAGAGGATCTCGGTCTCGTAAGAGCGGATCTGTTTCATTCGCTCGAGCTCGGTCGGAAGCTGGGCCACGATCTCTTCTTCCGTCGGTGTCGTCCGCTCGAGGACTTCGATCAGCGCGAGTTCTCCACCCGGCAGTTCGTGCACCGTCGGGTCGCTACCAATGTTGCGCGCAAAGGCGGCGTCCATGATTCCGGGCGCGAGGCCGAGTTCGGGCACATAGCCGTCGGGGCGCCGCGTGACCGTGGGCGGCCGGGCGATCGAAAGCTCGCGCTCGCGGGCGGCTTCGGTCAGCGACTGCCCGGCTGCGATCGCGGCTGAAAGCTCGTCGGCCAGACGCTGCACCGCTTCGGCGGCTTCGTCCTCGGCGAGCAGATCGCGGGCGATGCCTTCGCCCGCCTCCTGGAGGGAGATCGTTTCGGCCGCCAGCTTCTCGTCGACCTGGATCAGGTGCAGGCCGAACTGGGTTTCGATGATGTCGCTCAGGGCGCCGGGCTCGAGGGCAAATGCCGCGTCCTCGAACTCGCGGACCATGGCGCCACGGCCGAATTCGCCCAGGTCGCCGCCCTTGCTCGCCGTGCTGTCTTCGCTCACCTCGGTGGCGACCGCGGCGAAGTCCTCGCCGGCCTCGATGCGGCCCCGTGCGGCCTCGATTCGCTCGCGCGCCTCAGCCGCGCCATCGCCGGCTTCACCGCCGCTCGACCGCACCAGGATGTGTCGGGCGCTGACGCGGGCGGGCTTGTTGAATTCGTGGCTGCGGGCGTCGTAGCTCGCCTGGATCCGGTCCGGGTCGTCGCTCAGGAGCGCTGCCACGGCGTCGTCCGCGGGCTCGAAGTCGCTCTCGACGTTGGCCTCGGTCAAGCGGACCGCCGCGATTCGGGCCGTCTCGGTGCGATACGAGAGGGCTGCGCGCGCCTCCTGGTCGGTGACGTGAGAGGCGCCGCGCATCAGCCGCTGTGCCTTGATCGCGAGGATCTCGTCGCGGATCCGTTTCTCGAAGCGTGCGGCGCTGCCGAAACGGCTCTCGATCGAGTTGCGCCAGGCCTGGTTGAACTGGCCGTCGGGATCGACCGCGCCCGGTAGGCCGCGAATCAGGCGTCGCACCTCGTCGCGGGAAGCCGCGATGCCCTGGGCCTCGGCCTCGCGCGCCAGCAAGGCCGTGCGAAGGAGGAGGTTGGCCGCCTGCTCGTTGATCTGGTCCCGCGCCGCGTCCAGGTCGAAGTCCTCGCCCAGTTGGTCGCGTTGACTCTGTGCGATCTGCTGTGCCAACTGTGCGACTTCCCGCGTCTGGTAGATGCGGTCGCCAACCTGCAGCACGGTCTCCGGTCCGCCGGTCGGCGCGCCGACGGTCCCGCCACCCGAGCCAAACACGAATGCGAACACGAAGCCCACGCCGATCACGACGAAGCCAACGATCCATTTCTGCCCCTGACGCAGTACGCGCAGCATTCCAGTCCCCTTGTGGGTTTCAGCCCTGGGTTCGAGCGGGCTGAAGACGCCGCAGGTTACGGGCGGGTCCCACGAAGAGCAAACGGAACAGCGTTTCTTCCTTGCTCGCTCCCGGGGGGGCTGATAGGATCGTCAGCGGTCGGGCGAGGCCGAAAGATCCTTAGTGATCAATAGGTTAGCCCGATGCTTGCTTCGGTTCCCGACGCCCGTTCGGGAGCTTTGGCGGCCCAGGAACCAGGGCGGTTCAAGATCGAGTTTGAATCGGATTCGTCCGGTGAGGGAACGCGCGGCGGGTGGCCCGCGTCTCTCCAGGGGATCGATCCGGAAAACACATGAACCGAGTCGGCGCGCCCGGAGCGTCTCCACACGACTCGGAATCGGAGATGTCGGTGCCCCTCAAGCGAATCCTCGGTTGGTTCTCCAGCGACCTGGCCATCGACCTCGGCACCGCCAACACCCTGGTGTTCGCGAAGGGCAAGGGCATCGTCGTGTCGGAGCCGTCCGTCGTCGCCGTCGTGAAGGACGGCCGTGGTCCCGACAAGGTGAAGGCCGTCGGCGAGGAAGCGAAGCTGATGCTAGGCCGTACGCCCGGCAACATCGTCGCGATTCGTCCGATGAAGGACGGCGTCATCGCCGACTTCGATGTGACCGAAGCGATGCTGCGTCACTTCATTGCCAAGGTGCACAATCGCTCCTCCGCACTGGTTCGGCCGCGCATCGTCGTCGCCGTGCCTTCGGGAATCACGTCCGTTGAACACCGCGCATTCCGCGAAGCCGCACAGTCCGCGGGCGCGCGCGAGGTCTACCTGATCGAGGAGCCGATGGCGGCCGCGATCGGCGCGGGCCTTCCCGTGACCGAGCCCTCGGGCAACATGATCGTCGACATCGGGGGCGGCACGACCGAGGTCGCCGTCATCTCGCTGTCCGGCATCGTCTACTCCAACTCGACCCGCGTCGGCGGCGACAAGATGGACGAGGCGATCATCAACTACGTCAAGCGCAAGTACAACCTGCTCATCGGCGAGCGGACTGCAGAGCTGATCAAGATGCAGATCGGGACCGCGTTCCCGCAGCAGGACTTGCAGACGATGGAGGTGAAGGGGCGCGACCTGGTTGCGGGCGTCCCGAAGACCCTCGAGATCAAGAGCGACGAGGTGCTCGAGGCGCTCCAGGAGCCCGTGAACGCCGTCGTCGAGGCCGTGAAGGTGGCTCTCGAGCGGACGCCGCCGGAGTTGGCTGCCGATATCGTCGACAAGGGCATCGTGATGGTGGGGGGCGGTGCCTTGCTCAAGAATCTGGACGTCCTGTTGCGCGAAGCGACCGGCCTCCCGGTGATGCTCGCCGAGGACCCGCTGACCGCGGTGGCTCTCGGCACGGGGCGCACCCTGGATGAGCTGGCGCTTTTGCGCGAAGTCACGATCCGGAACTAGCGAAGGCCCTGCCAAGGGAGGCGGCGCCCGGCGCCGTCACACGCGCGGAGTGGGGGACCCCACCCGGGCACGTCTGGACCTTGGCCATGACCGACTTCCTGCGCAGGATCCGGTTGCCTCTGCTATTCGCGGGGCTGCTGCTCCTGACGCTTACGTTCATGCTTGTCGATCGCAATCCGGCGCCTGGCGCCGAAGAGGATGGGGGTTGGTTCGACACCGCCCTCCTCGAGGTTACGGCACCCCTCGGTCGCTTCGTGACTGCGCCGGCCGAGTGGCTGGGTGAAATCTGGACCAGCTATGTCGCGCTGTTGGATGTGCGCAAGGACAACGCGCAGCTCGAGCAGCGCATCGCGGAACTCGAGGAAGAGAACCTTCAGTTCCGCGAAGCATTGGTCGCAAGCGGTCACCTCGCGCGGATCGCGGGGATGCGCACGGGCTTCGAAGTGCCCCTGCTGCCTTCTGAAATCGTTGGCCAGGACGTTTCGCCCTGGTTCCGCAGCGTCCTGCTCGATCGCGGACGTGCAGAGGAAGTGCGCACGGGAATGCCCGTGGTGTCCGCCGGGGGGCTGGTCGGCCTCGTCACCGCGACATCGCCGAGTGCGTCCCGCGCGATGATGTTGCTCGACCGGCGAAGCGCCGTCGACGCGATCGTGCAGCGCAGTCGCGCACGCGGAATCGTCCGCGGCACCGGGGCTGGCGAGATCGAGTTCATCTTCATGGTGCGCGGAGACGATGTGGTGCCCGGCGACGAGATCATCACGTCGGGCGTCGGCGGTGTGTTTCCCAAGGGTCTACGCGTCGGCGTGGTCGGAGAAGTCAACGCAGCGCGCTCCGAGATCCTGCACTATGCCGAAGTCGAACCCGCGGTCGACTTTGGACGCCTCGAGCAGGTCTTCGTCATGCTCGCACGCGGTCCGACACTCGATCTGCTGTTCGGTGAGGATGGCGACCGATCCGAGGCACCGGATGCGGACGAGGCGGGTTCCTGATGCGCGCGGCGGTGCTGTGGTGCATCGTGGGCGTGCTGCTGCTCGTGGCCCAGGCGATCTGGGCGGGGTCGATCTCTCCGGTATGGATTCCCGATCTCTCGCTGCTGGCCGTGGTCGCAGCCGCACTCGTCCTGGGCCCGGCCGAGGGCCTGATTGTGGCCTGCCTGATCGGGTTCGGGACCGACATGCTTTCTGGCTCGCTGATGGGGCAGCACGCGTTCGTTCGTGTTCTCGAGTTCGTCGTCGTGCGTGGCTTCGCGGGCCAACTGGATCTGGTCCGCTTCCTGCCGCAGGTCGTGACCGGTCTGGGCCTGTCGGCCATGGACGCCGCTCTGATGGCCGGCCTCGGCGCGGCCTTCACGGAGGTGTTTCCGTTGTCGTGGACCGAGGTGGGTGTCTTGATGCCGCGCGCACTCTTGACGGCGGCCTGTGCACCCCTGGTCGGTCGGATGGCCATTCGCGTGACTGCCTGGCTGAGCGATGACGACACCCGACACGAAATCCGACTCGCGACGCGTCGGGCGGTGCTCTAGCCATGGATCACCTCGGCGGACAGGATCTCCCGATCGACGGCCGCTTGCGGCTGTCCGCCGCACTCATCGTGTTGGCGTTCCTGATCTTCGGGTTGCGCCTGTTCCAACTGCAGATCATTGAGGGCGATGATCTGATCGCTCGCTCCCAGCGCAACGCCGTTCGGACACTGCGGGTTCCCGCACCGCGGGGAGAGATCCTGGATCGACACGGTGCGCAGGTCGCTTCGTTCCGGCCTGCGCGCGAACTCCGGGTGCTCCCCGACGACCTCGCACGTCGCGATGTCACGTTCGCTGCACTCTCACAGTTGTTGGGTCGCGATGCCGCCGAGATGAGTGACCGCGTCGGCGAGCCGAGGGGGTCGCGCCGGTTCGTACCCGTCAGTCTCGATCGAGACCTCGAGGAAGACACGTTGGCGCGTGTGGCCGTGCATGGCTGGGCGTTACCGGGGGTCTCCATCGCGGCCGTGCCGCGCCGCCACTACATCGAAGGTCGTCTCGCGGCTCACCTCCTGGGCACGCTCGGCGAGATTCGTGGCGACCAGCTCCAGAAACCGCAGTACGAGGGTTACCGAGGCGGAGACGAAATCGGGCAGACGGGGCTCGAGTCACGCTTCGAAGCGCATCTCCGCGGCCGCGAAGGGGGGCGCAACGTGATCGTCGACGTGGCCGGTCGCGAGGTCGAGGTCCTCGAAGAAGTCGCGCCGGTCCCGGGAGGACGGGTCGTCCTGGCAATGGATCTCGCGATGCAGCGTGCCGCCGAGGCAGGATTCCTCGACGTCCCCGACGGCGAACCGCCGCGCATGGGAGCCGCGGTCGCACTCGATGTCCACACCGGCGACATCCTCGCGATGGCGTCATTTCCCGACTACGACCCCAACGCGTTCGCGGGCGGAATCGACAGTGAAACCTGGAAGGGTCTCGTCGACGACGAATGGAAGCCGTTGCGAAATCGCGCCATCCAGAATCACTATCCACCTGGATCGATCCACAAGCCCCTCGTGGCCGCTGCATTGCTCGAGGAAGGCGTCGTCGATGCGACGTCTACCGTCAACTGCAAGGGCTCCTTCCGATTCGGCAACCGGTCCTATCGATGTTGGAAGCGTTCGGGGCACGGCGTCGTCAACCTGAAGACGGCGATCCAACGGTCGTGCGATGTCTACTTCTACACGTATGGCGTGCAGCTCGGAATCGACCGAATGGGGGAGTACATGCGTGCCTTCGGGCTCGGTCGGCGCTCGGGCATCGACCTTGCGGGCGAACAGCCGGGGTTGGCACCGGACTCTGCGTGGAAGCAGCGTCGCTTTGGCGAGCCCTGGTACCCGGGCGAGACGGTCTCGGCCTCGATTGGCCAAGGCTACAACCTCTACACGCCAATGCAGCTGGCGGTGGCCTACGCCGCCGTGGCGAACGGCGGCAAGGTGATGCGGCCGCGCCTGGTGCTGCGTCTGGAGGACCAGCGCGGCGTGACCGAACGCCACTACCCCGTGAAGGAGGCGGGCCGCGTGCCCGTCTCTGAGGCGCACCTTGCGCAGGTGCGCGCTGGCCTCCGCGCGGTCGTGGAAGAACCCGGCGGAACGGGTGGCCGTGCACGCGTCGCTGGAATCGAGGTTGCGGGCAAGACCGGCACCGCCCAGGTGGTCCGTCTGGAACAGTACGAGGGTCTGGAGGACCACGAGATCCCTGTCCGATTCCGCGATCATGCATGGTTCGGCGCGTACGCGCCGGCTGACGATCCCCAGATCGCGGTTGGGGTCTTCGTCGAGCACGGTCTTCACGGGAGCAGTGCGGCAGCGCCGATCGCGGCCCGTGTCATCGAGGCGTGGTGGAAGGGGCAGCAACCGCCAACGCCCACACCTGCGGTGGCCCAGCTCGAAACCCCTTCAGTGGAGGAGCGTGCCCGTGCCGGCGATTGATCGACGCTCGATCCAGAACTTCGACTGGCTCCTGCTGGCGCTGGTAGGCGCCGTGCTCACGATGGGCTTCGCGAACCTCTACTCCGCGTCCTTGCCGGGGACGACGACCGGTCTTCCCAGCGAGTTTCGCCGGCAACTGCTTGCATTGGGCGTGGGAACCATCGCCGGCCTCGTGGCCCTCGTGGTCGACTATCGGCGGCTCGAGCGTTGGGCGCCCGCCATCTATGTGGCGTCGCTCCTGTTGGTGGCGTCGACGTTCGTGTTCGCGCCGGTCACGCGCGGAAACCGCTCGTGGCTGATCTACGGACCGCTCTCATTG
Source organism: Deltaproteobacteria bacterium (assembly GCA_029261815.1). Taxonomy (GTDB): domain Bacteria; phylum Myxococcota_A; class UBA9160; order UBA9160; family UBA6930; genus JAJDAP01. The sequence continues at coordinate 44,793 of JAJDAQ010000026.1, forward strand.
CAGCCGGCTGAATTCGCCAAGATCGGTCTGATCGTGATGATGGCGCGATACTTTCATCGTACGCCGCCTAGCGAAGTGACACGGCTGCGCGATCTGATCCTGCCCGCCCTGATCCTCGCTGGACCTGTGGGGCTGATCGTTCTGCAACGCGACATGGGCGTCGCGGTCCTGACGTTGCTTGTCGGGACCACCTACCTGTTGTTTGTTCGTATCCCGGCGCGAGCTTGGGCCGTGGTGGCCGGGATGGCGGCCGCCGCGCTCGCGGGGCTCTGGATGTTCGTCTTCAAGGACTATCAGCGCGAGCGCATTCTGGACTTCCTTGATCCATCCCGTGATCCCCTGGCGTCGGGTTACCAGGCGATCCAGTCGCGCATCGCGGTCGGGTCGGGTGGAATCTTTGGCCAGGGCTACACCGAGGGGACGCAAACGCAGCTCCAGTTCCTGCCGACGCAGCACTCGGACTTTGCGTTCTCGGTCGTTGCTGAAGAGTGGGGTTTCATCGGCTGCATGGCACTGCTCGGCAGCTACCTGGCCATGTTGCTCTGGGGCCTGGTCGTCGCGAACAACTCCAAGGATGGGTTCGGCGCAATGCTGGCGATCGGGGTGGTCGGCATGCTCTTCTGGCCCGCGCTGATCAACATCGCGATGGTGCTCGGCCTGGCGCCTGTCATCGGGGTGCCACTGCCATTGGTCTCGTACGGTGGTTCTCAGCTCCTGGCGAACCTCATCGCGCTCGCCTTGCTGATGAACGTCTCGATGCGTCGGTACATGTTCTGAGCGTTCGTGCGGCCGTGAAGCCGGCCCGGTACCGTCCCGCCATGGGCCGTGTAGGCGCGTTCTTCGACATGGACAAGACGCTGATCGCCGAGAACTCAGGGTCGCTCTACATGAAGCGGCGCTACGAGACCGGCGAGATCACGGCGACGGAACTCGCGAAGGGCTTCGGGGCCTACCTCCAGTACAAGCTCGGTGTCCTCGACATCGCTGCTTGGACCCGCGAGATGATGAAGGAGTTCGAGGGGCGCGCCGTCGCCGAGATCCAACGTGAGTCCGAGGAGTGGCTCGTCGACCTCCTGATCGAGTCGCTCTACCCGGAGGCGCGGACGATCGTCGAAGAGCATCAGGACAAGGACCACGTGGTGGCGATCGTGTCGGGCTCGACGAACTTCGTGGTCGCGCCCCTGGCCCGGTACCTCGGCATCGACCACATCTTGACCACGCGGCTCGAAGAAAAGGAAGGGCGCTTCACGGGCAGGGTGGTCGAGCCCGTTTGCTTCGAGGAAGGCAAGATCCACTGGCTCCGAGAGCTCGTGGCCGACCAGGACATCGACCTCGCGCGGAGCTGGTTCTACACCGACTCGATCACGGACGTTCCACTGCTCGAGATGGTCGGGCACCCGGTCGTGGTGAATCCGGACCCGCGCCTCTACCGCCAAGCGGCGCGGCGTGGCTGGCCCGTGCGTGTCTTCGAGGCGCCGGGGGCGCTGGCCGCCAGCTAGACCAGCTTCTGGGCCATGTCCACGAATGCGCTCTTGGGGCGAGCGCCCGTGATCTGCTCGACGACCATGCCGCCCTTGAACGCCAGGACCGTGGGGATTGCGCGCACGCCGTACTTGCCCGGAGTCTGCGGGTTCTCGTCGATGTTCATCTTCACGACGTTGACCTTGCCGTCGTAGAGGTCGGCGAGTTCCTTCACGATCGGCGAGATCGCGCGGCAAGGGGCGCACCATTCGGCCCAGAAGTCGATGATGGTGGGCGTGTCGGACTGAAGGACCTGCTCATCAAACTGGGCGTCCGTAACGTCAAGAATCTCGGCCATCTCGTTGGGGTCTCCTGGGCGCTTTCGCGGCGCGGAGATGTCCGCGCTGTTCCAAGGTGTCGGATCTTGGATGCCGCTGCCACCCGAGCGTGCCGTGTAGCGACAAGACGCCGTTCGGCGACGACCTCATCGGCCGGGCGCGGTGGGAAGTCTCGCCGCAGGGGCCGCGTTGACGCAAAACGGGTGGCCGGGTACTTTCCGCCGGTTCCGATGTGCCTGATTTTGTTGGGCTTTCTGGAGTCCCGCCGGTCCCGCTCCGAGGTCCGGCCCCGAGGAGCCGCCATGACGAACCCGTCCACAGGCGCGCAGCGCGTGCGCACAGATCTGCTCGAGAGCGCTCGCGTGAAGACCGTACTGGCCGAGTCCCTGAGCAGCGAGATTTCCGATGCCGCGCAGGCCGTGATCGAGGCCTATCGCGCCGGCCGCAAGACCGTGCTCTTCGGCAATGGAGGTTCGGCGACGGACGCCCTCCACATTGCAGCCGAGTGGACGGGAAAACTCGGGCCCGACCGGCCCGCACTCCCGTCGATCGCGCTTCCGGCCAACGCGGCCGAGGTCACGGCGATCGCGAACGACTATGGCTACGACCATCTCTTCGTGCGCGGGATCGAAGCGCACGGGCAGCCGGGAGATATCGCGATTGGAATCTCGACGTCGGGGAACTCGCCCAATGTCCTGGCCGGACTGGAAGAGGCACGTGTGCGCGGAATGGTCACGATTGGTTTGACCGGACGCGACGGCGGCAAACTCGCCGATCGTGTGGACCATCCGCTCGTCGTTCCATCCGAAAACACGGCGCGCATCCAGGAGTGCCATATCGCGATCGGGCACGCGATCGCGACACTGGTCGATGCGGCACTCTTTCCCGAGACCCAACGATCATGAGCCGGCGTTTGCCGCGCATCGACCGCGAGAAGGTCACCACGGTGCCGGCTCGCCGCCGGCATAGCAAGGTAAAGCGCACGCAAGAGGCGCAGCCCTACCAGGCGGGAACGAGCTTCTCGGGCTTTCTTGAGGGACTCCCGGGAATTCTGGGTGCTGCCGACCTACGCGCCGTGATCGCGGCGGCGGTCAAGGCCAAACGAAAGAACAAGCTCCTGCTATGGGGGTTCGGCGCCCACCTCATCAAGGTGGGCCTCGCGCCGATCGTCGTGGATCTGATGGAGCGCGGTCTGCTCGACGGCTTGATGATGAACGGCGCGGGCTGCGTACACGATCTGGAGCTGGCGATGATGGGTCGGACCAGCGAAGACGTTGGGCCGGCGCTGGACGATGGGACATTCGGGATGGCGCGCGAGACATCGGCCGAGCTCAACGCAGCCATCGCGGCGGGTGACGAGGCCGGCCTCGGGATGGGCCGCGCGGTCGGGAATCATCTGCTCGCGGGCCGCTTTCCGTACAAGGATCGCTCCGTACTGGCGACGGCGGCGCGTCTCGACCTGCCCGTGACGATTCATGCCGCGATCGGGACCGATATCCACCACATGCATGCCAGCGCGAACGGGGCGGCGCTCGGTGCGACCAGCTACCGGGACTTCGAGACGCTGACGTCGCTGGTGGCCGCGCTTCGAGGCGGAATGCTCTTCAACATCGGGTCTGCCGTCATCCTGCCCGAAGTGTTTCTGAAGGCCTTGGCGCTCGCGCGAAATCTCGGACATCGGGTCGACGACTTTACGACGGTCAACCTCGACTTCATCCGCCAGTATCGACCGACCGTGAACGTCGTGGAGCGGCCGACGCGGCAGAGCGGACGTGGCTATTCACTGGTGGGCCACCACGAGATCCTGGTGCCTCTCATCGCGGCCGGCATCATCGAGCAACTCGATGCGCCGAAGCCGGCACGGTCGAAGCGATGAGCGGGCGCATCACGCTTCAAGAGGGTGACCTCACGACCCACGTCGTTGACGCAATCGTGAACGCGGCGAACTCCGAACTGAAGTTGGGGGATGGCGTCGCTGGTGCGATCGCCAACGCCGGAGGGTCCTCGATCCAGTCCGAGTGCGACGCGCACGGCCCGATCGCGGTGGGAGAAGCCGCCATCACTGGCGCCGGCGACCTGCCTGCGCGCTTCGTCATCCACGCAGCCGGCATGGCCCCGGGAGGCGCGGCCACCGAGGACAGCGTGCGTCACTGCATGCGGGCGAGTCTCCAACTGGCTCGCGAGAACGGCTGCGTCACGATTGCGGTGCCCGCCGTCGGGGCCGGAATCGCGGGCTTTCCGATGCAGCGCTGTGCCGAGATCCTGATCGACGAAGCCCGTGCACACTTCGAAGGGGAGACGTCGCTCGAGGAGATCCGTTTCGTGTTGTTCGGAGAGCCGGCCTACCGGGTCTTCGAGATGGTCAACGACGCCGCCAAGGTGGAGGCGCAGATGGAGCGAATGCGCCAGGCGCGCGGACGTTAGGCAACGGTCGGGGGCTTCTTGGAATTCGACCTGCATACGTGGACTGCGATGGCGTATCTGGCAGCGACTGCAGCGGCCGCCGTCGGAATGGCCGGCCGCATCCCACGGGGTGTCGAAGCTGGAGTCGTTCTGGTCGGCGTTGGCGCGCTCCTTCATGCGTTCGCTATCTGGGGGCTCCATGCTGAGGATCCGGTTCCCCAATTGACGGATCTTCCGTTCGCTGTTTCGCTGATGGCATGGCTTTCCGTGGTGACCTATCTGGCGATGCTCCTGCTGTTTCGCGGTCGCGGCATGGTTGTCGCGGTCGCTCCACTCGCGTTCTCGGGCGCGATCTTCGCGTCATTCGGATTCGACGTCGACGTTAGGCAGGGGGTCGACGATCATCCGTTCTGGTCGCACCTTCATGTGCTGCTCGCCAGCGCGGGGTTGTCGGTCTTGAGTCTCGCCGGAGTCGCGGGTCTCCTCTATCTGGTGCGAGACCGTCAGTTGAAGTCGAAGCGGAAGTCGTCGGGGCGGTCGGGACTGCCATCCCTTGAGACACTCGACCGTGTTCTGGCGGTGACCCTCGCTTTTGGTTTCCTCCTCTTGACTGCGGGGCTCGCCACCGGCGTTCTCTGGGTGAACGCCTTGACCGGCGGGTTCTGGCCGTCTGGGTGGCACGCGAATGCGACCTTCGTCGCATGGCTGACCTACGCCGCGATCGTAGGCGTCCGTTTCTGGCGACCGCGTTCAGCACGTTCGGCGGCGTCGGGAGCGACTGCGGCCTTTGGCATCCTGCTGGCGGCCGTGATCGGCGTGCAGGTGCTGCCATGAAGCTGTTGCTCGTCGGTATGAGTCACCGCACAGCATCCCTCGAGGTGCGGGAACGCTTTGCGGTCGAAGACCCGACTCCGCTGCTCGCCAAGTGGCTGCAGGAACCGTGTATCGAAGAAGCCGTTCTGTTGTCCACGTGCAACCGGGTGGAGGTGCTCGTTTGGACGGCGGAGCCCGAAGCCGCCCGCCTGCGCCTGCGAAGCGCCTTCGAGCACGACATCGCGCCGGACGGCATGCGCTCGGGAACCGCCGAGTTGGACTCTGCCCTCTACACGCTTCACGGAATGGCGGCCGCTCGGCACGTCTTCCGTGTGGCTTGCGCGGTGGACTCGATGGTGGTCGGAGAGCCTCAGATCTTGGGGCAGGTGAAGGACGCCTACCGCGCCGCCGTCGATGCGGAGGCTTGCGGGCCGATGCTAGGTCGCCTCTATCAACGCGCGTTCGCCACGGCCAAGCGCGTCCGGAACGAGACGCGCATCGCAGAGCGGCCCGTGTCTGTGGCGCGCGTCGCAGCGGAGCTGGCGCAGCAGATCTTCGAGTCCCTCGAAGACAAGCAGGCCTTGCTGGTGGGCGCGGGCGAGATGATCGAACTCGCGCTGGAGACACTGCGCCGTGGAGGTCTCGCGACCGCGCGGGTGGCGAATCGTACGCCTGCGCGGGCCGCAGCGCTGGCGGCGCGGTTCGAGGCCAGTGCTCACGGCCTCGACGAACTCGATGATCTTCTCGAAAAGTCCGACGTGGTCCTGACCTGCATCGGAGGAGACCGGCCGATCCTGACGAGCGAAAACGTCGCCGCGGCGCTCCGTCGAAGACGTGGGCGCGCCCTGTTCGTGATTGATATCGGTGTTCCGCGTAATGTGGCTGCCGCGGTGGCGGGACTGGATGGCGCCTACGTCTACGACCTCGACGACCTGAAGGTCATCGCGGAATCCAACGTGGCCGAACGCAGAGCCGAGCTGGATCTCGCCGAGAGCATCGTCGAAGAAGAGCAGCAGCGATTCGAGGGCTGGCTCGGCGCGCTGGCCGCTGTTCCGACGATTCGGGAGCTGCGTGGAAGGGCTGAGTCGATCCGGCAGCGAGAGATCGACCGCGCCCTATCGGGCACGTCGGCAGGCACGACCGAGCGTGACCGCATCGAGTCCATCACGCGGGCGATCGTGAACAAGATCCTGCACGAACCCACTTCGCGCCTCCGCGCAGAACTCGAAGGCGCAGAAGGGTTGGCCCACCTCGAGTCCGCTCGTGCGCTCTTCGGCCTGGACGAGGAGCGGTCGGACGGTGCGCGCGGCGCCGATTCTGATTCAGAAGAAGACGACGGGTGAAGCGCCTGCGAATCGCAACGCGCGGCAGCGCATTGGCGCTTTCCCAATCTGGCGAGATGGCGCAGCGAATCAGCGCGGCGCTCGACTGCGAAACCGAACTCGTGGTGATCCGGACGACCGGAGACCGCATCCAGAATCAGTCGTTGGCCAAGATCGGAGGCAAAGGCCTCTTCATCAAGGAGATCGAGGAGGCCCTTCTCGCCGGCGCGGCCGACATCGCGGTGCATAGCGCCAAGGACCTGCCTGCAAAGACGGCACCCGGCTGTGCGTTGGCCGCGTTCCCAGAACGCGCGGATCCGAGAGATGCGTTGGTTGCGCCCGGCGCTACGGCGACGGTGGCCACCCTGCGGGCAGGGGCCCGGATCGGCACGGGAAGCGTCCGGCGAAGTAGTCAGCTCCTCATGACCCGCCCTGACCTCACGATCGTGCCGATTCGTGGAAACGTCGACACGCGAATCCAGCGGATCGCCGACGATGGGCTCGATGCCGTGATCCTCGCGTGTGCCGGCCTCGATCGCCTTGGCCGAAGCGACGTGATTTGCGAGCGGATCGATCCGGCTCACCTCTTGCCTGCGGTTGCCCAGGGCACCCTGGCGCTCGAAACGCGGAGCGATGATCCGCTGCGCGAAGCGCTGGCGGCAATCACGGATCCAGTCGCGACTGCGACGCTGACGGCCGAGCGCGCATTCCTCGCGCGGCTCGAAGGAGACTGTTCCGTTCCCCTGGCCGCATTCGCCGAAGTCGACGGCGACCGCCTGTCCCTCCGAGGACTGGTGGCGTCGCTGGATGGTTGCGCTGTAGCGAAGGCAGCTGAAACCGGCACGGTCGCCGATGCTGCGATGCTCGGAGAGGCGGTGGCCGACGCGGTGCTCGGTTCGGGCGGTGCCGAGATTCTGGCTGCCCTGGAATCGTCCGCGTGAGTGGGCCGGTTGGCCGCGTCAAGTTGGTTGGTGCGGGACCGGGCGCTCCCGATCTCATCACCGTGCGCGGGCAACGCGCGCTCCGCGAGGCCGACGTCATCCTGCACGATGAACTCGCATCACCGCTCCTGCTATCGCATGCGCGTGCGGACGCGAAGCTCATCAATGTCGGGAAGCGCGGCCATGAGGCGCCCACGCGAACGCAGGAGGAGACCCAGCAGCTGCTGGTCTCCCTGGCCCGAGAAGGAAACGAGGTGGTTCGCTTGAAGGGCGGCGACCCCTACGTCTTTGGTCGTGGTGCCGAAGAAGCAAGTGCATGCCGCGCCGCCGGGATTCCGTTCGAGGTGATCCCGGGCGTGTCTTCGGCGATCGGGGCGCTCGCGTACGCGGGGCTATCGGTGACGGATCGTCGGCACGCGGCGAGTTTCGCTGTGGTAACCGGACATAACGACCCGACGGCGGCTCGAGAAGCGACGGACTGGGAAGGAATCGCCAGATCCGTCGATACCCTGGTCGTACTCATGGGAATGCGAAACCTGCGAAGCATCCTGGCGCGCGTGAAGGCGGGAGGGCGCGCCGGAGTGACGCCGGCCGCGGCCGTGATGCACGCGACGACCCCGCGGCAGCGCTCGGTGGTGGCGACGATCGATACGTTGGCCGATGCCGTGGAAGCCGCAGAGGTGGGTTCGCCGGCCGTCGTCGTGATCGGGGGAGTCGTCGCGTTGCGCGACGAACTCGATTGGTTCGAAGCACTGCCGCTCTTCGGTCGGCGCATTGCCGTGACACGGCAGGCGGAGCAAGCGGGTTCGTGGTGTCGGGCGCTCGAGGCAGCCGGAGCCGCCGCAGTATCCATTCCGATGATCCAGATCTCGCCGATCACCGGTTCGAGCGACATCGGCGCCGCACTCGACGCGCTGCCATCGTACGATCTCATCCTGCTCACCAGCGCGAACGCTGCGCGCCAGCTCGCGCTTCGGGCGAGGGAGGTCGGCGCCGATCTCGGCCGCGTACGCGCCCGTGTGGTGACCGTGGGCGAGGCTTCAACCGAAGCGGCGCTGCAAGCGGGGCTCCCGGTCGAGCGGATCTCGACCGAAGGACCGCATGCGGCAGCAATGCTCGAAGCCCTTCGCGAGCGGGGCGGCCTGGACGGTGCCCGGGCGCTGTTGCCGCGGGCCGAGAAGGGGCGAGAGGTGCTGGGCCGGGGGCTCGCGGCACTTGGCGTCCAGGTCGACGAGGTGGCGGTCTATCGGACCGAGCCGTCTCCGCAGGCCGCAACGCGATTGCGAGCCGCTCTCGCGGAAGGGGCGCTCGATGCGGTGACTTTTGCGAGCCCATCTGCCGTGCGAAACTTCACGGCAACGATGGAGGCCGATGTTGAACGTTTCTCCGCAGGGACCTGCATCGCCGCGATCGGGCCGGTGACCGCCGCGGCGTGCGAGAACGCCGGCATGGCCCCCAATGTCGTGGCGGCGCAGCCGGATGCCGACGCCCTGGTTGCGGCACTGGCCGGGTATTTCAAAACAAGAGCTCGACACGAGGAGCGCACATGACCTTTCCCCGAACCCGGATGCGTCGGCTGCGACGAACCGAGGCGCTGCGGGGCATGGTTCGAGAGAACCGCCTGCACCGCGACGACCTGATCTTGCCCCTCTTCGTGGTCGAGGGTGAGGGCGTGCGTCAGCCGGTCTCGTCGATGCCGGGCGTTCACCGCTTTTCTGTCGACCAGGTCGTGACCGAATGCAAGGAGGTCGCGGACGCCGGGGTTCCGAGTGTGATCCTGTTCGGCGTGCCGGACGAGAAGGATGCGCGCGGCTCCGGGGCGGACGCCGCGGGCGGCATCACGCAGCGTGCGATCGAGGCCATCAAGTCGCAGGTCCCGGACCTCGTGGTGATGACCGACGTCTGCCTATGCGAGTACACCGACCACGGTCATTGTGGCTTGATCGAGGGCGACACGGTGTCGAACGACTCGTCGGTGGCACGTCTCGCCGCGACTGCGCTCTCCCACGCGCAGGCGGGTGCAGACATCGTCGCGCCTTCAGACATGATGGACGGACGGGTCGCTGCGATGCGGACACTGCTCGATGATCATGGCTTCGAGGAGACCCCGATCCTGTCGTATGCGGCCAAGTTTGCGAGTGCGTACTACGGTCCGTTCCGTGAGGCGGCCGAATCCACGCCCGCGTTCGGCGATCGTCGTGCCTATCAAATGGATCCGCCGAACCGCCGGGAAGCGCTGCGCGAGATGCGCCTCGACCTGGAGGAGGGCGCGGACGCATTGATGGTGAAACCTGCGCTGCCCTACCTGGACATCCTGGCCGATGCGCGTCGCGAATTCGACGTTCCGCTCGCCGCCTATCATGTGTCCGGAGAGTACGCGATGATTCACGCGGCCGCCGAGCGCGGCTGGATCGATGGCGAGCGTGCCATGGAAGAAGCGCTGATCTCCATCAAGCGCGCCGGTGCAGATTGGATCCTGACGTATGCGGCCAAGGATATCGCGGGGAAGCTCGCGTGACCCAGTACAAGGTCGTCGAGACCAGCGACGTGACGGAGGAAGTGCTCGAGGCCATTCTCAACGAATGGACGGCCGAGGGTTGGCGCTTCGACATGATGCAGTTCGCGATGCGCGACTCCTCGAAGCGCCCCGCGATGGCATTCATCACGTTCATCAAGAGCGACGACGCCCCCGCCTGATCTGGCTGACTCAGTTCACTGCAGGCACGACTTCGGTCGCGAGGCGTTCGAGGGATTCTTGCCAGGCGGCATCGGGAACGCCGGGTACCGAGATCCTCGCCGCCACGAGATCCATTCCAAGCTTCTGCCGGTATAGACCGAGCTGGTCCTGGACCTGGGCCACGGTTCCGACCAGGACCCGGTCCTCGAGTGCGCCGCTGGCTGCTCGTTGAAGAACCTTGTTGCTGCCTGCCTGGTTGTGGAAGGCTTCAGCTTCGAGCGCATCGAGGACGCAACGGGCTTCGGCGTCGTCGCTTGCGACGAACGCTGTCCGCATGACCGGCACCAGGGGCGCATCGCCGCGCGGTTCCTTCCCCAGTTGGTCGCGCCATGCCTGGTAGTTCTCGATCAGGGTGTCCAGCGTTTCGAGCGGGGATGCGAGGTAGGGCAGGCCGCGAACGGCCGCTTGCCGCAGTCCCTTGGGGCCGAACGCGGCGACGACGAGCGGAGGGTGAGGCCGCTGCACCGGCCGGAGGTCGAGCCGGACCGATCGTTCCCCCAGCGCTGCGAAGTGGTCGCCGGAAAGGGTCACCGACTCTCCCGACCAGATCGACAGGATGGCGTCGAGCGCCTCGTCGAAGCGATCGCGTTTCGCGGTGGCTTCGACACCGAATCCTTCGAAGAGCGGCTTTCGAAAGCCGCGTCCGAGGCCTAACAGGACGCGGCCGCCCGAGACCGCGTCCAGGGTGGCCACGTCAGCCGCAATCCGAAGTGGATGGTGGACCGGGAGCAGCACCGATGTGGTCGCGAGGCGGATCTGTCGCGTTCGCGCTGCGAACGCGGCCAGCGCCAGCAAGGGCGCCGGTGTTGCCTGCCGGTTGAAGTGATTTTCCGGCAGCCATGCCGAATGGAGGCCGAGGGCGTCCGCTCGCTCGACGAGTTGCAGGGTGCGGGCCCACCCGTCGGGATCGCGGGCACCAGCAAGCGCGATTCCGAGCGCAAGCGGCTTCAAGGGGCTCCGCCCTTCATACCAAGGGCGTAGGGCGCGACGATCGACATCAGGTCGGCTTTGACGCCGAGCGAAGCGTTGACTCCGGCAAGCAAACCGAGCGCGCGTGCGACGAGAACGAGGTGGTGCGGCACGCGGATGACCGGATTCTCGCGCAACGTTCCGGCGAGAGACTCGCGAAGGTCGGCGATGTCGTCCGGCTGCGGGCCCCCCGGCCGCGTCAGGATGGGGAGGGCTTCCCGCAAGCGTTCGGCCACCAGGCCCAGCGTCTCCTCGCTCGCGCCCCGGGTCTCGAAGCCAAGGTCGACCAGGGCCTGGGCCATGAGCGCGCTCTTGCCCTGGAGGAGGGCCGTCCCGAAGCGGAGCGCGGTTTCCCGAAAGCCGTCCGGCAGTCGCTTGGTCAGTCCGAAATCGATCAGCGCCAGACGTTGTGGCGAAGCCGCGGTCGCGGGTAGGACCATCAGGTTGCCCGGATGCGGGTCGGCATGGAAATGGCCGGTTACCAGGAGCTGCTCTGCGAAGGTCTCTGCCAATGTCCGGCCGAGGGCTTCGATGTCGACGCCGGCCTCGATCAGGGCCTGGCGATCATTGATTCGCAGACCATCGATGCGGTCCATCACGAGAACGCGGCGTGTCGTCGTATCCCAGTGGACCTTCGGGATCATCACATCGTCCCGGTGGGCAAGGTCGTGGGCGATCTCTTCGCTGTTATGCGCCTCGTGAACGAAGTCGAGCTCTGCCGGAACCGTTTCCGAAAGCTCGTCCAACAGGGAGGCAAGATCGAAGTCGCGCTCCACCCAGTCGATGGCGCCGATCAGGATTCGTAGGTTCGACAGGTCGCTGCGAACGAGGGCACCCATCTCCGGATACTGGATCTTGACCGCGACGTCGCGGCCGTCGGGGAGCGTGGCTGCGTGCACCTGGGCGAGCGACGCAGCGGCCAGGGGCGTCTCGTCGAAGGATGCGAAGACGCGATGCAGCTCCCTTCCAAACTCATGCTCGACGACGCGGCGCATGACATCGAAGGGGCGCGGCGGCACGCGGTCTTGCAGCGTGCCGAGTCGTTCCAGGTAGGGCGGCGGCAAGAGGTCCGCGCGCGCGCCCAGGAACTGCGTGGCCTTCAGGATCATCCCGCCCATCTCGGTCGCGGCGCGGTACAACTCGCGGGCGTTGGCCTCATGTTGTCGGAGCCATCGTGCCTCCATGTCGGCCGGCCCGATGACATCAGCGAGGAACCGCTGCGTTCTGAGTCCGAGATAGACCCGGCCTACCACGAGAGCGATTTCCCGCGCACGATCGACACGCTCGACGATCCCGAGGGACCGTCCCGGGCGGTTACTCAATCGCCATCCTCGTCGGATCGATTGGATTTCTTGTCGTCGTTGAGGATGCGGAAACGCGCGGTGACCTCGACCGTTCGGCCTTCGACCAGGCGGGTCAGCACCTCGGCCGGGTCCATGGCGGAGATGGCCTTGCCGAACTCCTTCGACGTCCGATCGAGGAATTCGCCGCGCATGCGCTCGCTCTGTTGCAGCACATACTCGATCACGTCGCGCGGCACGCTCTCGCCGAGGGCCTTGCGAATCGCCTCTTCGGTCATGAAGACGCCGGTGAAGCCCAGCGTGAGGCCCTTGCGCAGGAGGTCGGGCAGGAATCCGGCCGCTTCTTGCGCCGCGGTCTCTTCGTCGGTGGGTTCGGGCTTCTTTGCCATATCACGGCCTCTCAGGTTTCGGCATCCCATCCGACCTCTGACGGGATAAGATGCGGCCCACAAGGTGGAGCCATTGGCCAAATTCGTCAGCGACATCATGCAGAAGGGCCCGATCACGATCTCGGCCAGCGAACGGCTATCGACGGTCGAAGATATCATGACGCTTGGCCACGTCCGGCACATGCCCGTGGTCCAGGGCGGAAAGCTGCTCGGCGTCGTCTCGGAGCGGGATCTGCTGCGCGCCTCCCTTTCGGTGCTCTCAGAGCATCGAGATGAGGAACGCCGTGCCTTCCTGCACGTGGTGGAGATCACGCGGGTGATGTCTACACCCCCGATCGTGGTCGATCCGGGGGCCGAGATCGACGAAGCGGCGATGATCATGGCCGAGAAGAAGATCGGTTGTCTGCCGGTGCTCGATGGCGATGAGTTGGTCGGCATGCTGACCGAGACCGATGTGCTGCGATGGATCGCTGGCGTTCCGACTGAAGACTGACTCCGAGTCACTCCTGTCGAAGCAGTGGACCACGATCAGCGAACCCGGCGGTGAAGTCCCGATTGACATTTCCCGCGGGGCTCTCGTACCCTGGATCCCTGCAGGGAGCTGGCGACAAGGGTCTCCAAAGCTTCCTGCACCGACGGGTCGAACCCGGCGGAACCACGGACGGGAGTTCGCGCAATGGCGTTGATCGAAGCGACTCTCCCGGATGCCGACGGTCGAAGGCAGATCCACCTTCGCAGTCCAGCCGACGGCCGCGCGCTCGGGCATGTCGACGTCTGCAACCCGAGTGACGTTCGCGGTGCCGTCGAGCGCGCGCGCAAGGCGCAAGGTGCCTGGGCTGCCACGCGCTTCCGTGAGCGACGCACCATCATCGAACGTGCTGTCCGACTGCTTGCCGCCCAGTCCGACGACTACGTCGATGTCATCGTCAGCGAGACCGGGAAGCCGCGGGAAGAGGCGCTGTCGGTCGAAGTGCTCGCCGCGTGCGACGCCATGCAGTACTACGCCAAGCACGCGGGCCGAATCCTGCGCGATCGCACAGTGCCCGTTCACCTGATGAAGACCAAGCGCCTACGCATCGCGTATCAGCCGCTCGGCGTGGTGGCGATCGTCACACCGTGGAACTTCCCGTTCCTGCTCGCGCTGAACCCAACGGTCCAGGCCCTGATGGCCGGAAACGTGGTGCTGCTGAAGCCCTCCGAGGTCACGCCGTTCTCGGGTGAGCTGGTGCAACGCCTTCTCGACGAAGCGGGGTTGCCCGAGGGCGTCTTCCAGTTGGTCCAGGGCGATGGCGAAACGGGTGCTGCGCTCATCGAGTCGGGTGTGGACAAGGTCTCGTTCACCGGAAGTGTCGCGACAGGGCGCCGCGTGGCGGAGTCGTGCGCGCGTCAGCTGATTCCGTGCACACTCGAACTCGGGGGCAATGACCCGATGATCGTGTGCGCGGACGCCGACATCGACCGCGCTGCCGCGGGCGCCGTCTTTGGGGCGTTCTCCAACGCTGGGCAAGTCTGCGTATCCACCGAACGCGTCTACGTCGTCGACGAAGTCGCCGATGCCTTTACACGCAAGGTCGTGGAAGAAACGGCCGCGCTGCGCCAGGGACCGGACGGTGAAACCGACATCGGACCGCTGATTCATGGGCCGCAGCGAGACATCATTGACCGCCACGTTGCGGATGCGCGCGCCAAGGGCGCACGGGTACTCGCCGGTGGCCGGGCAAACCCGGCGTTTGGCGAGGGCTTCTACGAACCGACCGTTCTGGCGGATGTCACGCAGGACATGGAAGTGATGCGCGAAGAGACCTTCGGTCCCGTGATGCCGATTCTGCGCGTGCGCGACGAAGAAGAAGCGGTGCGGCTTGCGAACGACTCGCACTACGGGTTGAACGCCAACATCTGGACCAAGGACAAGCGCAAGGGCGTCGAACTCGCGAAGCAGCTTGAAGCCGGCTCGGCGGTCGTGAATGACTGCATGCTGACCTACGCCGTCGCGGAAGCGCCTTTTGGCGGCCGCAAGGACAGCGGGCTCGGCCAGGTCAATGGTGAGATCGGCCTGCGAAGTTACTGTCACGCCCAATCGATCCTGATCGATCGATTGGGCGCAAAGAGAGAATTCCTCTGGTTCCCCTACAGCCGCCGCAAGGGTCGGTGGATGCAGCGGGCCCTGCGGTGGGTCTGGGGGACACCGCTTGGCCGCTGGCTGGCGTAGACGAACGAGAGTTCCCTTCTTCCGGAGATCTCCATGATCGATTCCATCTTGATCGCGACTGACGGCTCAGATGCCGCCCATACAGCAGAGCGCCTCGGCACGACGATGGGGGCGAAGATGCGCGTCCGGATGTCGGCGTTGTCCGTCGTCGAGGACAAGATCGCGATGGGTCTTCGCGCGGATTCGCTGGGTATCCCGCCGGGTCCCGTGGATGGCGTCGAAACATTCCTGAAGGCCCGGGCGGAGGCGGCTTCGCGGCGCGTCGGAGGCCTCGCGCGAAACCACGGAGCGGAGTGTCACACCGAACTCCTGCGCGGCGCGGCGGATGACCGCGTTGTGGAACGCGGTCAGGGAGTCGACCTCGTTGTGGTCGGACGCGACGGCGACCACGCTGGCGGTCGCACGGCCCTGATCGGCTCAACCGCCTACGGCGTGCTTCGCAAGACACACAAACCCGTCCTCGTCGTCCCGAACGGCGCCGAGTGGGGCGGGCCGGTGATCCTTGCGTTCGACGGCTCGCCGGGCTCCCGTCTCGCGGCCCGTCACGCCGTCGAGATTGCAACGCGGACAGAACAACCGGTTCACGTCTTCGTCGATTCCAAGGACAAGGGCCGCGCCGCCGCGCGCTTCGACGAGGTGCGCCGCTTGTTGGGAGGACTTCCTTCTCCGGCGCGGGAAGTGAGTTCGACGCTGGGTCGACCTGACGTCAAGATCGTCGATACGGCCCGTTCAGCCCGTGCTGGATTGATCGTCATGGGTGCGTACGGCCGCAACCGCATCACCGAGTACTTCCTTGGCAGTAACGCGGCCGCCGTCGTGCGGACATCGCCGGTCGCGGTCCTCCTGTCGCGCTAGGCGAAAGCCACGGCCTGATCGGCCGAGGGGGCCATGCAGCTCAGCGAACTGGCAAAGGCGCTCGGCGGCCGAACGGTCGACGGCGACGCAACGTTCGAGGTGTCGGGCGTCGCGACACTTGACGACGGCGGCGCGGCGGATCTCGGGTTCGTGCGCGGCGAGAAGTTTGCGATCGCACTGGCGGACAAGGCCATCGGTGCGGTGATCGCCCCAGTCGGCGTCGATGTCGGCGGACGCCCCGTCATCCGGTCCGGCAATCCGAGCCTCGACTTCGCCCGCGCGACGGGCTTGCTTCACCCGGTCGCTCGCCCCGAAGTCGGAGTCCATCCGAGTGCGTTCGTCTCGGCGACGGCGACCGTCGATGCTTCGGCCTCGATCGGACCGCTTGCTTCGGTCGGCGCCGGAAGCAGCGTCGGCGCGGGGTCCGTGCTGCACGCCAACGTCGCGGTTGGCGACGACGTCGTCATCGGCCAGGACTGCGTGCTGCATCTGGGCTGTTGTGTGCGCGAGGGGACCCGAATCGGCAACCGCGTCGTGCTCCAGCCGGGCTGCGTGATCGGCGGCGATGGCTTCGGCTATGAATTCGACGAGAAGGGGGAGCACGCCAAGGTTCCCCAGGTGGGAAACGTCGTTGTCGGTGACGATGTCGAAGTCGGTGCCAACAGTACGATCGACCGGGCCCGACTCGGGTCCACGCGGATCGGGCGCGGAACCAAGATCGACAACCTCGTCCAGATCGCGCATAACGTCGAGATCGGAGAGCACGCCGTCTTCATCTCCCAGACCGGGATCGCCGGCAGCACGCGCGTCGGCAATCGGGTCTTCTTCATGGCGCAATCTGGAGCCTCCGGTCATCTGGAAATCGGGGACGGGGCGTTCATCGGTGCCCGCGGCGGCGTGATCGACGATGTGGGCGCAGGGGAACGGATCTGGGGGTTCCCCGGTCTGCCGGAGCGCACATGGCACCGATCACAGGCCATCTTCGGAAAACTCACCGAAATCGTTCGCCGGATCCGGCGGCTCGAGAAGCGACTGGGCGGTGACGACGCGTGAGCGGTTCCTCCCTGGCAGCCTTGCGAGAGCGGGCCCGCGGTCTGGATTCGCCGGATTCGCTTCGTCAATTCGCCCAGGAGTTGGCGCCTGATATTCGCACCGGGGCGAAGGAACTGGCGGGACGCTGTGAACGGAAGGCCTCTGCCCTCGAAGCCGAGGCGGTGCGGATGGCCGACCTGCTGGCACTCCGGAATCGGCTCGTTCGGAGCGGATCCCGTTGCATTGCGGGCGTGGACGAGGTGGGGGTCGGTCCCCTGGCCGGCCCCGTCGTTGCAGCAGCCGTGGTTCTTCCTGCGAAGCCCGATCTGCCGGGCCTCGATGACTCGAAGAAACTGTCGCGTAAACGCCGAGAGCAGTTGGCCGAGGCGATTCACGCGCAAGCGATCGAGATCGGGTTCGGAGAGGTGGCGCCGGAAGAGATCGATGCGCTGAACATCTACCAGGCGTCGCTCGAAGCGATGCGGCGTGCGGTGACGGCACTGCCAGTCGCCCCGGACTATCTCCTGGTTGACGCGCGCCGGGTGCCCGATGTCGATGCGGCACAGATGGCCATCGTGGGCGGCGACGGCAAGGACGCCTCGATCGCAGCCGCTTCGATCGTGGCCAAGGTTCACCGGGATGCCATCATGCGCCGACTCGACGCCGAGTATCCGGGCTACGGCTTTGCCGCCCACATGGGGTACGGCACCGAGCAACATCTGGCCGCGCTCCGCCGAGCCGGCGCGACTCCGGTGCACCGGCGTTCGTTCGCGCCCGTGTCCCGCGTTCCGATGGCGGTCCGACCCGCGTGAAACTCCGCGAATCACCCGAAGACTTCGTGGTTGAAGAGTTGCCGCTCTACGAGCCATCCGGCGAGGGCGAGCACGCGTACTTGTTCGTCGAGAAGCGCAACAAGACGACAGAGCAGGTGGCACGGGCGCTCGCCAGGGAGGCGGACGTGCCCTCGCGGGACATCGGTTATGCGGGCCGCAAGGACCGCGCTGCCGTGACGCGTCAATGGTTCTCGGTCCCGGGTTTGGCGCTGGACCGTATCAGCGCAATCGAGGGGGATGGCTTCGAAGTCCTCGAAGCGCGACTCCACGGGCACAAGCTTCGGACCGGTGCGCTACGCGGAAACCGCTTCGAAATCACGGTGCGCGAGTTGACCGAGGACCAGTGTGCCGCTGCGCCCGCACGGCTCGCAGCGCTCATCGAACACGGAATGCCAAATCGGTTCGGGGAGCAACGCTTCGGGCGCGACGGTGACAATGCCGCGCGGGGGCTGGAAATCCTCGCGGGCGGCAAGCGCGGGGACAAACGGGCGGCGCGCTTCGCGATCTCGGCGCTCCAGTCTGCCGTGTTCAACGAGTGGCTCGACGCGCGCGAACCGGCGCTCGACGAACTCGAAACCGGCGACGTGGCCTGGATCCATGAATCCGGTGCCTGCTTCGTTGTCGAGGACCTCGAGCGCGAGGCGCCGCGCGCCGCCAGTTTCGAGATCTCTCCCGCGGGCCCACTCCCGGGTACCCGCCTCCTGGATGCCAAGGGCGTGCCTGGAGAGCGGGAGCGCGCACTATTTGAGCGGTTTGGCCTGCCGAACCCGCTGCAAGCCCCCCGCGGAATTCGCGTCCGCGGCGCTCGGCGCCCGGCCCGCATCCGCCCCGAAGCGGCAAGCTGCGTGGCGCGGGGTAGGGACGTGCTGACGATCGCCTTCATTCTCCCGCCCGGGAGCTACGCCACGGTGTTGATGGACGCGCTCTTTACGGAGGCGCCGGACGGGGCGTAAGCTCCTGTCCGACGGAGGAACGATGAACGTCGCCGAAAACCTGGCCGAACTCGTGGGACGAACGCCACTCGTCCGCCTGAATCGCGTGACCGCCGGGATCGATGCGCAGATCCTGGCCAAGCTCGAGGGCCGGAACCCGGCGAATAGCGTCAAGGACCGGATCGGCCTGGCGATGGTCGAGGCCGCCGAGGCTTCGGGCTTGATTGAGCCCGGTCGTACGACGATCGTGGAGCCGACGAGCGGCAACACCGGAATCGCGCTCGCGTTCGTCGCGGCGGTGAAGGGATACGACTGCATCCTCGTCATGCCGGACACGATGAGCCGGGAACGGCGCGTCACACTCCGGGGCTTCGGAGCCAAACTGGTTCTGACCGACGGAACGAAGGGCATGCGCGCGTGCATCGACCGCGCGAACGAGCTCCTGGACCGACTCCCCAACGCGTTCATGCCGCAGCAGTTCATGAACCCTGCGAATCCCGCGATCCATCGCCGCACGACCGCGATCGAGATCTGGGATGACACGGATGGGCAGGTGGACGCGGTCGTCGCTGGCGTTGGAACGGGAGGCACGATTACGGGTGTCGCCGAGGTGCTCAAACAACGGAAGCCCGGTTTCGAAGCGGTGGCGGTGGAGCCGGATACGTCCCCGGTACTGTCGGGCGGTGCACCCGGTCCGACGCGCATCCAGGGAATCGGCGCCGGTTTCGTCCCGGATGTCCTGGACACCGAGTTGCTCGACCAGGTCATCGCGGTCAACGAAGATGAGTCGCTCGAGATGGCGCGCCGCATGGCGCGCGAAGAAGGCATCTTCTGCGGAATCTCGTCCGGCGCGGCGGTACTGGCGGCCTGTCAGTACGCGCGGGAGCCGCGAAACCAGGGGAAGATGATCGTCACGATCATTCCGAGCTTTGGCGAGCGTTATCTGAACACCGATCTGTTCGCGCCCTATCAGTATGAGGGGAGCGACGATGTCTGACGGCGAAGGCCGCGACTCCCGAGACGACAAGAAGGCAAGGCAGCGGCAGCGAATTCTCGAGGCGGCGCGCGAGGTCTTCTTTCGCGACGGCTTCATGCAGGCCAACCTGGATGAGGTCGCGAGTCTCGCTGGTGTCGCGAAGGGAACGCTCTACCGGTACTTCGAGAACAAGGCCGATCTCTACGTCGCCATCCTGGCCGAGAACGGGCAGGTCTTCCAGGACCGGATGCGCGAGGCCGGAGAAACAGAAGGAACGGCGGCCGACCGGCTGCGCTCGATCAGCCGGTTCTACTACGCGCACTGGACCCAGCATCGCGAATACTTCCAGATCTTCTGGGCCCTCGAGAACCAGAACGTCATCGGCGATCTGCCTGCCGAGCTGGTCGAGGATGTCACCGAACTCTGGGAGCAGTGCCTGCGCATCCTCGAGACCGCCATCCGGTCAGGGGTCGACTCGGGAGAGTTTGGTGCCTGCGACCCGTGGGAAGTCGCCAACATCCTCTGGACGGCCGCGAACGGCTTGATCCAGACGGAGCTTGTCGCGCCGCGTCGCGCGCTTCGACACAAAGCGCTCGACCAGATCTTCGAAGACATGGTCGAACTCTTCCTGCGCGGGCTCGGGGCAACACCGGCCAGCGCCTGATCGCGCGTCTTCGTCGGAGTAGCTCTCCCTGGGTGCGTGCCGTAGCCTCGGCCCGTGCGCAAGATCCTCCTCATCGATGCAGCCAACGCGCTCTACCGCGCCTTCTTTGCGCTTCCGCCGCTACGCAACGCCGGTGGCGAACCCACCGGTGCGGTCCTCGGCATTGCGAACATGCTGCGAAAAGCCATCCGCGAGGAGAAGCCTGACGGCGTCGCTGTCGTGATGGATCCGCCGGGTGGGAGCTTTCGCAAGAAGATCTTCAGCGGCTACAAGGCCAACCGCGACGCGCAGCCCGAAGATCTCTCGGTGCAGATCCCGATGATGCGGGAGTTGGTCGCCGCGATGAACCTTCCGCTCCTGCAAGTCGACGGCTTCGAGGCCGACGATGTCATCGCCACACTGGCGACCCAGGCGGGGGACGACTGCGAGGTCGTGATCGTCTCCACCGACAAGGACCTGATGCAGCTCGTGACCGATCGGGTCGTGCTGCTCGACACGATGAAGGACAAGCGTGTCGGGCCGGATCAGGTCGTCGAACGTTTCGGTGTGTCTCCGGAGAAGCTGCTGGACGTTCGCGCGCTCGTCGGAGATCCGTCGGACAACATCCCGGGGGTGAAGGGCATTGGAGAGAAGGGCGCGGCGAAGCTGATCGACGAGTGGGAAACGCTCGAGAACCTTCTCGACAACGCCGAGAATGTGAAAGCCAAGCGCGCCCGCGAAGGCCTGGTCGAGCATGCCGACGACGCGCGCCTGTCAAAAGAACTGGCAACGCTTCGGCTCGACGTTCCGCTCGAGCGCGGTCCCGCGGACCTCGATCTCCCGGAGCCGCAGACGGAGACGCTGCGCGCGCTCTACAAGCGTCTGGAGTTCACGCGCCTACTCGAAGAGCTCGATGGCGGGGCTTCGGTCAGCCCTGCGGCACCGCCCCGCGCGTCCGCCGTCGAAACCGTAACGACGAAGAAGGCACTTGTGGCCTCGGTGAAAGCACTGGCAAAGGCGAAGCAGCTCGCGATCGTCCTGGTCGGGGACCCCGAAGGAGGCGGCCTGGTGCCCGAGCCCGTGGGCATTGCCCTGGCCGCCGACGAGTCCTCTGGTTTCTACTGGGCGACCGGTCACGGAGACCTGTTGGATCGGCCGGAGATCACGTGGCAGGACTCGGTCGAGGCGGTCCAGTCGATCTTTGGTCGTGCGAAGCCGCCGGCGTGGATGGCGCGCAACACCAAACGCGTCCAGACGTTGTTTGGCGAAGAAGGCATTTCCCTCGATCTCCCGGCTTTCGACCTCGAGCTGGCGGCGAACCTGGTGGACCCGGCTGCGCAGCGGGGGACTTCCATCCTCACGAGTCAGTGGTTGGGTCAAGAACATCAGAGTTGGGAGGAACTCGCTGGGCGAGGGGCCAAGGCGACCCCTGCGAGCGAACTCGACGCGGCCGCGGCTGGCGTCTGGGCGGTCGAAGAGGCGTGTGCCTTCGTGGCTTTGGCGCCCAGGCTTGCGGCGCGGCACGAGACCGACGGGACCTCGGCGCTCTACCAGGACGTGGAGCTACCGCTGACCGCCGTACTCTCGACGATGGAGCGCAATGGCGTCCGCATCGATGAGGACAAGCTGGGTCAGCTCTCGGTCGAGTACGAACAAGAACTCACCCGCATCGAGGCGCGCATCTTTGAACACGCGGGTGAAGAGTTCACGATCAACTCGCCCAAGCAGTTGCAGGGGATCCTGTTCGACAAGCTCGGACTGCCGGCCGTCAAGAAGACGAAGACCGGCTACTCGACGGACGAGAGTGTGCTCGAGCAGCTGGCTGCCCAGCACGAGCTGCCGGGGGAGATCCTGGCCTGGCGCCGACTGGCGAAGTTGAAGAGCACCTACGTCGATGCGCTACCGCCGCTCGTCGATCCGCGGACCGGCCGCATCCACCCGACCTTCAACCAGATCGGGGCCGCGACCGGGCGAATGTCGTCGACCCACCCCAACGTGCAGAACATTCCAATCCGGACCGCCGAGGGCATTCGGATTCGCGAAGCGTTCATTCCTGCCGAAGGTCATGTCTTGTTGTCCGCAGATTACTCGCAGGTCGAGTTGCGGATCATGGCGCACTACTCGGGTGACGAGAGCCTGATCGACGCATTCACCCGCGGTGAAGATATCCATCGACGCACCGCGGCCGAAGTCAACGATCTCGATCCCGAAGACGTCGACGCGGACCAGCGCGCGGCGGCGAAGGCGATCAACTTCGGCATCCTCTACGGATCGAGCGCCTTCGGGATCGCGAATCAACTTGGAATTCCGCAGTCCGAGGCGCAGGACACGATCGATCGCTACTTCGCGCGTTACGAGGGCGTCCGTCGCTTCCTCGATGAAACGCAGGAAGCGGCCCGCGAAGCCGGCTACGTGACCACGCTTCTTGGCAGGCGCCGTTACCTGCCCGACCTCGGGTCGCGGAATCGCGGTCTTCGCCAGGCCGCGGAGCGAATGGCCACGAACACCGTGATCCAGGGAACCGCTGCGGACCTGATCAAGAAGGCCATGGTCGAAGTCCACGCGGCGCTCGCAGACGAGGGCCTTGGGGCGCGCATGATCCTGCAGGTCCACGATGAGCTCGTCTTCGAAGTGGTACCGGACGAAGTGGATGCCACCGACGCGCTCGTCCGCGAGCGGATGGAGCAGGTCTACGTTCTTGATGTACCGCTCACGGTCGAGGCCGGAACCGGGTCCAACTGGCGGGAGGCGCATTGAGCCACCGGCAACGGGCACGCAACCGCGCAAAGCTCGCGTTCGAATACGAAGGGCCAGGGCTGCGTCGGACTCTTCAGGGACCCCCCCTGGAGGAAAAACGATCTTCGTCCATGGAGTACACGCGATGACGGCGAAGCCCTCGGCGGCTGCTTCCGACCACGACGCCATTGCGCGCGTCCTGGCCGGAGAGACCGAGGCGTTCCGCGTCCTGGTCGATCGCTACCAGGGCCGGGCCCAGGCGCTTGCGCTGCGGGTCCTCCGCAACGACGAAGCAGCGCGGGACGCGGTCCAGGATGCTTTCGTCAAAGCCTATTCCAATCTGGGCAAGTTCGAGGGCCGCTCGAGCTTCTACACCTGGTTCTACCGGTTGGTGATGAACCAGTGTCTCGATGCCAAGCGCCGGGACAAGGGCGATCGGCACGTCGAGTTCGACGAAGGGGGTGCGGTGGAAACGAATGTCGAAGCGAGCGCGCTCCCGGTCCCGGAGGTTTCCGGGGTCTCCTTCGCGCCAGCGGCGACCCTGATGCGTAAGGAACTCCGAGAACACATCGGCCGCGCGATCGAGGCGCTGCCCGAGGGGCCGCGCGAGACGCTGGTGCTCCGGGAAGTGGAGGGGCTGTCCTACAAGGAAATCGCAGAAGCGCAGGGGATTCCGAAGGGCACGGTCATGAGTCGCCTTCACTATGCGCGCAAACAGATGCAGATCTACCTGATCGAAGCCGGCGTTGCCGAGGGAGAAATCGGATGAATGCCGAAGAGCGACGTCAGCTCGAACTCGAGGCCTACCACGACGGTGAACTGTCCTGGTGGAGGCGGTGGCGTGTGGAGCGCCGTCTGGCGCGGGACCCGGCAGCGCGCCGGGATGTCAACGCGCTGGGCGAGGTCGGTCAGCTCGTTCGCGAAGTCGCCGATGAGGCAGCTGCTGTCGGCGATCGTGACCTCTGGTCCGGGATCGAAGCCCAGCTCGCTGTCACGCCGGCTCCGGTCGCTGCCGGCGGCAGGCGCGAACGTGTGGACGGCGGCCTCGCAGGGCCTTTGCGTTGGGGCGGGGCGATCGCGGCTGCCGGCGCGGCACTCGCGCTGACCCTGTTCATTGGCAACGGTGCAGAGACGACGCTCGATCGCACGACTTCACTTCACGGCTCGGTGGAGTGGCTCGACAGCGGCGGCGAGGCGACGATGGTGCTCCAGGACGACGAAGAGGCCACGATCATCTGGGTGGTCTCTGAAGCGAAGATCCCGGGGACGACGCCCGAGGTCAGCCAGGACAATTGGCGAATGGATCAAGGGATGGAGGTCGGACGTGTCTAGAAACCACAAGCGATTCGCGCGCTGGGCGGCGCTGATGGCGCTCCTGCTGCTCGGGCTCCCGGCCCACGCCGCGGCCGAGAACTATGGTGTGACCGTCCTCCTGGTCTCCGAGGGGAAGGGTGGCGTCGACCCCGGTGCCGCGCGCTACCACAAGATCCTGCGCAAACGCCTGCGCTACGAGAGCCTGCGACTCGTGAGCCAGCAGCAGCGCAGCGTTGCGACAGACGCAATCGGCTCCGTTCCCGTCCCTGGCGCCGAGGCCTTTCGCTTCCGCCCGATCGACACGGGTGGCAAGGGAATCCTGGTCGCCGTCGAGTGGGGCCCGACGCGCGGCGACTTCCGGCTGCGGAAGGGAAAGCCCCTGATTCTCGGCGGTCCGGCGACGGCCGGTGGTGAACTCGTGGTGGTGCTCGAAGCGCGCTGAGCACATCCCCTGCGGGGGTTCCGTATCGAACTATTTGACGGAAACGCTGCCACTTATCGCGGGACCGGGACACATATAAGACATAAAGCCAATATCCCCTTCCCAGGGAGGCCCGGAACCGGTGAAAGTCGGTTTCGGGCCTTTCCCCGTTCTGGGGCCTGAGGGGTTTCCGGCCTGAGGCTGCCCATCCGCCCGACCCAGGATCAAGGGTAGAGGCGCTGGCTCTGCCAGCCTGCTGGGAGACGGGTCCATTGGGCACGATCGTGCGCCCGGCCCGGCCGGCTGCACCAGAGTTCGATGCGATCTGCGCGCAATCGGAAGCCGCCCCAGTCAGGGGGCCGCGGGACGGCATCACTCGCGGGCCCGTCCAGGGAGACGCCGTACCTGCGCGCTTGGTCAGACATCGCATCGAGCAGCAGCTGCCGGTTGGCGAGCGGCTGACTCTGTCGGCTGGCCCAGGCCCCGATCTGTGAGTCGACGGGCCGCGTCGCGAAGTATGCATCGCTCTCGGCAGGCTCGATCCGGGCCACACGGCCGGAAATCCGGACCTGACGCCCCATCGCGCTGAAGTGGAACACGACGGAGGCCGTCGGTCGCGCCTCGAGTTCGCGTCCCTTGGGGCTGTCGTAGTGCGAGAAGAAGACGACGGCACCGTCCTCCGGTTCCACCGATTGGACCAGAACCATCCGGGCGGACGGAATTCCGTCAGCGTCCGCGGTCGCGAGTGCGACCGCGTGGGGACTCGGCTGCCGTCCATCTGCGAACGCTTCGCGCAACCATTCGGCCAGAACTGGAAACGGCTCCGCCGGAAGGGGGTCGCGCGAGAGCCAGGCATCGGGCCAATCTGCGTCCGGGTTCGTCGACATGGGCCGATGCTAGCGGCTCACGCAGTCACCATGAGGGGACAGCCGGTGGTAGGCTCGTCCGATGCGAATCCCCCTCCTTTTCCTCATGGCGGCGCTCCTGCTGTTGCCCGCGTGCGCGGGTCGCCGCGACGGGCGCTGGACCGAGTTCCCGCCGGACGCCGCGCACGTCTACCGCGAGCTCGAATCCGTCGCTCTCGAGGTGCACGTGTTCGACCCGCCCGGCAAACGGCTCCCCGCGCGCGCGGCCGTGCTCTTCTTCCACGGCGGAAGCTGGACCCGGGGCGGCCCGCAGCGTTTCTTTCCGCACGCACGGGAACTCGCGTCGCGTGGCATGGTTGCACTGTCTGCGTCCTACCGACTCGAAGGAACGCACGGCACCGGCGTCGCCGAGGCCTTGGACGACGCCAAGGCCGCCTACGGCTGGGTGGTGGCGCATGCGCAGGAGCTCGGGATCGACCCGGATCGGATCGTCGTGGCCGGCGGATCCGCCGGTGGGCAGCTCGCGGCTGGCATCGCCCTGCTCGATCCGCTTCCGTCGACGCCGCCCGCGGCGTTGGTGCTCTACAACCCCGCCCTCAATACGGACCCGGACGACTTCGAGGGTCTACTCGGGTGGGCGGCCCGGCCGCGGTTGGAGCGTCTGTTCGCCGGTCGTTATGCGGAACTGTCGCCCACGCGTCACGTGCGCGCGGGAACGCCGCCCTCAGCATTGTTTCACGGAACCGGTGACTCGATCGTCCCTGTCGAGCAGAGTCGCGACTTCTGCGATCGACTCGCGGCGGTGGAGACGCGCTGCGATCTGTTCGAGTATCCCGGTGCTCAGCACGGCTCGTTCAACTTCGGTTGGGGCCGCCATTACGAAGACGCGGTACTGAAGACCGCGCGTTTCCTGGGTGAGATCGGCTTGCTCCAGCTGGAGGTTCGTTAGGAATGGAATTGCCCAAGGTCGGTGTGCCGCGAGCAGCACTTCTCGATGAGATGAAGACCCGAAAGCAGCAGGATGCCGACTGGCATGGTGCGCGCACGTTCAGCCTGGTCTACCCCGCAAACGATGAAGTGGATGCGTTGCTCGCGGATGCGAATAACCTCTACCTCTACGAGAATGCGCTCAATCCGCTGCGCTTTCCGAGTCTGCGTCAGATGGAACTCGATGTCGTCGACATGACGGCAGGCCTCCTGCACGCGCCGACAGGATATGGGGGTTGTATGACCTCGGGTGGGACCGAGAGCATCATCATGGCCGTGCTCGCGGCGCGAGAACGCGCCCGTGCCGAGCGCGGCGTGGAACAGCCGACGCTGGTGGCGCCGTATTCGGCGCATCCGGCTTTCGCGAAGGCGGCGAAGTACGGGGGGCTCGAGCTGGTCCAGGTGCCACTCGATGATCATCACCGCGCGGACCTCGCTGCGGCGGAACGGTTGATCGACGAACGGACGGCCCTCGTCGTCGGGTCTGCCCCGAACTATCCATTCGGAACCGTCGATCCGATCCCTCAACTCGCGGGTCTCGCCGCCGCACGGGGAATCTCCTTCCATACGGATTCCTGCCTGGGCGGCTTCCTCTTTCCGTTCTGGGAAAAGCTCGGCGAGCCGGTCCCCCCATTCGACTTCCGTGTCGAGGGCGTCACGACCATGAGCGCCGACGTCCACAAGTACGGGTACACCACGAAGGGGGCGTCAGTGGTGTTGCATCGGGACGAAGAACACCTGAAGAAGTACCAGCGCTTTCTGTACACGGGCTGGCCCGGCGGCCTGTACCTATCCTTCGCCATGGCCGGCGCACGCCCCGCGGCGCCGATTGCAGCCGCCTGGGCGATCCTGCGACACCTGGGGGAAGAAGGTTATGTGAAGCTGGCCGGTGAGATTCGCGACGCGGTCCGCGGCTTTCAGGCTGGAATTCGTGCCATTCCAGGAATGCGGATCATCGGAGAGCCCGAGATGAGCGTGTTCAGCTTCACCTCGGATGCTGCGGATCCACTCGCGATCGGTGACAAGATGGACGAGCGCGGTTGGTGCCTCGATCGCCAGAACGATCCCGACGCCCTTCATATGATGGTGTCGCCCAAGCATCTCACCGTGGTCGATGCGTTCCTGGCCGACCTGCGCTGGGCGGCCGAGACGGCGGGGACCGCCAGCGATCGCTCGGCCCGCTATAGCTAGGGTTGCTCCGCGGCGCGCGCAGCTGCCTCACGGACACGGCCTAGCAAGCTGCGGCTCTCCTCGGTGCGGGCGGACCCGTCGAGGTGCTCGGCGTAGGGGAGGGCGCGAGCTGGCCGTCCGCGGTTCATCTGGAATGCGATCATGGCGTAGAGCAGGTCCGGCTGCGTCGGCGTCAGGCGTAGCCCGGCCTCGAACGCGGCCTCGGCACGGTCCATGCGTTTCAACTGTTCCAAGACCAGTCCGAGATTGAAGAACATCCGCGGCGTGGCGCCGGGTAGCGCGGTGGCCTGGTCGAGGTAGTTGAGCGCCTGGTCGGTTCGGCCGAGTTCGGCCAGCAACAAGCCGAGGTCCTGGTGTAGGCGCGCTGAGGTCGGGTTCGCGGCGATCGCCTTTCGCAAGACGGGCTCGGCGTGCTCCGGGTTCCCGCGTTGTGCCATCCGGTGTGCCACGCGCCGTGCCGCGGCTTCGAAGCCGGGGTCCAGAAAGAGGGCGGCGCGATAGAGGGTGTCCGCTTCCGGGTCCCCTCGTTGCTCCGCGAGTTGAGCGCGCTCGAACTGGGCGGCCGGGGTGTCGGCGGACGCCCGAAGCAGGGATTCGAACTCGGCCAACACCTGGTCCCGTCGTGCCAGGTCGCTTCCGAGCGTGGTCGGGGGCGCCGGCGCAAGCGCGCGCGCCGCCTCGAGTCGGACCGCGCGAACGGGGTCGCCCAATGCCAGGCGTAGCGCCTCATGCCGTTGCGGTCCCGCGTGGTGCGCCACCGCGCGGATGGCGTGTACGCGCACCCATGGGTCCGCGTCCTTCGCGAGACGCGCGAGCACCGCGGGGTCGGCCTGACCCGATTGCGCGAGTCGGTCGATGGCGGCCGCGCGTAGGATCCCGGCCTGGCCGGCGTTCTGTGAAAACGATCGAACCCGTTCGACGTCGGGGTCTGCAACGACGTCGCTCGGGTTCTCGCGACGGTTCGGGCCGTACCATTCGTCCAGTCGGGCGGCCGCCCAATCGGCTCCTCGATCCGCGTGGCAGCCCGTGCACGCATCCGGTGCTCCGAGGTCGGCTGACCGCGCGGGATTCGGGATGCGGAACGCGTGATCGCGCCGTGCGTCGACGCCCATATAGACCTGTGCCGGCATATGACAGTTCACACACGAAGCCCCTTCGGAGCCGGGAGCGTGTCGATGGTGCGCGGGGGAATCGTAGTCGGTGGCCTTGCCGAGTTGCGCGGCAAATTTCGAAGGCGGCGCATCGCCATGACATCCCATGCACAGGCCATTGCCAGGGTCCCGTGTCGTTGCGCGGTGTGGGTCGTGGCAGTCGCCGCACTGCACGCCGGCTTCCGCCATGCGGCTTTGGAGGAACGAACCCAGCACATAGACTTCTTCGCGGATCTGCCCGTCCGCGTGATAGAGGGGCGGGGCGGGCACCACGGGCAAGAACTGGTCGAGAAGCGGACCGCCGGGAATGGCATCTGCGACGAGTTCGGTGCGCCTCGAATGGCAGGGGCCGCAGCTGCCCTCGGGATCCGCGCCGGGTTGAATGGGGAGTTCCTTCTTTCCGCCGGTTCCTTGCGCCCACGCGACGTGGGCGGCTCCGGCTCCGTGGCATGCCTGACAGCCGACATCGATTTCGGCCCATGTGGTCGAGTAGGACTGACTGACTTCGTCGAAGCCGCGTTCGACCGCGGTCGAGTGGCAGCTGGCACATTGATGGTTCCAGGACTGGTACACGCCGGTCCAATGGAAGGGATCGCCCGGCGCAGGGGGCTCGTCGCCGGACAGGTCGAACCAAAGCTGGCCGCCCTGGTCTAGTGGACGTGCATCCCAGGCGATCGGAAAGGACTGCAAACGCCCACCGGGCAAGGCCACCAGGAGTTGTTGGAGCGGGTCGACCCCGAAGACATGGGTTGCCTCGAACAGCGCCTTGCGTCCGTCCCGGCCCGCGGTCTGCAGCAGGAAGCGATCGCCTCGACGGAAGAAGCGGGTCGCGGATTCTCCGGCACCGAATGTCACGTCGTCGAAGTCGCCAAGGACCGTTTCGGATGTCGCGATCTGCATGGCGAGGTCGTGGTGGGAGCCCTGCCACGCTTCGGCCGCATCCGGATGGCAGCCGGCACAGTCGGTGTCCCGAGCGTACGCAGGGTCGCTGCGGGGACCGGGAGCCGAACTCGTGGACTCGGGATCCGCGCACCCCGATAACACGAGAAGCACGATGAAACCCCGCAACACCGTGCCCCTGCTTCGCATGGCCCCAAAATACCCGATCGACCGGCGTCGGCCGGCCTGGCTGCCGGAGAGTGCCGGGAACTGCCGGGCCGATCGATTTTCGTGTAAGAAGGGAATGCGGTCATTCGTAGGAACAACCAGGATGCAGCGAATCTGGCCCCTTCGAACCGCGAACGGACTTCCGTGGGTCGCAATGGCGACAATCGTGCGCGAAGTGGGAGAGAACGTGGGCGAGCGCGAACGATCAGGCGGACGCCCGGCCGCGACCATCGCTGAGGGCACCCACGGCGCAGGCCTGCCCGAAACCTCGGGAGGGGGTTTCGATGAGCTTCACGCGCCGCATGCCGAGGCCATCGCGCGGCTGTGTCGCAGGATGTTGGACTCGGCCGAAGACGCGGAGGAGGCGGCGCAGGAGGTCTTCGTGAAGGCCCGCACCGGCTTCGCGTCCTACGACCCGGCAAGGCCGCTCCGAACCTGGTTGTTGCGCGTCGCTGCCCATCACTGCATCGACCGTCTGCGCCGGCGGCATTCCGAGAGGAAGCTGTTCGAGCCGTCGGAGCTGCAGGAAGAGGGGCTCCCGGACCGCGGGCCGAGTCCGCTCCGCTCCTACCTGGCGCGCGAGCGCAGTGATCTCCTGATGACGGCACTCGACGCGATGCCGGCACGGTTTCGCGCAGTCCTGGCGATGCGCTATTTCGCCGAACTCTCCTATGCCGAGATCGCAGAAGCGGCGGAAATCTCGACGGACCAGGTTGGTGTATTGCTATTTCGCGGCAAGGCGCGGCTGCGCGAGGCGCTTGGCGGAAAGGGGGAACGGTGATGAGATGTATCCCCGAGTGGCGACTCGGCGCCTATGTCGATGGCGAAGCGTCGACCGAGGACGCACGAAAGATCGAGACGCACCTGGTCGGTTGTGAGGACTGCCGGCGTTCGGTCATGGCGCTGCGCGAGGAGGCGACGGTCCTTTCGCAGGCGCTTCGAAGTCATTCCCTGGGCGCCGAGTCTGAGGGCTCCTCCGAGGCCCCTGCCCGCGGTGTATTGACCGGTCTCCCCGTTGGAATCGCCGGCGGCGTCGGGATCGCGACCGCGATTTCGATCCTTGTCGATACGCGCGTCTCGGCCGGACTCGATTGGCTTCATCCTGCTCGACTCCTGGGAGTTAGCGACATGTTCTGGAATGTGATCTTCCTGCTGCGCGACGACGCGCCTGGACTCCTGGAGTTCGCGGTCGCGCTTGCAGCGCTCGCGAGCGTGGCGGCCATCGGCACGTTCGTCGCCGGCGCGCTCTCGCGTCGTATCACGGGTGCCGCACTGGTGATGACCTTCGGCGCAGCCCTCGTCGTTCCGGCGCTGGTTGCCTCCGACGCATCCGCCGCGCCCGAGCTGCGCCACGATGCCAAGCTCATCCACATCCGTGCCGACCAGGTCGTGGACGGCACGTTCCTGGCGAGTGGCGAATCCGTCATCATCGAGGGGCGTGTCGTCGGAGACGCGCTGATCTGGGCAAAGCAGATCGAGATCACGGGTGTCATCGAGGGCAACCTGATCGCGGGCGGCGACGACGTCGACGTCAGCGGCGAAGTCCAGGGCACCGTGGCCATCGGGGGGGATGAAGTCCACTTCGAGGGCGTCGCTCCCGCAACGGTTTTCCTGGCGGGCGGGTCCATCACCGTCGGAAGCAAGGCCACGATCGGCCGGGATCTGTTCCTGGCGGCGGACCGGATCAAGTTCAGCGGAACGGCGATCCGGGACGCGGTAGTCGGAGGGCGTCACGTTGACTTGATCGGGCGAATCGGGCGGGACCTGACCGTTTCCGGTGAGTCGATCGATCTGACCGGGAGCGTGGGCCGCAACCTCGAAGGACATGTCCGCTCGGAGGAGGACCTCCGTATCGATGCGGCGGCAACCATTGTTGGGACGACGACGGTCGAAACGAATCCGGAGATGGAACACTCGCGGTTTCACGAATACACCCAAGGCCACTTCTGGCTCTGGCGTGTCGTGTGGCTCGCCGGAGCGTTTGCTGTCGGCGTGTTGCTCTACATCATCGTTCCCGGCCTGTATCGCGTCCGCGTCGAGACGGGTGGCGAGTTCGGCATGGCGCTTGGCATTGGCGTGCTCTCGGTGCCGTTGGTGCTCCTGGCCGTTGTGCTGCTCGCCGTCACCCTCGTGGGGCTCCCTCTCGCAATCCTCAGTCTCATCCTCTACGCGATCGCGTGTTATGTGGCGTTCCTGCTGCTGGCGAGCATCGTCGGTCGCCATCTGACCCGGCCGGCTTCAGACAGTCTGCGCGACTTCGGACTCGCGCTGCTCGTTGGCCTCGTGGCCGTGACGGTGCTCGTTCAGCTGCCGTACGTCGGGGGCCCAGCGCGGTGGGTGTTGATGCTCTCGGGCATCGGGCTCCTGGTGCTCAGGGCGCGAGAGGCCTGGCAGGAACGCGGCGCGCCCGGCTACTGATCCGCTTCAGCGAGCGCGCGCTGGGATCCGAAATAGGCGGCCCGTGCTTCTTCGTCGGCCTGATTCGCCGAGATCAAGGGGCGGAGTCGCTTGACGGCTTCGTCGTGCAGGCCGGCTCGGTGAGCCACGACTCCGCCGCCCTTGACGGCATCGATCCAACGGGGATCGCGCGCGAGCGCGCGGTCATAGGCCGCGAGCGCCGCTTCGGTGTCGCCCTGACGTTCGCGGAGCTCGGCCAGTGCGACCCAAGGACGCTGTTGATCGCGAATCGCGAGGCTGCGTTCGAGCTGTGTCTCGGCGGCCGCGTCATCGCCTGCTCGCGCGAAGAGTTTCGCGACGGCGAGTCGGTCGTTTCCGGTGTCCATGCCGAACCAATCGAGGGTG
The DNA here is from genome assembly GCA_029261815.1 of Deltaproteobacteria bacterium. Taxonomy (GTDB): domain Bacteria; phylum Myxococcota_A; class UBA9160; order UBA9160; family UBA6930; genus JAJDAP01. Next base: position 77,522 of record JAJDAQ010000026.1, read on the forward strand.
TCGAGAGCGTGGGCGGCGGCGGTGGGCTCTTCGTTGCGGAGGTTGCGTTGCACGCCGCCAACCTGGGCCAGCGTGCTCCAGATCGCTGTGCCGACCAACAAGGCACCGGCGGCAACGAGTGCCGGCTTCTTCCAGCGGGGCCCGTCTCCTGGCGGCAGCGGGGGGGGTGGCCCATCGCGCAGCAGGACATCGGCGATCCGGCCGCTGCGTAGCTTCCAGATTGCGCCGTCCAGGATGAAGTGGTGCAGGTTGAGGGCCGTGATCAGCAGCGCGGCGACGCCGGAGTCGTAGGAGATCCCGGCGAGTGGTGTCTTTACCGCGAGAAGCGTGGGCACGAGCATCGAGATCTGCCCGAACGCCAGCGCCTTCCACCAGTACGTGCCGTATCCGGACCAGTCGGTCGACTGACGCGCGAAGTAGGTGGTGATCCACAGGTACTGCGATGCATGCGCGAGCGCGATGTACGTGAATAACATATCTCGCGTCGCGAGATCGATGAAGGGAATGCCGGTGACGATGCCGAAGTGGCCGAGCGAGAATGGAATCGTGAACCAGATCGCCTGGATCATGATGACCAGCGCCGGCGGTATGAATTGTCGGAGCGTGAGCTGACGGCGCAGCATCCAGAGCGCCCCGGCTGCACCCCCCACCGTAATTGCCATCGCCAGCGGAATCCCGAAGGTGGTCACCCAGCTTGGGAAGCCCAGCGCGTGGAAGGAGAAGGCGCCGAAGTCTCGACCCGGGATCGCGTAATCGGCCGGTCGCCCATAGGCGCCGTGGATGGCGATGGCGACGACCGCGAACGAGGCGGTGAAACTCGCACGGAGGAGTCGTCGTGCGGTGCCATCGACGGTCACGCCGGCGCGTCGAAGGAACGTCATCGCAATGCCGAAATTCTGGCCGGAGTAATGCCAGGGGCTCCACGTCATGTAGACGGTGAGCATCCAGGACCCGATGGTGGGGACGTTGAGGCCCAGGAAGTAGACGCCATAGACGAGGACGGCACCCCAAACCGCGAAGAGGCGGTACCGGTGCCGGTCTTCTCGTTTCTCGTAGACCCGGATCAGCGTCGCGCCGTAGTGGGGCAGGCTGAGGGCCAGCACCAGGAACGGCGCATAGCTCGCGTGCCACTGGGTCGTAATGCCGAATGCGCCACCGGCCATCAACGAGAAGAAGACCAGGTAGAGGCCGCCGCAGCCGAACAGGCCATCGATCGCGGGCCCGAATAACCATCCCTGACGAGCGGGGTTCACTGCGCTGGCGGCCATGGGCGGGATCCTAGCAAGCGGCCCTGGGCATACGGGCTGCAGTAATCGGTGTTTGGCCTCCGGAGACGTGATTCGCCCGCCGCCTCTCGTAACGAAACCCCATCGGGGGCCGTATCTCCAGTGGGCCCGAGGGGCCTGAAGGCCCTTGGAGTAGGTGCCCGCTCAGCAGCGGAGGTGTCGCGTGCCGTCGCGATCGAGCTGCCGGTGCGTTGCGTGCGGGTGGAAATCTCGTCCCAAGAAAGGGGGAAGTCGTGTCAGCTGCAGTGAGTCTCGGCCCGGGGTGCGCTATCGGTCCCCGAGCGCGAAGGGCACCTCAACCCCTGGCGCGTGTCCAACGAGGACCCATGGCCGAGCCCGATACCCAGGAAGACCGCGCCGAACGCTGGCGATCGTGGATGGCGGCGGCACAGGCGGGCGATGGCGAGGCGTACAGCCGGCTGCTGACCGAACTCCTCCCGATGGTGCGTGGCGAGGTCCGTCGCCGGCTGGGAGACGACGAGGCGGTCGAGGACGTCAGCCAGGAAGTCCTGATCCGGATCCACACGGCGCGGCACACCTACCGGGCTGAACGTCCGCTGTTGCCGTGGGTCCGCACCATCACGCGCAACGCCGTCATCGACCAGGCACGGCGACGGACCCGAGCACTCGGTCGCAGTTCGAGCGTGGAGCCGGAGACGATCCCGGTCGATCCGCCCGAGCATCCGGGTGGGGACCGCTTGTCACCGGCATTGGAACGCGCGCTCGAGTCGCTTCCGGATGCGCAACGTGAGGCGGTATGGCTCCTCAAGGTAGAAGGCCTCACGGTGAGCGAGGCCGCAGAGCGCGTCGGGATCAGTGGCGGCGCGCTGAAGTTGAGGGCACACCGCGGGTACCGCGGACTTCGTGATCTGGTCGGGAGGGAAATCCTGTGAGCCGGTTCGAATCCAGACGCCACGGAGCGCGTCGCGGGGAGATGCGTGATGACTGAAGAATCAGGCCAGGACCTGATCGCGGCACTCACGGAGGATCTCACGCCGACGTCTCCGATTCCGCCGCTGCGGAAGGTGGTTGCGGGCGTGTTGCTGCTCTGGCTTGCGATTGCGGTCGTCTTGCTGCTGGTGCTGGGGGTTCGTCCCGAAATCGTGCAGGCGTTGTCAACACCGTTCGCATCCGGCGGGATCTTCGCCGGGCTCTGTGCAGCAGGGCTGGGCGGACTCATCGCGGCGTTGGCCTTGTCGGTTCCCGGGCGCGAGGCGACGGTTCGGGCCGGGTTCGCGATCGCCGGCGTAGGGCTCGCCTATGCGGCCGGCGTGGGGACCTTCCTGTTCGTTCAGAGTCCGGCCATCACCTGGACCGGGAGCTTCGGCGCAGATTTCCAATGTCTCGCAGTCGCCGTGATCGTCGCGCTGGTGCCGGCGCTGGGCGTCATCGCATTCTCGGCGCGTGCGCAGGTGTTTCGGCCGATGGCACTGGTACTGGCGGCTGCCGTCGGGACGGCCGCACTCGGCGCGGTGACGTCCCAAGCACACTGCCCAACCGAAGACGCGCGCCACTTGATGCTGGGGCACATTCTTGCGCCCGGCTTCGGTGCGTTGGTGTTGTCGCTACCGCTTCTGGTCGCGCTGCGCCGAAGCAGTCGCGCCTGAGCGCGCCACACCGCCCAATCGCGGCAGGCAGGCTTCGCTGGCAAGTGCGACGACCTGGTCGGAGCGGTTGCACGCCGTAAAGAGCGCGGGTTCCGGGCCCAGCGACGCGTCGTGCTCACGGTGTGAGACGAGCTGGGGGTAGAACACGCGGCGCGGGCCGTAGCTCACCGTCGTCGCCGGGGGATGAAGCGTCAGGCTGCCTTCGAAGACGGAGTAGGCGCTGCAGCGCTCCATCGAAGTCGCTGCGTCGTCGAAGACCGTGAGGAGCGCCTGCGCCGCGGCGTCCATGCGTCGGTTCTCTTCGTGGTGTCCCGCGACCCAGGGTGCGATCTCAGCCGCGAGCGCTCGGTCTTCGAGCGTGTCCAGTGCGGTGGCCACCGCGCGTCGCTCGGTCAACGCTTCGTGGAGCACGGCGGCTGCCTCTTGAATCCCGACGCCCGCTTCGATGCCGTCCTTCAGCCCCTCGATCGCGGCTGCGAGCTCTGAATCGCCCGGGTCCGGATCCTGCGGCGAGAAACGGTGCGCACTCGCGAAGAGTCGGAACGCGTCCTCGGCACCGCGACCGAGTTGTCGAACCGCATCGTGCCAACTGCGCTCGGGATCGAAACCGGAGGGATCGGACAGGTAGGCGGCGGCGCAGGCGACCGTGACCCATGAGCTATGCGCGAGCGCCATCGGATTCAGCAGGATGCCGCTGGTGTGCTCGGGCAACTGCGGGGACCGTCCCAGGTAGCGGCCAAGGTGCAGCATCCGGCGCATCGGCCCGTCGGCGACGGGCACGTTGTCCCATAACAGGAGCTTGCGCCCGAGTACGGCCGCGCGTCGCTCGGCTTCTGCGGCATGGATCGTCGGCGCCAGCGTTGAGCGCCCAGTCCACGCGACCTCGATTTCGGGCGCCAGCAACGTCCCCAGCTCGGCGAGATAGTCAGTCGCGCCGTCGCCGGTGTAGTCGTTGGGGACGAGCCATAGCGTGCAATCCGGGAACGCTCCGTGCACGGTGTGGGCCAGGGACAGATGCGCCGCGGCCAGCGTCGGAAACGCCCGCCGGTCGAGGGCATGGGCGAGTTCGCTTGGGACATCGTCGAGGGCAAGGACGAACAAGCGTGCCCCGGCGGCGTGGAAGTCACGATATTTGGTCAACAGGGCATCGATGTCGTCCGGGTCGGACGCGCAGATGCTCAAGCCCGGCGAGACGCCGAAGCCGACGTCGACGCCATGGGCCCGACCATGCGCGACCAGGGAGGCGAAGCCCGCGAGCGTCTCTGGGTCGTAGCGTTCCGACCATCGCGCGCGATGCAGCGGGTCGTCCTTGGGTGCAACGACATAACGATTCATTCCGAGCGCAGCGAGGCGCTCGATCCACCATTTTCTCGTGGTGATGTCGTAGGGCGTTCCGTAGAAGCCTTCGACGACTCCGCGGTGGACGAAAGGCGAAGCGTCTGCGTTCACACGACTTCTTCGAGCGTAACCCGGTCGGCGTAGAAGGCGACGTGATTGCCAATGGCGGCCACCGGATCGAACGGGTCCGGGTAGAACCAGACCGCGTTCTCGTCGGACGCGTCACCGTCGGTCAGCGAGTAGTAGGAGGCGTCGCCCTTGAAGGGACAGTGCGTCGTGTGCGGTGTGGCGGAGAGGACGGAGGGGTCGACGTCGCCGATGGGTACGTACGTGACCGGTGGATACTTCGCTTCGCGCAGCACCCGTGCGGCATCGGTTCGGGCAATCTCCCGGCCCCGCCATGTTACGCGCACCGAGACGGGCTCGGGGTCGATCTCGAGCGTGTGGTCAGGAAAGCGATCATAGATGGCCGGTCGGGTCATGGGATTCCTTCGCAGGGGCTCGCGGTCGTGGCGGCAGCGCGCCACCATTGTGCCACAACGGTCCACTCGGGCTGGGAGATCGCATGAAGATCCTGAAGACCGTCGCCGCCGTGCTCCTCGGCCTCGTGGTGCTCGCCGCCGTCCTCTATCCGTTCCGGCGCGACCCGATTGCCATGCTGGCCGGACGCGAACTCAGCGGCACCGAAGTCGCGTACCCGGCGGACTGGGCGTTCACCGAGGCGCACGGGACGATCGCCGTCGAAGTGCGACCGGACGCCCCGCATTCGGTGACGACGATCTGCTTCGTGCACGAGGGGGTGCTGCACGTGCCCGCAATGAACGCGGGTGAGAAGGAATGGCCGTCGATCGTTCTGGGCGACCCGCGCGTCCGGCTGAAGATCGGCGACAGCATCTATCCCGTGCGGGCGATCCGGCTCGAGGTGGCCGACCCCGCTCCGTACCTCGCAAGCGCCGGAAAGAAGTACGCGCAAATGGCTGAACGCGCAGACGACCCGCCGCCGGACGTCTGGTTGTTCAGGATCGAGCCGCGAACGGAGCCCGAGGGTTGAAGGGCACTCGTTGGCTCGTGGCGCTCGTCGGAGCGATCCTGATCCTGCTCCTCGGAGGCGCGTGCGTGAACTTCGCGAGCAGTTTCTTCCTGGATCCGATGTGGGAAGCGCCGGTCGAGGTCGAATCGATTAGCGGCTGACGGTGCGCTCGAAGCGACGGATGGCCCGGTAGCCGACCTTCGCCGTCGCCATTGAGTCCGTCGGCGAGTCGTGCTCGACGAAGGCGTGCTGCAACCCCGCGACGTCGGCGGCCGCGAACGAGCGCGCGAAATCGACGACGCCCGTCCCCGGATCGACGAACGTGCCATCGGCGGCGACGTCCTTTACATGCCAGACCGGGAATCGGCCCGGGCTCCTGACGAAGTAGCCGGTGGGGTCGATGCCGCCGACGTGGGCCCATCCGAGGTCCATTTCGAGGGCAACGCGGGCCGGATCCGTGCGGTCGACGATCAGGTCGTAGGGCACGATGCCATCGATCGGGGCGAGCTCGAACGCGTGGTTGTGATAGCCGTAGAGAATGCCGGCAGCGCGGTAGCGTTCGCCCGTACCGTCGAGTTCGTCCGCGACCTCCCGATAGAAGTCGAGATCCAGGCCGTCACGAAGTCGCGGCTGTCCGCCCTCGAACGTGAAGGCTCTGACAGGCGCGGAGAGGAAGGCGGTCTGCGCGCCGAGTGCGTGGGCGGCTTCGATCTCCTCGTCGACCGACGCACGCGGGTCGATGTGGATCGAAGGGCTCGTCAGCCCCGCGGCGTCGAGCCAACCGCGGATCTGTGCCGGGGAATGACCCAGGCGTGGCGAGACCTGCACCTTCCGGTATCCGATGGCGGCCACGGCATCGAGCGTGGCGGCGAAGTCCCGAGACAGGGCGTCGCGCACGGTATAGAGCTGGAGGCCGGGGTCGACGACCATCGGCGCCGAGGCCGTCGCGCAGCCGGCGAGCGTGTGGATTCCGGCCGCCGCCAGCCCGAGATGCGACGCAGCCTGAAGGAAGCGACGGCGCGAGATCCGGGGAGCGTCCATCAGAAGGGCTTCGGCACCTGGTAGAGGTGCACCTTGTCGCGGCCGTGCACCGGACCGTCCATGTGGAGGTTCGACAGGGTGCGGGACTGGATGCGCCATTCGCCCCCGGTCTTCACCCATTGATCGCGATAGATGGTGTGATGGTGCATCGTGGACGTGCTGTCGTCCTTGTGGTGCTGGACGTGGATCAGGTGTCCGTAGGTCGTGGCTTCTGCTTGGTCGCCGTCGAAGCGGATCATCGGGTTCGACATGTTATGTTGCGTGACGCGGAATAGCTGGAGGCCGTTCGGCAGCCACTTCTTCATCTCGGGCCACGGCTTCTTTGTCCCCATCGGAACGTCGTAGTGGATGATGGCGTCTTCGACGAACAGATCATCGAGTGCGTCGAAGTCCCGGTGGTCGATGCACCAACCGTACCAGTAGATCTTCTGCTGGATCTCGGCGAGGTCGGCAGTGCGCTCGGGCGGAAACGCGCTCACGACAGCGTCCCGCCATCGACGCGGATCTCTTCGCCGTTGATGTGCGCGCCGTCTTCGCTGGCCAGCATCGCGACCACGGCGGCGATGACCTCGGGCCCACGCGCCTTGTCGATCGGCATGGCGCGCATCACGAGTTGCATGTCCGCATCGTCGGGCAGGTTGCCGCCACTGCCCATCGCCGTCTTGATCGATCCCGGGTTGACGGCATTGCACCGAACGCCGCGTTTGCCGAACTCAACAGCCAATGTTCGCGTGAGCGCCGAAACGCCGCCCTTGCTCGTGCCGTACGCGGCTCCGTAGGGCATCCCCGCGAGTGCCGAGGTCGACGACGTATTCACGATGTTGCCGCCGGTTTCGAGCAGGTGGGGAAGCGCAGCCTGGCAAAGCATGAACGTGCCGACCAGGTTCACCTCGAGCACGCGGCGAAACTTCTCGACCGGAATCTTCTCGAAATGCTCGAGCAGCAGGATCCCGGCGATGTTGCAGAGCACGTCCAGTCGACCGAACTCAGCGACGCAGGCCTGCACCGTGGCGTGGACTTCTCCCTCATCCGAGACATCGCACGTCGCGAATGCCGCATTGCCCCCAGCTTCGGTGATCAGCTTGGCGGTCTCTTCGAGGCCGTCGCGCGCAACGTCCACAAGAAAGACGCTGCCGCCCTCGCTCGCGATTCGCTGAGCGGTTGCGCGGCCGATGCCGGCGGCAGCGCCCGTCACCAGGGCCACTTTGCCTTCGAACCGATTCATGTGGTCTCCTTGCGTGGCGCGAGCCTACGCGGGGTCCAGGAACTGCTTGAAGCCGTAGCGGCTATTTGGGCCGAGGTGGATCTGCTCGAGGACCCCGACTCCCTTCTTGTCGCCGCTGGTCGCCATGACGACCTGCTGGATGTGCAGATTTTGCATGGCCATTTCGTCGAGGTCGGCGCACTTCCAGCTTTCGCCCGCGATCGCGAGTTCGCCCTTCCACTTTCCGTGGCCCCATTCCGGGTGGCTGTAGCCGATGCCCTTCATGCGGAAACAGAGGGCGGGGTCCAGTTGGATCTCTTCACGGCTGCCGTCGTTGCGGTGCAGCGTGATCTCTGCGCGCTCTGCGCGCCGCGTGCCCGGAATCATCTGGATCTGGTGATCGCCGCCGGCCAGGAATTCCGTGTCGGGATCCTCGGTGCCCGGGATCTGGTCGGGGTCGTCGTAGACGGGGCAGATCATGCCGTCGAAGTGCCAGGGAAAGCCGTGCTGCGTCTCGAAGACGCCCATGTGCGTGCAGCGATCTTCCCAGTGCAACGGCGCCCAGATGAAGGAGATGCCGCCCGGTGCCTGCGGCGGCGCACCCGGAGGGGCCGGGTCGCCGACCGGGCGAATGCCCCAGCTGCGGTCCTTGGTGCCCAGCACGCGCGAGGGATCGACCTTGAGCGACTGGCCCTCGTAGCGGAGCTCACCACTCCAATGGCCAAACTGGTTGAAGCGCGTCGCCTCCATGCGGCCGACACGCCGCCGGGCCAACTGGTGGCCCTCTTCGATGTTGGCCGTGCGCGCAATCCACTGCAGTTCGCCGCTGATTCCGGTCTCGTTGTCGTCCAGTACGACCCGCAGCCGCTTCATCGGCTCCTGGATGTCGATCTGGAAGGGGCCGACGCTGAGGTCGGTCGGCTCCTTCGGCGCGCGACGCGAACCATGAAACGCCACCTGGATCCCATCGATCACGAGCGACAGGCCGCAGTCCATGATTTCGAGGTTCGGGTAGAGCGCGGCGCCGATTCCGAAGTAGAAGGCGCCATCATCCTGATAGCCGTTGAACCAGTAGCGGTCGTAGGCGTGGCGATCGCTCGTTGCGGGGTGCGCGACGGGCTCCGAGGTCTGGTGGATCGGGTAGTCGTCCAGCTTCGAGAGCATGGCCGTCCTCCTGGAAAGTGGAGAGCGATCATACCGCGCGGTCTTGGCCCCTGCTGGGCAGCCGGTGAAGAACTCAGGGTGCGGGCAGCGCTCCGGCCAAGGCGGAATGGCGGCAGAGCGCCGGCGCATTCACGGGGTTGCAGCGTGCCACCGGCGCGCCCGGCATTCGCACCAGGTAACCGGTACCGAACCGCACATCTTCCTCGGCATAGTCGGTCGAGACGAATTGGGCGCCCGTGCGGAGCGCCATCTCACGAACCAGCGTCCCGTTGATGCGCGCTTCGAGCGTGTTCGAATCCGAACGTGTGCGCAGCACATAGCCTTCGCGCACGCGCTGGCGGTATTCCTCGACGCGCCCCATCGGATTGTTGGCCTTGATGAATGCGGCTTCCGGCTGCCCCGGTGTCGACGGTGTAAAGAGGACGCGTCCCGCCAGGCTCGGGTGGCCGGCGACGTACGCGTCGCGTTCCTGCCCCGGGTTGTCGAGCAGGAAGATCGTCTTGCCTCGGACATCGCCCAGCGCGGGCCAGCCGTCCGTCAGGACCGCCTCTTCGAGCGTCGCGCGGGGGCCACGGACATCGTCGGGTGTCAGCAACTTCGAGGGCGGAAAGACATCGCGAATCAGCGTGTCGAGTTCATCGAAGTCGGGCGCGGCCCAGGGCAGGGCGGTCACGGTCGGGAATGCCGTGCTCGGAACCGAGTCCGTCTTGAGTTCGAGCAGGATCGCGAGTGGGAGGTGGCTCGGGTTCGCGTCCGACCAGGTTGCGATCTCTTCGAGGCACAGACGCAGCGTCGGGCAGGTCGTGCGGTAGTCGATGTCCTGCACGTGCAGGACCTTCATCCCTGGCGCGAGCATCTCCGGCACGTTGGGTGCCGGAAGCCCGAGGAGTTGGTTCACACCGGGGTCCGCGAAGCGCCCGCCCTGCGGGTCGAGGAAGACATCGAGTTCGAACTGGCGAATGCCGAGCCGCTCGAGTTGGTCCGTCAGCGGCGTGTGCGTGTAGCCCCAGCCGACCCACAAGGTGATGTCGTTGACCATCAGCCACTGGTTGATCGTCGGCTCCGACTCGACGTGGTAGCTGTTGTGGCTGCCAACGACCTGGATCTCGTTCATGCGCACACACTGCTCGGTGAACGTCTGGCGCAGTTCGACGACATCGTCCGCCGCGTACGGGTTGGCGCCGGAGCCGGCCGCGATCTCGAGCGCTCGAAGGTTGGCCGCGAGGGCGTTGCACGGTAGTTCTTCGCCCCGCCGTTCGGCCGGAAGCCGGCGCTTGGGGTAACTCGCATGGATCCGTCCGGGGCGCGAGGACGTGAAACCGTCGACGCGACGCGCGGCGAGGTGCGCGGCGCGTTCGGACTCGTCGCTCGTGCCGCCAAGCGTCAGGAGGTGCCCGTTCTGTCTCGCCCAGGTGGCGAGCGCATCCGATGTCGGTCCCGAGGCCAGGTCGATCCAGGTCGGGGCAAAGGCCGGCAGGCCGGCCGTGTTTCCGGATGCGACGGCCGCCTGGACGGCGGCGATTTCGGCGGACGAGAGCGCGACGAACGGGGCCGGGTTCAATGCACGAAGTTCCGCGCCGAGGGCCGCATCTTCGGTGCGAAAGTAGATCCGCGCGCGGTCCGCATCAGAAAGCCCTGCCGCAAACGCAACGATCGCCGCGTACATTCCGGTCCGCGCGGTGTCCGCATCGAGCAGGATCGCGACGCCCGGGAACGAGTCGACCACTTCAGACAGCCGCGGGACCTGGAGGCCCTGGCCGCGATAGGGATGGGTCGCGCCGCCGTCGGGCGAGAAGCCGAAGCCTGCATCCAGGCCCTGCCACTGCGACAGCGTCGCGGTATCGAGAGCGAGCCCGGTGCCCGTCTGGGCCAACGTCTGGTTCCCCCGAAATGCGACGAGCGTGCCATTGCGAAGAATGCCGGCATCGACTTGAAGCGCGTCGGCGCCCCGCTGCAGCAGTTCTTCGAAGCACGCGGCAGTGTTCGCTGGACAACGTGCGCCACTGACGCCCGCCAGGAAAGGCACCTGACGTCCCTGGAAAGCCGGGTGGTTGCCGGTGGCCGGTGCGCCGCAGCCCGGGGCCAATAGCCCGGCCGCGAGCATGGCGAGGGTCAGGGTGAAGAGGAGGCGCAGCGGTTGAACAGGGTGGGGGAGCATCCCCGCATCCTACCACCTCGCCGGGGCAGGGGGCGCGCGGGTGGCTGGCGCCCTACCAGGTTTCCCCGAAGGGCCGGATATCGGCTTCGAACGTCCATGCGCTGCGGGGCTGATGCGCCAGATGCCAGACGGTGTGTGCCAGGTCCGCGGGCTCGGCGAAGTACTCGTCCGGCGCATCAGGCCAGCGCTCGCGCGTCCACGGCACGCTGATCACGGCGTCGATCACGAGATACGAAACGTGGATGCCCTTCGGTCCGAGTCCGCGCGCCATGCTCTCGGCCAGGATGCGCTGCGCAGCCTTCGTTGGAGCAAATCCGGCGTAGTGGGCTTTGCCACGCCGTGCACTCGTGTTCCCGGTGACGACGATCGCGCCTTCGCCGGCCACGAGCATGTCGGCCGCAGCCTGTTGGCCCGTGTGAACGAGTCCCATCGTGTTGATCTGGAAGTTGCGCTCGACTGCGGCGGGGTCGAGGTCCATGAATTCCGCGAAGACGCCCATGGCCGCGTTGTAGACGAGGACCTGAACCGGGCCCAGCCGCTCGCGCACCTCACCGAATGCCGAGATGACGCTCGCGCGGTCCGTGACATCGCAGACGATTCCGATCGTGCCGGGGATCTCGGCTTCCCAACCTTCGAGCGCCGCTTCGCTTCGCGCGAGCATCGCGACGCGATAACCCCCTTCGACGAATCGCTTTACGCAGGCCAGGCCCGTGCCGGGGCCCACGCCAGCGACCACGCAGATCTTCTCGCTCATGGAGTCTCCTGACGGACGTTTCCCGTCTCCTGACGGACGATTGCCGTCTCCTGACGGACGATTTCCGCTGCACGCCCAAGGCTGTCGAGGCGTTCACTCGCATTCCGGCCCGCAGGGTCGATGCGGAGAACGTCGATGCCGGCCTTCGCATAGCATCGGACGCGTTCTCGAACGTGAGCTTCATCTCCGAATACGGTGGTCCGCCGGATCAACTCATCCGGAACGGCGGCTGCGGCCTGTTCGCGCTTTCCTTCGACCCAGAGCCGTTGCACCTCGGTCGCCGCGTCTTCGAAGCCGCTGCGCTTGAGCGCGTCATTGTAGAAGTTGGTTGTCGGGGATCCCATCGCGCCCAACGTGAACGCCATCGCCGGTTTCGCCGCAGCGACGAGGGGCTCGGGGTCGTTCGTGAACGCGAACGAGGCGCCCACACATAGCGTCAGATCGCCGAGGGAGCGTCCGGCTCTCTCGGCGCCCTTTCGAAGAAAGTCGAAATGAGCTTCCGGGCACTCGGGCGTGAACGATGTGCCGAGCCATCCGTCGGCGAGCGCGCCGGTCAGTTCGAGCGCGCGCGGAGCCAGCGTGGCGAGATAGATCGGAACTTCGGCGGGCGGCTGCGAAAGGCGCAGCGCCTTGCCTTGT
>JAJDAQ010000027.1 GCA_029261815.1 Deltaproteobacteria bacterium
CGAAGTCGCCCCGGGCCTTCAGCTACTGCTCGTCGACTCCATGCGGCTGCTCGAAGCCGGCCCCGAACCGCTTCGACGCGCGATCGATCGGGCCCCCGGCCCCTGGCGAATCATCGTGAGCCATCACCCGCTGCTGGCAGGATGGGGGGCCAACGACGGTCTGGCGGACGAAGTCGCCGCCATCCAGCAAGCGTTCGAGGACGCGCCACACCCGGTACAGCTCGTCCTCAGTGGCCACGAACACAACCTTCAGGCCTTCGTTCCCGGTGACACTGGGCCCGGCCTCCACGTCATCGTCGGTGGCGGGTCCAGTGCCCGGAAGGTCGAGCCCGGCCCTCCTTCCCGTGTCGTCGCGCGCGAAACCCGCGGCTTCGCACGGGTGTCGATCCTGGCCGGGCCCCCAGAACGTCTACGCGTCGAACTGATCGCTTCCCCGAAGCCCCGATTCTGGCAGGCCGGCTACCGGGAGCGACTCGCTCAGTTCACGCTCGATCCATCGGGCAAGAGGGTCAGCCCGTAGGTCCGCACGCCGAGGTCTGTCTCGAGACGTTCCGCGAGGCGCCGTCGCACAGATTCATCGGGAACGACGACCTGACCGCAGCCGTCGCCCTGTGAGCCGACGCCCTTGGCGCCGGTCGCCCAGTCGCGAACGGCCGGGTGATCCAGCATGGCGTGGAGGGCCGGCGATGCGAGTTCGGGGCACGCGGGCGCAACGTCCACATCGAAGATGCGCTGCGCCTCGACCATGCAGCCGCCCAGAGCGACGGCATCGCCCGCTTCGATGGCCGCACTCGCCGCGCGATGGACAACGAGATTCTTGGGGCCCAACGCGTCCCGCACGCGTGCGGGCAACACGCCCGCCGTTGCGGGATAACACGCATTCAGGTCGGACAGGATGCGGCGCGTGTCCTTCGCGCGGCGTAGATCGACGATCAGCAGGTAGAGCGTGGCGCCCGGTGCGACATCTTCCACATCGATCTGGTCAGCGTCGAAATGGACCCGCGTCACGCGGCGACCGTAGGCGCAGACCTGGTCCATTCGCCCGCATTCTGAACCCGTGAGTCGCTCCCCTTCGTATGCGAGCGCCATTTCGTCGCGGCGGGACAGCCCCAACCCATAGACCTCCGAGTACGCTCGCGCCGTGAGCACCGAGATCGCAGCCGAAGAGGAGAGGCCCTTCCGAACAGGCAGGTCCGACGAGACCCGGAGTCGTAGGCCCTGCACATCGTGGCGCCGCCGTACGCACGCAGCGGTGCCGGCGACATAGCTGAAGAAGTCCGCCCCACCGGCCGCCGCAGCGAGTTCCACCGGGTCGGCCGCGATGCGCGCCGGCCCCATCTCTTCACCCGATGGCAGGACGCTGATGATCTCGAGGGCATCGGGATGCGGCTCCGCCTCGGCCGTGATCCCTTGATCCGTCCCCGCCACCAGACAAGCGCCAGGCGAGATCTCCGGATGGTCCTTCCGATAGCCGGCGGCCCAATCGGAGTGTTCGCCAAACAAGCAGAGTCGTCCCGGCACGAACAGGCGTCTCACGCAGCGGGCCGCCCCAGTGCAGTGAGCGCTTCGCGATAGAGCCCGTCGACGGTCTCAGCAAACCGCGTCGACGTGAAGTGCGAGAGCGCGCGCGAGCGGGCCGCCACCCCCATGGATGTCCGGCGCGCATCGTCAGACAACAGCGCCGCCCACGCGGCTGCGAGTGCCTCGGGTGTCTCCGACACCAGGATGCCGGTCGATTGGTCCACCACGATCTCGGGCAACGAGCCCCGCCGGGTCGTCACCGCCGGGATGCCACACGCGGCCGCTTCGAGAAGCGCTCGGCACGTTCCATCGCTCCCCGGAACCAGGAAGGTAAAGACATCGATCGCCTGCAGGACCGCCGCATAGTCCGCGTTGCGATAGCCGGCGAACACGACGCGATCGCCGATGCCAAGTTCCTGCGCCGGCCTTTCGGCCAGCTCTTCGCGCCGGGTTCCGCGCCCGACGACCAGCAAAACCGCGTTAGGACGTCGCGCAAAGAGCTGCGCCGCGGCCGCAAGTAGGAGATCGAAGCGCCGATGGGATTGGGCCCGGGCCACGATACCGATGACCTCGGCATCCGGCGGCAGGCCCAGTTCCTTGCGTGTCGCGCGCCGAGCCTCGGCTGCTGCGCCCGGTGCGTCGGGCCGAAACCGGTCGACGTCCACCGCGCCGAATGCGCCGCGGGTGGGTCGCCCCTGCCGCAGGCCCTCGTTCCATAACGCGGTGGCCGGCGACACGCACAGCAAGCCGTCCGTCCTCCGCCCGAAGAGCCAGCGACTCCAGGGCGCGGTCGAGATGCGCTCCGCACTCCGGTAGGAACGAACAACGGCCGGCCGGCGCTGACCGAGACGGCGCGCCGCGCGAATCGCCATCACGTGATCGCGGGTGTGCCAGGCATGGATCACATCGACCTCGTGCGTCCGGCAATGCGCCACGATCTTGGCGACGTCGTCGCGGTCGGCCAGGAGTCCCACCCCGCGCCCCAGCGTGATCGACAGATCTGGCGCAATGCCCAGCGCCCGCGCCTCAGCCGCGACGGAACGCGAACCTTCTTCCGGCGCCTCCGGGCATGCCACGAAGACCTCGTTGCCGCCCTCCCGTTGCGCGAGTCCCAGGCGCAGCATCGGCTCTGCCGGCCCGGTCCACTTCCAATCGCTCGTTAGTTGGAGGATCTTCAACGAGGACGCTCGGGACCCGAAGCCGGAGCAGCCGTGCGTTCCCACAACTTCACATACTTGGCGAAGACATAGAACGAGGACGTCACCGCGATCACGAAGCCGGGCCAGCCATCTCGCCACCCGGACTTCCAGACATAACATTCAAGGAACTTTGCCGGCGGATGGATCATCGCTCGCCAGACGGAGAATCCGCGCCCGGCTTTCTCCCATTCGGCCGAGACGACGTCCGAGAATTTCTGGACGGTACGCAGGTGACCCGAGAAATCGGGATAGGTGAAGTGAACCAGCTCTCCATCCAGGCGCTCGGGGAGGCCCGCGATCTCCAGCTTGTCATGCGGGTCGACACCGCCCCAGCGGGCGGCTCCCCGGCGGACCAGGCGGAGCTTCCAGTCCGGGTACCAGCCGCCATGGTCGATCCACCGGCCCAGATAGAAGACGTGGCGGCGCACGGCGTAGCCGTCGCTTCCGGCTTCGCCCGCCAGGGTGCGCTCGATTTCGCCGCGCAGCCCCTCGGTACAACGTTCGTCGGCATCGAGAGACAACACCCAATCGCAAGTCGCCTGATCGAGGGCCCAGTTCTTCTGCGCGACGTATCCGGGCCATGCGTGATGGAGGACGTTCGCCCCTTTCTCTCCTGCAATCTCGACGGTCCGATCCGAACTCCCGGAGTCGACGACGACCCGCTCGTCGCACCACGCCAGGCTGTCGAGGCAGGCACCGATATGGTCCTCCTCGTCCTGACAGATCACGACGGCAGAAATGGTCGGACGCGTCACGCGCGCACGCGTTCGACGGACCGGACACCCTTGATCCGACCGATTTCCTTCATGACAGAGGCCAGCTTCTGGGAGTCCTCGACCCAGACCTCGAACTGTTGTGTCGCGGTCCGATCGTCGTGCGTATCGATCGCGGCTGATGAGATATTGATGCCCGACTTCGAGATGGCACGCGTGATGTCGGCCAGCAGACCGGGCTCGTCGCGCGAGGTCACCCGGATCGAGACCCGGCGTGCCACACCGCCAGAGTCCCACTCGACTTCGATGACGCGCTCCGGATCGAGTTCGAAGGCCGCGCGACAATCGCGCGCGTGTACGGTGACCCCTCGGCCCCGGGTCACGAAACCCTTGATCGCGTCCCCGGGAAGAGGCGCGCAGCATTGGCCAAAGCGGACGAGGACATCGCCGTGGCCGTCGACGCGAATGCCGGTCGAAGATCCGCGCTTCTCTCGCCGAAACATCTCGCCGATCCGTTGCCGCGTCGACGGACGCGGCAACGGGGCCGGCGCGTCGACGAGCTCGGGCCGAATGGCTGCGATCACATCTCGAGGTTCGAGCTTTCCGTAGCCGATGGCGGCCAACAGCTCATCGATATTTCCGCGCCCTTGCTTCTGGACGAGGTCGTCGAGTTCCCGGTCCTCCAACACCCTGGGCAGGGACAGGGACACCTTGCGGAACTCGCGGTCCAGAATCGTGCGACCCAGTTCTCGACTGCTCTCGTTCTCGGCGACGCGAACGGCGTGTCGGATTCGCGACCGCGCCTTCGACGATACGACGAAATCGAGCCAGTCCTTCTTCGGCGCCTGGTTCGTCTGCATCTGCACTTCGATCGTGTCGCCATTGCGTAGCGGGTGCGAGAGCGGCCGCTGCGTTCCGTTGACGCGGGCCCCCGTGCAGCGATCGCCCACTTCACTATGGACGGCGTAGGCAAAGTCGAGCGCAGTCGCGCCTTGGGGAAGGCTGATCACGTCGCCCTGGGGCGTGAAGACGAAGCACTCGTTCGGAAAGAGATCGACTTTCACGGCGTCGAGGAACTCGTCGGGGTCGTTGACCTCGCCCTGACGTTCCATCAGCTGTCGCAACCACGCGAACTCGGCCTCGTCCTTGACCGCGCCGGCGTCCTTGTATTTCCAATGCGCCGCAATCCCGAGTTCGGCGCTCCGGTGCATGGCAGCCGTCCTCAACTGGATTTCCATCCGCTCGCCATAAGGCCCGATCACCGTCGTGTGAAGCGACTGATAGCCGTTGCTCTTGGGCAACGCGATGTAATCCTTGAAGCGACCGGAGACCGGGGGCCAGAGCGCATGGACCAGCCCCAGCGCGTGATAGACGTCACCGGTCTCCCCTTCGAGGACGATGCGGAACGCGATGACGTCGTAGATCTTGTCGAGGCCGGTTCCCTGCCGCTCCATCTTGGCGTGAATCGACGCCAGATCCTTTAGCCGCCCGCTGATGTCGGCCTTGAGGTGTGCCTCGCGCAAGCGTCCTTCGAGCGTCTTGTTGACCTCGTCGATGTACTCCTCACGCTCGGCGTGACGTCCACGAAGGCTCTGCTCGAGTTCGTCGACGGCCTCCGGATGAAGGACACGGAACGCCAGGTCCTCGAGTTCTCGCTTCATCCAGTGAATGCCGAGGCGATGCGACAGCGGGACGTAGATGTCCAGGGTCTCCTGGGCCACGCGCTGCGCCTTCTGGTCGGACAAGAAGTGCAGCGTCCGCATGTTATGCAATCGATCGGCGAGCTTGATCAGCAGCGTTCGGATGTCGCGCGACATCGCGACCAGCATCTTCCGGAAATTCTCGGCCTGCCGTTCCTGCGCCGAGCTGAACTCGACCTTGGAGATCTTCGTCAGCCCTTCGACCAGGAACGCCACGTCTTCGCCGAAGAGGCGCTTGATCTCGTCGACCGTGGTGAGGGTGTCCTCGACCGTGTCGTGCAACAACCCCGCCACGATCGTCACCGCATCAAGGCGCAGCTCGACGAGAATGCCGGCCACTTCCAGGGGATGGATCAGGTACGGCTCTCCCGAAAGCCGTTCCTGGCCCTCATGGACCTTCGCCGTGTAGACATAGGCGCGCTGCAGGAGCGCCAGGTCGCACTCCGGATCGTATTCGAGGACGCGGTCCGCGATGTCGTTGAAGCGCAGCACGCTGGCGAAACTCCAAGGAAAACGGGTGCTTGGCAAGGTACCGGAGCACCCGGGCAGCGCCAGCGGCGGTCACCCAGGCCCGTGGCGGCGTCAGACGGACGGGATCGGAAGGGTCCCCGCGAGCCCAGCGACCACACGGGCGCGGTCCCACTTTGCGCGCACCCCCTCGGTGACACCTTCGCGCTCAGCGGCCACGATCTCTCGCACCGCACGGATCGTCCCCTCGATCGACTCATTGACGATCGCGTAGTCGAACAAATGCACGGCGGCGAGTTCACTCTCGACAATATCGAGTCGTGCGCGCACGGCCTCGTCGCTGTCCGTCCCGCGTCCACGCAGCCGGCGTTCGAGTTCGCTCAGCGAAGGCGGCAAGAGGAACAGGAACCGCGCGTCCGAACGTCGATCGCGAAGCTGGCGGGCGCCCTGCACTTCGACTTCGAGGATCAGGTCGCGGCCAGCGGCCAGTGGCTCGTCGATCGCGGTCCAACTCGTCCCGTAGCGGTTCCCGGCGTACTCAGCGTGTTCGAGGAAGCCCCCACGCTTTGCCAGGGCCGCGAACGCGTCGCGATCCACAAAGTGATAGTGCACGCCGTCTTCTTCCCCTGGGCGCCGCGCGCGCGTCGTATGGGAGACCGAGAACTCGATCCCGTCGTCGCCCTCGACCACCGCGCGGCAAACCGTCGTCTTCCCGGTTCCCGACGGCGCCGAGACCACAAACGGAATCCCGGCGCGCAGGTTCATCCTTCCTCTCCGCCGGCCAGACGCGCCGCGACCGTCTCGGGATTCACAGCCGACAACACGACGTGGTCGCTATCGGTCACCAGGATCGATCGGGTACGTCGGCCCTGGGTCGCGTCGATCAGCTTCCCGCGATCCGCGGCGTCGTCGCGCAGACGCTTCATCGGCGCGGACCCCGGCGAAACGATTGCCACGACCCGGGCGGACGCGACGAGGTTTCCGTAGCCGATGTTCAGGAGTTGAAGACCACGCTCGTCACTCAACGTTCTGCACCTGCTCGCGAATGCGCTCGAGCTCGGTCTTCAGGTCGACTGCCCGATGCGCCACGGACGCATCGCCGGCCTTGGAACCGATCGTATTGGATTCGCGGCCCATCTCCTGGACGAGAAAGTCGAGCCGCCGGCCCACCGGTTCACCGGCATCGGCCGCCGAGAGCGTCGCAGCGAACTGCTCGACGTGGCTTCGCAGACGGACGATTTCTTCGGTGACGTCCATGCGATCGGCGGCGAGGACGACCTCCTGGTGCAGGCGCGCTTCATCCAGAAGACCGGTCTCCTCGCGAAGCTGTTCGAGGCGACGGCGCAAGCGCAGCTTGCCTTGCGAGAGCACTTCGTCCGACTGCTCCTCCACGGCACCCGTCAACGCGGTGACGGTATCGAGCCGTGCGCCGAGGTCTTCCTGGATCGCGCGCCCTTCCGCCTCTCGCATTGCGAATGCGCGCTCGCTCGCCTCGACGATGGCTGCAAGGAGTGGAGCTTCGACCGTGGTCTCGTCGAACCCGGACTCGACGACCTTGGCCACGCCCGGCAGCGCGAGCAGCTCGGCCGCCGTCGGAACCGGCGATGTCGGCGCCAACGTGCTCGCTGCTTCGATGTAGACGGCAGCCACTTCGCGGTCGATCTCGACGGTCGTCCGGCCTCGGACTTCGCCCGAAAACTGGACCGAAGCATCGATCTTTCCGCGAAGGAAGCCGACCTGCGCAGCTTTCTTCGCCTGGGGTTCGAATGCCGAAAGCGCGCGCGGCAACCGGACCGACACATCAAGATGGCGATGGTTGACGGTGCGCACTTCGACCGAGAGCGAGAGCCCTTCGATCTCGGCGCTGGCTCGGCCGAATCCGGTCATACTCCGAATCATGCGCGGCTCCCGGCCCGAACCGCAACGAGCGCGTCGGCCAATCGTTCCTTGATCTCTCCCGGCGATGCCGTCTGCGTGCCCACCTTCCCAACGACCACGCCGGCCGCCGCGTTCGCCAGGACGGCTGCCTCCACCCAGTTGGCACCGGCGCGACGAGCCAGGGCCAGTGTTGCGATCGCTGTATCGCCCGCCCCCTGGACATCGAATACTTCGTGGCGCGGAATCGGCACATCGACACGGTCGCGACCTGATTCGAAAATCGCCATTCCTCGCTCGCCACGGGTCACGACGACATCGGTACCCGGAAGCTGTCGTTGGATCTTTCCGACGGCGCGATCAAGGTCGCTATCGCTGCGAACACGCAAACCTGTCAGCTGCTCGACTTCGCGCAGGTTCGGCTTGAATAGCGTTGCCCCACGGTATGGGCTGACCGTGTCCTTGGGATCGACGGCGACATCGATCCCGGAGGCGATCATTCGCTTCATGACCTGGCGCAGGACCTTGGCCGGCAACAGCCCTTTTCCGTAGTCCTCGAGGATCACGCCCTGCGCGCGCGGGATGGCGGCATCGATCGCGCGCAGCAGGCCGCGAATCGTCGCCGCGTCGACGGGATCATCGGTTTCCCGGTCGAAGCGCAACATCTGCTGGGAGCGGGCTTCAATCCGGGTCTTGCGCGTGGTGGGCCGCCCATCAACCCGTACCAGCCCAGCGGGATCCACGCCCAGCTCCTTGAACAGCTCAACGACGCGATCGCCCGCTTCGTCGTTGCCGACCACGCCACAGAAGAGGCACTCGCCACCGAGCGCGACGACATTCCGAACGACATTGCCCGCGCCGCCCAGGTCCGTGGATTCCCGGGTCACATGGACGACCGGGACCGGCGCCTCGGGGCTGATCCGATCCACATCACCCCACAGGTATTCATCCAGCATCACGTCGCCAACCACGAGGAGTCGCACTTCGGCGAAACTGCGGAGCAGTTTTTCGAGGCGGCGGACGTCGAGTTTGGGAAGGGCGTTCACGAATCTCTCCTGAGTCGCGGGGCACTCTCCCCGAGGATGCGGCTTCCGCGCGGAATTCCAAACCCCTCGACAGGGCGACCGCGCAGGATCCAGCGCAGAATCTCGCGATCCCCGCGCCAACGCGCGAGGCCACGCTCGGAAAGAAGCGCAGCGGGAGCACGAATCACGACGTAGAGCACTGCTTTCAGCGAGCGCCAGGCACGCACGACGGCCGCTTGCCCCCTGCCCCGATGCTTGCGAAAAAAGTGATCGAGGGAGCGCTGGAATTCGATGCGGGTCGCGGCCGGCATCTTCTTCTTCGAGCTGGCGCCGAAGACATGGATCACTTCGGCATCTGGCACGTGCACGACGCGCCAGCCCGCCTGACGGACGCGCGTGCACCAGTCCGTTTCTTCCAGGAAGAAGAAGTAGTCCTCGGGCATCAAGCCAACGTCTTCGAGGACTTCGCGCCGGACGAAGAGCGCCGCTCCAAGAACCGCTGGCACGTCGATCGGAGCCCCGTGCGCATAGCGCTTGGACGGGTAACGCGAGGGCAAGCACGTTTCGAGCAACGCGATGGGGAGGAATTCGGTCAACAGGCTGGGCTCGCTGTGGATCGAGTTCTGCTGCGTCCGGTCGGGGTTGAGCAACTGGGGACCGACGATTCCGACCTCGGGGTTCGCGTCGAGGTAGGAGACGCAGCGCTCGAAGCCACCGGGCAACACGATGGTGTCGCTGTTCAGGAGCACCATGTGGCGCCCCTTCGCTTCCCGGAGGCCGACGTTGTTTCCACCGGCGAAACCGAGGTTGTCCGGCAACGCAATCAATCGGACCCAGGGGAATCGCTCGCGCACGGTGCTCACCGTCTCGTCCGCAGACCCGTTGTCGACCAGGATCGTCTCGGTATCGAGTCGGTCGCCTTCGTTCCCGTGCAACACGGCCTCGATCGACTCGAGACAATCCACCACGACATCGAGCGAATTCCACGTGACGATGACGATCGAGAGGTCAGTCACCCCGCAATCTCCGGGAGTTCCTGCTGGACACCGCGGAACTCAGCCCCGGCCGCGAGTGCCCGTTCCGCCTCCTCTGCGACGACGGACGCTGGAATCCGCGTCATGCACCGGTGATCGATGGGGCATTCGCGCTGATAGCATGGCCGACATTCGACGTCGGCGGTCAGGACGCTGACGCGTTCGAGGTTCATGTTGGTCTTTTCGAGAGCGGTCGGACCCATCATGACGATCGAGGGCACGCCGAACGCGACGCCGACGTGGCGGGCACCCGCGTCGTTGCAGACGAGAACCCGTGCGCGCGACATGGCCGCTTTGAGCCCACCCAGTCCGAAGGCGCCGGCAATGTCGGACGCGGGTTCGCGCATCGCATCGACCACGGCGGCCGTGAGTGGGCGCTCCGCCGGGGTCCCGATCACTGCGACCTGGACGCCTGAACGGACCAGCTTGTCACCGACTTGGGCGAAAGCGGACGCCGGCCAGCACTTCGATGGGCCGAACGATGCACCCGGCGCGAGCACGGCGTAGGGCCGCTCGGGCGAAAGGCCGGCGGCCGCGAACGCCTGCGCCGCGGTGGCGCGCTCTTCTTCCGTGACATGCAGTTCTAGCTGGGTCCCGACGGGTGGGGCACCCGCCGCTTCGACCAAGCCAAGGACGTGCTGTTCGCGGGCCAACAGGACGCGCTTTCCCGCGGCACTGGGGAGGTCGACGAGCTGGTGCAGAAGCACCCGACGCCATCCACGCCGGTAGCCGACGATGTGACGGATCCCGGCCATTCTCATCACGAAGGCCGCGGCGAACGAATCCGGCAGGCACAGCCCGAGGTCGAAGGGTCCGAGCGCGCGAAGAACGCGCGCTTCACGCCACTGGGCCAACGGTCCCTGGCGGTGCGACGTGACCGGTACCACTTCGTCGAACCACGGCGCGCCAGCCACCAGATCGCGAAGACCCGATTGGATCTGGAGGACGATCCGGGCGTCCGGGAAACCGGCGCGAAGCGCGCGAAACCCCGGCGTCGCCATGATCACGTCACCGGTCCAGTTCGGTCCCCGCACGAGGATCGAGCGGGGGCTTTCCGGCGCCTGGGCCTTCGGCATACGCGGCCTCCCTCGGCTCCGGCGACGCGGATTCCATGCTGCGTCTGGGTCCGCCGGGCCAGATTGCCCACCCAGGCCCGCGGTCGGTCGAACCTACCAATCGCCCCTGGGGCTCGCCAGAAGTCGAGCCGCCGCCGCCAGCACCGATTCCGGTTGGATCACGCGCATGCACGTCGCGGCCGCGCAACCCCGGCGGCAGGGATTGCACGCAATCTGGACGCGGACGGTTTCGGACGCGGTACCGGGATACGGCTGGTTCTCGACAGGGTCCGTCGGGCCAAGCAGCTGCACTACGGGCGTTCCGACCAACGAAGCGACGTGCATCGGACCCGTGTCACTTCCAATGTAGAGACGACTCGCGGCGAAGACGGCAGCGAGGTCGAGCAAGGACGCGGTGGGCGGACCGATTCTCGCGGCGCCATCCGCTTGCGCCACGATCGCCTCAGCGAACGGGCGGTCATCGCGCGCGGGCCCCACCGTGATGATCGAATCGAGGCCGTGTTCGTCGCGGAGCGACCGCGCCGCGGCCGCATAGCCTTCAGGCGTCCAGCGCTTGTGCGCGGTGCTGTCGCTCGTGCCTGGATGCATGGCGACGGCAGCGTTCGTGCCCACTGCCTCGCGCCCGGCTGCCCGCTGGGCTTCCGACAGGATGAGCGGCTCCGACGACAAGGGGGCCTCGACACCCAGATAGCGCACCAGTGCTTCGTTGCGTTCAAACCGACTCTGCTTTGGCGGAGCGAGCGTGGCGTGATGCGTTGCGAAGCGGTGGGCCCCCTCCCGTGCGAACGGAGGCGCGTAGGTCACACGCATCGGCGCACGCGATGCGCGCGAGAGCCATCCGCTCTTCAAGATCGCATGGAAGTCGACGACGAGGTCGTAGTTCGCCTCGCGTAGCTCGCGCAGGAAGTGACGGGTCTCGCCAACCAGACTGCCGAGCCTTCCCCGCGACCAGCGATCCTGGAGCGTGGTGCGCGGAAATACCCGCACTTCATCGAGCCAGGGCTGCCCTTCGAGCAGGCTGGCGGATGCCGGCTCCACCAACCAAGCGAGATGAGCACCCGGATAGGCGGCGCGCAGCGCCCCGACCGCGGGCAACGTGCGAACGACGTCGCCAACCGCGCCGAGCCGAATCACCAGGATCCGATCGGCCTCGGGCTTCGCGCGTCTGGGATTGGTGCAGGTGGAAATGCCGTTTCTTCCCGGGGCCTTCCGAGACGGGGGCCGGCTGGTAGGATAACCGGCCATGCGCATCCCGCGGACCCTCTCGTGGTACTTGCTCCGCGAAGTCCTGCTGTACGCGGGCCTCGGAATTCTGGCGGTCGGGGGTGTTCTGGTCATCCAGAACGCCCTGCGGCATATCCAGAACCTCGCCGGGATGGGCCTCACCCTGGGCGATTCGCTCCAGCTCTTTGGCGTGCTGGTCGCGCAATTCTCGACCTACGCCGTGCCGATCGCCTTTCTCTTCGGCGTGATGGTCGCGATCGGGCGGCTGTCGTCTGACAGCGAAATCACCGCGATGCAAAGCCTTGGGGTGAGTTTTGGCCAGATCCTCGTTCCTGTCGTCGGGGTGTCGGTGGTCGTGGCCGTCTCGACGGGCTGGCTACTCCACGCGGCTGAGCCTGGAGCACGCCGGGATCTTCGCGGACTGCTCAGTCAGGTCGCCGCACGGGGTGGGATCATCCAACCCGGCACGTTCAACGAACTCGATCGTTCGGGCCAGCGCCTCCTCTACGTCGACGACCGCAAGGAGCGCTCTCTCGAGGGTGTGCTGATCTTCGACCGCTCGAACGATTCCCAGGCCTACACCGTCGTCGCCGCCACCGGGGAGTTCGAGTTCGAGCCGAACACCATGACCGGCCACTTGCGGCTTCACGATGGCAACATCCATTTCGAGCGCGCGGTCGACGATGACAAGTATCAACGCATTTCGTTCAATGTATTCGACTACTCGTTCGACATGGACAAGCTCGTCGGCGTCACGTTCGAGCGCCTCCAACCGCAAGAAATGGACACGGCCCAGATCCGGAGCGTGATCGACCACTTCGACGAGACCGGGGAGGCGCCCGAGAACGCTCGGGTCAAACGGCGCGAACGCTACGAGCTGCACCTGCATCGACGCTAT
This sequence comes from Deltaproteobacteria bacterium, assembly GCA_029261815.1. Taxonomy (GTDB): domain Bacteria; phylum Myxococcota_A; class UBA9160; order UBA9160; family UBA6930; genus JAJDAP01. The sequence continues at coordinate 12,734 of JAJDAQ010000027.1, forward strand.
GCCCTTCCCTTCGCCCCGATCCTGTTCGCTCTGGTTGGCGTACCGTTGGGGATTCGCCGTGCGCGTGGCGCGAAGTCCTACGGGATCATGCTCTGCGTGGTGCTCGTGTTCGGCTACTACGCACTCTTGAGTGGCTGCGGCCAGCTCGCCGATGACGGACGTCTCCCTGCGTGGATCGCGTTGTGGATTCCAAACGCCGTACTCGGGACCGCGGCCGTCTGGCTCATCCGACGCGCGCCGCGCGCCGAGGCCTGAACGGGTGCAGCCCCTCCCCGACGGCTTTCATCTCCGGCAGGATCGGAATTCACTCATCGTCGCCAGAACCGACCTCCTGGCTGGAGTGGACGATCTGCGGCTCACCGAGCGCGGAGCCATCCGGCGGTTGATGGCCAGCGGCGAGCGCGGCGAATCGGGCCGTGGCGCAACCGCCATCGTCCGCTGGCCCGGGGGCGGCCCTTCGCTCGTGGTTCGCCGACTTCTGCATGGCGGATTGCTAGGGCGATGGTTAGGCGACCGCTTCTTGCGACCGACACGCCCCATCTCTGAACTGATCTTGACGGCAGACCTCGCCAGCAAGGGTGTTCCGGTACTCGCCCCCGCGCTCGCGATCGGTGAGCGGCGGATGGGCACCTGGCGGCTGGCCTACGCGACCGTCGAAGCTCCGGACTCCGTCGACGCCCTTCGATGGCTCGAAGCGGCCCCTCCGCGCTCACGCGTAAACCGGGCAGCGACCGCGCTCGGGCTCGCGGTCCGGCAGTTTCACGACGCTGGCGGCTTCCACGCGGACCTGCACATCAAGAATCTGATGCTCGAGCCAGTGGACGACCGCTTTCGCGCCGTCGTCATCGATCTCGATCGCGCACGGATCGTGCTCGGCATGACGCCCGAAGAGCGCATGTCGCAACTGATGCGGATCTTCCGCTCACTGGTAAAACGCGACCTCGTCGAAGCGGTCGGAGCGCAAGGCTGTGCGCGATTCCTCACAGCCTACTGCGGCGACGATCGGGCCCTGCGCCGCGCAATGTGGAGACGTGTGGATGCAGAGCTGCGAAACATCGCCATCCACCGACTCGCCTATCGAAGCCCGGCAGCGCCAACCGCGCGGACCGCTACGGGAGCGTGACGTCGCGGCCTTGAGGGCGCGCCCGCAGCCGCCCTTCCAGCCAATCGAGGAACTCACTGGCCTCGGCGATTTCGGTTTCGAGCACCAGGACGTCCATTTCGACGTCTCGACACCAAGCGGGCAGCAGCTTCCCCGCGTCCTTTTCGGTGGTCACCCAATGCGCGGCTTCAGCAGCGAGTCCTTCGAGATCCGACGCCGAGAATGGATGGTGATCCGGAAAAGTACGCTGCGCGACCACCTCCGCCCCCAGACGTTCCAGGCTGGCGCGGAATGCGTCGGGCCGCGCGATACCGGTGAGCATTCCAACCGAGACGCCCGACAAGCGGTCCACCGACGTCTCCTGACGGTTCGCCAACGAACGCAACCTTCCCGGCGGGCGTCGGATCGCGACCCAGTGTGCGCCGGGCGCGGCTGCGCGGATCTTCGAGGCGTCGTCATCGGCCATCGGGCCGTCGACGACCAGGATGCCGTCTGCGGCTCGCAGTGCGCCGAGTCCCTCGCGTAGGGGTCCGCGTGGCAGGGTCGCGCCGTTTCCAAGGCCGGCTTCCCCATGAAACGCGACGAGATCGATGTCGCGCGCCAGCCGATGGTGCTGGAATCCGTCGTCCAGAACGAGCACGTGTGTGTCGAATGCGGCGACGGCGTGAAACCCCACCCGGTCGCGACGCCGTCCCACGACGACCGGGATCCCGGGCGCGCGCGCGGCCAACCACATCGGCTCATCGCCCGAATCCTCGAAGCGACCATGCACATGCCGCCCATCACTCACGACATGGACATCGTCGCCCACGCTGCTCCCGTAGCCGCGGCTCGCGATCGCAACGCGGTGACCGCGGCGGCGAAGTTGCGTCGCAATCCACGCAACCGTCGGCGTCTTCCCGCTCCCGCCCACTGCGAGGTTCCCAACGCTGATGACCTTGCAAGGCAACCGCGTGGGCCGTCCCGGGCCGATCCGATACCACGCGCGGTGGCACCACGCGGCCGCTCGATAGACCCACGAGGCGACGGCCAACCCAGCCATTGCGACGCGGCGCCAGCCCGACGATGGCTCCCGCTGATAGATCCAGGGGGCCTCCATCAGCGCGGCCCCGCCAACAACCGGTCCAGGAGCGCGAGCGTTCGTGCGGTCGTTCCCTCGTCCAGATCCTCCAGGGTCGAATCCGAGGGCGCTTGGGCCGAGTCGCTGCCGACGGCTTCGAACGCGCGAACGACCGCGGTACAGAGACCGGGCGCATCCAGCACTCGCGTCCCGCGACCGATCCGCAGTACGTGCTCCGCCGCCTCACGCGCATTCTCGGTGAACGGTCCGAAAATCACCGCCACCCCGGCCTGGACCGGCTCGAGGACGTTGTGTCCGCCCACCGGGACAAGGCTCCCTCCAACAAATGCAACGGACGCCCGTGGCCAGAGCGCGCCCAGCTCACCGAGTGAGTCCAGCAACAACACATCGCCGGCATCAAGAGGCGCTGCCGCTCCCTCAGATCGACGGACCACCCGCCGACCACTCGCTCGCAGGACCAGGGCGCACTCATCGAAACGCTGCGGATGCCGCGGCGCCACGACGAGCGCCGGCGCATGACCTGCCTCCTCCGCCGCGGCGAGCGCTTCGAGGGACGCGCGCTCCTCGCCGGGATGAACGCTTCCAGCAACAAAGAGTGGACAATCACCTAGCAACCTTGACAGACCCTCGTTGAGCGGTCGCTCCTCCGCCACCGGTTCTCGCTTCAAGTCGCCAATGACTTCGATGCGATCGCGGGGAACGCCGAGCGCTTCGAAGCGCTCGGCGTCGATCGCCGAACGCGCTGCGACGAACGACAATCTCCGCATCGACCCGGACAACAAACGCCGCAGCCGCTGGTAGCGCGGGAAGCTGCGGTCCGAGATCCGACCCGAAACAACCACGACCGGGATCTCGCGCGCTCGCGCCGCACGAATCCAGCTCGGCCATAGCTCTGTCTCCACCAGCACCAGCGCACATGGCCGAACCCGGGAGAGCGCGCGCGCGACCACCCATGGATGGTCCAGAGGCGCCAGGATGGCTGGTACATCGGGTCTCGCTGCCGACGCCACCGCTCTCCCTGTCTGCGTTGTCGTGGAGGTGACGACGTCGCCGCCACGGGCGCGCCACGCGTCGACAAGGCGCCCGGCCGCCAGGATTTCGCCCACGCTCGCCCCATGGACCCAAAGCGGTGCAGGCGCGTCTGGTGGCGTCTCCGGCGCCGCGCCCAGACGCTGGCTCCAGCTGTCCCTGGACGCGGGTCGCGCCAACCACGCGATCGCCAGGATCGGCGCGCCGGCCAGCGCGGTCAACGCCGCAACGCTATGCCCGACCGGGCCCATCGACCATCTCCAGCACGATGTCGGCCGTGCGCTCCGCCGCGCCACCCGCGCCAAGTTGTGTGCGGATGCTGCGCATCGCTTCACGCTGCACCGGCCCAGCCGGCCCCCGCAACAAGCCTTCCAACGCCGCGGCCAGCGCGGCAGGTTGCGCTTCTTCCTGCACGAACTCCGGAACGACGGTCTCGCCCGCAATCAGGTTCGGCATCGTCAAGCTCGGCACGCGGATCAGACGTCGGCCAAGAAACGCCGTGAGCGGATGTACGCGCGCGGCCACAACGAGCGGGGTCCCCAACAACGCGATCTCGACCGTCGCGGTGCCGGGCTTCGCGAGCGCCGCGTCTGCTGCACAAAGGACCTCATAGGTGCGCCCCTCCACCACGTGTAGTGGAAGATCCGCCGGCAGTGGATTCGCCGCAATCTCATGGTCGATGGTCTCGCGATCGATGCTGGGCGCCACCGCAATCACGAAGCCGGTCTCCGGAAGTCGGGCATGCAACGCCACAGCCGTTTCTAGCTGAAGCGGCAAGGTCGACTTCACTTCGTTGCGCCGACTCCCCGGCAGCAACGCCACCCAGGTCTTGTTCGGATCGAGTCCGAGTTGCGCCCGACAGTCGGCCTTGGGGTGGCCTTCGGCATACGCCCCCAGGCGATCGACGAGCGGATGGCCCACGAAATCCACCTCCAGACCCGTACCGTCGTAGACCTCTGTCTCGAACGGGAAGATGACGGCGAGCCGATCCACCCGCTTCGCGATCTTCTGGATCCGGCCGCGGCGCCACGCCCACACCTGCGGGCTGATGTAGTAGAGAACCGGCACACCGAGTCGCTTCGCACGCTTCGCCAGCGGTAGGTTGAAGTCCGGCGAGTCGACCAGCACGACCAGATCGGGCTTGCGGTCTCGAATGGCGCGCGTGAGGCGGCCCCACACCGAGACGATTCGGCGCAGGTCCCGAAGCACCTCGACCAACCCGCCGACGGCGAGTTCACGTTGCTCGGCGACCAATTCGACGCCGGCCTTCTCCATCTCCGGGCCGCCCAGTCCGAAGAAGCGCGCTGCCGGGCGGCGGCGGCGAATCTCTTCGACCAGGGCCGCGGCATGGAGTTCGCCCGAGGCATCTCCAGCGGAGAGCAGGATGTTCGTCACGAGGAAGAGACTTCGGCCGCCGCGATCTCATCATCGAAAGAAGGCATCGCATCGATCACACGGAAGGCCGTGCGCAGCGCCGCCAGACCTTCGGTGCCAGCGCCGGCCACCACCCTTCGCTCACGAACGGAGCGGACGAATGCGCGGAGCTGCGAAAGCAGCGCATCGCCACGATCGATCGCCAGCTGATCGATCTTGACCGGGCGTTCCCCGTTCTCGTCCGGTGCACCGCGTTGCGCGATCACCACCGACTGCTCGCCGAAATCGATCGAGAAATAGCCGTCCGGCTGGAAGAAGCGGATCTTGCGCATCGGGGTCGGCGACACCCGGCTCGCGGTGATGTTCGCGACAGATCCGCATGGGAACGTGAGTCTGGCGTTCGCGATGTCGACCTTGTCCGTGATGACCGGAACACCGATCGATTCCACCCGCTCAGGCTCCTCACCCACCAGCCGCTGGATGATGTCGATATCGTGGATCATCAGGTCGCGAACGACATCCACGTCGGTGGCACGTGCGGGAAACGGTCCCATGCGGTGCGCTTCGACGAAGCGCGGTCTCGTCACACGCTCGCGCACCGATTCCATCGCCGCGTTGAACCACTCGAGATGGCCCACCTGGACGACGAGACCCCGCTCGCTGGCGGTCGCCAGGAGTTTTTCGGCTTCTTCCAGGGTCGCGGCGATCGGCTTCTCGACGAGCACGTCCACGTCAGCTGCGAGTGCCTGCCCAACGACATCCGCGTGGGACACGGTCGGGACGGCCACGACCAGGGCATCGATCCGTTCCAGGACGGCGGCGAGATCAGATTCCACCGGAACCCCGAGGCTGTCGCCGAGTTCAGCGGCCCGCGATGCATCGGAGTCTACGACCGCGGTGAGTTCGACGTCCGCGTCGTCGGCCTCGAGCGCCCGGATCTTCTCGCAGTGGAAGCGGCCCATGTGACCCACGCCAATCACGGCCATCCGGATCTTGCTCATGGCTCAGCCCTCCCGCGCAAACTGGCTTCGTCCACGCCCACCACAACGATGCCAAGCGCATCGGCTTCTCGCACGAGTGCGGCGCGATTGACCACGACCGTCACGCCGGCCTCCATCGCGAGCACGCCGGCCCCGCCCGCCGCCATTGTGCGGACGGTGTCCAGCCCGACGGTGGGCATATCGAAGCGGGGGTCCTGGCTCGGCTTTGCCACTTTCACCACACACGGCGGCGTCTGGGCATCGGTACTGGCGAGGGCACAACCCCGCGTGATCGCGGCATCCGTTCCCTCCACGGCCTCGAGCGCGAGCACGGCGCGATCCTGAACCACGATGCTCTGACCGACGTCCATGCCACCGAGGGCTTTCGCGACAGGCCAACCGAAGGCGATGTCGGCCCACATCGCGTCGCTGGGTACGTGGGCCCCGAGGACACCAACGGGGGCTGCCAGTTCGGGCGTCAACGAGACCTGATCGAGCAAGCGAAACCCGTTCGACTCGATGGCATGGGCAACGGCGCCCATCAGCGAATCATCCGCCCGGTCAGCGAGCTGGGCAATCAACCCCTTCGCGACGGCATCGAGTTGCACCGCCTCTGGGCGCTCCCACAAGAAGGTCTTGGGCACCTTGCCAGCCATCACGACTTCAGTGACATCGGCCGCGCGCCAGACCGAGAACAACGCTTCGAATTGTCCGAGCGCGAGCCAGTGCACTTCGTCGCCGACCGTATCGAGTTCACGGTCGGCCAGCTCGTTCAGCGCGCAGACGACGGTGCGGTGCCCGGATGCGCGCACGGCGCGAGCGATCTCGAGCGGGAAGGTCCCCGCGCCCGCGATCAAGCCGATCGGAGCGTCCGGCACGGCCGCGCTACTGCGGCCTCGAGAAGCCGCGTTCGGAAGTCTCGAGGAAGTGCACGAGGCGACCGACCTCGGCGGAAGCCAGTCCTTCTTCGCGCACCCGTTCGAATGCCACTTCGAGGCGCAGCTTCGAGTGAAAGAAGATGTGATAGGCGCGCTTGAGCTCTTTGCGGACTTCGGGCGAGAATCCGCGTCGTCGGATGCCCACCGCGTTGAGCCCTCGAATGGTCGTCCGCTCGCCCGCGACCAAAGAGAACGGCGGCGCATCCTGCGCCACGCCGGCCAGCCCAGCCACCATCACCGACTCGCCTACCCGCGTGAACTGATGCACTCCCGTGAGCGCTCCAATCACCGCGTAGTCCTGGATCTCGCAATGCCCGCCGAGCGCCGAGTTGCTGGCCACGATCACGTGGTCACCGATCTTCGCGTCGTGGCCGACATGGGAGCCATTCATGAACAGGTTGTCGTTGCCGATCCGGGTGGCACCGCCACCGCCGGGCGTCCCCAGGTGGATGCTGACGTGCTCGCGGATCACGTTGTCCTCGCCCACGTGCAGCTCGGTTTCCATGGCCGGGTCGAAACCCTTGTCCTGCGGCTCTTCTCCGACCACGGTAAACGGAAAGATGCGCGTCCGCGCGCCCACGGTCGTGTGACCGCGAACGTGCGCGTGCGGGCGCAGCTCGACGCCCTCGTGCAGTTCGACGTGGCTGCCCACCACCGCATAGGCGCCGATCACGACGCCCTCCGCGAGCTTGGCCGACGGGTCCACGACCGCGGTCGGGTGCACGGTCGGCACGGGTTAGCTCCCGTTGAACTTGGCGACGACAAGGTCCGTGATGTCGAGCGCTTCGCGCGAGTACATCACGAACGGCGAGTTTCGCTGGACAATCAGTGAGAAGCCCTGCTCCTTGCCGATCGAGGCGATCGTCTCCGCCAACTTCTTCTGAAGCGGCGTCACGAGCAACACCTGCTCGTTCTGCAGCTTCGACTCGAGCTCCTGCTGGCGAGACTTGATCGTGGCTTCGAGGTTCGCCAGTTCGCCCTGCTTCTGCAGCAGCGCGTCTTCGGACAACACGAACTTCTTGGCCTGGATCTCCTCGGCCAACGCCTTGTAGCGGTCGATCATCGGCTTGAGTTCGGCTTCGGCCTCGCGCGCCTTGCGCTCGAGTTCGTCGCGCACCTTCTTGCCATCTTCAGTCGCGTTCACGGCCTGGTCGACGTCGACCACGCCGATCTTTGCGTCCTGCGCCGCGGCGACACCGGAGGCGAGAAAAGTCAGGGCCACGAAGGCCAACGAAAGCTTGAGAATCCGGTTCATGGAACATCCCCCCAGAAAGGTGGTGGGAGCGATCAGAAGTTCTGGCCGCCCACAGAGAATTCGAACACCGTCGAGTCTTCGTCTTCGAACGGGTCGAGAGGCACTCCGACGAACGCCTGCAAGGGCCCGAACGGCGAGAACCATAGGCCGCCGAAGCCGGCACCGAAGCGCCAGAGCCCGACGTCCCAGAGGTCTTCGTCCTCGGAGAAGGCGTTGCCGAAGTCGACGAACACGATGCCGATGAGGCCGAGTTCGTCCGAGATCGGGAAGCGGTACTCGACCGTTCCCGAGAAGAACTTGTTGCCGCCGATGACATCGGTCTCGTCGAGATCGTCGAAGTCGTCGATATCGCGGTCGCTCAGCGAGTTGCACACGCCGTTGCCATTGCCACCGTTGAAGACCGCGGCGGAGTCCTGGCAGGTGCCGTTCGGACCGACGCCGGCGGGCGAGAAGACGGCACCGTTGCCTGCCAGACCGAAGGCGGTGGCATCCCGCTGGACGAGGATCGTTCGGCGAGGGCCTACAGATCGGCTCTCGAATCCGCGCAATTGATAGGCGCCGATGCCACCCAGGAAGAACCGCTCGGAAAGCGGTAGCTCGATATCCGTGTCGATCCGGTCAAGGCGAGCGACCTCGGGGACCGTGATCGCGCCTTCGAACTGGCTCAGGTTCGACAGGTCGAAGTCAGCGATGTCGTTGAAGGGAACCGCCCAACCCACGCGGGCGCCCAGCACCCAGGTCCCGTCCTCGGCGGACGGCAGCCAGTCGGGCAACCACGTGGGGTTCGCCAGGTACCAAACACCGCGGGCTTCGAACTTGACGTACTTGGAGAACCCGCCGAGACCGGCGAAGTCGAGCGAGAAATCGGTGATGTGACCCTGTGTCGGTGCGATCCGGTCATTTCTCGTGTCTTGCCGGACCGACACGCCCACGAGACTGGTCGATTCGTCGCCGCTGAAGATCTCGCGCAGGATCGGCGAAGCGGCGAAGGCCCCGAAATTCCGCTCGACCTTCCGTTGCACCCAGCTGTACCGCAGGAATGCGCGGGTCCGACCCTCGTTGTCGAGAAGATGGGAGAGCACGAGTTCGGTGCCCAACGTCTCCAGTTCGAAGTCTTCGAACTCGATGTCGGTCTGGAAGACCTGGGCGCTCATTCCCCAGGTCGAACCCAGGAAATACGGATTGCTGAAGGACAGGAAGAAGCGGCTGGTCCGGCCGCCGAGGTCGGCCGAGATCGAACCGCCGTAGCCCTGCCCAAAGATATTGCTGTTGCTGACCGACCCGGACAGCACGAAGCCGTCACGCGAAGAAAAACCCGCACCGAAGGACAGCGAACCGGTCGGCCGTTCGACAACGTTCATCCCGAGGTCGAGCTGGTCGGGATAGTCGGTCAGGGACGGCTCGATCGAGACCTCTTCGAAGAAACCGAGGACCTCGACACGGCGCTTCGAGATGTCGACCGCGCGGGCCGAGTAGAGCTCGCCTTCCACCATCTGCATCTCGCGACGAATCACGGGATCGATCGTGTTGGTGTTGCCCGCGACCTCGATCTCTCGAAGGAAATACAGATCTCCCTTCTCGACCTCGAACACGACGTCGACGGCGAGTCCTTCCTCATCGACCCGAGTGCGCGGATCGACTTCGGCGGCGTAGAAACCACGGTCGGTGTACTGGTGCTCCAGGATCTCGACGTCGTCGTTGAGGGCGGAGCGATTGAAGACTTCCCCTTCCTGGAGACGCAGACGTTCGCGCAGTCCGGCGACATCGATCGTGGCGTCACCGGCAACGTCGAGACTACGCACACGGAACTGCTGGCCTTCCTTGATCGGAATCGAGACGCGAAGGCCGTCGTCCTCGGCCGCCACTTCCGGATCACCGACTTCGACCTGGATGTAGCCCGTATCGAGGTAGCGATCGTTCACGGACCGCAGATCCTGCATGAAGATCGGCTCGGCGTAGGTCCCTGACTTGTCGAGATACTGGCTCACGATCGAATACCACTTCCAGGTCTTCGTTTTGAAGCCCTCGCGAAGTTCATCGTCCGTGAAGGCTTCGTTTCCGACGAAGTCGATCTCCCGAAGCTTCAGTTTTTCGCCTTCGTCCACCGTAAAGTGAATGGCGACCGCGTCGCCCGTCAACGTTTCGACTTCGTGGCGAACCCGCGCCAGGTAGAACCCTTCCGCGCGATAGATGGCTTCGATCCGCTGACGGTTCTCGAACAGCAGCGGCAGGTCGAGCGTCGAACCCGTCGTCAACGTCAGGTTGTCGCGGATCTTCTCCTCGTCGACCTCGTCGTTGCCGGTCAACGTCACCTGGCGAACGACCGGGTTCTCCTGCACTTCGAAGATGACGACACGTCCGTCGAGGCTCTCGTCGATGAAGACGCGCACGTTCGTAAAGAAGCCGAGCCGGTAGATGGCGCGCACGTCTTCGGAGATCCGCGGCGGGCTGTAGCGGGACCCGGCACTCGTCGTGATGCGCGAACGGATTGCCGCATCCTCGATGCGCCGATTCCCCCGGATTCGCACGTCACCCACAAGGTCGCTGCCCTCACGCACCTCGCCGGACAGCAGGATGCGATCGGCGGGAACCACGCGGAACGTCACGGCGACACCGTCGTCGGTGTTCGTCGACTCGACGGTTGCAGTCGCCACTTCATCCAGCGCCTGAAGGGCTGACGTTGCCTCGCGCAACGCCTCGCTGGAGAACGGATCGCCCGCCTTCACGGTCAGCGCATCCGATACCACCGCCAGGTCACGCGCGCCTTCGACGGACACCGAGACGATCCGCTGCGCGGCTTCGCTCCCCGTCACGATGCCGACGACGCGACTGGCGAGTTCGTTGATGCGGTCCAGCAACTGGTCGTCGCCGCTCGCTGAGTAGGACAGCGCCGTGGTCGTCAGGCCGCGGTTCGTCGGCGTAATCCGAACATCGAGGCTGTACTGACCCGCGAGTTCGGTCAAGCTCCCGACCACGACCCACTGCGCCCCGGCCTGTTGCGAGAGGCGTTGGATCGCGGCTTCACCGGTATCGTCGTCACTCGTTCGCGACGCCTCCAACGTGACGGCATCCACGACTTCAATCTCGCCACTGGCTTCGAGCCGAGTGGCGAGCAGATCGGCGAGCGACCCTTCGAGGTACTCCAGCGAGCGGGCGCTGTAGACCTCGAATGGAAGAACGGCGACCACGGCGCGCGCGTCCGCCGGAGTTTGAGCGCGGGCTTCAGGCGTCGTCCCGAGGACCAGCGCGCACGCCAACAACAGCGTGAAGCCGGCCCAATCGATAAAGCGGTAAGGCGCACACGGGCGCAAGTGCGGGGTTCGCATCACGTTGGCAGCCACGTTTTTCTGGGCCCCTCCGGCCACGCCGTTCGACGGAAAGCGGGTTGCAGTGGACCGCCCCCGCGATCGACTTTCGGCGCTCCGGGCCGACCCTCCGAGCCGAGCTGCCGCACCTTGATAACGGGGGACGGAAGCCCCGGCCTGCGGCCTGAGCGCGTGGAGTCTAATTCGCAGCCTGCTGCGAGGCAACCCCGGAAGAACGGAAAAAGTGCATTGGTTTCGCGGGTTTAGTCCGAATTTGACGTATTCGTGGGGGCGCCCGCGGGGCGCAATCCGCCCTGCTCGAGCACCAGCGATCGACCCATCCGATCCGCCAGGACTTCATTGTGGGTCACGATCACGAGCGCGGTCGACCGCACCTGGTTGAGTTTCAGCAGCAAGTCACCCACGAGTTCGCCGGTCTCCGGATCGAGATTGCCGGTGGGCTCGTCCGCCAACAGCAACGGCGGGTCGAGAACCAGCGCCCTGGCGACCGCCACGCGTTGACGCTCGCCGCCCGACAACTTGCCCACGGGGTGGGTCAGGCGGTGGGAGAGATCGACGTCATCGAGGATCGCCTTCGCACGCGCGGTCATGTCAGTCGCCGAGAGCCCACCCAGCAAGCCCGGCATCATCACATTCTCGAGCGCAGTGAACTCAGGGAGCAGGTGATGGAACTGGAAGACGAAGCCGAGCGACTCGTTGCGAAACCGGGCGAGCTCTTCGGGTGATTTCTCGAAGACATCCTCTCCCTCGAAGTAGACGGTGCCGCGGGTCGGCCGGTCGAGCGTCCCGAGGACGTGCAGCAGCGTCGACTTTCCGACCCCCGACTGCCCCACGATCGCGATGCACTCACCGCGCTCGACGGTCAGTCCAACCCCGCGCAGGACCGCGATCGATCCGTCACCTGTCGTGAACTCCTTCTCGAGTCCACGGGTTTCGAGCAGTGCCTCGGCCATCGGCGTCTCCTACTCCGACCGGAGTGCTTCGGCGGGATCGAGACGCGCGCCGTGACGGGAAGGAAGGAGCGTCGCGCCAAGCGCCAGCACCATCGCGATCGCGGAAATGATCGCGAGCTGACCGACGTCGATCTCCCATGGCAGGTTCGCGAACTGGTAGATCGATGCCGGCAACGTATCGATCCCCGTCAGGAACTCGATCTGTTCCTGCACCCACGAAAGCTGGGTCGTGACGGCGATCCCCGAAACGAGCCCGATCCCGGTCCCCAGCAAGCCGATCATCGTCCCCTCGATCGCGAAGATCCGTTCGACCACGGCATCGGTCGCCCCCATCGCCTTGAGGATCGCAATGTCGCTCGACTTCTCCATGATCATCATGATCAGCGTGACGACGATGGCGAAAGCCGCGACCACCATGATCATGGTCAGCAAGACGAACATCATCACGCGTTCGGTCTTGAGGGCCTGAAAGAACGACGGGAAGAAGTCCTTCCAGTCGCGGGTGTAGTAGGGAAAGCCGATGGCTTTCTCGATGGCATCGGCAACACGCCTGGAGCGATAGTAGTCGGTCGTCTTCACCTCGATGCCATGGACCACGTCGCCTACGCGCCGAAAGTCCTGCGCCGCTGCGAGGTCGGTGTAAGTAAAGACTTCGTCGTACTGGAAAAAGCTCGACTGGAAGACGCCGGCAACACGAAACTGTTTGAGCCTCGGGCCCGGGCCGAGTGGCGTCGGCTTACCGCCGAATGGCGAGATCAATGTCACGGTGTCGCCAATCCCAACGCCGGCCGTGATCGCGAGCCCACTCCCCAGCACGATGCCGGGCAGGCCGTTCTCATCGGGGCCCAGTTTCGAAAGCGCGTCCTTCGAGCCGGAGCCGAGGTCGTCCGCGAGGTCGGTCACGCCCACGATGCGTTCGGGGTCGATCCCGCGCACCTTCACGCCCATGATCTCGCCCCGCGCGCCGCGCACCATTCCCTCGCCATCGACGAATGGGGACGCCGCCAGCACGTCGGGAACCGCCTCGATCTCGTCGAGCAGGCTCGTGTAGTTCTCGATCGGTCCCATCGGGTCCTGCACCGTCAAGTGTGCGCGATTGCCGATGATCTCCTCACGCCAGGTGTTCTCGAAGCCGTTCATGACCGAAATCACGGTGATGATCAGCCAAACGCCGGCCGCTACTCCGGCCACACAGATTCCGGTGATCACCGAAATGAAGGTCTGACGCCGCTTCGCGAACAAATAACGACTCGCGATGAACCACTCGGCGGTTCCCCGCGAGTCGATCAGGCCCGCGGCCGCGAGCGGCAAGAGGCCGAGCAGGACGCCAGCCGTGAACGTGCTGAGGACGGCACCGCCGGCACGGGCCACTTCGAGCGAGGGCCCCTGCAGCAAAAGCGGCACCGCGATACCGAGTCCGAGCACCGCGCCGACGCTTGCCGCCAGCACCTCATCGTCGCCACGCACCGATTCTTCGCGCTGGCGCCGACGCAGGAAGAAGACCGCCCACAAGCCGGCCGCCACGAGCGGGGGCGCGACCGAATAGCCAAGGTTGTCGAGCCCGCCGGCGGCCAGCGCATAGCCGGCGCCCAACACCACGACGGCCACGATACCCAGTGCCCGAGGTGCCACGAAGCGCAGAAGCCCGGCCACCACCAGTTGGGCGACAACGAGCATGGCGGCGATGGCCAGTGCCGTGAGGGCCCATGCCTGAAGCCAGCCCGGCCACGCGATCCCCAGCCCCTCGACGAACTCTTCATCGGTTCCGAGTGCGCCAAGCAGGATGGCCCAGCAGATGGTGACGAGGATGACCGACCGCGGCCGAGTGACCGCCCGCGCGAATCGCTCGAGCACCACGACAGCGGAGCCAAAGAAGAGCACGGTCATCGCGCAGATCCCGACCGCGAGCGCGATGATGAACGACAGCGCGATCGACCCGCCCGCCAAGGAGAGCGCTTCCCAGAACTCGCTCGCCATGGCGGTCATGAGTCCCCCGAACGGAGGTGCGGGAACAGGATCACTTCCCGCAGGTTGGCCGCATCCGCCAGGATGCGGACCACGCGGTCGATGCCCACACCGAGTCCACCGGTCGGTGGCATCCCGTGCTCCATCGCGGTGAGGAAATCCTCATCCATGGGATGGGCTTCGTCGTCTCCGGCTTCCGCCTGGACCCGCTGTTCGTCGAAGCGTGCTCGCTGGTCGATCGGATCGTTCAGCTCGCTGTAGGCGTTTGCGAGTTCCATCCCGGCCATGAAGAGCTCGAAGCGTTCGACGACGCGCGGATCGTCGGGCGACTTCTTGGCCAGCGGCGACAGCTCGGTCGGATGATGTGTGATGAAGGTCGGCTGCATCAACCCAGGCTCTACGTGCTCGCTGAAGAGATCGTCCACCAGAACGGCCCAGGTCGGCGCGTCGCCGGCGCCGATTCCCTTTTCCTTGGCCGCTGCGCGGAGCGCTTCGACCGTCGTCGCTTCCAGAATGTCGATTCCGGTCGCCTCGACAATCGCCTCCTGCATCGAGACGCGCTTCCATTCGCCGCCCAACTCGAGCGTGTCGTCTCCCCATTTCACCGACAGGCTACCGGTGGCCGCTTCCGCGGCGGCCCGGACCATGCCCTGCACCAGATCCATCATGTCCTGGTAGTCGGCGAATGCCTGGTAGCACTCCATCATCGTGAACTCGGGGCTGTGCTTGTGGCTGATGCCCTCGTTCCGGAAGTTATGTGCGATCTCGTAGACGCGATCGAGGCCTCCGATCACGAGTCGCTTCAAGTAGAGTTCATCCGATATGCGCAGGTAGAGCTGCTGGTCGTACTTGTCGTGATGGGTAACGAACGGCTCGGCCGCAGCGCCGCCGTACAGCGGCTGCAATACCGGCGTCTCGACCTCCAGGAAGTCCCGCTCATCCAGAAAGCGGCGAACCGCCGAGATCGTGCGACTCCGTAGGATCGCGATCTCCCGCGAGCGTTCGTTCGACAGCAGGTCGAGGTAACGCTGCCGATACCGGGCCTCCTGATCCTGCAGGCCGTGCCATTTCTCGGGAAGCGGTAGAAGTGCCTTCGACAGCATCTGTGCCTGCGCCAGATCTACCGAGAGTTCGCCCTTCTGGGTGCGCCAGACACGCCCCTCGACCCGAACAAAGTCGCCGATGTCGATCTTCTTGTTGGCGAAGCGGAAGATCTCCGGGTCGATCTCGCTCTTTCGCGCACTCACCTGCAGCGCGACGCCCGACTCTACGAGCGTAAAGAACACGAGCTTCCCGAACGACCGGTGGCTCTTGACGCGACCCACGATCGCGACCTCGTTGTTCTCGGACTCGAGCTGTTCGCCGTCCTTCTCGTCGTGCGCAGCCCGCACTTCGGCGATCGGCGTGTACGCGCCCGTTCGCGGCGGATACGGGTCAACGCCGGCCTCCCGCAGCGCTTCGAGTCGCTGAAGACGGACGTTGCGTTCCTGTTCACTCATTCGGAGCTCCCGGCGCTGCCGGACTGAAACAGCAGCGTGGCGCGGATGAACGGATCGAGGCGGCCGTCGAGAACGGCATGCGCATTTCCGATCTCGACTCCCGTGCGATGGTCCTTCACGCGTTGAGTCGGGTGAAGGGTGTAGGAGCGGATCTGGCTCCCGAAGTCGATGGCCTTCTTGTCGCCCGAGAGCTCGGCCATCTTGGCTTCCTGCTCGCGTCGCATGTGCTCGTAGAGACGTGCACGCAACACCTTCATCGCCGAAGCCTTGTTCTTGTGCTGCGACCGCTCGTTCTGGCACTGAACGACGATGCCCGAGGGCACGTGGGTCAGGCGCACGGCGGAGTCCGTCTTGTTGACGTGCTGCCCCCCCGCGCCTCCCGCACGGTACGTGTCGATTCGCAGGTCGTTCTCATCGATGTCGACGTCGATCGAGTCGTCGATCTCTGGATAGACGGTCACGCTCGCGAAGGCCGTATGGCGTCGACTCTGCGAATCGAACGGAGAGATGCGAACCAGACGATGCACACCCTCCTCTGCCTTCATGTATCCAAAGGCGGAATCCCCGGTGATGGTCGCGGTCACTCCGCGAAGTCCGGCCTCGTCGCCTTCCTGGGCGTCGAGGATCTCGACCTTGTAGTCGTGCTCCTCGGCCCAGCGGGAGTACATCCGGAACAGCATCTCGGCCCAGTCCGCAGCATCCGTCCCGCCCGCGCCGGCGTTGATCGACACAATGGCGTTCGAAGCGTCGTGTTCGCCGCCCAACATCTGACGAAGCTCGGCGTCTTCGAGTTCGCGCTCGGCGTCGTCGAGCTTCTCGCCGGCCTCGCCCAACGTCGATGCGTCCGATTCCTCGGCGGCAAGCTCCAGCAGCACTTCAGCGTCGGAGACGCTTTCACCGAGCCCATCCAGGAACGTCAGTTCGCGTTCGACCTTCCGTTTGTCCCGCAGAACCCGTTCCGCAGCCTCGCGGTCGTCCCAGAGGTCAGGCTTCGCTGCGGCTTCGTCGAGGGCGGCGAGTTGATCACGGAGCCCGGCCTCGTCAAAGCCGCCCCCGGAACTCGCCCAGGCGTCCACGCACGGTGCGAAGCCGCTCAGCCAGTTCGTTCGGGTCGACGGGGGCGGCGCTTTTTTCGGCGTCGCTCATCGGGGTTCTCCTGAAATGTCTTCGGTGGGCCGCCGCCGTCCGGCGCGGACCGCCCAGCCCAACGAGCCGACCCAACAACCCCAGGCAAACACATCACCATGGGCTGCATAGAAGGTGGGGGCCTGCTCGGGGGAGCGGAGCCGCAGGGTTCCCACCAGGAAATCGCGCTCGAAGATTCTCGTTCTCTCCTGGACCCGACCGCGCGCGTCGATGAAGGCCGACACCCCCGTGTTCGCCGCCCGCGCCGTCCAGGTCCCGGTCTCGGCCGAGCGCATCGCCGTCATTGCCAGGAACTGGAAGGGAGCACCCGTTGCGCCGTACCAGGCGTCATTGGTGATCCCGAACAAGACCTGGGCCCCATCCTTCGACACGCGCCGGACGTGGTCCGGAAAGAGCAGTTCATAGCAAATTGGAACCCCGATCCGATGGGTCGGTTCCTCCCCTGGGCGTCCCCAGGACTCGACTGCGCGCGGGCCGACGCCCGGAGTCAGGTCGCGGCTCGTGACTCCCGTCGCCAGCGGCTTGATGAAGCGCGCCAGAATCGAGCGAAATGGGAGGAACTCACCGAATGGCACGAGCTTGACCTTGTCGTAACGGGCGCTGAGCAGCCCGTCCGGTGAGTACAGGTAGGCGCTGTCGTACACGCTCGGAGTCTGACCGCTCTCGTCCCACTCGACGCCGGCCGCGCCGACCACGAGTCGCGCGCCCGTCTGGATGGCGAGCGCCCGGAAGCGGGCCGCCAGCTCGGGCGAGTTCAGCGCACCCGGAATCGCGGTCTCGGGCCAGACGATCCACTCAGCGCCTTCGGCGGCCGCCCGGTGGGCCAGTTCCTCATAGATGGCGAGCGTTCGCTCGAAATAATCCGGGGCCCACTTTACGCCCTGCTCGATGTTCCCCTGAAGTACGGCCACGCGGACCTCGGAGCCGGCCGGC
The DNA here is from genome assembly GCA_029261815.1 of Deltaproteobacteria bacterium. GTDB lineage: Bacteria > Myxococcota_A > UBA9160 > UBA9160 > UBA6930 > JAJDAP01. The sequence continues at coordinate 30,315 of JAJDAQ010000027.1, forward strand.
GACTCGGGGGCTGCCACCCATCCGACACCATGGAGTGTCAGAGCGATCGCGATTCCGGCTCCAGCCACCCGCCGTGACTGCGCGCCGTCGAATGGCCGCCACGCGTAGAGCAAGCTCGCAGCCGCGAACACGGCGACCGCCGACAGCCCATAGACCCCGGTCCACGAAACGATTCCGAGCAGCGGACCATCGAGATGCAGCGCGTACCCGATGGTCGCCCAGGGAAAACCGCCAAAGACGAACGACCTCGCGTGATCCAGGACGACCCACAGTGCGGCCAACGCCAAGGGCACAGCCGCGCCCCGGCGCGCCAGCCAGGCCGCGCCGGCAGCGAAGAGCCCCGTGGCGAACGCGGGATAGAGAGCGAGCAACACCGGCGTCACGAAGCCGGCCCACACCGGCGCGCCTCCGTATTTCACGGTCACGACGTAGATCCAGTGCAGGATCAGCGCATGGGCGACCAACCCCAGCCCGAAGCCTCGCGTCCAGGCAGCCCGGGGCCCGAGGCCGCGCAGCGTGAGCAGCAGGCATGCAGGAGACAGCCAGGCTCCGACCAGGCCGAGGTCGATGACACGGTCTCCAAGCGGGTGGGGAAATGCGAGGACGGTCGCGAGGACGTAGCCAACGCCCGCGATGAGCCCTACGCGACTCACGAAACCGCCGCGCGCACTTCCCGCTCGCGCGCCTCCATTACTTCCGCTTCGGCGTCGACCTCGTGGTCGAACCCCAGCAAGTGGAGAACTCCGTGGATCAACAGGCGGAGCAGTTCCTCGTCGAGGTCATGACCGAGTTCGTGCGCCTGACGCTGCGCCGTCGGAACCGAGATGATGACGTCGCCTAACATTACGCCGCGCCAGTCCGCATGATCGCCCTCGAGAAGCGAGAAGGAGAGGACGTCGGTCGGACCTTCCTTGGCGCGATAGGTGCGATTGAGCTCGGCAATCTCGTCGTCGCTGACCAGGGCCACAGACAGCTCGGCGTCCGGCACCTCGGCAGCCGCCAACACCGCTTCGCAACGACGTGTGAACTGCTCGGCATCGAACCCCGGCTCCCCATCCGGGGGACCGGTGACCAGTGTCGTCATTCCGGGTCGTCGGGCGCTTCTGCGAGCGCCGCGGGCGGCCTTCCGAGTTCTGCGATCGCCTTCTGGCGCTCTCGCTCCTCCGCCCGCGCCGTGTCGCGCCGGTCGTAAGCGCGAACGATCGACTGCACCAGCGGATGCCGGACCACATCGGCTTCACTGAACTGCATGACCCCGATCCCGGCGACACCCTCAAGCACACGGAGCGCGTCAGCGAGCCCGCTCGCCTGCGCGCTGGGGAGGTCCACCTGGGTCACGTCGCCGGTGACGACGGCCTTCGAGTCGTAGCCGAGCCGCGTCAGGAACATCTTCATCTGTTCCGGCGTGGTGTTCTGCGCTTCGTCGAGAATCACGAAGGAGCCGTTCAGCGTCCGTCCACGCATGAAGGCCAACGGTGCGACCTCGATGATGCCGCGCTCGATCAAACGCTGGGCCTTCTCGAAATCCATCATGTCGTGCAGCGCATCGTAGAGAGGCCGAAGGTAGGGATTCACCTTGTCAGCCATCGAACCCGGCAGGAAACCGAGTCGCTCGCCGGCCTCGACGGCCGGGCGGGTCAGCACCACGCGCGTGACTTCGTGACGGTTGAGTGCCGCGATCGCCATCGCCATTGCGAGGTAGGTCTTGCCGGTCCCCGCCGGACCGATCGACAGAACCACATCATCGCGTTGGATCGTCTCGATGTAGCGGCGCTGCGCGATGTTCTTCGCGTTGATTCGCTGCCGACCACCCACAGACGACAAGACGTCGGCGTAGACGTCCTTCAGTTTCAGATCGGGTTCCTTCGTGACGGCCTGGATCGCGGCGTGCACATCTCGCGACTCGATCGCCTGCCCATCGCGCAAGAGGGCGTAGAGTTCTTCGAGCACCTTGCGACCGAGACGGACGCGGTCCTCGTCGCCCACGAGCTTCACCTGGTTGCCGCGCGCGCGAACCTGCACACCGAGATCCTGCTCGAGGATCCGAAGCGTCTGCTCCCGCTCGCCGTAGAGGGAGGCCGCCAGCTGGTTGTCGTCAAAGACCAGGGTCTGGCGCGTACTGGCACTGGAGTCGGTCAGGGAGTTCTCCGCTTCGGCGGAGAGCAGCCTCACTCCTCTGGAGCGAGGACCAGGAACGTCTCTCCGCGTTGGTCGTAATAGTATTGACGCCCGACGGGAGGTGCCATGTGCGCGCCGAATACGGGCGGAAGACCATCGAGATCCGCGAGGTCGGACGGCCACTCCCCGCGCGCGAAGCGATACGCTTCGGTGGCGTTGCGGAGCCGCAGGAGTTCGAACGCGTACGCCGCACGGTGCTCTGGGGACGGCGTGAGTTCCGCACGCGCGGTGCCCTCCACCAGGGAAGGACCCCGTAGCCACAGGACGGCCACCATCGTGGCAAGCAGCAGGAAGGGCAGCACCGAGAGCGCGATCGCCACCGGAGACGGGCCCGCCGAGAGTTCGGAGGACACGCGACGACGCTTGCGGCCTTCCTGGGCATCGATCGCGCGAGGCGCGATCATGCCGCGGCCACGCAGGTCGGAGAGCATCCGCGCGCCCTCGAAGCGGCCCAAACGAGAGAGATCGATCACCCGGCCCGTGCGGCGCCGGCCGTCGATCAGCAGGAACAACCGTTCGGCCCGTGCCATCTGCTCTGGCGAGGACTCCGAAGCGCCCTGTCGGTAGGCGTCAAAGTGCCCGACGCGCTCGAAGATCGAAGTCGGATCGACGACCTCGGGGTCGAGCGTGTGCCATTCGTCGACCATGCGGAGCCCGTCCATCAGGATCTGCTCGGCCGGCATCAGGCGACCCGCATCGCGCTGATGGGCCAGTGGCTGCGCGGTGAAATGGAACGACCCGCTACTCCAACGCAGCAACTCGAACACGGTGTCTCGCGTAACGAGGTCGAGCGTGTCCTCGAGCTGATCCGACGAGATCTCGCCGGACTCCATCACGACGTCGCTCAAGCGCGCGTCGCGGTCCTGGATCCCTCGTTCGATCTCGAGCAGACGCTCGGGTGTCAGGATGCCGGTGCGGACCAGCATCTCTCCCAGCCCGGCTTCGTCGTAGGCGCCCGCGGTCTCTCCCCACACGACGGCGCCGCCATCGAAGGCGAGCCGGAGTCGCGCGCTGTCGCCGTTGACTTCGAGAATGCCGGTCTTCCGTTGCTGCCCGATGAGCTGGAAGACTTCGCCGATTCCGAAATCCCTCAGATTGCCGTGGAGTGCAACGGACATCAGTTTCGCTCCGCCATCACGAGCGTCGTCCCCAACACGGCCAGGTACGCCAGGATCCCCAGGCTCGTGCCGACAACCCGTACCGCGACGGGCAGTGCGCCCAGCGCAAGCGGGTCGGGCAACAGCGTCGTATCCATCCACACCAGGCACGCGGTCAGCGAGAACAGCGTCGCGCCAATCCAGCCCAGGATCGGGCGCCCGCGGATGACCCCGGCAGCTCCTGGAATCACGAGCGTGGCCAGGCCGCGCGCGCGATCGATCAGGGCCTGACGTTCGCGGATCTGCCCCAGGCGTTGCATTCGGGTCGACGAATCGCCGCCCTTCTCCTGAAGGATCCGGGCGATCGCGTCGTAGTCGTCCCCATTCTCGCCGACGCGCCGCGACAGCAGCATCCCCAACGCCAGCCCCATGCCCAAGGCGATGGCGAAGGCCGCGCTCGCGTGCACGAGACCACTCCCGAGCCAGCCCGGTGCGACACGTGCGCGTTCAAGGCGGGCCAATCGCTCGCCCTCGCCTGCGCGCGCGAGAGAGGCTTCTGCGAGGTCAGCCGGCAGTGCGATATCGGCTACGAGTCCAAGGGCGGTGGCACCGAACTCGCCCGTCAAGCGCGCGACCTCCGCGGGATCAATGCTCTGCGCCTCGGCCAGCGCCAGGCCTTGCTCGTCGAGCCGAATCGCCTTGCCGTAGGCCTGTGAAAGGTTGAAGAGGACCGCCGGAGACGGTTCACGCTTGGATGCCGTCTCGTACAGACGGATGGCCTCATCCACCTGGTCGGAGTCAAGGGCTACGCCGGCGGCGTTGTTCAGGAGATCGGGCGTCGCGTCGGCACCTTGCATTGCAAGGAGTCGCGAATAACGAGCGTTCGAACCTTCGAGGTCGCCCACTCGCTTGGCTCGCAGTGCCAATGCCCGCGCAGCAAAGGGTTCAGACTCTCCGGCGTAAGTCACGCGGGCGAGTTCCGACGCGGAGGGAAAGCCGTGTTCTGTGGCGTGCGCGGCCAATACGAGCGGGTCGCCAGCCATCGCGGCACGCGCCCGCGCGGACGCATCCATCAGCGGGTACATGGCCCCGACCGTTACGAACGCAACGGCGGCCACGGTCGCGCGCTGCCACATCGTGCCATACGCGATCGCGACGAATCCCATCGCCAACAGTAGACCCGCGGGCCCTTCTCCCAGCACGGTCGGGAGCAGCACCACACAGGCGAGGAGCGCGAAACGAGAAGAGGTTGGAAGGTCGTCGCGAATAACACTCATGTCGCGCACGAATCGAGGAAGCTTGATCACGGCGACCAGTGTCAGGAAGAGCAGCGTCCCACCGGCGAGGGCCAGGCTGAGCAGTCGGTAGCCCTGCGCACGGGACCAGAGCGAGGCCTCGAGGTGGCCAGGAACCCGCGTCGCAGCCGCGATGGTGGCGGCGGCCGCCCCAGGAAGATCACCGTCCTCGAAGCGGGCGGTGGCAAGGGCCGCGTGCGCTGCGGGAAGATTCGGCGCCAGACGGACTGCAGCTTCCGCTCTTGGGATCGGATCCCCCAGGTCGCTGGCCAGCAGTACAGCACGCGCCGGCGCCTCGAGATTCCGCATTCCGAGCTGGTAACCGGCACGAATCGTCCGCTCGACGCGCGCATCGAGGCTCGGTGCCGGGAGCGTCCAGGCGCGCAGGATCTTTCCGCGGAGGAGGCTGTCCTGTGCGAACCCAGTCGCAGCGGCCGGCATTTCGGACGGCGGCAAGGAGGCTGGCCCCAGGGGGGGCGCCGTTTCGGCCGCGACCGGGCCGGCCAGGAGCCAGAGTAGAAGTCCAATGGACACGCGGATGCGCAAAAATGCCTCCATTCCGCCCACGCGGCGGTCGGATTTCCGCCCCCGGGGCGACCGGATTCCTCTTGCGCATCGGCCGGCCCGGCCCAGGACCTGAGCCGGGAAAGCGCCGCGGGGGCTGGGCAAGTCGAGCCGGGTTCGCCTATGTTCCCGCGCTCCCGGAGGACCGGTTCGTCCGGTCTCCCCTCAGCGAGGCACCCCGTTGGCCAACCACAAGTCTGCCGAAAAGCGAGCGCGTCAAGCGATCAAGCGCCGCGACCGAAATCGCGTCATCCGAGGCTCTGTCCGGACGCGCGTGAAGGCCGTTCGCAAGGCGATCGCGGACGGCGACGCCGCCGTCGCGCTCACCGAGCTGCGCCTCGCCGAGCGCGAATTCCGCAAGGCGGCCTCGAAGGGCTCGCTGAAGAAGACGACCGTAAGTCGGTCGGTCTCGCGCCTGGCCAAGGCCGTCCACGCCATCCAGGCCTAGCCGTTCGTGCCGCCAGCCGGCGGCACGCCCAGCTCGCTCAGGCAGACAGCCCGAGCACGAGACGTTGCATCGCGAGATCTGCGGGTAGGTGGCCCTGCCCCTTCAGGATCTCGTCGACTTCGTGGATCGCAGACAAGCACGCCCGCAGCCGCCGCTGCGTGTACCGCTTGGCCTGACGTTCGAGCTTCTTCACTGCGAACGGATGCCCTTGCAAGCGCCCACCCGCACTCGCGCGGTTGAGCTTGCGGAAATGACCGGCCAGCGAAGCGAGAAGCACAGGCGCAGGCGCCCCACTCCCCTGCAATTTGTCGAGCACGCCGAGCGCATCGGCGCCCCGGCCCTCCCCGATCGCATCGGTGAGATCCCAGATCGGCTCTTCCGCAACGTCCGCTGCGCCCATCACGATGTGCGCGCGGGTGATGGGTTCACCCAGACCCGCGAGGAGCGCCGCTTTCTCGAGTTCGTTGCGGAGGAGCAGCAACTGCGGACCGATGACCTCGGCCAGGGCCTCAGCCGCTCCGCTCTCGAGCTTCGTACCCTGTCGTGCCGCTTCTTCGCGCACGAAGGACACGACACCCTTACCGCCCTTTGGCGGGTCACAGGCCACCAATACGGCCGGCGCACCGAACGCCTTGACCCACTTCGAGCGCTTGTCGACCTTGGTTGCAACAACGACCAGGACGGTCTCCACGGTCTCCTTCGCGGCGTCGGTCACCTCCGCGACGGCTTCGACGACCGCCTGGGTCAACGCCTCTCCCTTGGCGCCACGCCGCGCCTCAGGCTCGCGCAAGAGGACCAGACGATGCTCGGCCATTACCGGAAGGGCTCGTACGGCATCGATCAACGCGCCGGGCCCGGCTTGCGTTCCATCGAGCCGGTCGAGATTGAAGTCGGCCGGTCCGTCGCCCAGGACCGCAGCTCGCAGGGCGCGAAGTGCGTCATCGCGATACAGGGGTTCGGCGCCGGCGACGAGGTAGGCGGGGCGAAACATCCCCTGCGCCAACTCCTCCTGCAGTTCCGCCGGCGTCACGGCGTGGTCGCACCCGTTCCGGTGCCGACGGCGGCGCGTTCGTAGAAAGCGTCATGGACGCGAGCGGCGAGCTGGGAAGCCACCCGGCGAATCGCCTCTTCGCGATTGGTGCGAGTGACCTCTGCATCGGCGCTCGCGAGATATCGCTCCCGTCCCTGCAGTGACTGCGGGCCGAGTTCGAGTCGGCGACCGTCGCGATGCTCGATCACAACGTCGAGTCCGAGGTAGACCTCGTACTCCAGCGAGAACGAAACCGACGAAAAGCTGCGGTTGTAGACTTCGAGGCGCGTAACGGCGCCCGAGAGCACCCAGTCTGCAACGTCGGCATCATCGACGAGGCGGAGGGCACCGCGGTGCATCACCTCCCGCGCAAACGCGTCGGTGACGACGCTATCGACGCCGGCTTCCATCGAGTCGTTTCGGAAACCGTGCAGTGCGATGCGATTGGCGGAGCCAAAGGCCTCCGAAACCCGCACAGCCTGGTACCCACACGCCGTGGCCCCGAGAACCGGGAGGACGAGTAGGACGAAGAGAATCCGCGCACGCCGCATCACGGGCGAGGGCTTAGCACAGGGTTCTGGTGGCGTCGCAAGGCTGCCGCCGCGGGGGGCGGAGGTGACCCTACTCGATCTTCAGCAACGCCTTGGCGACCGCGAGGACCCTGTTCGCCTGGATCGGTTTCGTCAGGTACTCGTCAGCCCCGAGCGCGAGCGCCCGGTCGCGGTCTTCCTGCGCCCCCTCCGTGGTAATCACCACGATCGGCATGTCTTTCAGGGAATCCTCGTCCCGAACCAGGCTGATCAGCTTCAGGCCGTCCATGACGGGCATGTTGATGTCGACGAGTGCAAGGTCGAAGTCGTCGCTCGTGACCTTCCGCAGACCGTCCATGCCGTCCTGCGCCTCGACGATCTCCGACCCCTTCAGCCGCTTGAGCGCAAACACGAGCAGCTGCCGCATCGTGGGACTGTCCTCGACGATGAGAATGCGATGTCGTTCCATGTTCTTGCTCCGGCTACTTGGTGAGTAGGTCGATGAAACCCTGGATCGTGTTGAGCTTTCGCTCGCTCTGACCGTGCAGCTGCGACGCGAAGATCGCGGTCGCGGCGTGGCCGGCGAGGAGCGTGAACAGCTCGTGATCCAGGAGGGTGAATTGCTCTTTCTGGGCAAGGAGCTTGAAGATCGCGATCGAGCCGATCGGCTGATCCTCCACGCATAGCGGGATCGACACGATCGGTGATTCGTAGTCGGCCGATGCGTTCTGATCCGTCGTGTAGGTTTCGCCGAGTTCAACCGAGCGCCCGACGGTCCCATGCCCGAGCGGCGTCGACGGGAACGCCGGAACCTGCTCGCCTTCGGACGCGACCGGCTCGAGCATTCCCGAGTTCTCGTCGTATACGTAGACGCAGAAGATCTCGGCCCCGACCAGGTTGATCACGATCTCGATGATGATCTTCAGGACTTCGGAGAGATCCAACGTCGAGTGCAGCTGGTACGACGCAACGTAGAGATTCGCGAGGTTGTTGTTCTCCTCTTCCACCTCCACATAGCGATTCGCGAACTGCCGATTCTCTTCCTCGAGTGCGCGGAGACGTTCCATGACGTCTTCCTTCTCGACCTCGAGACCCTCGATGCGTGTCAGCAGTTGCTCGCGCAACTTGCCCCACTCTCCAGTGTCCTGGGCCGCGTCGGTATCGCGCGTATCCAGTTCGATGAGCTGCCGTCGGAGACGCGTGTTCTCCTCCAATAGCTCTTTGGTGAACTCCGCACCGCGACTGAACACGTTCATGAACTCGTTCGCGCGGTCGAAGATGTCGTCACGTTGGCTCATGCCGAACTCCTCCGACTCGAAGAAACCGGAGCGAAACCGCTCTGGATGACCGGGGCGATGTCGCCGAGCGGAAGCACCGCATCGACTGCACCCGCCCGGATCGCTTGTTGAGGCATTCCGAAGATCACTGCCGTCTCCTCTGACTCGACGATCACGTTCCCACCTGCCTGCTTGACGGCCACGACGCCGGCCCGGCCATCGTCGCCCATCCCGGTCAGCACGATGGCCAACAGGTCGGGCCCGTAGTGCTTGGACGCAGACACGAACATCCGGTCGACCGAGGGCGCGTATTTGTCGCGCTCATCGTGATCGGCGACGTGCGCAACGATTCTTCCGTTCCGCGCCTCGAACTCGAGATGGCGGCCGCCCGGCGCAATGAGAACGGTGCCCTCCACTGCCACGTCGCCGTCCTCAGCCTCGCGCGCACGAAGGTGGGTCATCCGGTCGATCCGCTCCGCAAAGCCACGTGTAAACCCTTCGGGCATGTGCTGGGAAACGATGAATGCACAACGAGGCGCTTGGGACATCGCACTGAAGATCTGCATCAGCGCAGCCGGCCCGCCTGTCGACGATCCGATGGCCACGATCTTGTGAGCGGCGCGCGCCGGCAAGCGATGGTCCATCGCGACCGGTTGGCTGATCCGGTCCGCCACCCGATCGATACGGAGATTGCGAACCGCATGAACCTTGCGAATCAGTTCCTGCTCGATCGACTGAAGCTCCGGCGTCGCATGCGCCGTCGGCTTCGCGACAAAGTCGATCGCGCCAAGATCGAGTGCCTTGAAGACGTCCTGGTCGCCCGCGTTTCCGCTGATCACGATGACGGGCGTCGGACGTTTCGCCATCAGGATTCGCAAGAAGGTGAACCCGTCCATCCGGGGCATCTCGAGGTCGAGCGTGATGAGGTCGACATCCAACTCCAACGCCTTGCGGAGCGCTTCCTCGCCATCCCTCGCCCAATCGACGACTTCAACGAGCGGAGACTTCTCGAGCATTCGCTTGATCGTCTGTCGCGTGAAGGCCGAGTCGTCGATCACGAGAACGCGGATGGGATTGCGCCCGGTCATCGACGCCCTCCCTCATCGCACGGATCCACCCGATCGATCGCGGCCGCCGCGGCGTCCTGCCAGGCATCGCGCTCGGATTCACCCGGCAGCGGCTTGCGGTAGACAAGGTCGTGCTTCAGGTGTCGGAGTTCGAACGCGCTCGAGATATTGATCAGGGACTCGGCATGTCCAAGCAGCAGGTACCCACCGGCGTGGAGCTTCTGGCCGAAGAGGTCGATGACCTGACGTTTCGTCTCGATATCGAAGTAGATGATGACGTTGCGGCAGAGGATCACGTCCATCGTACCGAGCAAGGCCACTCGCGGCGGGTCGAGAAGATTCACGCGGGTAAACGTGACGTGACGCTTCACGTCGTCGCTGATCCGCCAACAACCATCCTTCTCTTCGAAATAGCGTTTCTGGAGCACCGGGTCCGTGTCCCGGAACGACGCCGGCCGATACACGCCCTGGCGCGCCTTCTGAAGCATTCGGCGAGAGATGTCCGACGCATAGACCCGAAAGTCCTTGCCGGGCTCGAAGCCGGCCTCCTTCGCCATCATGACGATCGTGTAGGGCTCCTCGCCGCTCGAGCATCCGGCCGACCAGATGGATACCGGTGGCCCCCCCGAGACGCGGCGAGCCAACAACTCCGGCAGGATCTCATTGACCAATGCGTTCAGCTGGTTTCGCTCACGGAAGAAGTACGTCTCGTTCGTGGTGAGTTCGTCGATCGCCTGGGAGAGCTCTTCGTCACCGGACGAGTCTTTGCGAAGGAGGTAGTGATACGCCGTGAACGTGCCGACATCGAGCTCCCGCACGCGGCGCGCAAGCCGCTTTTCGAGCAGGAAGCGCGAGTCGTCGCCAAACGAGAGTCCGCACGCATCCCGGAAGAAATCCCGGAACATGCGAAACTGCGCGTCCGTCAGGACGAGCTCGTCTGACTCGAGCGGCTTCATCCCGCGTGCGTCTCCAGTACTTCGAGGGCGCGCAGCAATGCGTCCCGAACGAACTCGTCTTGTTCGATATCCAGGCGCCGAAGCATTGCAGGGACTGCGTGGGCCACTTTGCGGTTGCCCGCGATCTGCACCGCCTGACCGCGCACGGCCCAATGGTCGTGCCCGAACATTGGAATCGTCGACTCGACATCGTCCCGCGTTCCGTGCTCTCCGATACAGGCCAGCGCGGCCTGGACCAACTCCGCGTCGGGGTCGGCCAGAACCTCACGCACCAGCGACACCACGCCCGCCCCGCCGAGCCTCGTCAAGGACTCGAGCGCAGCCATGGCCACCGGACCGCCAAGTCCAAGACCGGCGGCAAGCATGGAGAGGGCCCGCTCGCGCAACCCGTCGTCTCGCTGCGCCGCTGCCCATACACCCACGGCTCGCATTGCGGCCCCTCGAACCCGGACATCTTCGTCATCCGCCAGAGACGCAAGATCAGCGATCACTTCGCTGTCGCCGGTGGCGGCAAGTGCCGCAGCCGCACCCATGCGCACCGTCGCCGACTCATCGGCCATGGCGTGGCGCAGCGGCTCGGTCTCCCGTGGCGCAACATGACCCAACGCCGCCGTCGCAGCGCGACGTACACGATCGCTCGGATCCGAGAGCAACAAGGCCACCTGGTCGAGATCCTGCGGTCGGCCGATTCGGCCGAGCAGACCCGTCGTCGCGAGACGATAGGTCTCGCTCGCTCCCGCGAGCCGAGCCATCAGGAGTTCGATCGCGGATTCGACGGTGTCGTCCCCAGCGCCGGACACGACCTGCGCGATCGAGTCGACGAAGGTCTGGGTCTCGTCTTCGTCGTCGAGATCGAAACCGCTTTCTTCGACCGCTTCCAACCGGCCGATCAGTTCGGGAAGTGCATCGGCCATCTGACGCCCACCGATCGCGCGCGCGGCGGCCAGACGCAGGGCCGGATCGGGCGCGACCAATGCGGCCCGCAAGCGATGACCTCCGATCGAACCCGCAGTGCGCCCCATCACCTGACATGCGAGCACGCGCGACGACAGCGACAGGTCATCCCATTTCTCGTCGAAGATCTGTTCGGCCTCGGACCCGAACCCTTCGAGAGCGCCAATGACGATCTCCCCAAGTGCCTCATCCTGGCCCGCACAAAGCAACGGCTCAACGGAGCCGGTCAACCGCAGCAACCCGAAGAACTGGACCAGCGAGAGGCGCACCGCCAGCGGTCCCTCGACGACTCGTTCGAGCGCATCTTCCATGAAATGCTCGGGCGCTTCGAAGCCTTCTCGCAAGCGACCGGCGAACGCGTCGAGCTGTCCGGCGGGCACGCGACCGGACTGCGCCAGAATCGCGTCCACTGCGGCTTCACGGGCGGATCGAGCGGGATGCTCGAGCGCCTTCGTCAGGGCATCGAACGCGCTCGGATCATCGCTGTACCCGAGAACGCCCAACGCTGCGGATCTGACGAGCCCATCGTCGAGCAGCGCTGCCACCTCGGCGACCGGTACTGACACCTCGAGCCGGGCGACGGCTCGGAGCCCTGACAAGCGCACGAGCGGCTCGGCGTCTCGCCGAACCAGCGCCAGCAGCGCGACGGCGGCTTCCTCGGGCCCGACATTTCCCAACCCGTCTGCAGCGGCGGCGCGGACGTTCGGATCGGAATCCCCGAGGAGTTCAATGAGGCGCGGCGAAACCATCGGGTCGCCGATCCCTGCAAGCACGTCGACGACCTGCTTGCGCACGTCGACATCCGCATCCCGCGTCGCTTCCAGCAAGATCGGCACTGCCGCGGAGCCGGTTCGCACCAGCGCTTCGAGCGCCGCGTTGCGACGGCCCGGGTTCTCCCCGTCCGCCAGAGCGACGACCAGAGAGCGCGTGGTCTGACTCAGCTCTGGAGACGCCGCCAGCCGGTCGATCGCAGCTTTGCGAACTCGCCATCCAGGATCGCCAAGAGCTTCGATCAAGGACGGGATCGCTTCCTCCGGCCGCAACGTCGAGAGTCGCTCCACCGCAAGGCGGCGGACTTCTTCGTCCTCGTGGCCGAGTTCTCGCATCACGTGTTCGCGTTCGCGCGCTTCCATCGCGGACTACTCCATTCCCCGCAGCCGAGCGACCCGAAGGAGCTCGGCCATCAGGTAATCCTGTTCCCCACGGACACGTGCATCGATGCGTTCATCGAACAAGCCTCGTCCTTCGACCAGATCGGGACCCAGGGCCTCGCCGACGTTTCCGGCAGCCAACGCACGAGCGAATTTCTCGTCGTTGTAGAGGATGATGTCGCTGACGATGATCCGGGCGAGTCGCTCAGCCTTCGCGCGTTCTTCGTCGAGCCCGGGCGCAACGGCCGTGTCCGGCACGGCAGGCGGTGCGACCGGCTGCGGCGCGGGCTGGAGCGCGGGTTCGACCGGAACGGGCGGCGGATCGACCTCGAGAGCCGGTGTGGCCACCGGCGCAGTGGACTGCGGAACCGGCGCAGCGGACTGCGGAAGCGGCGCAGGGGACTGCGGAAGCGGCGCAGAGGACTGCGAAATCGGCGCAGGTTCCTCGAGAGTCGGCACCGGGGACGGGGACGCCGGAACGACCGGCGTCGGCTGCGGTGCCGGAGAAACGTCCGTCCCGAGCCCGCCAACACCAGCCCCGAAGCCGGCGCGTTGCAGCAGCTCCATGATCGTCTCCGGGAGCTCCGGCGCTTCGATGTAATCGTCGGCCCCATAGATCTCTTCCGGCGGCCGCCGATAGCGATCGGGGTGATGAATGGCTCCGGCCAGGATTACATGGATGTGGGAGAGGCTCTCGTTTCGTTGGATCACCTCGCACACCTGAAAGCCGAACATCTTCGGCAGGTCCGCCGCGAGAACCACGACCTGGGGGAGTCGCCGCTGGACCTCGAGCATGGCATCCACGCCATCCTGTACCACGATCGCGGCGATGCCGTTTGCCGCAAGAACGTCGGCCGTACGCTTCCCGAGTTCCACGTCAGGGACCGCGATCATGACGGTCTCACCGGTAGGAACGACGCTAGGTGCCGGGGCCGGCGGCGTATCCGGCAGCGACGGCGAATCCAGCTGGGGCGCAGGCTCCTGCGGAATCGGCGCAGCGGACTGCGGAATCGGCGCAGCGGACTGCGGAACCGGCGCAGCTTCAACGGGCGGGAGAGAGGGCTCTTCCGGCGCGCGAACGCGAAATACGGACTCGCACTTCGTGCAGCGCAGACGGACAGCGCCATCCACGAGCTTGTCGCGATCGACGCGGTAGCGGGCCTGACAGTTCGGACATCCAGCGATCATGATTTTCCTCTCCCGGGCAGGGTCGGCTCGGAACTACTCGATCCGGAATCTGCGCACGTCGTCGCGAAGCGCTTCGGCATGCCGTTGCATTGAGGCAGCAGCCTCTCGAAGCTGCTCGGCCGAATCATCGTTCGACCGCGTGCGTTGATGGACCGTCTCCAGGAACGAAACCGCCGCTCGGCAGGCTTCTCCCTGGTCTTGCAATGCGCGGTGGATGTCTTCCACCGCTTCGCGGACGCTCTCCATCGAGTCTCGGATGCGTCCCGCACCACTCGACTGCTCTTCGGTGGTGCGTTGGGTCTGCTGAGCGACGTCGCGCATGACGACGGCACCGCGCATCACGATTTCATTGCCGTTCTGTTGGTCGCTTCCAGCACTACGGATTTCCTCGACCCGGCTGCTCACGCGATCCATCAGCTTTTCGACGTGACCGGCCGCGCGCGCCTGCTCCTGCACGGCACCGACGATCTCCTGGATGCGTCCTCCGCTGTCACGCGCTGCCGAAGTGATCTCTTCGAGGGCGACCCCAGCCTGAGCCGAGAGGTCGACGCCGTCCTGCACCCGCTCGGTCCCGCGCTCGATGGCATCGGCGGCTGCCGCACTTTCGCGTTGCACCGAAGAAATCAGCGAGCCGATCTCCTTCGTGCTCGACAGCACTCGATCGGCCAGATCCTTGATTTCGTCCGCAACCACCGAGAAGGCCCGACCCTGCTCGCCGGACTGCGCCGCAATGATCGCCGCGTTCAGCGCGAGCAGATTCGTTTCGTCGGCGACATCGTCGATCACGTCGACGATGGCCCCGATCTCGTTCATTCGGCCCGCTAGGTTCCGGATGACACCGTCGGCGGATTCGGTCGCGTCGCGAATATCATCCATCCCCTTGATGGTCTTCTCGACCTGCTCCCGACCGCTCTCCGCCAGCTCGACCACGGCGGTCGACAGCCGCGCGGTCTCGGTTGCGTGACCTTCGACTTCGTTCATCGAGCGGCTCATCTCGGACATCGACGAACTGGTCTCCAGAACCGCTTCCGACAGGCCTTCGCTGCTCTGGCCAACGTCGTTCACGCTCCGCACCATCTGCTCGATGGAAGATGTGACTTCTTCGATCTGAGAGTTCAGTGCTTGTGCGGTCGAGTGCAGCTCTTCGCCGGCGGCGCCGAGTTCGAGAACCGAAGAACTCGCCTCTTCGACGTTGCCCGACAACGCATGAGAGGCTTCGGTGATCGACGATGCGCGTCGGTCCACCTCGGCCACGTGGGTGCTGGCCTGCTCGATCGCCTGCACCTGCTCCTGGGAGTTGACTGCGACTCCCCCGCCGATCTCAGCGAGCGCCATTGCAGCCTGCTCCACCTTGGCGGCCGTTGCCGAGACGCCGGACACGGTGTCGCGCAGCGAATCCTTCATGTGCTGGAAGGTCCTCGCGAGCTCGCCGAGTTCGTCTTCGGACTCGATCATTCCTTCGGAATTGCTCGTGAAGTTTCCAGCCGCGATGGCCTCGGCTTCGTCCCGAATCCGCTCACTGGCTCCCGTGACATCGCGGACCAGCAGGCGTGCCGTTGCGAGGCCAAAGCCAAGCGCCGCGATGAATACGAACAAGAAGGTGAACCAAATCCCCCCAATGGCGGCGCCAAAGGAGGCCACGGCCGTAACAGCGACCAGGATCCGGCCGGAGCCGTCGTGCAGCTGCCGCCACGCAAAGCTGTGAGCCGAGTCGAACGCGTTGCTGTTCCCGCTCTCGGGTGAGGCCAGGATCTGTTGGATCTCCCGGGCACCTAGCTCGCTCTTGCCCCGCAGCGCGGCGCCGGTTCCGGCGTCGAGCAGCAACAACTCCTCGGCGGCCGCGAAACCGCGTGCGGTTTCCTCCAGGACATCGAGCGAGTGGTCGCCCGCGCTGGCGATCTGTTCGTCCGCATACGCCAGGTACGCGGCCTTGACCTGCGTGTCCTGGAACTCGACGGGACGCGAGGCCAGCGAGTAGGCGAGCAGGCACATGAATGCGACGGTCGCGGCCGAAACGGCTGCCACCGGAAACCGGAGCTTGTGGCGAAGCGAAACATGGAGGCCGTGCGTCGCGCGCTCCTCGATCGAGAGTTGGCTTCCCCAATGCCGGAGCACCGGCGTGACGAGCGAACGGATCTCGAAGTAGACGAACGGTCCCGCCGCCAATCCACCGCTCAGCGACGCGACGCAGATCGACACCACGGCGAACCAGGACAGGGATCCAAGCTGATAGGCCATCAGCGGCGGAATGATCGCGCCGGCAAAGACCCAGTTGAAGAAGAGCCAGATCATCTCGCGAAGAGGAAGACGACTCGCAGCGGCATAACCCGCAATCCGGTCCTCGTGGGTCAGTTCGCCTGCGTGTTCGAGGTCGATCCCCTCCTTGATCTTGCGATCCGATCGGCGCGAGGCGAACTGGCTCATCGGAGTCAGCAGCACGGCCGCGATCCCGATGTCGATAAGGAAGTACTTCCAGCCGTCGGCCCCGAGCGTCAGGACGGCGCCGAGGTAGAGGCTCACGAGTCCGGCGGCCACGACCCCCGGAAGCGCGGACGACCGGAGGTGTTTCGCGCGGAAGTGATTTCCGCTTTGGAACGGAATCTCGCTCATGCTCCCTCCTCCCGGGCCGAGCGATAGACGCTCTCGAGCAGATGTTCGAGGGACAGCACCATCACGGGCGCATCTCCTTCACGTCGGACGACCGCCCGGACGGCCTCGTAGCCGGCCTGGGTCGCGAGTGCCGGCGGTTCTTCGATCGCCGAAGCCTGCGCCGAGATCACGTCCACGGCGACCTCGACGCGAAGGCCGAAGACCATCTCGTCGACATCGAGAACAGCAATACGGGCATCGATCGTGTCTTCGACGCGTTCCCCACCAAGCGCCACACCCAGATCGATGACAGGAACGATGTCCCCACGCAGGTCGATCACGCCCTCGATGAGCGCGGGCGCCTTGGGCAAGGGCGTCACCGTCTGCCAGCGGACGATCTCACGAATCTGCAAGACGTCGACGCCATAGACCTGCCCGCCCACGCCGAAGCACGCGAGCTCCACCGTCACGTCGAACGCCGTTGTCGCGTGTGCTTCAACCAAGGTCGAGTACCCGTTCGAGGTTGAGAAGCCCGACGAACTCGGTGTCTCGTGCGCAGAGCGCCGTGACGAAGTCGGAGTCACCTGTCGCCGGGGGTTGGATGTCGGACTCATCGGCGCGCAGGACTTCGCGAACGGTATCCACGAGCAGGCCGGTGACTTCGCCTTCGTCGCCGTGCAACACGACAATCCGATGGGTCCTCGTCAGCTCCGAGGCCTGGACCCCGAGACGCAGACGCAGGTCGAGCACCTGGACCACCTCGCCGCGCAGCGAAATGACGCCCAGGATCTCGGGCGGTACGCGGGGCACGTCGGTGATCGTCTTGAGCCGAACGATCTCTCGAATCCGCTCAACGGGAATGGCGTACGGGTCTCCATCGACAGTGAAACAGAGGAACTCACGAGCGAGGTCGGTCTGCTCAACGGTGCCGCTCGATGCGGCCGCGCGTGCCAATGCGTCCCAGGACTCCGGGAGTGCCTCAGTCACGGAACTCTCCCTTCCTGACGACATCTTCGACGAGGGCCGAGACATCGAGGACCAGCACTGCGCCGCCGTCGCCCATCTCGGTCGCGCCGGCGATTCCGCGCACGGCGGCCACGGGACCCTGGATCGCCTTGATGACCGTATCCTGCTGACCGTTGAGGGCGTCGACGATGAGGCCCAGGCGGGCGTCACCAACAGCCAACACCACCACGTATCCCTTTCCGTCGGTCGGCCCGCCGAGTTGGAACTCTTCGCTGAGCCGTCGCAAAGGGAGCGCCTCGCCACGGAGGTTCAACATCTCCCGACCTTCGGTCCGTTGCAGGTGTTCCGGCTCGAGCAGCAGCGTTTCGCGGATCGAATTCAGCGGAATCGCAAAGCGATGCGAGCCTACGCCGACGAGCAGGGCCTGGATGATGGCGAGCGTGATCGGCAGGACGATCGTGATCGTGCTTCCGACGCCTGGCTCCGACGCGACATCCACCATGCCACCGAGCGCACCAATGTTGGCGCGAACCACATCCATTCCCACCCCACGGCCAGAGGTCTCCGTGACCTCGTCGCAGGTCGACA
This sequence comes from Deltaproteobacteria bacterium, assembly GCA_029261815.1. Taxonomy (GTDB): domain Bacteria; phylum Myxococcota_A; class UBA9160; order UBA9160; family UBA6930; genus JAJDAP01. The sequence continues at coordinate 48,193 of JAJDAQ010000027.1, forward strand.
GGCCCGGGTGGAAAATCAGGTCGAGCGTTTCCTTGCGCGTCAGCTCGGTACTGTCGGTGACAAGACCGGCCGCGATCGCTCTCTCCCGGACCTTCTCCACGTCGATTCCTCGACCATCATCAGTGACCGAGATCAGCACGTCGTTTCCGCGCTGACTCGCGACGATCTGGATGCAGCCTTCAGCGGACTTGCCCGCCGCTTCGCGTTCGTCAGCAGGTTCAATCGCGTGATCGAAGGCATTACGAACCACATGCATCAACGGATCCACGAGTTCCTCGACGATCAGCTTGTCGAGTTCGGTGTCGGCTCCGCGGACATCGAGTCGCACTTCCTTCTGCTGGTCGAGTCGTAGGCGTCGAACCACCCTCGTCAACTTGTCGAAGACCTGCCGGAGGGGAACCATGCGAACGTCCAGGACGCTGCTCTGCAGTTCCTGGAGCTTCCGCTCAAGGGTCTTCTGCACCTTCACCAGCTCCTGGCCGACACGGCTGGTGGCCGGGTCCTGCGCCAGGCGCGTCGCGATCTGGTTCAGCGCTCCGCGTTGAACCGCAAGTTCCCCGACGAGATTCATCAACTCATCGAGCTTTCGGATATCAACACGAACGGTGTCGCTGATCGATTTCAGGGTCTCGTCGGCAGCCGCCGGAGTGGCGACTCCGCCGGTCTCCGCGGCCGTCTCCTGGGTGCCGACCTCGTCCGCAGAGGGGCCCGTACTGGCACTGGGCACTGGCGAGTCGACGTGATCGTCGGGCAGCCGAGCCACGGTCATGGCGTCGTCGCCGAGTTCCAGTCGCTGGAGCACGGCGGCGGGCCCCAGCTCGGTGGCCGTCAGCAGGGAGAAGCGAATCTCGGACGCGAGAGCGCCCGAAGGCGAAGGAAGTGTCGACAGCACCTCGCCGACCTCGCGGATCGCGGACTGGACCTCCTGGAGGCCCTCCTCGAATGCCGCAATCTCGAACGTGGCATCGACAAGATAGATCCCGCGCCCCTGCTCGATGTTGGCGCGAAGTCGATGCTCTTCGTACTCGGTCAACGCGCGAAGCATCGACTCGGGCAGATCGACCGCGAAGCCCTGCGCCTCGACTTCGGTCGGCGCTTCGTTCCACTGCTCGATCCGACCGATGATGTCGGCGATCGACTCGACCAGCGCCGCAGACGCGTCGTCGTCGCCGACCTTCTCCAGAGCGGCGATCGAAACCGTCACGGATTCGTCGAACAGCGCGAGGCCTTCGGGATCCAGTGTTGCGCGGCCCATCCGGAGACGATCGAGAATGTCCTCCAGGTGGTGCGCGAGTTCGCTCATCGCCTCCTGGCCGAACATCCCACTGAGGCCCTTGAGCGAGTGCGCGGACCGGAAGAGGCTGTTGACGGTTTCCGGATCGGCCACCTGCCCGTTGCCCATGGCTTCAGCAAGCGCACCAAAATCGTTCCGCATGCGCTCGAGGATCTCCTCCGCTTCGGAAACGAATTCGGCCTGGGCCTTGTCGGCCGCAGTCCTACGCTTTCGCCGGGCCGCCACTGCGCGTCAGCCTTCGCGACCGGCCGAGCTTTCCCGGCTGAGAAGATCGATGACGAGCGCCCTGAGATCGTCGGGATCGAACGGCTTGACCAGGTACGCGTCAGCGCCCAGCTCGAGACCCTTGTCCCGGTCGCGCTCGGAACCTTCCGTCGACACGATGACCAGGGGGATGCTCGCATAACGTTCATCGCGTTTAACGAACGAGACCAGTTCGAGCCCGTTGATGTCAGGCATGTTGATGTCGGTGAGAATGAGGGCGTACTCGTTGCGCGGGAGCAAGCGCAGGGCCTCGAAACCGTTCTCGGCTTCATCGACCTTGACGGGCTCCGAGAGCTCCTCGAGTGTCGAAGCGATCAACGACCGCATCGTTCCCGAATCCTCGACGATCAGGATGCGCTTCACGTGCTTCCTCCCCGCGCATGACGTGCGCGGTTCTGCCTACCAGGTTTCGGCCTGCGGAGGCCGATTCTTGAGCTATGGCGGCGAGTTCGCGGCGCTTTGGCCGGTCGTTGAACAACGTCCAGCCCGGTACGCCCGCTCAGGCCTCGGCGGCGGCCAGCTCTCGCTCCAACAACGCCCGCTCGAGAGCGATTCCGGCGGAGTCCAACAGCACTTCGAGGGCCGCGGTGTCCCCGATCGGGGTGTTCCCGGGCAGATTGTCGCCGTAGAGGAGTGCGACCACGCGATCCGCGGTCTGGATGGGCGCGACGTAGGCGTCGGGCGGAATCTCGTTACCGAGCAGGATGGCCAGCTGGGAGTCGCCCTCCCCCGTCAGGGGGCCGCGCGACGGTGCGCGCTGTTCGAGGACCGCGCGGAACCGCGCACAGTCGTTGACGTCGAGGTGGATTTCACGAAGCGCTGCCTCGTCGGGTCCGCCGGCGCGCGCCAGACCGATCTGGGCGATTCCAGTCGCAGCATCTTCTCGCACCATGAAGAGCGCCACACGATCGAAGCTCTGCGACGCGAATTCCAGCACCTGGGGCAGCACCTCTCCCGAAGCGCCCCCGTCGCGGAGCCGGGCGCTGGTCTCTCGGAGCCGCTCGAGCGGCGGTACCCCCACTGGGGCGGAAGCCGGCCGCTCGTCTACACGAACTGCGGCGATCAGGTCCTGCTGAAGCGCCAGACCCATCTGCACGTGATCCTGGACGCGCCGTGGGTCGGCGAGACTGCTGGCCGTTGGCTTTCGAACCACGACATCGGGGGCCGCATCCGTCGGTGCCTTCACCGCCTCGTTCGGTTCGGCAAGAACGGCGACTGACATCTGACTTGCCTGACGGCGGAGTCGTCGGAACAACTCGAACGGCCCCTCGGCACCCGATACAGGGTCCGGCGGCACGTTGCCCGACAGCACCACCATCGGCACCCGCGCACGCGCGAGGTACTGGCGAACCCGGGCGATCGCGAGATCGGTGCGCTGGAAGACGTGGACCTGCGGGAACGCATCACCCAGCGATGCCTTGACCCACTCGAGCACTGCCAACTCGGTATCTACGACGATGACTGGGGGTCGCGGGGCCGGCGCAACCGCAGCGGCCGGCACAGGTGCCTCAGCAGGCGTGGCAGCCGCCTCGGACACCGCCGCTGACGTCGTGGGTGTTTCGGCGAATGCGGGCTCGGAGATCGCGACAGTTTCGGCTTCGACATCCGCGATGGGCTCGGCGTCGGCAACGGGCTCTCCCACTGTGATCGCGTCGGCCACCGGAAAGGCATCGTCCGGACCGAGGAGATCACTCTCGTTGACGGCGACCGACTCGGCGAACTCATCTGCGGGGGCTTCATTGGCGAGCACCGACTCGGCGACCACATGGGCGCCATCCATGCCGCCATCTCCGTCCGTCCCGAAGGCGAGTTCTTCGCTTCCTCCACCGAAGGCGGCTTCATCCGCCATGCGCGTGCCTTCGAGTGCGATGAACTGGGGATTCACACCAGGGGTTGCAAAGAAGCCCTCGCCGTCGCCCTGGATCTCTTTGACTTCGAAGCTGAAGTCGCCGGTCGGCCAGCGGAACATCTCGAAAACGGCGGCCTCGATATGGTCGCGCCGCAGTTGGTCGATCGCGTCTGCGGTCGAGAGCGAACGTTCGACAAGCACGGTCTCAAGGTCACAGCCACGACTTCGCGCATCCTGGGCCGCGGTGCCCAGCGCGTCACGCGGTACTGCCTCGTGCTCTGCGAGCAACTCCTCGAGCGAGGTCGGCCCACCCTTCATCTCCGCGGCGCGAATCAAGCCCGCATGAAACAACACCTGGGCTTCGCCGTGTTCCGATCGGACGACGAGGGCGCCCGACTTCCCCGACAGATGCACGATCTGCAGGATGTCGCCAAGGCCCAGGTCTTCCAGGCTTCCAACGAGGCTCATGAATCCACGGTTCTGCGCACGGCGGTCGGGTTCTCCGGCGGTCTCCGCTACGGCCTCCGCCGGCACTTCGCCGGACGGCACCCAGGCAGGACCCCCCGGAGGTTGCATCGGCTGCCGACGCGCGGACTTGAACCCGGTCGTGCCGTCTCTCAGTCGAGGCGGCATGGGGTCAAGCCCTGGGACTACCGAGGTGCAGCCGCGACGGCTCCGGGGCGTGCCCCCGTGGGCCCAGGCGGGGCCGGCAGGCTTCCGGGTGCGATCTCGATCCCGGGCAAGGCCGCTTTGGCCACATTCGCCAGGCCGTCCCGGGCATCTCGGGCGGCATCCGCCGAAACCGCCATGCGGACATCAAGAGCCGCGCCCGCGCGCTCGAGCCCATCTCCCCACACCCGCACGATCTGCTCTGCGGCTCGACCGGGGCTGCGGCCCTCGGGCAAGGCCAGGGCGACTCGGGGCGCTGCGAGCGCGAGCACCCTCGAAAGCCAGAGCGATGCCGCCTCCCCGACGGCGTCCGACAGGGCACCCGGGGCATCGCCCATGCTCACGGCCAGGATCCAGGGCGCGCGCAGCCGACCGCCGCTCGGGGCCAACGCCGCCGAACCGGGCTTCTCCCAGCCGGCCTCGCGAAGCTGACGGCGGAGCAGCCCACAGAGTCGCCAGTCGACCCACGCGAACGGGCCCCGTTCGAACGGCTGCTCGCCGCCAAACGGGATCACCAAGAGATCCGCGCCCACGCGGTAGAGCGGACGCGTATCGAGTTCAATCCGAAGTCGCGGGCTCATCTCTCGTCCTTCTCGGCGAGTGCGCCAAGCACACCGTTCACGAAGCGCGGGGATCCATCGTCGCCGAATCGCCGCGCCAGTTCCACGGCTTCGTCGATCGCGACTTCCGCCGGTGTCCCCAGGAAGCCGAGTTCGAACGCGGCGATTCGCAGAACGTTCCGGTCGACGACGGCCATGCGCCCGATGCGCCAATTTCGCGCTGCCGCTTCGATCTGGAGATCGAGCCCTTCGGCGTTCGCGGCCACACCTTCAACGAGTTCTTGCGCGAACGCGGCAGCTCCCGGATGGAGTTCGAAGTGCTCGCCCACCAAGGACAGCGAATCTGCCGCGCGCGCGAGTGATGCGCGCGGCCCCACATCGACCGCATACAAGGCCTGGAGGGCTGCCTCGCGAGAACGCCGGCGGGGGGCACTGCGTTCGGCACTCATCCATCCGCTCCCAACGTCTTCTCCGGAGACGTGATCGCGGGCAGCAGACGCGCCATCTCGATCGCCGCGAGTGCGATGTCGACACCCTTGTTTCCGTGGGCGCCGCCGGCGCGATCGAGTGCCTGATCGACATCGTCCGTCGTCAGGACGCCGAACGCGACGGGAATGCCGGTATCGCGCATTACTTCCCGCACACCATCGGTGACGCCGTCGCAGACGTAGTCGAAGTGCGGGGTCCCTCCCCGAATCACCGAGCCCAGTGTCAGGATCGCGTGGTACCGCTCAGTGTTCGCAAGTGCTCGCGCGGCCTGCGGGATCTCGAATGCGCCGGGAACCCAGGCCACTTCGATGTCGTCGGGTGCTGCGCCGCGTCCCACCAGGGTTTCGTTGGCGCCACGAAGCAGCCGGACCGAGATCGGATGATTGAATCGCGCAACCACGATGGCGAAGCGAAGTCCTTCCGCATTGCGGTTCGCCGGAAAGCTCCTCACCCGTGAATCCCCCATTCGCCGTCGGCACGTGCGACGTGGGCGTGAACGTACAGGTCCGGACCGACTCGGCGCACCTCCCGCACATCGAGCGCGGTTCGGTCCGCAAGGCGGCCGATCCCCAGCGCCCCGATTGCGGCTCTTGCGTCTCCACCGAGCAGCGTCGGAGCCGCGAACCAGTGGACTTCGTCGATCAGCCGCCGGCGCAGGAGCGCAGCCGCGAGGCCGCCGCCGCCCTCGACCCAGACGGTGGAGAGCCCTTCCGTGGTCAGCCGCTCGAGCCCTCGTTGAAGGTCGACGCGGCCCCCTCGGGCCGCCACCTCGAGAACGCTGGCACCGCCAGATTCGCGCAGTGCGCGCCGACGGGCAGAATGGCCACGTCGTGTCAGGCAATAGGTTCGAGCCGCGCCCTCGTCTCGGTAGAGCGCCGCGCGCGGCGATACGGCCAGATCGCCGTCGACCACAACGCGCGCCGGCCATCGGCGAACGGCGCCGCCAGGGCTCCGTACATTCAGCGCCGGATCATCGGCTTGAACGGTCGATGATCCGACCATCACCGCATCGTGTTGGTCCCGGAGCTGATGGACGCGGCGGCGCGATTCCGGGCTCGTGATCCACTGCGATTCACCCGCAACCGTGGCGATCCGGCCGTCCAGGGTAGACGCGAGTTTGAGCGCCACCCACGGGCGGCCCCGCTGCATCACCGAGATAAAACCGCGGTGCTGCTCGCGACAGGCTTCCGCAAGCAGCCCCACCTCGACCAGGATCCCGGCACGCCGGAGCTTGCGAATCCCGCGGCCCGCGACGACCGGGTTCGGGTCGCGGTGTCCGATGTGCACGCGTCGGATTCCGCTGGCGATGAGCTCGTCCGCGCACGGCCCGGTTCGGCCATGATGCGAGCAGGGCTCCATGGTGACCGCAATTTCGGCACCGTGAACGGCTCGTTCTCCGTGCTTCTTCCGCGCTTCCGTGAGCGCGACGATCTCCGCGTGCGCGCCTCCGACGGGCCGCGTGGAGCCGCTCCCCAACAGGCGGCCGCCTTTGAACACCACCGCACCGACCGCCGGGTTGGGGTGCGTTCTTCCCTGTGCGCGACGCGCCGCAGACAACGCGCGCTGCATTGCGCGCTCCGGGGTCATTCGAGCCGGCATGTCAGTCCGCCAGCTCGTCGTCGCCAGTCAGCGTCGCGAAGAAGGCGTCGTAGTCTGCCGCACTGGTGAAGTCGCGAAACACCGATGCGAAGCGAGCCGCCGCCAGCGGATCCAGCGCGATCAGTTCTTCGAGGATGACGTCGCCAATCAGGTCACTATCGACCTCGGCTTCGCCACTCTCTCCGAGACGCCGCTCGACACGGTCGACGAGACGCTGCACGCCGTTCTCTGAAACCGGCCGCTTGACGCACGCCTTCTGGATCGAACGCTCGATCTTCGCGCGATCGTACTCTTCGCGGCGCTCGTCCCGTTTGATGATCTTGGGAACCAAGGCATCGATGCGTTCACGCGTGGTGAAACGTCGACTGCATTCGTCGCACTCGCGCCGCCGACGAATCTCCTGGCCCTCGCCCGACAGTCGAGAGTCGACGACACGGTTCGACGGGTCATTACAGAAAGGGCAACGCACCGCCGGAAGCTAGTTCGCGCCCGCCGCCCGATCGGCATAGAGCGGGAAGTGCGAGCAGAGGGCCAGGACATCGGCCCGGATCGCGGCCTTCTTCGACTCATCATCGGGTCCGTCGAGCACGTCGGCGATCCAATCAGCGATCTGGCGCATCTCCTCGACGCCCATTCCCCGCGTGGTGGTCGCCGGTGTTCCGATCCGCACACCCGAGGTGATGAATGGCGTGCGCGTGTCGAAGGGCACCATGTTCTTGTTGGTCGTGATACCCGCTTCCTCGAGAACCCGTTGCGCCTTCTTTCCGGAGACGTCCCGGCTGAGGAGCGAAAGCAGGAACACATGGTTGTCGGTGCCGCCGGAGACGATCTTGTAGCCGCGTTCGATGAGCCGGTCGGAAACCGCCTGCGCGTTCTCGATGATGCGACCGCTGTACTCCTTGAAGGACGGCTGCAGCGCTTCCTGGAACGCCACGGCTTTCGCCGCGATCACGTGCATCAGCGGGCCGCCCTGCCCACCCGGGAACACCGCGCTATTGATGGCCTTCGCGTAGTCAGCGTCGCACAGGATCATCCCTCCACGCGGGCCGCGCAGGGTCTTGTGCGTCGTGGTGCCGATCACGTGGGCCCGACCGACCGGCGTCGGATGATGACCCGTCGCCACCAGGCCCGCGATGTGGGCAATGTCGGCGAACACGAGTGCCCCGACTTCGTCCGCGATCTCGCGGAAGCGGTCGAAGTCGATGATGCGCGAGTACGCGGTGGCGCCGCACTGGATCAGTTTCGGTCGATGCTCGAGGGCCAACTCCCGGAGCTGGTCGTAGTCGATGCGCTCGGTCTCTTCGTTTACCCCGTAAGGGACGATGTTGTAGAGCTTGCCCGAGAAATTGACGGGGCTGCCGTGCGTCAGGTGGCCACCATGATCGAGATTCATCGCGAGCACGGTGTCGCCGGGCTCGATCAGCGCTTGATAGATGGCCTGATTGGCTTGCGAACCCGAATGCGGCTGGACGTTCACGTGGTCGCACCCGAAGAGTTCCTTCGCACGATCGATCGCCAGGTTCTCGACCTCGTCGAGCACGTCACAACCGCCGTAGTAGCGCTTGCCCGGATACCCCTCGGCATACTTGTTGGTCCCGATCGAGCCGACCGCTTCCAATACGGCTTCCGAAACGAAATTCTCGGAGGCGATCAGTTCGAGATTGTCCGCCTGGCGTTTGGCCTCTCGCGCAAGAATGTTCGCGACGGTCGGGTCCTGCGCCGCGAGTGCGACCGAGTGCGACCGCGTCAACGTGTCGATCTGCTCGACGCGAACGACATGGCGGCCGCCCTCGAACGGCGTCTCCAACCAGGCCTCGACGATCGCCCAGGCTTCGTCCTCGTCCAAACGGTCGCCGGACAGTGCCAGCATGTTTGCATCGTTGTGTTGGCGTGCAGCCTTCGCCATTTCGACGTCATGAACGAGCGCCGCGCGCACACGCGGAAACCGATTGGCCGTGTAACTGACGCCGAGGCCTGACCCACAGATCACGATTCCGCGCGAAGCTTCGCCCTCGGACACGGCGCGCGCAGCGGGTGCCGCGTGCTCGGGGTAGTTGACCGACGCCTCACCGTCCGGGCCGAAGTCCTTCACTTCGTAGCCGGCGGCAACGAGCTTCGTCGCGATGGCAGTCTTGAGCACGGTTCCGCGGTGGTCTCCACCGAGGACAATCGGGTCGCCCATCAGGGTTCTCCTCGTTCGAACAGAAGCGATGCGTTGACGCCGCCGAAGCCGAACGAATTGCTCATGGCCACCCGGGCCTGCGTTGCGCGGGCCTGGCCGGCAACGTGGTCGAGCGTGCATTCCGGATCGGGGGTGTCCAGATTGATCGTGGGCGGGAGTGTACCGGTTGCGAGCGCCTTGACCGAGAACAGTGCCTCGACCGCACCAGACGCACCCAGCATGTGGCCGGTCATTCCCTTGGTCGCCGACACCGGCAAGCCGTCGGTATGTGCGGCAAAGATGCGACGCACGGCAGCCGCCTCGACCGCATCACCCGCTGGCGTGCTGGTGGCGTGGGCATTGATGTGACCCACGTCCGTCGGCGCCAGGTCTGCGTCGCGGAGCGCGGCTTCCATGCATCGGCGGGCGCCGCCTCCTTCCGGATCCGGAGCGGCCATGTGCGAGGCATCGCTGGCTGTTCCGTAGCCGCGCAGGTGCGCGAGGATCTTTGCGCCGCGGGCGACCGCATGCTCTTCGGCCTCGAGGACCAGGACTGCGGCGCCTTCGCCCATGACGAAACCATCACGGTCTGCGTCGAAGGGTCGACTTGCCCGCGTGGGCTCATCGTTGCGTCGTGAGAGAGCCTGCATGTTCGCGAAGCCCGCGATCACGAGGGGCAGGATGGCGGACTCGGTCCCGCCCGCGAGCATCACATCGGCCGAGCCGTACTGGATGGCACGCATCGATTCGCCAATCGCCTGGGCGCTCGCTGCACACGCTGTGACATGACACAGGTTCGGCCCTCGCAGCCCATGGTAGATGCTGGCCAGCCCAGACGGCATGTTTGCGATCGACATCGGGATGCAGAACGGAGAAACGCGACGTGGGCCCTTCTCCAACAGGATCGCGTGCTGCTCCAACAGGAAGCTGACACCGCCGATACCGGATGCAATCGCAACTCCGGCACGGTCGCCGTCGACGTTCTTGTCGACCTCGATCCCGGCGTCGTGTGCCGCCTGGCGCGTCGCGGCCAGCGCCAGGATGCATGCCCGGTCCATCCGGCGAACTTCCTTTGGGGGAAGGTCACCGGTATCGATGTCGGCTGGTGCAGGGGCCGCGATCTTCACAGGTAGCCGCTCATCGAACGTCGCCGACAAGTCGACCACGCCGCTCCGACCGGCCACGGCGGCTTCCCAGGTAGATGCCACGTCGGCGCCGAGCGGCGTGACGCACCCGAGACCGGTGACGACGACGCCGCGTCCCGCCATGTCAGGAGGCCTCGAGCTTTTCCTTGAGGTACGAGATGGCGGAGCCGATCGTCTGGATCTTCTCCGCGTCCTCGTCCGGGATCTCGACGTCGAACGACTCTTCCATGGCCATGACCAACTCGACGATATCGAGTGAGTCGGCCCCCAGGTCATCGATGAACGAGGCCTTCTCAACGACCTCGTCGGCGCTGACCCCGAGCTGTTCCACAACGATCTCGCGGACGCGTTCTTCCAGTGACATGTCGGTTCCCCTTACTCCGTTTCCGAGGACAGCGCGTTGGCGACCTCGGTGATTTCTTCCATGGTGCCCGCGGCGTGTCGCGCGAGGCTGCGATCAATCCGGGCCACCAGCCCGGACAATACCCGGCCCGGGCCGAGTTCGAGAACCCGTGTCACCCCTTGGCGAACGAGTTCTTCCACACTTTCAGTGAAGCGGACGGGCGCCGTCACCTGCTGGGCGAGCAAGCCCGCAACCTTGGCGGCGTCGGCGTTCGGTGTCGCTTCGACGTTGGTGACCACGGGCACCTTCGGCGCCGCGAACGTGACCGAAGCGAGTTCGGCGATGAGCTTGTCGGCCGCGGGCTGCATCAGGGCGCAGTGGAACGGTGCGGACACCGGCAACGGGACGGCGCGCTTCGCACCCGCGTCCTTTGCCAGGGCCACCGCGCGCTCGACACCGGCCGTCGTCCCCGCGATCACGGTCTGCTGCGGCGAGTTGTAGTTTGCGGCGGAAACGATCTCGTCGAGTTCCTCGGCCGCGCGCCTGCATGCATCGCTCACAGCGTCGGGTGCGGCGCCCATGATGGCGGCCATTGCACCCAACCCTTCCGGCACGGCTTCTTGCATGAAACGTCCGCGGGCGTTGACCAGGGCGGCAGCAGCGTCCGACGAGATGGCACCTGCGGCCACCAGCGCCGAATACTCTCCCAGGCTGTGGCCGGCGACGAACGCCGGCGACACGCGCATGCGCTCTTCGAGCGCGCGCAGTGCCGCAATGCTCACGGTCAGGATCGCCGGCTGCTGGTTCTCGGTGCGGCGCAGGTCGTCTTCCGGTCCCTCGAAGCAAAGCTTCGAGAGGGCAAAGCCGACGGCTTCGTCGGCCGCGTCGAAGACCTCGCGAGCCGCCGGGGACCCCTCATAGAGGTCCCGGCCCATACCGACCTCCTGGGACCCCTGACCCGGAAAGAGCAGCGCCAGCAACGCTAGTCCTCGTCGGTCTCGAGGACCGTTCGGTCGCGATAGGTACCGCAGTTCCCACATACGCGGTGCGGAACCTTCGGCTCCTCACACTGCGGGCAGCGGGACTGACTCGGGCGAGCGAGCGCGTGATGGCTTCGCCGCTTGTTCTTCCTCGACTTCGACGTTCGACGCTTCGGAACGATCATCGAGCTTCTCCTTCATCCTCACCACGGGAGAGGGTCCCGCGGAGTTTTTCCAGCGCCTGAAAGGGCGAATTCGGCTGCGTATCCGAACAATCGCAGCTCTCGTTGTTTCGATCGACCCCACATCGGGGGCACAGTCCTTGGCACTCCTCGCGACAAAGCGGCTGAACCGGCAGCGCGAGGACCACCATCTCGGCCAGGTAGCGGTCGAAATGGATCTCGGGGCCGCGAAACCATCCCGTTTCGAGCTCGTCGCCGAGGGCCAGGCCATCTGCGGCCAGGGCTTCGGCACCTTCGGGGTCGGCCGGAATCCGGTCCCCTGCGGGTTCGAGAACGAGCCGGAATTGCTCGCGAATCGGCGCACCATAGCGAGCCAGGCACCGGCTGCACGTCAGCTCGGAAGATCCGTCGACCTGGCCCTGCAGATAGAGGTCCGCAGACAGCATTCTGGCCTGCAGCTCCAGCGTCAGATCTCCCAGCTCAGGGCTTCCGGGCGCGTCTGAGAGCGCCAGATGCGCGTCCCGCCAGGCGGAATCGCCCAGGTACGTCTCGTCGGAAGTCTCCGTGGTGACGCGATCGACCAGCAGCTTCAAAGGAAAACCCCTGGAATTCCAAGCGGTTGAAGAATTCTCCCCTGGTGCGCTCGAGCGCCGCAGCGCGCGTCTTCCGGCGCAGGGGGGCGCGCGGTGGATCCCCGGGGAGGATTCGAACCTCCACGAACAGATTCAGAGTCTGTGGTCCTACCATTAGACGACCGGGGAACAGCGGAGCGGGAAGGTAGGGGACCGTTCCCGATCCTCAAGGCGCCGGGGAGCGCGAGCCTTCCTTGGCGCGTCCGCCTCGCAGAAAACGCGCGTCGATGGACCTCGTTGCCCAGGGCCTTCGCGGCTCGACCGCCAACCGACTGGCTAGGACGCCCGCGGCACCCATTCGATGAGGGGCATGATGGCGCCAGCCACCGCGGCCACGGCGATCGAAGGCCCGAAGCCAAAGGGTTGGTTCCAACCCGTGCGCGCGAAGGCCGCCAGCAAGCCGACGACCAGCCCGATTGCGGCCGCCAACAGGATCGTCTGCAGCACGCCGGCCGGCCCGAGGAACGCGCCCACCATGGCCATCAGCTTCACGTCGCCAAACCCGAGGCCCGGAAACCAGATCCAGTAGTCGAGGCTCAGCGGCCCAGGCGGCGCTTCCCCCTCCTCTGGCCAGTGTGGAAACTCCCTGCCCATCGCGACAGAAAGTCGCGCATGCAGGAACCCCACGAGCCAGAGTAGACCGCCACCCAACACGGCACCGGCAACACTGGAGCGCAGTGCCTCCATGTAGTCCGCGCCCTGGAAGGCGTACGCCACGGGCATCGCACCAAGGCCTAACAGCAGTCCGCCGACAGAGACCGTATCGGGGATCCACTGCTCATCGAAATCGATCCCGGCCGCGACGATCAGTCCGGCCGCGAAGATCCAGTACAGCCAGGCCACGGGCCCCCAGCCGTGAGCCCAGACGATGGCGGCAAACGAAACACCGGTCAGGAGCTCGACCATCGGATAGCGCCACGAGATGGGCTCGGCGCAATGTCGGCAACGTCCACGGAGCAAGAGGAACGAGACGACCGGAATGTTGTCATAACCCGCGATGAGCTTCCGGCAGCCCGGGCAACGCGAGCGCGGACGGGAGACGGATTCGCCCTGCGGAACGCGGTGGATCACCACGTTCAGGAACGAACCGATCAGCAAACCGAGCACCAGGGAGAAGCCCAGGATCGGCGCCAGCATCTGGACACGAGCCATCGGCGCAGGCTAGCGGAAGTCGCGTCGCTCGAAGGTCCAAGCGGCGATTGACAGGAAGGCCACTGTCCATCCGATTCCGTGCAGCAGTGCGGCTCCGGCTTCGACGGGTGGGATGGGCAGGTCGTGGATCGCCTCCATCACGCGGTTGAATGCGGACAAGTCGGGGAGAAGCCGCTCGAGCCAGAGCGTGAGGGTTCCGATCAACTCGCTTTCCGAATTCTCGCCCATCGAACGCAGGTCACGCGTGAGATGCCCCACCATGTAGAGGCCGATGCTGTAGCTCGCGGCCAGGAACGGCGTTGCGAAAGAAGAGAAGAGCGTTGCAAACGCGACGACGACCGAGAGTTCGACCGCGATCAACCCCACCGCGATCGCATCACGGTGATCGAGTTGCGCTCCATTGAAGTGACAGATCACGAAGTAGCCGACTGCCATGATCGCGAGCTGCATCCACAACGTTGCAACGAGTCCCACGTACTTGCCCACCAGGAACTGTGCACGCGACACCGGTTTCGACAGGATCGTGTAGATCGTGCGGCGCTCCACTTCGCGGTGGATCAGCCCCACACCGACAAAGATCGCGATTGCGGCGCCGAAGAACCGGATGGACGACAACGCGATGTCCTGGATGATCCGCTCGCGCTCGACGTAGGAGAACGCCGCGAGCGTGACACTCGACGCGATCATCACGAGGGAGAAGAACAGCAGCACGTAGAGAACCCGGCTGCGGACTGCGTCGCGCACCGTATTCAATGCGATGGTCTGGATCAGGCGAAGGCCGGTCACGCCGCGCCCTCCTCGGTTCGGGTGTCGGATTCGGGGCGGTCGTTCACCGCGCTCAGGAACAGCGTCTCGAGGTCGGCCCGTCGCCCGAGCACCTCGAGGACCTGCCCCCCACGGCGCAAGGCCGATTCGACCAGCTCGCCAACGTGTTTCTCCGCGACTGAGAACGTGACCCGGTCCCCTCTTCCGGTCGGCTCGGCGCCGAACCGGGTCGCGGCCTCCTCCACGAAGTCAGGAGCAAGTGAAGCCAGCGTGACGTCGAAGATCTTGTCGCCGGCCTCATCGAAACCGTCGATCGCACCCTGATAGGCGATGCGTCCCTCGACGATGATGGCCACGCGGTCGCAGATCATCTCGACGTCGGACAGGATGTGGGTGTTCATCATGATGGTCTTGCCCGCCTGGTTCAGCGCAACGATGAGGTCGCGAATTTCCTTGCGACCCACCGGATCCAGCCCGCTCATCGGCTCGTCGAGAAAGACGACGCTCGGGTCGTGAACGACGGCTTGCGCGATTCCCACTCGCTGAAGCATGCCCTTCGAGTACGTGCGGAGTCGCGTGTCGGCGGCGTGGGTGAGACCCACCTGCTCTAGCACCTCGGCTACGCGAGCGGCCCGGGAGGCGTTCGGTACAGCCGTCAACCGTGCGTAGAAATCGAGAATCTCTCGGCCAGTCAAGAAGTCGTAGAAATACGGGCTCTCCGGCGCATAACCAATGTGTGCGCGATAGGCCGTGTCCCGGACCGGATGGCCGAGGACCTCGGCTTCGCCCGCGGTCGCATGGATCAAGCCCATCAGGACCTTGAGGGTCGTCGTCTTCCCGGCACCATTCGGGCCGATGAAGCCGAAGATCTCGCCCTCACGGACCTCGAAGTCGATGCCGTGGAGGACCCGTGTCTTGCGGCGGCCGAGTCCCGGCCGAAAGTCCTTCACGAGCCCCTTCACGCGAACGATCGCCTCAGGCGTCATCGCTCGTTCCCTCCTCTTCCATTTCCAGCTGTCGCCGCGCTTCGGAGCGCGCGCGGAATGCGTCAATCAGTCTGCGGTTCGTCCCGTCGATCTTGATTTCGTACCGGAAGCGATAGTGCGACGACACGATGCGATTCATGTCATCGAGTTCCCAGCCTTCGCCGTTGGGTTCGGGCGGAAGTTCGCGCAGTACCGGCGGCGAAACTTCGACCAGTTCCTCCACCCGCTCGATGTCGCGTCGATGTCGCTCGACGAACTCGGCTCGGGCTTCGTCCAGGAAGCGCGCGCGCCGCTCGGCTTCGATCTCGAGCAGGGAGTCGATGTAGGCATCGCGCAGTTCGCCTTCGGGCGTCGCCTCGATCACCTGATTGAGGAAGGCGGCGGCCGCGTCCAGGCTCCCGCCCTGGTTACGCAACCGCGCGATCAGCGGAGGCAGGTAGGTCGGCGGGTTCGACATGTCCATCGCCGGTTCCAACACGTCGGCGGCTACTTCGTTCTCACCCAGATAGAAGAAATGGTTGAACGCGAGAAAGAAGCTATTCCGCCAGTCATCCGGATGGTGCTCGATCCCGCGACGCAGGATGCGGTTCGCATGGCGGACGGTCTGCTCGTCATCCTTCATCCACACCGCGGCGAAGCGGTAGGGGTGGCCAACATACGGGTCGAGTGTCGTCACCACATCGATCAAGTCGCCGACGCGGTCACCCAGCCCGGTCGGAGACTTCTCGCCGCCCACGAACTGCACGGCCTTCATCCAGTACCAGGTCGACACGATCGTATCGAAGCCCGTGGCCGCGATCTTGGTGACTTCCGGGTCCGGGGCGCGGCTGCCTTCTTCGGCGCCAAAAAGCGGCTGGTTCGACAGGTTCCACTGCCCGATGGCAATCGCACCGACGAACCCCATGGCGATTGCGGCTCGGAATAACAGCTTTGTCACGTTCCCCTCCTCCAAGAGGTTCGCGGTGGAACTCGTGGGCGCTTGTCTTGGGGGGAGGAAAGCGCCCGGCTTCTTAGTACTGGTTGGCCAACGGGTGTCGGAACACTTCGTTGTACCGGTTCACGCCGAGACTCGGGTCGAAGGCTGTGTAGCCGAGGACCTGGGTCGGGCAGTCATTGCCGGCCGAATCCGGATGGAAATAGGCGATGACCGAAAGCCCGTTGGCTCCATCGAGGTCACCGTACGCTTCGGCGGTAAAGCAGTTGTTGCTCACGCAGCAACCGGCATTCACGCCGTAGTCGAAGTAGACGTTGCCTTCCGGCGAGAATCCGAGACCGGAGTACACCGCGTCGGCGGCCGGAGTCCAGGCGCGGGCCGTGGTACCCGGCAGCGGCCCAGGCATCGGAATATGCGACGTGTACTGGCCGAATTCGCCGTAGTAGCCGCGTTGCATCTTCGCGAGCGACTCGACCTGGGTCATTCCCTCAGCGCGCTTCGCTCGAAGCTGCTGGTCGAGAAAGAGACTCACGGCGGTACTGGAGAGGATTCCCACGATCGCGACCGTGATCATCAGCTCGATGAGTGTGAAACCTTCGTTGCGCTTCGTGGCAAACATTCGAGGCTCCTGAGAGGCAGGTGGACAGGGTGTCCAGAGGCGGAAAATGGGGAGGGCCGACCGCGGCCGACCCTCCCCGTCATTCGGATCCAGCCGTTGCTAGAACTCGCTCCGGCCGTCGTTGGCGCCACAGGGGCCAACGGCGTTGAAGAGCGAAGCGGCCGGCGGTGCGGCCGTCGGGTCCCAGACGCCCGTCGCGAGACAAGCACCAGCGGCACCCACCGGGGCCACGCCATCGGACGGCGAGGGGTGTACGTAACCGAAGTCGGAGTTCACGGTGTCGCCGTCGAGGTCGCCGGCAGCGTCAATCGTGTATCCGAGGTTGTTACCACCACCGATGACCACGG
>JAJDAQ010000028.1 GCA_029261815.1 Deltaproteobacteria bacterium
AATCCAGGCCGCATCGACATCAACGCACACGGCGGCGCGGCCGCGATGACACCGGACGCCCTCGCCCAGCTGAAGGCCCTCGGTTATGTGCCGGCCGACGCGACGATCGAAGACCTCGAGTCGGACTTCCTCCACGTCAACTCCGTTGCCTACAACGAGCGCCTCGACCAGATCGCCATCTCGGTGCCCGAACTCGGAGAGGTCTGGATCCTCGACCACTCCACCACCACCGAAGAGGCCGCGGCATCGACCGGCGGCCGCGGGGGCAAGGGCGGCGACATCCTCTATCGCTGGGGCAATCCGCATGCGTACGGGCGCGCCGACCGCGAGGCACGGCAACTCTACTACCAGCACGATGTCCGTTGGATTCCGGACGGCTGGGAAGGAGCCGGCAACCTGACGATCTTTGACAACGGACCCCAGAGTGCGAACGAACCCTGGTCGACCGTTGTCGAGATCACCCCGCCGCTAACCGAAAACGGTGACTACCAGCTTTCCGCCGGCGAACCATTCGCGCCAGCTGATCCTCTTTGGGTGTACACGGCACCCGATCCGGAGACCTTCTTCGCCCCGTTCGTTTCGGGTGCCGAGCGTCTTGAGAACGGAAACACCTTCGTGTGTCAGGGGCCAGCGGGCCGCTTCTTCGAGTTGAACTCAAACGACGAGATCGTCTGGGAGTACTTGAACCCCTACAGCGAAGGGGTCGAAGCGGAAGACGGCTGGGTTCCCGCCGGTGCCGCCGACAATCCGTTCGGCGCCTTCCGGGCGACAAGGATTCCCGCCGACCATCCCGCCTTGGTGGCGCGTGCACTCCAACCGATCGAGCCCCAGCCGACGAGAGGCATCTACCGCCCCTGAGGCGAGGCTCGATTCATCCATCTCAGGCGAGAGCCAGCTGCCAGCTCGCGAGCAGCGCAATGATGGAAATCACGAAGACGCCTGACTGCGCCCGGCCGCCGGGTGGACGTTGCATCGCAAAGCGAGCGGACACTCCGAGGGGAACCCCGACGAGCAGGCCAAAGAGATGAGCAAACACGTCCACTCGACCCGCCCCTGAGCCGATCATGGCGAGCACAGCGAGACCGGCGCCGAAGGGCGCGATCACCAGGCGCCAGCGGTCGCCACGCTGCGCCCGCCTCACGATCTCGAACCCGCACAGAACGCCGACGGCACCGAACACGGCGGTCGATGCTCCGATCGAGATGTGGCCAGTACTCCGCAAGAAGGCGTTCGCAAGATTCCCCCCGGCGCCCGACAGGAGCACGAGGCCAAACGCGACCCCGGGGCCGAGGCTCCGGCCCAGAACTGCGAGAAAGAACGTTCCGAATAACATATTCGAAACCAGGTGCGCGAAATCCGCATGGAGGCTGAGCGCAGTCACCGCGCGCCAGATCTCTCCAGCGCGAATCAGCGAGGCGTGGGCGCTCCCTTCCGCGAACCAGCGGACATCGGGCCGACTCGGCCCCGTCACTGAATAGAAGCAGAACATGCTGAGCGAAACGACCATCGCCGCGTAGAGCGGTGCCGCGCCCCTGAATTCAACCGGCGGCGCATCAGCCTTCGCCGCAACCGATGCGGCGTTCTCAGCGGTGTAGGCCTGCAGTTCGGAATCCGCACGCTCGATGTTCCGCCGGTGCACCTGCAACGCATAACCGTGCGGCACGCGCGCGACACGAAACGGGATCCCGGCCGAGAACAACACCAGCCCCCAGTCGTTCGCCTCGGCCGCGGTCTCCGTCAACCGAAACTCCGGTTCGAGCGCATCGTCGCCCGAAGGCATCGCTCCGTCGCTCACCGATTCTTCCGGTCGATCGGGTGCACCCGGTCGATCATGTACACCCGTGAGAACGAGCGCCCCGGGGGCGAGCCGGTCCGGAGGCGTAGGTTCAGCGAACGACTCTCGTCAGTCGGGTGCAGATGAATCCGTGCACCGTGATGTCGTGGGACATCCGATACTCGGCCGCATACCAGTTCTTGCAGTTCGCGTCGTAGGGCGTCTCGATCGTCACGGGGTCGGTAGCCACACGGCCACCCGCCGGCAATTCCGACGCGACCTCCGAGGACGTCGACGCTGCCTGCCGCAGATAGCTGTGTTCCGTGACCTCAACGACCATCGTGTAGTTGTAGTCCGCCGCGATCGCGACCTGGGCTGTGAGCGCCGTCGCGAGGAGAACTGCAAACCAGAATCTCATGGAATTCTCCTTCGAAAGTCATCTGGAAGCATACGCCGTTGTGAGGCTCACGCACTCTGATTGCCGCCGGGTCAGGGGCGGACATCTTGGCGCCATCGCGTTGGATCAGCCGGGCCGCCAGCTGCGCTGTTCGGAGCTCCTCCGCTCCGCTTCGACCGCGATTGGCTTCGCTGGGCCCGACCCGCCTGCGGCGCGCGTGTTAAGTTCATGCCGAGTACCGAGGAGCCCCCATGATCGACTGGAACAGCCACGTACCCTTCGGATCGACCGGCATCCAGGTGAGCCGTCTCGGCATTGGATCGAGCTTCGTGAAAGACGCCGCCATCGTCGAAGAGGCCGTCGAGCAGGGCGTCAACTACTTGTACTGGGGTTCGATCCGGCGACCCGCCTTCGGCAAGGCCATCCGCAACCTGGCGCGCAAGAACCGCGAAGGAATCGTCCTGACGGTCCAGTCGTACAGCCGCGTCGCCTCCTTGATGGGCCCCTCCGTCGAACTGGCCTTGCGCCGCGCCGGCGTCGAGTACTTCGATTTCCTGTTGCTGGGCATGTGGAATCAGCCTCCGAGCGAACGTCTCGTCGAGGCGGCACTGCGCCTGAAGGAACAGGGGAAAGTGCGCCACCTCATGCTCAGTACGCACAACAGACCCTCGCTCCAAGGGCACTTTGCCGATTCCACGCGCGGTGCGAGTCCCTTTGATGTGTTCATGCTCCGCTACAACGCGGTCCACCGGGGCGCCGAGACCGACGTATTCCCTTACCTCCCGGAGCAGCAGCGCCCCGGGGTCGTCGCGTACACGGCCACGAGGTGGGGGCACCTGCTCGATGACGCCAAGATGCCGCAGGGGGTAAAGCCCCTGGCCGCGCGGGATTGCTATCGCTTTTGCCTCTCGAACGAGGCCGTCGACGTGGTGTTATGCGGCCCGGCGGATCGCGCCCAAATGCAGGAGGCCGTGCGGGCTCTCGATGCCGGGCCCCTGTCGGCCGATGAGCGGGAGCATATCTGCGCCGTCGGCGATCACGTCTACGGGAAGCACGCGCCACAGTTCGCCGAGGGCGGAGACAAGCACGCGGCGTGAGACGACGCTTGGCATCGCGTCGGCGGTACCCGCCCGGAGTGCGAAAGCGTTCCGAGCGTTTCTCGTCTGAGCGGGCGTTCTAAGGGTGAACCGGTCGGGGCACGTGCTACGACTCGACTCGAGTTCCAGCCGATCACTCACGAATGCGAACGAGGGAACATGTCGAAGATTCTCACGATCGGCGCCAACGGACAGATCGGGCGCCTTTTCTGCCAGAAGGCCAAGGACGCCGAACTCCCGATCCGCGCCATGGTGCGAAACGACGAACAGCGCGCGCGCTTCGAGGCCCAAGGGATCGAAGCGGTCGTCGGCGATCTCGAAGGCGACTTCTTTCACGCCTTCGACGGCTGCGACCGGGTGGTCTTCACGGCCGGCTCGGGCGGTTCGACGGGCGGTGACAAGACACTCCTCGTCGATCTCTACGGTGCGATCCGCGCGATTTCCGAGAGTGAAGCGCGCGATGTGGATCACTTCGTGATGGTGAGTGCTTTGCGTGCCGAACAGCCCCTGGAGGCGGCGCCTGCCATGCGCCACTACATGGTCGCCAAGCTGCTGGCGGATCAACGTCTCCTCGAGAGCGACGTGCCCGCGACGATCCTACGGCCCGGTCGACTGACTGACGAAGCGGGCAGCGGCCGGGTTCGCACGAGCCTGGCCGCCGGAGAGGGCTTCGACGTCAGCCGGGAGAACGTTGCGGGGTGCATCCTTGAAGCGCTGCGTCAGCCCTCGACAGCCAACCGTGTGGTCGATCTGCTCGACGGCAATACGCCGATCGAGGGCGCCTTCGCTGAGGGCTGATGCGAGCCCGAAATGCCGCGCCCTTCCCCGGCGTTCCCCCGGTTGCGTAGCAGAGATGTTAGGGCCGGAAGCTCCGGAGCTTCGAGGTCGTTCCGTCGTAGTAATCAAGCTGGACTCGGACCTCGCGGGTCGTCACGGGGGCGCGGATATAGATCTGGGTGTCCGAGCTGATGGCGATGCTGTCCTCAGGCTCGCAGGTCGGAAGCGGAAACTCCCTCGTCAGGGGCTCGTCGTCGAGTCCGAAGCGGATCCGCGCGAGGCCACACCGCCACGAGATCAGGTGGGTGAAATAGACGAGCAGGCACGGCTCCTTGATCGTTCCCATCGAGCACTCCGATTCGTTGCTGTCGATCCACGCGGTCCACATCTGGTCCAGGATCCCCTTCGCTTGGGAACGGATCGAGTGCTCCGGATCGAAGGGCAACCGGTACGGACCCTGCACCTGTCCGGCGACATCGCGGAACCTGATCTCGATCTCCTGGGCGGCCGTGCCGCTCGGCAACGAGAAGTGAGTGAAGGGAACCGGCAGCCCCGTCCGCTGATCTCGGAGTTCCTGGAACCCGGTCGGCTCGAATGCGCTCGCCCCTGCGAGCCGGTATTCGACCGACTGCGGCGCGTCGAGGAACTGCAGATAGAACGTCCAGCCAGCATTGCTGTGGCTGGCTCGGAGCCGCACCGGCTCTCCCGCGGCGGACGCCTGCGCCGATGGCTCGCTCGTTTGCGGCCCTTTCGCGTATTCCGGGAGCGATGACGACGCCGCGGGCGCCGCCACGCGGTCATCGCTCGGTGTCACCGACTCCGCCCCGGGCAGCGCTTCATGGCGCGGCAGCGGCAGAGCACTGGCCGCCCGGACCGAGACATCGTCGCGTTCCACACGCCATCCCTTTGACACCGCCGCGGTGGCTGCGTAGACGAGATCTTCCCGGACCCAGCCATCGATCGAGACGGACTCGGCGCGCTCGCAGTCCAACTCGAGGATCGCCGAGAGCCCGGCCATCACCCGCTGGATGTAGTTGTCGTCCTCGAACACGCTCCGCTCGTCCGCGAGGAAGTGCACGTGGGCCGCCGCCTGCCCGCACCACGCGCCGCCCTCGTCGACGATCACGCGAAGGGCGCGCGTCTCGAGGAGCGTCCGCGGCCCGGTTGATTCCGCATCGGCCGCCACCGACACGCCGATCAAGAGCACGAGGAATCCTCCGAGAGCGTGGTACGGACTCATGGCGTTGTGGCCTCCAATGGAGTGAAGATCGTGAAGTCGAGCGCCAGGTTCTCGGCCCGGGCGTCTGGGATCTGGCGCCCTCCAGTCAGTTCCGGAACCCGAGTGAGCAGCCAGTCCGACAGCTCCGAAACGGTGACACCGCCGCTCCGGTCGCGATCGGCACGGCCGTCCCGCAGGCCCTCGACAACCGCCAGCGTGAACGCGCCGTTCCCCCACTCGGGCGACTCGAGTGCGAAGTCGAAGCCCCGCGCCGACGAGAGCACGGCCGCCCCGGTGCCGCGCTGGAGGTTGGCGAACAGCTGCTGGGAGAGGACGAACGAGCCGGCAAGGCCGACCTTCGGGGCGCCCTCGTCGCCGACCAACTTCAAGGCGCGGGTCTGGAGCGGGCCCCGCGCACCCTGAATCGCTGTACCGGTCACGCGAGTCCGTGCGCTCGGATCGACCTCTCCGGAGTGGCACGAGTCGATCAGGATCAAGCGCTTTCGCGACGTGATCCCGTCCACCAGGGCTTCGAGATCCGAGTAGGGAAGCCCCCGCTCGGCCGGCTCGGTCGGGGAGACGTCTGGCGTCCCGAAGTAGTATTCGAGGTTCGGACCCAGGAAACCATGGCCGGCCACGAACACGACCACCTGGTCGTCGACACCGGCCTCCTCGAGGAACGATCGCGCGGCGAGGATCGAGCGGCGCGTAGCGTCGCCGTCGAGCAGGGTCTTGACCTTCACCTCGGCAAACAAGCCGCCGGCGGCGCGAGCAAAGGTCTCCGCTACGTCACGCGCATCCTTGGCGGCGAATGTCAGGTCGAGCCGGTCGTCGTCGTAGTCAGAGACCCCGATCGAGAGCACGTAGAGGTCGGGCGCTTCGGTCTCCCCGATGTGGCTGACGAGCCGGGTGTCGCGAAGCGACTCGACTGCGCTGCGATCCAGGGCCAAGAGCTGGATCCGGTTCAACCCCGCGGAGAGCGGGATTAGCAGCGAGCGGCGTTCCACCTTGTCGGGGTCGGCCTCGACCGGGAGCCCCTTGCTGCCGAAGATCGGCACGTCGTTGACGTAGAGCTGCAGGCGATCGAGACGACCGCCGAGGTCCCGCGCCTGGAGCTCGATCGGGATCTCGCGACGCTCGGTCGCGAACGGCACCTCGCCCAGGAACTCGGCTTCGGGCAAGTGCATAACACTTGCAGGGAGAGTCCCCTCGAAGCCCATCCGCTCCATGCGTTTGCGATAGGCGGCCGCATAGCTCGCGACGAGCTCCGGCGGGGCCCGTCCGATGGCTTCGAGCGCGAGGTCGGGGCGGTGGAAGATGAGATCGAATTGCTCCACCGGGAAGCTCCGCCCGTTGAGCCGGAACGCGACGGCATCGACCCCACGCCGCGTGTTCAGATAGTAGTTGTCGGGCGTGAGCACGATGGAGTCGTCAACGCCCGATGCGATGAGGGTGGCTCGGAGCGTGTCGCCCCTGCCGCCCCAGAGTTTGATCGTCCCGTCGTGACTTCCCGACGCCAGCAGCTCGCCACGCGGATCGAACGCCAACGAAGCCACAGCGTCCGCGTGTCCCGCCAGGGCCGCGCGGTAGACGAGGCGCGGAAACTCCCACACGTCGATCATTCCGTCGCGCCGACCCGTGACCAACCGCCGGCCGTTTGGGTGCATCGCGATGGAGAGGCTCGGCGGCGTCTCGACACGCCGCAGCTCCTTGCCCGAACGCACATCAAAGAGGAGCACGTGATTCGAGTCCACCAGTACCGCGACGTGCCGCCCATCGTTCGAGAACGCCAGATCGTCCGCGAACCCACCTGGCCGATCCCACCCAAAGTCAGACACCCGTCGGAGGGTGCGAAGGTCGTAGACAACCACCTGTTTCAGGTAGGCGATCGCAAGCAAGCGGCGGTCGGGGCTCGTGGCGTGGGCATCGACGTTGCTACGGGGCGCGCCCGGGATTTCCTCGGTTGCGCCCGTCGCCGGGTCGATCAACCGGGCCCCGTTATCGATGCAGAGGACCGCGCCGTCGGGTCCGACGCTGAGGTTCTGATGACGTTGGCGACATGGGTGGTCCGCGCCCGCACGACCCTCCGGGAACGTCCACTCCATCAGCTTTCGGTCCGCGCCGCCGAGGGCCAGTAGCCGGCGCCCGTTGTCCGCGAAGGTGACGCCCGGCTCTCTCGAGCCTCCCGACTGCGCGCCGGTAGGCATCGCGAAGACCTGGGATCGCCCCGTCGAGAGATCCCATACCCGCACTGGCGCCGCAGTCGTTCCGACCGAGCCGCCGGCACCGCTCGATAGGTCCAATGCGATTCTCCCGCTGCCCGCCGGGCCCACCGAGCCGCTGGCGAGGTAGCGGCCGTCAGGACTGAACGACAGCGAACGGACGGCACTCAGCGCGGAGGTCAGCTCCGCAACCGTGCGACCGCTGGTCGAATCGGCGACCAGAAGCGAAGTTTCGTTCCAAGTGAGCGACGTATAGCCGGGAACGCAGACCACCTTGCCGCGTCCGCACGAACCCTTCCCTCCCCCGGGAACCCGATCCGCCGGCACGTAGCGGAACCGCTGCCGGGTTCCGGCGAGGGCGAGGAGTCGGCCGTCCGGACTGAACTCCAAACCCCGCGAGCTTCTCGAATAACCGAACCCGGAGCTGCCGGGACGGGAGGCATCGATCGGAACGGGTGGGCCGCCATCGATCGGCAGCACGGCGGCATCCCGGTCCACGTAGGCGAGCAGCCGCGCGTCGTGGCTGAAGCGCGCACTCCGGAACGCGGGAACGGTTCGATCCGGCAGTCGGGTCGCGTCGGGGAGCCGCCACTCGGAGATCCTGGGCGCGGCGCCGTACTCGCTCGCGGCGAGCAGGAAGCCTCCGGCATCGGGCCGAAACGCCGTCGCCACGTGCGCCTTGCGGCCGGGCCGCCCCTCAAGATTCAGCGGGATCCCCTCAATGACACGGGCCTCCCCAACGTCCGAGAGCGAGATTCCGACGCGATCCTCGCGGGTATGCGCGGCCCATAAGGACCCGTCAGCCGGCCCGAACGCGAGCGCGCCGCCCTCGTCGATCTCTCGGCGGAGCCCAGCCGCGCGTTCCTGAAGGAACCCGATCTGGTGGAGCAACTCGCCGTCGGGCAGGCCGTGCACCAGGAGCCCGTCTTCACCGCCGACGGCGAGCGAACCGCCGTCGGGTGCGAAGCGCAGGGCCGTGACGCGGCCGGGGCTCTCGTAAACCTCGATCTGGTGGCCATCCGAGACCTGCCACAGGCGCACGGTCGCATGCCGGCCGGCACCGCCGGAGGCCAGCCGTCGGCCGTCGGGGCTGAAGGCGACGGCCCCCACGGAAGCGTGGCCTCGCAACGCACGGACCTCCTTGCGGGTGGCCAGGTCCCAGAGCCGCACCGTTCCGTCGGCCGCACCCGTTGCAACCAGATTGCCGTCCGGGGCGAAGGCGATCGCCTGGATCGGCCCGAAGTGCCCGCTCTGCACCACGAGCTCCGCCTCACGCAGCTCGAGCCGCCAATCGTGGCTGGCGCGAACACGGGCGTCGAATAGGCGGCTCGGGCCAGCTTCGCCGCGGATCTCCAGCTCCTCGGCCGGAGGGCACTCTCGATCCAGGACCGGCCGCAACGCGGCCACCAACTGCTGGAGCGCCTCGCGATCTTCGAGCGGTGCCGGCCCCGGTGCCCGGAATGAAACCCGTGCACGTCGTCCGCACCACCCCGGCCCCGCCTCCACGACCACGGCGATCGCGCCCTGCTCGAGCAGAATGCGCTCCGTACCGCGGGCCAGGGACGAGCCAGCTGCACCGCGCGCCCCGACCCAAGGAGGGGTCTCGCCGCCGGAGGTGCCGTCCGATTCCCAAGCAGGGCCCGCGTCGTCTGTAGCGGGCCCAAAGATCAGGAAGGCGACAAGGAAGCCTGCGCCCGCCAGCGCGGCCTACGCGGCCATTCGGGACCGGCCGAAGAGAGAACCGAGCCTCTTCAACCCCGCCCCCTGGAATCGCGAAGATAGGCCTGGTCCTTCGCTCGATCGAAACGGATGCTGTCGACGTACTCGACCGCGGCGATCGCGTACGCCCGTCCAGCAAACGCAGGAAACTCGAGCGGATGACCATCGGCAGCAAGCGGGGACCGATCGCTGGGGCCTTGGAGCGTGTTGGCGCAGGGGTCGAAGCGAGTGACCCGGTCGAAGCACGCTCTGTAGAGCGACCACTCGGCCAACGAGATTTCGAAAGGACGTTCCACCCAGGGAGCCGCACGTCGTTCCGACTCGTTGCTGTCGTCGCTCCCCGCACGGCGGGGCAGTGGCGCGAGGGTCAGGCTTGCCGCTAGGCCAGCGGTGGGCTTGAGAAAGTCACGGCCCCGGAATCGGCTACCGCCGTCATCCATGATGCGCCCAAGTGTACTCGAGTGCTCCGAATGCAACACGAGTGATCCGGTGGGTGCGCGTCCACATGGCCGACGTGGCCATCGAGCTGCTGCCTCACGAGTCTATTCGACCAGCCGCTGCTCGACGTAGGACACGATCCGCCTCGGCATGGAGCCGAACCCGCACCCAGCCGCGACGATCCGCGACGATCCGCGAGCGAGCGTGCTCGTTGCCGACCTCGGCAAGGGCAAAGCCGACGCAGCGCTCTATTCGAAGTTCCGCCGAGGCGGGCTCTGCAGCTTCGTGGGTCGGCCGCGGCCTTCGGGCTCTTCGACATGCGCGAAGCCCTCGCCAAAGGGCTCGTCCCGGAGTCTCAGGGTCTCGTTGAGGCCGTGTTCCTTCACGGTACCGACGTAGTCCCTGACCGCCTTCGCGTGGTGGGCACGCGCGTCGTTCTCGGCCGCGAGGCGTTGCAGCACCTGGGCCCCCATCAATTCGAGCCCGAGGTTGGTGATGCGCTTGTTGGCGGCCAACAGGTCGGGATCGATCAGGGCGAGGCGGTCCGCCAGGCCCTCCACCTCGTCTTCGAGGAGATCGGCAGGGACAGACTTCATGACCAGACCGATCTTCGCGGCATCCTCGCCGCTGATCGAGTCGCCGGTGAGTTGCAGCCGTTTCGCCCACTGTGGGCCGCAGTTGTAGAGCCAGAGGTTATTCGGGAGTGCGCCCATCGTGCGGGCGGCGGGAAATCCGATCCGCGCATCGTCGGCGGCGATCACCATGTCGCAGGCCATCGCGAGGTCGGTGCCGCCAGCCAGGCAGTTTCCGTGTACCTGCGCGATGGTCGGCTTGTGCATCTCCCAGAGTGCGCGAATACGTCGATTGTTGCGCTCCATCAGCCAGGTGTCGTCGTCATGGCTGCGGCCCGTACGCCGGCCGGAGTCCTTCTTGCTGCCGATCCTCTCGGTCAGGTCGTAGCCGGAACAGAACGAGCGCCCCGCACCTCGCACGATCACGCAGTGCACGGAGTTGTCGTCGTCGGCTTCCCACAGCGCGTGCTCGAGCTCGGCCAGGAGCGTCTGCGAGATCGCGTTGTGCCTCCCCGGCCGGTTGAAGGTTATTCGCGCACGGCCCTCTTCGACTTCAACTCGAATCGCCTTGTAGCGGTCCTCGACTTTCAGACTCATGCTGCTCTCCGTTCTTTGGGCGCTGCCTTGGTGGAGCGCGGGATCTTGTCTTGATCGGGCACCGAGGTGCCACTGAGCGCGATGGCTAGGCTAGTTGGCAGTGCGGATCCGGTAGCGAACCGGGAGGTGCTTCAGGCCCACCACGAAGCTCGACGAGATCCACTCCGGTTCGCCGATGATCTCCCAGTGCTCGACCCGACGAGACAACTCCTCGATGATCGCTCGCTGGGAACGCCGTGCAAAATGGGCGCCCATGCAGAAATGCTCGCCGTGACCGAAGCCCAGATGTCGGTTCGGTTTTCGCGCGATCGAGAACGAGTACGGATCCTCGAACACCGACTCATCGCGGTTCGCGGAGGCGTAGAACATCATGGCCGCCTCGCCTTCGCGAATCTTCTGCCCGTTGATTTCCACGTCGCGTGTCGCCGTGCGCTTCATGTAATTCACCGGCGTCGTCCAGCGCACGATCTCCTCGACACATTCTCCGCTTCGGGTGGGGTCGTTCTGGACCTTGCTGAACTCGCCAGGGTTCTCGATCAACGCCCGGAATCCGCCCGCGAGCGCGTTCTTGGTCGTGTCATGGCCGGCACTGAAGGTGATCAGGTAGTAACCGAGGGTCTCCACCGGACCGAGCGCCTCGCCACCAATCTTCCCATTGGCGATCACACTGGCGAGGTCGTCTGTCGGGTTCGCGCGGCGATCGGCAATGATCGGCAGAAACAGCTCGATGAACTCCTGGCCAAGACGCTTGAACTCCGCGGGAGTCGCCCCTCCGCCCAACTCGTCGTCGTCGGCCGCGAAGAGTCGATTCGAAAGATCACGAATCGTCTCCTCCTGCTCCTCGGGCACGCCGAGAGCTCTACAGAGCACACGCAGTGGATGTCGCACGGCCATGTCCATGGCGAGGTCGGTTTCGCCCTCGCCCCCGTCCTTGGCCAACTCGTCGACGAGCCGCTTGGCGCTCTCTTGCATCGAAGCTTCGACCGTAGCCAGCGCCCTGGGCGTGAGGCTCGGCATGGCCACCTTCCGGAGATCTCGGTGCTCCTGCCCGTCGGTACCGATCACGACCCGAAAGGCCGCGTTCGCTTCGGCAGGCTCATCTACCGGCCGCGGGTTGATGCCCAGCTCGTTGATGAAAAGCTCCGGCTGACTCGAGATGGTTCGGATGTCCTCGTGACGGGTGATGGCCCAGAAGGACTCGACCCGAGACATCTCACACCAATGAACTGGCGACTCCGCTCGCAGCCGGCGGAACAACTCGTGAGGCGGGCCGTTGACGCCATAGCCGCTGGGGTCCACCAGTTGCTTACCCGTTGTCGTATCGGTCATGTCGAGGTTCCCCGTGGCCAGTGAACAACTATGATACTAATTGCGAGCGAGCACCGCTTGGCAATATGGCTTCCCAGCCGCCGCACGGGTGCGAGAGCCAGGGCTCCTGATGGAAAGGGCGCCCCTGGTACGCGGCTACTTTCCCCCGAAGACGGGCTTGCGCTTCTCGCGCATCGCGCGCCTGGCCTCTCGGCCATCCTCACTCATCAACCCGCGCGCTGCGTACTTCAGCTCGTCGCGAAGATGCGCTTCGAGGTCATCCGGGAGTCCGATCCGCGAGACCAGGCGCTTCGTCTGGGTTGCGGCGAGCGGTGCGATCTCGGCGATCTTCTCGCAATAGGCAACAAAGGCCTGATCGAAGCCATCGGCTTCGACCACTTCGCCCACAATACCCAGTGCGAGTGCTGCCTCGGCATCGTGCATCTGCGGTTCGAGAAAGAACCGCATCGCCGGCTCGCGTCCGATGGCCGCCGGCAATGTCCACGAGAGTCCGCAGTCGGGCGAGGTTCCGACACGCGCATAGCCGGGATGAAAGCGGGCTGCCGAGCTGGCCATCCGGATGTCGGCGCACATGGCCAGCGCAAGCCCTGCCCCCACCGCGACGCCATTGACGCCCGCGATGACGGGCTTCTCACAGGTCACGCGCATTCGGGTGACCAGCTGGACAACGACCTCCGTGGTTTGCTCCACCGAATCAGGTTTGGGATCTCCGGGTTGTCTCGGAGTAAGGTCCGCCCCCGAACAGAACGCGCCGCCATTGCCCGTTAGTGCGATCACCCGAACCTCGTCGTCGGATCCAGCTTCTTCAAGACAGCGAACGAGTTCCCGGGTCAGGTCGTTCGAGAGCGCGTTCTTCACCTCCGGCCGGTTCATCCGAAGGATCCGGACCCCATTGCGGGTTTCTTCCAACAATATGGGTTCGGACTTCGTTGAGGACGTCGTCATGGAGATCTCCTGGTTACGAAGGGTCGCAGCACTTCAGCGCGGCATTGCCTCGGAAGACGTTCGCACGCGTTCGGGGCGCTCTTGGGGCGCGGCAGCTGATGCGCGTCGAAGGCTTCAAGGCTCATGAAGCGACTCTCCTCGCGACTCAGCTGCGAACGCAGACCGACGAAACTGGCACGCGCTCGATGTTCATCAACTAGTATCATCGTTGGACTGGGCTTCACAATCGAAGCAGCGATTATTTTGCGGTTTCTCCTGGAGGACTCGGCCACAAGAGACCTTGCAGGCAAGGTGGCGATCATCACCGGCGGTGCAGCGACCGTTTCGGACAGGGGCCACAGCCGAGAAGTGAAACGGGGATCTCGCGGGCACCCACCTGATCGAATCGATAAGATGGGTCCGCCGATGACCTGCGTGAACTGCGGACACAATCCCCCGGCCGGTTCACCCTTCTGCAATGGCTGTGGCGCCAAGCTCGAGATCACCTGTGCGCGCTGCGGGGCGACGCCTCCGCCGGAGTCCCGGTTCTGCAATGGCTGCGGTTCTCCATTGGGTGCGACGGCCGTCGCGGCCGAAGCCGTAGAGCGTAATCCCCGCGACTACACGCCCAAGCACCTCGCCGACAGGATCCTGCAATCGAAGTCCGTCCTCGAAGGCGAGCGCAAGCATGTGACGGTGATGTTTGCCGACGTGAAGGGCTCGATGGAGCTGGCGGAGCAGGTGGGCGCAGAGCAGTGGCACACGCTCCTCGATCGATTCTTCGCGATCCTGGCCGAAGGCGTGCACCGTTTCGAGGGCACGGTCAATCAGTACACCGGCGACGGCATCATGGCCCTTTTCGGTGCGCCAATCTCCCACGAAGACCACGCACAACGCGCCTGCTTTGCGGCACTTCATCTTCGAAGCGAGCTGCGCAAGTACGCCGACGAGCTGCGACGCACTGAGGGCATCAGCCTTTCAGCGCGCATCGGCCTCAACTCTGGCGAAGTCATCGTCGGAAAAATCGGCGACGACCTGCGCATGGACTACACCGCACAGGGTCACACGGTCGGCCTGGCGCAGCGGATGGAGTCCCGAGCGGCTGCGGATAGCACCTACCTGACCGAGCACACGGCACGCCTCGTCGAAGGCTACTTCGACCTGCGCGACCTCGGCGAGTTCGACCTCAAGGGCGCGAACGAGCCGTTGCAGGTGTTCGAGCTGGAAGGTGTGGGCAAGCTACGAACGCGCCTCGACCGCTCGCGCGCCCGCGGTTTCGCGAAGTTCGTTGGTCGCGATCGCGAGATGGCCAGCCTCGACAACGCTCTGGCCGAGGCGATCGCAGGGAACGGCCAGGTAGTAGGGGTCGTCGCCGAAGCCGGCACCGGCAAGAGCCGACTCTGCGCCGAGTTCGTAGAGCACTGCCGAGCGCGCGGCATCCAGGTGAACGACGCGCACTGCCCCGCCCACGGAAAGACGGTTCCGAACCTACCGCTCCTCGAGATCCTGCGAAGCATCTTCGAGATCGAGGAGTCTGACAGCGATCACGAAGTCCGACGCAAGATCACGGGCGAGCTGATGCTGCTCGACGAGAAGTTCCACGGCATGCTGCCATTCCTGTTCGAGTTCCTGGGGGTCCCCGACCCGGCTCACCCCGCTCCGGCGATGAGCCCCGAGGGCCGGCAGCAGCAGCTGTTTGGCTTCATCCGACATCTTCAGCAAGCGCGGAGCGAGCGCGAACCGACCGTGATCCTGTTGGACGATCTCCACTGGATCGATCCCGGGAGCGACGCCTTCCTGGCGCACGCGGTGGACGCCACCCAGGGGCACCGAACGCTGATGCTCGTGAACTTCCGGCCCGAGTATCACGCGGACTGGATGTCGAAGTCGTACTACCGACAGATTCCCCTGCAACCCCTCGGGCGTGAGGCGATCGAGTTGTTGCTGGACGACCTGATCGGAACCGATCCGTCGTTGGCCTCGCTTCCCGAGCGCGTGTTCGAGCGCACCGGTGGGAACCCATTCTTCGTGGAAGAGGTCGTGCAATCGTTGATCGAGACCGGACGTCTGAGCGGTCAACGTGGCGCGTACCGGCTGTTGGAGCCGACCACCACGCTCGAGATCCCAGCCACCGTTCACAGCGTGCTCGCCGCCCGCGTCGACCGCCTCCCGGAGCGGGAGAAGCGGCTGCTGCAAACCGCGTCCGTGATTCAGAAGGAATTCGCGGAGTCGATCCTCGAGCAAGTCGCTCGACTTCCCGAGGAGGACCTCGCCGAGGGGCTCGCGGCGCTGATCCAAGGCGAGTTCCTACTCCAAAGAGCGCTGTACCCGGAGCGGGAGTACGCGTTCAAGCACCCGCTGACCCAGGAGGTCGCCTACCGGTCGCTGCTCGGTGAACGCCGCGCACAACTCCACGGGTCGGTTGCACGTGCGATCGAAGCGATGCATGAAGACAAACTCGGCGAGCATGCGGCGCTCCTCGCCTATCACTGGGAGCAGGCAGGAGACAAGCCCACCGCAGCGCGCTGGCATGCGCGCGCGGCCGAGGCCGCAGGTTTCGACAGCCCGACGGAGGCCGTCGGCCATTGGGAACGCGTATCGGAACTGTTGCACGGAGATCGCTCCGACGACCTTGCGCCGCTGCGACTGCAGGCCATCTCGGCGCTGGTGAATTTCGGTTGGCGGCTGGGAATGACCGACGAACGCGTCGTACAAGCCTTCAACGAAGGCAAGGCCCTGGCGATCGAAGCGGGCGACGCTCGCGCCCAGGTGCTGCTTCACTACGGCCTAGCAACCAACTACTCCACGGACGATGATCCAGAACGTGCGCTCCCAATCCAGGAAGCAGGGCTCGCAGTGGCGGATGCGAGCGGGGATCCGGAGCTGCGCTGGTCGGCGCGCGAAACCTATGAGTGGGCCCTCTGGCGCGTGGGAAACCTCGACGCCGCGATGCAAGTGAGCGACGAACAGATGGCGCTCCACGAGACCGATCCAAGGCTCGGCATTGAAACCGTCGGGTTCAGCACGGCCAACTCCTTTAGCCACCGCGGTCAGTTCCTTGGTGACATCGGCTGTTTTGCCGAGGCCGAAGCAGCGTTCCGCCGTTGCGAAGAACTCGCAGGGGAGTTCGGAGAGAACGAGCAACTCAGCTGGAACGACCTCTTTCACGCGCACGTACTGGTGACGGCTGGCGACGCTCGCGCCGCAGCGTCGGTTGCCCGGCGCGCAGTCGAGTCGTGCGACAAGATCGGGAGCAATGTCGCCCGAGTCGGGGCCCACGGGGTCCTCGGCGAGGCGCTCGCCCTCAACGCCGACTGGGAGCCCGCGCGCAGTAGTCTCGAGTTCTCCGTGAACCTCGGGCGAGACGAACGCGTCGGACGCTATTTCGAGCCGCGCTTCCTGGCGACCCTTGCTGAGGTGCAGCTCAGGTTCGGCGACGTCGACCGCGCACGCGAGATCGCGAGCGAAGCCGTCGAGATCGCTGTGCGTACGGGGCGTCGGGTTGATGAGGCACGCGCATTGCTCGCTCGCATCCGGGTTCTATCGTCTTCGGGTTCCCTCGACAAAGACCGTGCGGAGATCGAGGCGACGATCGAGCGTGCGCAGGCGGTCCTCACCGCCACCGGCGCCCACGCCTACGACCCCCAGCTGCTCGAGGTACGCGCAGAGTTCGCCCTTGCCATCGGGGATGACGCCACTCACGCCCGTCTGCGCGACGAAGCCCTCGATCTCTACAGCGAGCTCGGTGCGGTCGGCCACGCGACGCGCCTTGCGGACCAGCGAGCACAATGATGCTTGCGCCAGCGACGGCCACGCATGGGAGTTGAGCGTTTTCCTGCCCTGGGCGCGCGCTTGAGGTCCACCAACAGGACCCTCGCCCGCGCTACTGGGTCAGCCACGCAAACTTCTGAGGCTTTCCTCGCGCACTCGGGTCGATGAGCACGTTGATGATGCTGGGCATGTCGTCGTCCAGGGCCTGCTTCAGCGAGGCGCCGAGTTCTTCCGGCGTCCGGACGAGGTAGCCCTTGCCGCCGAATCCCTCGATCATCTTCTCGTAACCCGCGTCGATGGTGTAGCCCGACGGCGGAATGGCCCAAGGATCCTCGGGGAGTTGCTTGACCCCGCCTCCGATCGAGTTGTTGTTCACGATGACGAACACGATCGGGAGCCTGTAACGGCAGGCCGTCTCGACCTCCATCCCGCTGAATCCGAACGCCGAGTCTCCCTCGATGCAGATCACCTTCTTGTCGGGGTGAACGACCTGTGCCGCGATCGCCTGGCCGAGGCCCACTCCCATCGTGCCAAAGCTCCCGGCGTCGAGGCGCAGCCGCGGTTCGTCGTGCATCAGCACGCTGCGGCTGATGTCCATCGTCTGGGCGCCCTCGGCCTGGATGATCGTGCCGGCCGGGGCCTGCTCCTGGATCTCCCGGAAGACGCGGTAGTAACCCATGGGGACACTCTCGTCGTCCATCATCGCGCGCACGGCCTGTTTGTTGTTGTCGACCTTGTCACCCAGCGTCGCCCGCCACGGCGCATCCGCGGCCAGCCGGTAGGGCTTCGCGGCGAGCGCGTCATTCAGTTGCCCAACGATCGACTTGAGGTCGCCGACGAGGCCGACTTCCGCAGGCACGTTGCGCCCGATCTCCTCCGCAGCGATGTCGATCTGGATCGTCTTTACGCCGGCTCCGAAACGCGGCGGGAGACCGAAGTGCATCATCCAGTTGAGGCGCGCGCCGAGCAGCACGACCACGTCGGCCTCGCCGAGCGCGAGGGCACGCCCGGGTGCCACTGAAAGCGGATGCTCGTCGGACACGACGCCTTTGCCCATCGGCGAAGACAAGAACGGCAGCTGCGTGGCCTCGATGAACGCCCGCACCTCGTCCTCCGCGTTGGAATACGCGGCTCCCTTTCCGACGATCACGAGCGGACGCTCTGCCGACCGCAACACATCGACCGCGCTCTCGATGTCACTCGGGGCCGCCTGCGGGCGCGGCGGATCGGGGCAGCGCCCGGGGAACGAGACGATGGACTCATCGACCTGGGCGGAGATCACGTCGTCCGGGAAGTCAAGATAGATGGCACCAGGGCGACCGTAGATGCTGGTACGCACCGCTTGCTCGATGTAGGTCGGAATGCGCTGCGGCGAATCGGGACGCGCCGTCCACTTGGTGTAGAGACGCGCCGACTCGACCTGCGGCGCTTCCTGGAAGGCGCCCATGCCTTCCTGATACGAGTTGCTCGCACCGCCGATCACGATCATGGGCCAACAGTTCGACCAGGCGTTCGAGAGCCCGGCGAGTGCGTGGATCATTCCCGGACCCGACACAACGAGGCAAGCACCGGGCCGGCCCGTCAGGTAGCCCACCGCAGCGGCGGCATAGCTGGCCGACTGTTCGTTACGCATGCCGACGTACTTGATGCCCTCGGCCTGTGCCGCCGATGCGATCCCGAAGACTGGAAAGCCGACCACGCCGAACATGACTTCGACGCCCTGCTGCTTGAGGCTTCGGGCAATGAGCGTGGCGCCGCTGAGTTCGGCCATGAGATGGGAGCTCCTTGTTCAAACGAATGGAATGGGGTTACCGGCCCTTGAAGACCGGGTCTCGTCGCTCGACGAAGGACGCGACGCCCTCCGCCGCATCCTCGCTGTTGGCGAGCCGCTGTTGGGTCTCGCGAAACTCGGCGACCGCAGCATCTTGCCCTTGTAGCGCATAAAGCCGCGCAGAAGCCTTCGTAGCCTGGATCGCCAAGGGCGCCAGCTGCGTGATCTTGGTCGCCAGCTCGATCGCCCGTTCGAGTTCCTGGCCCGCGGGCACGATCTCCTGCACCAGCCCGCAGCGAAGCGCTTCTGCCGCGTCGAACTCATCGACCACGAGCAGGTGGTACATGGCATTGCCCCACCCTCCCCGCTCGACGAAACGAACCGTGGCTCCGCCGGTCGCCATGATGCCGCGCTTGGGCTCGAGCTGGGAAAAGCGACAATCATCGGCGGCCACCACGATGTCGGCACCGAGCATGTACTCGATGCCGGCGGTGTAGGTGATCCCGCGTACCGCGCAGACGATCGGCTTTCGACAGTGCCGACCGGAAAGACCAGCTGGATCGACCCGGCTGGGGCCACGCGAGGCCGGGGCATTCCCCTTCATGCCTTCACTCCACTTGGGCAGGTCGAGGCCCGCGGTGAAGTGGTCGCCGTGGCCAAACAGGACGCCGACGCGAAGGTCGTCTTCGTCGTCCAGGCGCGTATAGGCGTCGCGAAGCTGTCCCCACATCTGTGGGGTGAGCCCATTGCGCTTCTCGGGCCGATCGATGCCCATGAGCAGGATGTGGTCGCGCTGCTCAACGCTGATCTGACCTTCCGGATCTCGCTCAGCCATTGAAACCTCAGTTCGTGCGGGAACCCAGTTCAGGATAGGACGGATCGGGCGGCCCCAGGAACAACCCGTGATGCAGCGTAGAGACTCGCTGTATTTCTTGCGGAAGGCACTCGGGCCGCGGTGAGGCTTTGTCCATGACGAACTAACGGAACGCGATGCCCTTGAACCTTCCCGACTCCCGCCACTGCTTGAGGAACTTGAAGAATTTTACGGGGCCCTTGGGGTAGCCCACCTGCAGCTCGGAGCCCGTGCCTGCCGGCTGGCCCTCGTTGTTGTAATAGCCGGGCGTGCAGTCTGAAAGCGCACCAATCAAGTTCCCACGACCTCGGCGGAGCAACTTGATCCAGCCGTCCTGGGCCTTCTGCGTGACTTCGATCTCCTTGTGACCGTTGTCGATCGCGTGGCGGACCATCATGGCGATCGTCCGACCCGCTTCGACGAAGTTGTGGGGCACGTTGGAAATCAACGCACCGCCCTGGAACCCGCCAAGGATGAACAGATTGGGGAAGCCGTGGGTGTGGATGCCGTGCATCGTCTTCATCCCGTCCGCCCAGGCGTCCGAGAGTTTCAGTCCGTCGCGGCCCGTCAACTCGAAGCCATTTCGGCCAGTGATGTCGGTGCCGACCTCGAAACCCGATGCGTAGATGATGCAGTCGAGCGGGTACTCCTGGCCGTTTGCCACGATGCCATTCTGGGTGATGCGCTCGACGCCCTTCCCGTTGGTATGGACCAGCGTGGTTCCGGGCTCATTGAACGCCTGGAGATACTCGTCGTGAAAGCACGGCCGCTTGCAGAGCTGCCGGTACCAGGCCTTGAGATTCTCCGCTGTCTCCGCGTCGCTGACGGTCTCGTCTGCGCGGGCGCGGATCTCGCTCATCTTCTCGTCATCGAGGTCTTCGAACGCGGCGAGCATGTTCTTGGGCGTCATCTTCCAGAACGGCAAGCCGCGAATCCGACTGCGCACGCGGCCGGCGAGTTCGGTCCAGCCGTCCTGCACCAGGTCCTCTGACACGCGCTGCATCGTCTGGTTCGCCGCGAAGTTGTCGAGCCATTTCTGCTGCCAACCCGGCTCCAGCACTTCGTTCTCGAACCACGCCATGTCGGTGGGCCGATTGCCGCGCACATCGACAGAAGAAGGCGTGCGCTGGAAGACGAAGAGCTCGCCACAGGCCTTCGCGAGGTGCGGCACACACTGCACCGCAGTGGCCCCCGTCCCGATGAGCCCGACGCGTTTGTCGGCAAGCTTCTCCATCAGCGTGCCGGACGGGTCACCCCCGGTGTAGCCGTAGTCCCACCGGCTCGTATGGAACGAATGCCCCTTGAAGTCGTCGATGCCGTCGAGACCGGGCAACTTCGGCACGTGGAGCGGACCCGTCCCCATGGTCAGGTACTGGGCAGTGAACGCATCCCCGCGGTCGGTACGCACGATCCACACCGATCGTTCTGAATCCCATTTGAGGTCCTTTACCTCGGTGTGGAAGAGCGCGTTGTCATAGAGGTGGAACTGCTTCCCAATGCGCTGACTGTGTTCGAGGATCTCGGGACCGTGCGCGTACTTCTCCGTCGGTACATGCCCCGTCTCCTCGAGGAGCGGCATGTAGACGAAGGAGGCCGTATCGCACTGCGCGCCCGGGTAGCGGTTCCAATACCAGGTCCCGCCGAAGTCACCGGCCTTCTCGATGATGCGCACATCGTCGATGCCGGCTTCCTTGAGCCGCGCGCCCGTGATCAGCCCGGCGAAACCACCCCCAATCAGCGCAACGGTCACGTGGTCGGTGACCGGCTCGCGTTCCACCACGGGCATGTAGGGGTCGGCCAGGTAGTGCGCCAGCGAGGTGCCCGCGAGGCGCAGGTACTGCTCGTTGCCATCGGGGCGGAGGCGCTTGTCTCGCTCCTCGAGGTATTTGGCACGAAGGGAATGTTTGTCGGTCGAAACGCTGGCAGCCACGAGGCTCCTCGATGTCGCTGATGGGGAACGGTGGGTGGGCTGGCCGCTAACGGCCGCGCTTCTCGCGGAATTTCTTCCAGCGCTCGGCCGCCTCACGGAGTTCTGGCTGGAGCTCGAAGACCGGCTCCATCTTCTGCCACGCCTCTTCCTTCTTGTACGGGATGAACTCGCGCGGGAAATGCCCCTCGTGCGGCTCGTAGTCCCGAAGGACACGGCGTGCGACGGTCGACTTATGCACTTCGTCCGCTCCGTCCGCCAGCCCCATGGTGGGCGCGGCGGCATACATGTCCTGGAGTGGCGTCAGATCCGTCGTTCCCAGGGAGCCGTGGATCTGGAGCGCATCGAACGAGATTTCACGCAGCACGCGCGCCATCGTGAACTTCACAGCCGCGATCTCGGTGCGCGCGTCCTGGGCTGAGGTTTGATCCATCTTCCACGCCGTTTCGAGCACGAAGAGGCGGAGCATCTTCAGCTTGGCGTACGACTCGGCGATCTTCTCCTGCACCATCTGGTGCTCGGAGATGATGGCCCCGTGCGACTCTCGCGAGAGCGCGCGCTCGCACATCATGTCGAACGCGAGCGTGCACTGGGCGATGGTGCGCATCGCGTGATGGATGCGCCCGCCGCCGAGGCGGCGCTGCGCGAGCACGTGCGCGCCGTCTTCGGGCCCGAGCAGGTGATCGAGCGGAACGCGGACATCCTTGTACTTGATGTGATTGTGGTTGCGCGGCTCCGGCATGATCTCGACGCCCGGGGTATCGCGCGGCACCACGAACATCCCGTTCGTGCACATCACGAAGAGGATGTTCGCCACGCGCCCCGCCGATGTGAACCACTTCTCGCCATTGATGACCCACTCGTCGCCATCCCGAACGGCCGCAGTCTTGAACAGTTTCGGGTCGGAGCCGCCCTGGGGTTCGGTCATCGAGTACGCCGAAAACATCTCCTGGTTGAGGAGCGGCTCAAGCCAGCGCTTCTTCTGCTCCTCGGTCCCGTAGGCCGCGAGCATCTCCATGTTGCCCGTGTCCGGTGCCGCTGCTCCGAAGAGTTGGGGAGCTGCCGGGTAGCGGCCAAGGATCTCGTTCACGAGGCCGAGCTTCAGCTGTCCGAAGCCGGGGCCGCCAAGTTCTTCATCCAGGAACAACGCCCAGAGCCCCTGGTCCTTGACGTCCTGCTGGAGGTCCCGCACGTAGGCCTTGACCACGGGGTCCGGCAGACGAACCGCATGGGGGAAGATGTGGTGAAGCGGTCCAACCCGCTCCTCGCAGAATTGCTCGATCCAATCGAGCTTCTTCTGGAATTCGGGTTCGGTCGAAAAATCCCATGCCATCAGTCAGGTCCCTTCTTGGGGTGGTAGCAGCGCAATGCGCGAGTAGGCGGTCGAGGACGTTGCGGTCGGCGCGTCCGTGGCGCCGAGCTTAGCTCGCCATGCGGAACAGTTCGCATGAGATCCTTCCTTGTGTTGCGCACACGATCGGGGCCGCAGAACAGCCCGATGCCCGAGCAACCCTTGGGCCTGATTGACCTCTCGATGTCGCCCTACCCCAAGAATGTGCGCTCGGATCTGGCCTACGAGGGGATTCCGTTCGACTGGATCCAGCGCCATCGACGGACTTCGGCGACATCGGAATATGGCGAAACTTGAACCAGGCCTACGCCGACCCGACATGCGGGCGACACATCCGTCGAGCGGCACGGTGCCTTGAGCAGTGGATTCTCGCCTAACTCCTACCAGTCCCCTCTGAGCTCCTCCCGGGTTCCCTCCTTCGCTGGTCCTGTTGCCTGATCGGGGCAAGACCCCTCCAGCCTGCTTCCCGCTCGCATCCGCGTGACCAAGGACGCATACTTCGGTCCCGTCATCGACGACAAGAGACCCCGAACCCAAAGGACACGCCATGGCCAACTTCGCCGAGATCCCCTGGATCGCTGAACACACCGCGCTCTACCAGAGCGACCCCGAGAAGGCCCATATGTGGGATTCCTCGACCCTCGGTGGCCCCGGCCTACTGCCGACACTCTTGTTGACGTCCAAGGGTCGCAAGAGTGGCGAGCCCCGCGCCCTCCCTCTGATCTACGGCACGACTGGCGAGAGCTACGTCGTCATCGCCTCGAAGGGCGGGATGCCCAACCACCCGATCTGGTTTCTCAACCTCGAAGCCGATGCCAACTGCGAGCTGATGGTGGGCGCGAAGCATGTGAAAGCGCGCGCCCGCGTCGCCGAGGGCGAGGAGCGCGAGCGCATCTGG
>JAJDAQ010000029.1 GCA_029261815.1 Deltaproteobacteria bacterium
CTGGAAGGTGTCGAGCGCGGCCAACCCGATCGCATAGCGGAGCTGGTGCTCGGTCCGGCGGTGAACCACGCCGGGGTGATCGAAGAGCCCCCGTACAAGCCGCGACTCCATGCGCTGGAGTCGGAGCAGGTTTTCCTCCCGTGTGTCGGACGGGTTCTCGGAATTGGCCATGGCAGGACAGATAGCCTTTGCGCCAGGAGCGTGCGGCAGCGGCTCTTCTCTGGGCACAGATGCGGCGTCCTGCCGTCCAGCTCAGTCGGAAAACTCCTGGCGGTAGGCGAACAAGGCGGGCGCTCCGCCGGTATGCCAGAACAGGACCGGCCCGGCGCCGGATCCGCCTCCCGGTCCGGGGTCAGCGGCCCAGTCGAGCAGCGCCGCCATCGCCTTGCCGGTGTAGACAGGATCGAGCAGCAGGCCCTCCAGCCGAGCACAACGCCCGACCGCGTCGAGTGCCGCCGGGCTCGGGATTCCGTAAGCGGCGC
This sequence comes from Deltaproteobacteria bacterium, assembly GCA_029261815.1. Lineage (GTDB taxonomy): Bacteria > Myxococcota_A > UBA9160 > UBA9160 > UBA6930 > JAJDAP01. Next base: position 483 of record JAJDAQ010000029.1, read on the forward strand.
CCAGATAGCCGTCGACGATCATGATGCGATTGGCGGGTAGCGGCGGTAGCCCGAGCAATGCCTGGACGTCGCTGACGAGTCGGCCCACGTCCTTGCGCAAGGTTTCGGCAGGCCCCGCGACGGAGACCCCGGCCACCGAGACGTCGATCCCGGCCAGTTGAAACCCGCATAGCAGACCCGCCAGGGTACCCCCGGTGGAAGATGCGACATAGATCCGTTCGAAGTGGGGTGCGTTCTGGGCTTGGGCCAACTGATCGCATAGCTCGAGTGCCGCGTTCACATAGCCGAGCGCACCCGTGGCCGTCGATCCGCCGGGTGGATGGACCACGGCCTTCGAGCCGCGCTCCTCCGCCGCGGTCAGGCGTGCCTGGATCTCTCGGACGGCAGCCGCCTCGTCGGCGACCACGAAGACGTGGGCTCCGAAGAGCCGATCGAGCAGTACGTTGCCGTTCTCGTCGTAGTCGTCGCCGGCGAGCGGGACCACACGCGGCAGCACGAGTTCGCAACGCATTCCGATCCGAGCGGCGGCGGCCGCGGTCTGCCGGGCATGGTTCGACTGCACGCCGCCTACGGTGATCACCGTGTCGGCGCCCGAGGCCTGGGCCTCACCCAGGAGGAACTCGAGCTTGCGGGTCTTGTTGCCGCCGAATCCGAGCCCAGTGCAATCGTCGCGCTTGACCCAGATCTCGGCGCCGTGATTGTCAGCCGTCAGGTTCGCCAACAGTTCCAGCGGGGTCGGCAGGTGGGCCAAGGGGAGCCGCGGGAAGCTGCTTAGTGCGTCACTCACTCCAGATCTCAACGTGTGGACCTACGCCCCACGAAGCCGCCGACAGTACGTACGAGCCAGCGCGGGTAGAGCTGCACGGCACTGGCGACCAACCGGTTGGGGAGGCCCGGAACGACCAACACCTGCCCCGCGACGCAGGCCTCGTATCCCTCTCTCGCGACGTCTTCCACACTCGAGAGGAAGGAACCGGGGATGTTCTGCACCACGTCGTGCTCGCCGTGTGCACGCTCGTACATGTCGGTCTTCGTGATCCCCGGACATAGCGCCGTGACCGTCACGCCCGTGCCCTTCAGCTCCTCGGAAAGCGACTCGGAGAACGACAGCACGAATGCCTTGCTTGCTGCGTAGACGGCCATCGAGGGCACCGGCTGGAAGGCCGAGGTCGAGCCGACGTTCATGATGCGCCCGCGTCCACGGTCGAGCATCGCGGGCAGCAGTCGACGCGTCAGCGACGTCAAGACGACGACGTTCAGTTGTAGAAGCCGCTCGTGCCGCCCAACCTCGAGGTTGGCGAAGCCTCCCATGTCCATGAGCCCGGCGTTGTTCACCAGGATGTCGACTACCAAGTCCAGCCCCTCGAGCGTCTTGACCAGGTTGGCCGCGGCGTCGGGGACGAGCAGGTCGGCCGGGACGACGGTGGCCCGAACGCCGTGTTCCCGCCGAACGCGTTTTGCCAGCGCCTCGAGCTCGGCCTCACGCCGCGCAACGAGGATCAAATCGAAGCCGTGGCTGGCGAATTCCAACGCCAACTCCAGGCCGATGCCGCCGGAAGCGCCAGTAATGAGCACGGTGTCGGGGGTCTTCGTCATGGCAACGGCTCCCAAGAGGAATCGACCACCCTACCACGGGTCGGCGTGGCGACTCACCCAGCCCGCGCTAGCGCATGTCCTCGAACACGAAGCCTTCGTACCCCGCCTCCGCCACTTCGACGAGCCGATCGAAGTAGTGCGACCCTCGGAGGTGCCCGAGGAACTGACGCGGCTTGCCGGGAATGTTGGCGCCCATGTACCAGGAGTTGGTGCGCGGGTACAGCGTGCGGTCGGCGATCTGCTGGATCTCCGCGTTCCAGCGCGCCTCGGCGTCCGGGGTCGATTCGATCGTGCCGAGGTCGTTCTCCTGGAGATGTCGAATGCAGTTTCCGACCCACTCCATCTGCAGCTCAGCGCCCAATGGCATCGTGAAGAATACGCCGGGTGAGCCCGGGCCGTGGATCATGAAGAGGTTCGGGAAACCCGCGAGGGTCGTGCCGAGGTTGGTGCCAAAGCGTTGGTCCCACTTCTCACTGAGACGAAGGCCTTCGCGACCCCGGGGATTGAGCTTCAGCATCGAGCCGCTCACCGCATCGAAACCAGTCGCGAGCACCAGCATGTCGATCTCGTGCTCGCCGCTGCGGGTTCGAACACTCGATTGGGTGAACGCTTCGATCGGGTCTTGCCGCAAATCGACCAGGGTCACATTGTCGCGGTTGTAGGTTTCGAAATAGCCGCCCTCGAGGATCAGGCGCTTGGTGCCGAAATGGTACTCGGGCATCAGCTTGTCGGCGGTCTCCGGATCGCGAACGGCCTGGCGGATCTTGTCGCGGACGAACTCAGAGACCTCGTGATTGAGATCTTCGTCGACCAGCACGCCGACATAGCTATTGATCGAGAGGTGGATGCCTCCACGCTCCCACATCTCCTCGTACCTTGCGCGTCGCTCTTCGGGTGAGGCTTCCGAGGCCGTGAGCCGGCTCGTCTTGAAGGGCCAACCACCGCGGCGGCGCATGCTCTCGCGAAGAGACTCCCAGTCTTCGCGGTACTGGGAGAGCTCTCCGGAGGCGAACGGGCGGTTGCGCGCGGGCAGCGCGTACTGGGCCGTGCGTTGGAACACCGTAACGTGCTCCGCCTCTTTCGCGATCTCGGGAATGGCCTGGATCCCCGAGGAGCCAGTACCGATCACGCCGACGCGCTTTCCCGCGAACGACACCGGCTCGTGAGGCCAGCGACCGGTGTGATGGCACTCGCCCGCGAAATCGTCGATGCCGGGGTAGTCGGGCCGGTGCGCGACGAACAATGCACCTACCGCGCAGATCAGGAATCGGGCCGTGAATCGATCCCCAGTGTCGGTTTCGATCGTCCAGCGCTGGGCGTCGTCGTCGTAGCGCGCATCCTTGATCCAGGTGTCGAACTGGATGTC
>JAJDAQ010000030.1 GCA_029261815.1 Deltaproteobacteria bacterium
CGGCCGCGGCATCGTCAACGAGATCGCGAATCCGCCGATCACCGACATCGATCGCCAGGTCGCCGAGTGGATCCTGCCGGAACTGGAGGATGGCGCGTGCTTGCAGATCGGCATCGGCGGGATGCCGAATGCGGTGTGCGCATCGCTGGCCGACTCGGGCTACCGCGACCTCGGCATCCATACCGAGATGTTCGTCGACGGCATGGTGGACCTGATCGAAGGAGGGCTCGTGACGAACACGCGCAAGACCCTCAACCCCGGAGTGACCGCGTTTACGTTCACGGCTGGCTCGCGAAAGACATACGACTTCCTCCACGAGAACCCGAGCACCCAGTCGTTCCCGGTCGACTACACCAACCTTCCGCATAACATCTCAAAGAATGATCGGGTCATGGCGATCAACAACACGACGCAGATCGACTTGCAGGGGCAGGCTGCATCGGAAACGTCTGGACATCGCCATCTCACGGGCACCGGCGGACAACTCCAGTTCGTACGCGGCGCCTACGCCTCCGAGGGCGGCAAATCCTTCATGTGCCTGTCTTCGGTCTACGAGCGAGGGAGCGAGCGGCAGAGCCGGATCGTCAGCACCTTGACGCCCGGGAACGTGGTCACCACTCCGCGCACCGACATGATGTATGTCGTCACCGAATACGGCATCACCAACCTGAAGGGGAAGTCGGTCGCGGACCGCACGAAGGCCCTGATCGCATTGGCGCACCCGGATTTCCGGGAAGCCCTTGAGCGCGAGGCCCGGGAGTACGATCTCGTCCCGCGCCACTACTGGTAGTCGGACGCTCTCTCACGCCGAACGATCAGTCTCCGAGAGGACGCGAGTCCAGGCGATAGACGAACCGATCGGCATCGAAACCATCGAGTTCGCCCGGCTTCCCCACCAGCACCGCCCGCGCCGGATAGACCCGGTCGCCGAACCTGACGCGAACGTCCGGATCCTGCCGGATGTGCTCCAACCATGCCTTGCCTTCCGCCGGATCGATATAGAGGCTTCCCTCGCGAACGATGTAGTTGAGCTGCACCGAGTAGGGGTCACTTGGGCGGGTTTCGAGCTCGAAGACGGGATCCTGTGCAAACGACCAGTCGTCCACTGGCTCTGAGACCGGAACCCCCGACAGGGCGCCGCCGGGGAAGACCAGGAAGGGTCCCCCACATGACACGGCGAACGCCAGAAGCGTGAAGAGCGCGATGCGATGGGTGGCAGCGATCATGGTTTCCCCTGCTCTGTCGCCTGCTCGATCGGCACGAGGCGCCGATCCGCAGGACGGGTGACGTAGGATGCAGCACCAACGAATAACAACACCAGTGGGGGCAGCCACTCTCCGATCGGATCGGACACGAACAGGTGGGTCGCGACCGCGCCCACCAGGTTGAAGGTGAATCCTGCGTATGCCCATTCCTTGAGGAGCGGGAGCCGCGGCACGAGCAAGGCAACGACGCCCAGGAGCTTGCCAAGCCCGATGATGGTCATGAAGTAGGTCGGGTACCCGAGGGCCGTCATGGACGCGACCATGCTGTCGAGCTGCCCGAAGTGCGCGACGCCCGAGAACCCGAGGACAAGGCCAAAGAGACCGGTCGTGACCCAGTAGGCGATCGGATTGTGCTTCATCGAAGGTTGCGCTCCTGGTGAGCTGTGTGAGATCGGTATGAAAGGAGGCGCCGATTCAGATCTCGAGCAGCTGCTTGCCGTGGTTTGACCCCGTATAGAGCCGCAGCAACGTTGCGGGAGCGTTCTCGAAACCCTTCTGGATGTCGGCCTTCCAGGCAATCTTGCCCGCGGCAACCCACTCGACGAGGTCGGCCACCGCTTCGGCCGCACGCGGCAGGTAGTCGATGATCACGAAGCCCTCCATTCGCGCGCGCTTCTGTACGAGGTTGTAGTAGTTGGCCGGACCCGCGGGCTTCTCGACAGCGTTGTAGCCTGAGATCGATCCACAGATGACGACGCGGGCGCCGAGCGCCAGCCGCCCAAGGGCGGAATTGAGGATCGTGCCCCCGACATTGTCGAAGAACACGTCGATCCCATCCGGACACAGCGACTCGAGGCGCTCGTCGATGTCGTCGTGCTTGTAGTCGATCACGGCGTCGAAGTGCGCCTCATCAGTCAACCACGCGCACTTCTCCTCGCCACCGGCGATGCCGATGACCCGACATCCCTTGAGCTTCGCGATCTGTCCCACGACTGAACCCGTGGCACCAGCCGCGCCGGATACGACCACGGTCTCGCCTGCGGCAGGCTGCCCGATTTCGAGCAAGCCGTAATAGGCCGTGACGCCGGTGAGTCCGAGCGTCGAAATCGCGAGTGCCGGGTCTACGCCGCTGGGAATCGGCCGGACCGCACCATCTGCGATCGCGTACTCCTGCCAACCCAACATGCCCGTCACGAGATCGCCCGGGGCGAAGCCCTCGAGCTTTGATTCGACCACCTCGCCAACACTTGTTCCCCGCATGACGCCTCCGATGGGAACGGGCGGCAGATAGTTGGGCTTGTCATCGATCCAACCCCGCATGGCCGGTTCGAACGCCAGCATCCGGTTGCGGATCAGAAGTTGACCATCGGCCGGCTCGGGAATCGGCGTCGTGACGAGTTCGAAGTCACTCTCCTGGACCATGCCGACCGGGCGGCGCTTCAGGAGCCATTGGCGATGGGTCTGCGACATGGGGCACCCCGCTGGCTTCGCTCTTTGAGCGGAGCCGATCGTGAGATTGTTCGATCGAACAACTTAATTATACAATCGAATAATCTTGATGCCACCCGACTCCTGATTCCAGCCGACAGGTGGAGCCGCCGTCGCGATCAGGGTTTCTGCACCCAATGCCCGCCTTGGCTTTGGATGAACTCCCCGGGCTGGGCCCTTTCGATCAGCTTCAAACCGGCGAGTGCCGCAACCGCCTGGACCGTGCTTCCGTTTTGCTGCGCGATCTGCACGTACTGCGCATGGCGACGGGCGTTGATGTCGGCAACCAGTGCGCTCAGGTCCGCGCCCGGACTCGCGATGACGATGCCGACATAGCCATCGAGGCGCTCACCGACGTGACCCGCACCGCGTGCGTCGGCCAGGGAACCGGCCAGCGCCGGGACGGCCAGCAAGACCGCCAGACCGATCAAGACGGGAATCAGGATTCGTTTGACGCTCGTTCGATGCATGGCGTCCCCTCTCAGAATGTCTCTGGATCGCGCGCGATTGCGGTATCGAGGTCCTGCTCGATCTTCACCCGGATTTCATGCTCGATCTTGATGTTGATCTGGATCGGCTCGGGCGCGACCACCTGGACGGTGGGTGCGCAGCCCAGCTGAAGTGCGAATACGACACCTACTGCCGTCGCGATCCTCTTCATGACAACCCTCTTGGTCCCGCAGCGTCAGGCGGGGAACCGGTCGACGCCAACAGATGGTAGGACACGGCGATTCGACGCAGCCGGGGCGGGCTCATTCATCCCCCTCGGGGTACCATCGCACCACACCGGCATCCTCGGTGGAGGCACGCATGCTGATTACGAACAAAGCGATCGACCGCGACGAGTTCGAACGCGGGACGGGTTGGACATTGAAGCCGGAGGGCGCCTGCCGCGGCGAGGTGTGCGTCCCGCTTCCGATGGGGAACGCCGACGGTGGTGCGATCGACATCGATGCCGTGGCGGAGTCTCTGGGGATGCCGCTCGTACGGCACTCCGACGCACTGGCCGCGCTCGGACCCGCGACCTTCGGCGGGAACGTGCTCGCCACGGCCGAAGCGCCGGAACTGGTGCTCCCCAACCTTGATGGCAACCCTTTCGACCTCGCATCCCTTCGCGGCAAGAAGGTCGTCATGGTCGCATGGTCCCCCTATTGAGGCTGCGCCAACGACCTGCCCGGGTGGCAGGCCTTCCGCAGTGAGCTTCATCCCAAGGGCGTCGAAATCGTGACGGTTTGTCTGGACACGGTTGGCGCGGAGGCTGCGCGCCCATTCATCGAACGCGCAAACCCCGAGCATCCTTCGCTGATCGACATCGCGCATGTCGTGGACGAACGCTTCGGCGTCGTCAACATTCCGAATAGCATCTGGATCGACGAAGACGGCATCATCGTGCGTCCCGCGGAGGCCGCCTGGGCCCTCGAACTCGCGCCGGCCGACGCTGCCGACGCAGACGCGCCTCCGCCGGCTTCGCCCGATGCGGCGCCACAGGATGCAATGGGCAAGCGAATGGCTGAGATGATGGGGGCCGCCTCACAGATCGTGAGCGACCGCGATCGCTACGTCGCGGCCTTGCGAGATTGGGCCGAACATGGCGCCGAGAGCGACTTCGCGCTCTCGCCCGACGAAGTCATTGCACGCTCTGGACGCCGCGGCGTCCCCGAGAGCACTGCGGCGGCCGAATTCGAGCTCGCGCAACACCTCTATCGAGCCGGTGACCACGACGCAGCACGGCAGCACTTCCGCGAAGCGCACAGGCTCCACCCCGACAACTGGACGTACAAGCGACAGGCCTGGTCCCTCGAACCCAGCGCCCTCGAAGGCAGCCCGATGGCGCGCTTCTGGCAGGGACCGCTCCCGGGCAAGGAGACCGACTGGGCCTACGAAGGCGATTGGGTCAAGGACGCCAACGCCATCGGCCCGGCCAACTACTACCCGCGCTTCAAGGGCTAGGCGACTCCAGAAGGAAGCGGGTGTTCAGAGGCGTTAGTTGCGCTCGTCCTCCAGCGCCGCCGCTAATTCTAGTGCGCGCGATTCCAGCGCGAATAGCCTTCGACGTAGGTGGAGTGCGACTTCAACGCCCGCGGCATTCACGCCAAGTTCTTCCATCAGAACGTGCGCGAGTCGGAGTTCGTCAGCCTCACCGGGCTCGAGTTCCTCGCTCTCGAAGAGCCCTTCGCTCCTGAGTCGCTGGAAGAACGTCGAACGTTTCTGCGTTCCGAGGTAGACAAGGACTTCTTCGGTCTGGATTCGTTTGACGGACATCAGAAGAGCTCCTTACGGATGGCCGGGTCCTCGAACGCTTCGAGCGCGGCGAGCGACGCTGTCGCCGCCTCGTCCAGTCCCCGGGGTACGCGAATCTGGATGCGCGCGTAGAGATCGCCGGGCTGAGCGCCGCCGGCGGAGGCCACACCCTTGCCGCGCAATCGCAGCCGGGTGCCACCATCGGTTCCCGGCGGCACCGTCAGGGTCACACGACCGTCGAGGGTGGGAACCTCGACCTTGGCGCCCTCGATTGCCTCGCGTACCGAGATCGGGAGCGTGAATTCGAGATCCCTACCGTCCCGTCGAAACGTCCGATGGGGGCGCACCCGGAGCGTGACGTAGAGATTGCCCGCTGGGCCTCCCCCGACCCCTTCGCCGCCCTTCCCAGCGAGCCGAAGGCGCGCTCCGTCCTCGGTCCCGGCCGGAATCTGGACCGTCAGGTTCTCCGGTGTTGCCCCGCCGCCGGGCGCGGACCGGCTCAACGTCAGGCGTTTCGCGCCCCCGAGAACCGCTTCTTCGAACGCCAGGTCGAGCCTGGTTTCGAGATCCGCGCCGCGCCGCTGGAATCCGCGTCCGTCGGCGCCCCTGCCAAACATCTGCCCGAGCAGATCGTCGACATTCCCGAACTCGAAATCACGTCCGGAAGCCGCGTCGCCCGAGGTTCCGAAGCGTGCGCCGAAGGCCTCGCGTGCCTTTCGCGCCTGGTCGGCGTCGAATCCGGACTCGAGCGAGACTTCGCCGAACTCGTCGTAATCTCGTCGCCGGTCAGCATCTCCCAGCACTTCCCACGCGAGCGAGATCTTCTTGAAGCGCTCCTCGGCCGCCGCGTCGCCCGGGTTCAGGTCCGGGTGGTTCTGGCGCGCGAGCCGCCGATACGCCTTCTTCAGGGTGCCGAGATCAGCATCCTTGCTCGACCCGAGGATCTCGTAGAGATCGTCCTTGTCTGCCATTGGACCGGGTCCCATCAAGGTTGGAGGAAATAGAGCGCCACGTTACCGATGGTAGGCCAGTCGCTGCGTGGGATCGAAAGGTCGGCCTCGTGTTCGGACCCAGGACGAGTCGCACGAGAACTCCTTCTGGGACTTTTCGCCTACCCCCTGCTCGGCGCACAGCTGTGGCATGGTGAGTTGGATCTGGCGCGTGCGTGCCTACCTTTACGGATGGAGGAACCCACCGATGCCGCTTGAGCAAATCCTTGTGCTGGTCGACTTTTCGGAGAGTTCGGATGTTGCGGTTCAGCGCGCTGCCGGAATCGCCCAGGCGAATGGCGCTGCCGTGCACCTGCTGCACGCCTACGGGCCCCGCGGAGTGGTCTCCGAGGCCGCCTTCGCCGAGCATGGGCAGATCGCCAACGCCCGCCTCGCCGACTCCGTGGAGGCGCTCACCGCCGGAGGAATCGTGGCTTCCGCGATCGCTCACCCTGGGAGCCCGATGGATGCCTTCGATGCGGTCGAAGATGCAACGGCGCCTCAGCTGGTCGTCGTCGGAGCGAGAGGCACTTCGCGCCTGCGGACGATGCTCCTTGGCAGCGTTGCCCAGGCGGTCATCGACCATGCATTCGCACCCGTGCTCGTCGTACGAGGCGCGAGCACGAAGCGGCTCTACCAACGCGCCCTCCTGGCTTCAGATTTTTCGGGGGATGCAGCGGCCGCGGCGAGCGTGGTCCGCACCGTCGCAGACTCGAACGCAACGATCCATCTCGCGCATATCGACGCGATTCCCTACGAGGCGGTCGCCTCTCTGGGTTCGAGCGCAATCGACCAACTTCGGGCGGATTCACAGCGCCAGCTCGATGCAGAAGCAGCCTCGCTCGATGCCGTGGCCCATCGCGGATCAGGGGACCCGGCTCGCGAGATCGTGAAGCTCGGCCGCGAACTCGAATGCGACCTCATCGGAATGGGCTATCGCGGTGAGGGGGCCCGTGGCTGGCTGGACAGTGGCAGCGCCACAAACGCAGTCCTGCGGCATACAGACAGCTCGGTCCTGGTCGCCCGGCGTGTCCAGCTACACGAGCCGGTCGATGAACACCTCGACGCCGTGCGCGAGGAGACCTACCAGGCGCAGCTCGGGGACAACGAACAGATCAGCCTGATCGAAACGCTGCGCGAGGTGAAACGCCTGGCCGATGCGTCTCGCGAACTCGAGCGAGAACTCCTGCACGAGGCCACCGAAGAACTCGGAGCCGTCGCCTCACAGATCGAGCGTGAACACCCGAGTCTCGCTGCATCCCTGAGCCTCCTTGTCAGAACGCTCTCGCGGATGGGGATCTAGAGGCTCGAATGACGTCCCCCTTCCGGCCAAAGCGCGACTCGCCAACTCCCCGTTGTGAAGCGCCTCGGCTGCAATCACCCCTCGAGCCTCAAGCCAGGAGTAGAAATCCAAGATGAAGATCCGCAACATCCTGATCGCGACGGACTTTTCCGAGAGCGCCGCGGTCGCCCAGTCCGCCGCATTCGAGATCGCCAAGCGGTTCGACGCAAAGGTCCATGCGTTCCACGCCCTCGAAGTTCCCCTTCCGATCTTTGAGCCCTACAGCGTTTCGGTGCCGGACGCGTTCATCGCCGAGACCCGGAAGATGGCCAAGGAGAAGCTGCAGGAGGTGGTTCAGGCCGCCGAATCGCTTGGCGTCGAGTGTTCCCCGGCGCTCGGAGCCATTCCCGCCCCGACGGATATCGCGGATCATGCGCGAACGGTGAATGCCGAACTTGTCGTCGTGGGCACGGAGGGCCACACGGGGATTCGGCACTTCTTCCTCGGATCGGTTGCCGAAGGAACCATCAAGGGAGCCCCGTGCTCCGTCCTCGTCGCCCGCGGCCCATTGGACGCGACGCTTGAGACCGTCGTGGTCGGGACCGACTTTTCTTCGGAAGCACAGTCCGCACTCGACACAGCCTGCGAGATCGCCAACCAGTTCCATGCGGACCTTCACCTGGTTCATGCAGCGGACACGGCGCCAGCGTTGACGGGTCAGTACGAGATCTCCATGCCGACGCCCTACTACGAGTCCGTCATGGCCGCGGCGAGGAAGCGCATCGCGGCACTGGCCGAGACGTGTCGCGTCAACGGTACCGTCAGTACCGAGGTCTCGACGGTACCCGCCGCGGTCGCTCTGCCTGAAGCTGCTGAGCGCCTCGGCGCCGGACTCATCGTCGTCGGCTCACAAGGTAGGACCGGAGCAAAACACCTGCTCCTCGGGAGTGTCGCGGAGCGAACCGTTCGTCACGCGCCTTGTAGCGTCTGGACTGTTCGGGCCCCACGATCCTGAGACCGGACCCTGCCGGGCCCCGTCATTTCGCAGGTTGGCCGACCGTCAGAACCGGGCAAGGAGCGGAACGCACCACGAACTCGGCGATGCTTCCCATCAGGAGGTGCTTGATCCCGGTGCGGCCGTGGGTCCCCATGACGATGAGGTCGGCATCGAGTTCCTCGGCAGCCTCGAGGATCGCATAGCGTGGTTCCTGGGGGCTGACCCGCATTTTGACACCCGCCGGCGCGAAGCGCTTCGCCCACTCAGAGAGTTCGCGCTCAGAATTGCTCGCGACCTGGGCTTCGACCTGGGGACTCATGCTCGCGCGATAGGCCGACTCCCCTTCTCGCAACCCGTAAGCGTTCAGTAGGTGGATGGTTCCGCCGGTGCGTTGAACGAGTTCACCGGCGAGTTCCAATGCCGCCCTCGAATGAGGGGACATATCGACCGGAACCAGGATCTTGTGAAAGGGCATGGGATCTCCTCCTGCTCGGACTGGAAGTTAATTCGTACCGCTCGCGACGCCCGTCTCGACCTCTCCGACGCGTTCGAGGACGCGACGCGTACAGAGGGGCCCGACGAGTTCGAAGAATACAGTCGAGGCCATCGTGACCGCGATCACGGTCGACGCGTACTCCGGAAGACGACTCGAGACGACGAGTGCCATGCCGAGCGCCACCCCGGCCTGTGGCAGCAGCGCGGGACCGATCCACCCTGATATCGGGGCGGACCCTCGCGTCCAGCGTGCTGCCAATGCACCCCCTGCGATTCGACCAAGGACCCGCAGCGCGACGAACGCAGCAACGAGGCCGAGCGAATCGCGAACGGCATCGAATCGCAGCATCGCACCGGACAACACGAAGAACACCGCCATGAACGGCCACTCGATCCCTCGGATGGCGCGGAAGGGTCGCCGATGATGTCGCGCCACGTTCGCAACGACAGCTCCGGTCACCATCGCGGCCAGTAGATGCGAGACGCCGACCGCGAGCGCCAGCCCGCCACTCAACAGGACGCCACTGATCGCCTCCGTCAGTGTGGGTTCGCCCTCGTGCAGGCGGCCGGTAAGGAGCGCCATCGGGAGCCCGACGGCACACCCGACGCCGATCGCCCCGACGATCTCGAAGCCGCCGCCGAGAATCGCTGCCCCGGCCGTCTCGGCACCCGACGCAGCGAGCACCCACGCGAGTCCCAGACTGAGCATCAGGATTCCCCAAGCGTCATCCACGGCAACGACACCCAGCAGGACGCGCGTCACGGGCCCACGCGCGCCACTCTCGTGCACCACGTCAGCGACGGCGGCCGGGTCCGTGGAAGTCGCGATTACGCCCAGCAAGATGGCCAACTCGATCGGGAACCCGACGAGGCGCAGCCCGGCGACGACCACGACCGCGGTCAAGACGACGACCAGGACCGAGACGATCAGCACATCACGTCCGTGTTCGCGAAGCGACGCGACGGTCAGCTCCCCTCCCAGCAGGAAGGCCACCATGATGAGGGCAAGATCTGCGGCGAGCGGATACCAGCCGTCGACGCTCGCGGGAACGACTGCCAAACCGAACGGACCGACCGCAATCCCCACGATCAGCAACAGCGTGACTCTGGGCAGCCGCGTACGGCGCCCGAGCGTGTCGGCACCGAGCGAGGCCAGCAGGATTCCTCCGATGACCAACATCGTTTCCGCCGTACCCATCAGGCAGATCCCGCCTTCGACGAATGCATGCTTCCCTTCAGCACGAAGGCACCTCGAGCCACGCGGCACCTGACCGGATACAGGTCCCCGCCCACCCTTCGATCATGCCAGGCAGATCTTCGACGCGGCCGATCCACGCGGTTCCCGCGGCGTCGGCCGCGAACCGCACGGCGGCAGCCACCTTCGGTCCCATACTCCCCTCCGCCCAGGTCAGTTTGGCGAGGGCCTCCGGGCTGGCCGTCCGCAGAACGGATTCGCGCGCGGGCCAGGCCGGATGAATGCCGGGCACGTCCGTCAGCAGGAAGAGTCTGCGAGCCCCGAGTCCGATCGCGAGCAACGCCGCCGTGTGGTCCTTGTCGACGATCGCATTGACGCCGCTCAGCTGGCCGTCTTCTCCGCGGCAAACCGGGATGCCACCCCCTCCGCCGCAGATCACGATCCCGCCCTGGGCCAACAAGCGGGTGATCGAACGCAGCTCGATCACCCGGAGCGGCATCGGGCTGGCCACCAGGCGGCGGTAGCCGTTGCGGTCGCGCCCGACCGCCAGTCCCCGAGCACGCAGACAATCGGCCTCTTCATCGTCGAAGACGCGTCCGATGGGCTTGGCCGGCCTCGCGAGCGCTGGATCCTCGCGGTCGACCTCGACCTGGGTGAGCAGCGTCGCGATCTCCCGGTCCGGCAGCGCATTCTCGAGTGCCAGTTCGAGCCCGTAGCCCGTGAGTCCCTCGGTCTGGGCCGTAATCAGATCGAGGCCGAGCGGTGCCCCCAGCGCGGCCTCCGACTGGGCCACCAACCAGCCCGCCTGGGGGCCGTTTCCGTGCGTCACCAGCAAGGCATCGTCGGCAAGATGATCGGCGATCGCACGCGCGGCCCGCTCGATCCGCTCGGAGTCCCGACCGGCGGGGCCCTCCGAGGGTCTCGCCAGGGCATGCCCCCCCACCGCGACGACCGTGATCACTGCCGACCGCCCTGGTTTCGGGAAACGAATGAATCGACGATCTCGCCGAGGCCCGGATCACTGGCCTCCGCATAACAATAGCTCGCGCGCACGACGGGAAGCCGCGGATGGAGGAGCCGCTCCAGATCGATTGGGGTTCCCACCACGATCGCGTCCGCGTCGCATCGGTCGAGCGTTGCAGCGAGATCGGCGCATTGTTCGGCCCCGTAGCCCATCGCCGGGAGGACCCGGTGAAGGTGGGGATATTGCTCGCGCGTGCGGAGTAGCGACGGCGCAGCTCCCGGCCACGGATCTACGATTTCGGCCGCGCCACCCTGTACCGCGGCGACATAGCCCGCTCCGTAGGCCATGCCTCCATGGGTGAGCGTCGGCCCATCATCGACCACGACAACGCGCTTCCCGCGAACCCGATCGGGGAGATCGAGCGTGACCGGAGACGCAGACCGCACGATCGGCACACCGGGAACCAACGCTCGGAGATCCGCTTCGAGTTCGACCGTGGATTCCGCCGTCGCGATATCCGTCTTCGCAACCACGAAGACGTCGGCCATGCGCGCGACAGCCTCTCCTGGATGGTGCGTGCGGACGTGATCCGGCCGAAGGGCGTCCGCGAGCACCACATGGAGGTCCGGTGCCACGAACGGAAGATCGTTATTGCCACCGTCCCAGACGATCCAGTCGGCCTCAGACTCGGCGGCAGCGAGGATCTCGGCATAGTCGACACCTGCATGGATCGGAATTCCGAGCGCGACCCAGGGCTCGTATTCCTCCCGCTCTTCGATGGTGCAGTCTGCGCGAACGAGATCGGCCTCGGACGCGAAGCGCTGAGCACGCTGCTTCGCCAGGTCGCCGTAGGGCATCGGGTGTCGTAGGGCCGCGACGCGATGCCCAGCCGCGGACAACCGCGCCCCGATCCAGCGCGCGGTCTGACTCTTGCCGCATCCGGTTCGGACCGCGGAGACCGCGATCACGGGGCAGCCGGATTTGAGCATCGTCAAGGCCGGCCCCGGAAACCGGACGTCGGCGCCCACCGCCAACGCCCGCGAAACCAGGTGCATCACGTCGGCATGGGCGACGTCGCTGTATGCGAAGACCACCTCGTCGACGGACTCACGGCGGCAGATCTCTTCCAGGCTGCTCTCGGGCAGGATCGGAATGCCGTCGGGATAGTTCGGCCCCGCGAGTTCACTCGGATAGGACCGATCGTCGATCCCCGGGATCTGTGCCGCGGTGAACGCGACGACCTGCTCTTTGCGGGACGCTCGGAAGAGGAGATTGAAGTCGTGGAAGTCACGGCCGGCGGCTCCCACGATGACGATCTTGCGCATGGCGACCTCTGGTGGCAGCTGGGCTTGTCGGGGCGCGCTCAGAACGCGACCACGCCCGACCTGATTCGCCCGGGCATCGATTCAGGCCAGACCGTTGACTTCGCGGGACGAACATCGACCCGACCTCGTGGCGACGGCTTCATCTTGCCTGCGATTGGACCCCATTGAACAGCACGTTTCGTGCCAAGGCTTCGCAGGAGCGCGTTTGCGATTCGTTGGTCTGCGGGCCCCCGCATCGATACGTGTACGAAGCAAGCGTGTTTGCCGCGGGTCGGATCCCCCGTGAACTGACGGATGGCGACTTCCATCGCGACACGCCGGATTCCGCAAGCTTGGACCCGACTGGGGCACTGAACCCCTGCTCGGGGCAGATCACCACAGATCGAGCGACAACCAAGCACTCCCATCTGGTGCGCGCGGTGCTGCTCCCGAATCATCGACCGTCACGACGAGAACTGGCGAATCCACTCGACAACGAGGAGTGCGATCGCCGAGAGCATCCCGAGGAGCGGAACTACACGCGGCAGCCCGCCCGGAGTGGACCGGCCTTTCAACTTCCAGAGGGAGGCGTTGACGAGCGCAAAGATCACGAGCGTGATCGTAGAGGTCGCCCTTGCAAGCGGACCCAGCGGGAACGCGAGCGCCAGCATGGCGACTGCCAGACCGACGAGCACCGTACTCAGTACCGGGGTCTGGGTCCGGGCAGAAACGCGACCGAGCTGCCGCGGCAACCAACCTTGGGCGCTCAGCCCGTAGAGGACCCGTGACGCCATGATGATCTGGATCAGCGCACCGTTGATCATCGCCACGACACTGATCCACGCGATCAGCGTGCCACGCTCACCGGTGCTGCGTTCCCAGACCTCGACGAGCGGCGCAGCGCTCAGGGCCAACTCCGCTGGGGGAACCGCTCCGACAGAGACCGTCGCCATCAGGACGTAGAGGAGAATCGTGATCCCAAGCGTCCAAAGGATCGCACGCGGGAGCGTACGGGGGGCATCCTTGACCTCTTCGGCGACGTTGACCATGTCCTCGAATCCAAGGAATGCGTAGAAGGCCAGGAGTGCTCCTCCCAAGACGCCGCCCCATGAGATCGGCATCTCCACGAGCCAGGCGGAACCGGACGGAATCGCGTCGCGAGCTGCCCAGGCCACGATCAATAGTCCTGCCACCTCGACGATCGTGATCGCGGCGCTGAGACGAACGGACTCGCCGATGCCCCAGACCGCGATCGCAACGAGCAATCCCACAAATGCCAACACGGCGAGGCCATGCGGCAATTGAACGACCTCCCCGAGGTACCCCACGAACCCGTTCGCGATCGTTGCGGAAGACACGCCCCCAGCGAGCACGACCATGAGACCGACGACGAGCGGTGCGCCGCGCAACCCGAGGCCTTCGCGGACATACACGGCTTCCCCTGCGCTCTTCGGAAACCGCGCGACCAGCTCGGCAAAGGTCAGGCCTGACAACCCCGCGATCAGGCCCGCGATCAGGAATGACAGCGGCGCATGGGCGCCGGCCGCGCCCGCGACTTCGCCCATCAAGGCGTAGATGCCTGCACCGATGGTCGTACCCAGGCCATAGAGAATGATCAACGGCAGGGAGAGACTGCGACGGAGTGTTGCAGCGGGCGGCTCACCCCCTTTGTCGAAGGCCGGCCCAGGCGCGTCGTTGGACATCTTTATCGGGCGTTCCTGTTTTCCAGGGCGGGTGAACGCTTTGCCCGCGTTTCGAGCGCCGCCTGGATCTTCAGCAACTCCCCGATGTTGTCCCTGGTCAGGAGGCCCACGAGTTTGCCGTCGTGCACCACGGGAACCGTGTCATGGGACGAGCCCTCGAAACGCGCGAGTGCTCCCTCGAGCATGTCGTGCGAGTCGACGACGACGTCGCTTTCTTGTTGGGCAGCGGAAACCGGCGAGTCGGATCCCGTGTCTGCCAGCCCCCGCAGCAGGCTGTCTTGCGTCAGCATTCCCGTCAACGCGCCTCGCTCGAGCACGGGAAAGTCCTTCTGGGATCCCTCAAGGGTGATTTCAACAGCGCGGGAAAGTCGATCCCCGGGCGTCAACGTCTCGAAGGTCCGGAGCATTGCCTGCTCGACCGGGATTCCCGCGAGCGCCGATTTCACGGCGACCATTCCGGCCTCACCCGCAGCACCGATCCAGACGAACAAGGCAATGAAGATCAGGAACGGGTTCCCGAGAAGACCTAACAGCCCGAACAACAATGCCATCGCCTGCCCGATGTTCGCAGCGATCTGAGTCGCAGGCAGGTAGTCCATCCGACTGGCCAGGATCGCGCGGAGCGCGCGACCTCCGTCCATCGGGAAGGCGGGCAGCAGGTTGAACGCCATGATCAGGAGGTTCACGACCATGAGGCGCTGCGCGAACGGCCCCCCCAATGCGTCGAACCCCGCTTCCATGTTGAAGCCGCCAAATGCGTAGAGGCCCAGTCCCAGGACCGCGGCGATGACAAGATTCACGGCGGGACCGGCCAGCGCGACGACGAGTTCCTGTCGTGGGTCTTCGGGCATCCGCTCCAGCCGAGCGAGGCCCCCGATCGGGAGAAGCGTGATGTCGCGGGTCCGAATGTCGTAACGGCGAGCCGCGAGTGCGTGGCCGAGTTCATGGAGCACGATGCACGCGAAGAGCGCAAGGATGAATGAGACGCCAGCGACGACGGCCTGGACGCTCTGGTCCTGGGTCCACGACGCGAACGCTATCCACGCGATCAGGATCAGGAACGTCGCGTGAACGTAGATCCCGATCCCGGCGACTTCCCCAAGTCTCCAGGACCACTTCACGGCGACAGCACTCGGGTCATATCGAAGGGTACCGCTTCTCGAAGGCGGCCTCGATCACGAGACAAGCGGTCCAACGACCTCCGGTTGGCATCCGGCATCCGCTTGGCATCGCGAGGCGGATCGCCACGGGGCGTGTTTGTACGCCCCAACCCGCAGGCCCCTCGCCACGATGGGCGTGCCGCGACCCGGCACACGCGTTGCAGTACCCTCAATGCGTATTCGCAGGAGGTCTACACTTCGGTGCAGCCACACGACTCACAGCAGGCAGCCAGTCCTTGGGCCGTGCGGGTGTCCAGCGGTCAGCCGAGCTGTCCTCGCCAGTGAAACCGGTGAGCCTCCCCCCCAACACCGCGAACTTCCCGGGTCCGACCGGACGATGGCCTCGTGCACTTTGCGCGACAGTCGCCCTCGGCAAGGATCTGTCGCGAGCCGGAGCCGCGTTGACATGACCGACATTGACGACGCCAAGGACCGGGTACGCGCGATTCTCGCCGGGATCTCGGATCTCGAGAATGAGTTGGAAGAGGAACTACATCGCCGAGAAGATGCGGTCCTCTACCAGATCTCCAACCGGAAGGTGCGGTTCGAATCCGACATTCGCGCAGCGCACCGAAGGGTCCGACTGGCTTTCACGACCTGGGTTCGTGAAAGCCAACCACGGAATGTGCTTTCTGCACCCGTGATCTACGCCATGGTCGTGCCCATCGCGTTCCTGGACATCTCGCTGTCCATCTACCAGGCCCTGTGTTTTCCGCTCTATCGGATCTCACCTGTCCGAAGATCTCGCTTCGTGGTCATCGATCGGCATCGGCTCGCGTACCTGAACCTCATCGAGAAGCTCAACTGCGTGTACTGTGGATATGCGAGTGGCGTGCTTGCCTACGCACGAGAGATTGCCGCCCGAACGGAGCAGTACTGGTGCCCCATCAAGCACGCTCGGAGGGCCGTCGGAACGCACGCGCGCTATGCCGAGTTCGTTGACTACGGAGACCCTGAAGCCTTCCAACAAACCCAGACTCGACTGCGCGAAGCCCTTGCCCATGATGACTGCAGTCGAACAGACGACCCGAGCAAGAACACGGAGTCCATGAAATGAAACTCGATACGATTCTCGTCCCGACAGACTTCTCCGCGGACGCGACCAAAGCGATCTCGACAGCCGCGGACCTCGCGAAGCTCTTTGATGCCAAGGTCGTCGTACTTCACGCCTATCATGTGGAGCTGCCCATGGCGACGCCGATGGGCGAACCGCGCGCGCTTCCGCAGGGGTTCTAC
>JAJDAQ010000031.1 GCA_029261815.1 Deltaproteobacteria bacterium
CCCACCGTCCACGCGTTGTTGGCGTTCGCCATCGTCGCTGCCCTCCCCATGAAGAGGGATGCCGCACGTACGCGCGCTTGTCGATGTGTGGGTTGGTGGTGGCCGGATCTCGCCGACCTGGCGCCGAGCCGGAGCCGCTATACGAATTTTCCCCACTGGGTGCCGAGCGCGGTCACCGGATCGTGGCGTTCGGTCTTGTGCGACGCGTTCACCAGATCGCCATCGGTGTAGTGCTCGACGACGTGGCCCCACGGGTCGCGCCAGTAGTCGAAGATCTGGCTGCCGAGGACATGGCGCCCCACGCCGGCGTGATGCTCGTAGCCCGCAGCAACGAGGTGGTCGTGACCGGCCATGACGGCGTCGATGTCTTCGACTTCGAACGCTGCGTGGTCGAAGCCGGGCTCGCCGACGCCGACACACAAGAGCGTATGGTGGTCGGTGTACTCCTCACCGCGGTCGCAGCGCATGAAAGAAGTGAGGATACGGTCCGTGTCCGGGATCGGGACTTCGTCGGTCACCAGGAACCCGAAGCGCGACTGGTACCACTCGGCGCTCGCAGCGAAGTCGCTGACGCGCAGCACGACGTGCCCGAGCCGCTTGACCGTCGCCGGGCCGCGCGCGGGCCGATGCAGGGTTCCATGCCGCAGCGCGCTGCTTCCGCGATTCACCAGGGACGCTTCGACCGGGCGTGCCTCCACCGCGGCGCGACCATGAACGATCTCGACCGAGAAGCCATCGGGATCCGTGAAGCGGACGCGTTCGCCGCCGGCCGGACCCGGAAGCGGTTCGACCGCCGAGGCGCCCGGAAGCAAGGCCGCCGCCGCGAGGTCCGCGGCCGATGCTGCTTCGAAGGCGACGCCGCGAAAACCGGCCTCTCCGGGTTCCGTCACATGGATGTAGGCGACGGGGTCGGTGCCCCGGGCGTAGATCTTGCCGTCAGCGTGACGCTCGGCTTCGAGGCCGAAGTCGGCCAGGAAACGCTCCATGGCGTCGAAGTCGGGTGCGGCGAAACGGACGAATGCGACGTCCTGGACCTTGATCATGGGAACTCCTCTGGGGCGGGCTATTCGATTGAATAGGTAACTTATTCGATCGAATAGGACAAATCAACCCCGTGCGTTCCTAGCCCGGCGCCCCCAGCGCATCGGCGGCCATTCGCGCCAGGGCACCGGCCGCGGTCAGGCCCGGCGACTCGATCCCGATGAGGTGCACCATTCCGGGCGCGCCCAGCGCCGTCGATTCCTCGACCACGAAGTCGCGGAACGACTCCCCCGGACCCTGAAGCTTCGGCCGCACGCCGGCCATTTCGGGCGAGAGGTGCTCGGCCCGGATCTCGGGCAGGTAGCGGCGCGCAGCGTGCGCGAACGCTTCGGCCTTCTCGGGGTCGACGACGTAGTCGGGTGTGTCGATGTAGGTCGCATCGGGGCCCAGTCGGACGCGGCCGCCCAGGTCGAGTGTGACATGCACCCCGAGGCCGCCGTCGCCCGCTGGTACCGGATAGACCAGGTGCTGCGTCAGCGCTCCGAGCGCCGGCGACACGCTGAAGTAGTCACCCCGGCACGGCTGGATTCGCCAGCCTTGTGCATCGACGTCGATTCCGGCGGCGGCCGCAATGCGATCGCTCTCGAGCCCCGCTGCATTGACCACCGAACCGCAATCCAGCGAGAACCGCTCTCCGGCCGCGTTCACGGTCTCGACCGTCCAACCGAAGTCGCGGGGCGACAACCCGGTCACCGTCGTCTCGAGGACGACGGTGCCGCCGTGCGCCTCGAGTTCTCCGTGGTAGCTGCGCATCAGCCCATGGGCGTCGACGATGCCGGTGTTCGGCGACCAGATTCCGGCCACCGCCCGAACCCGCGGCTCCGCGTTGTGCACGGCGTCGGCGTCCCACTCTTCGATTCCCCCGGCACCGTTCGCACGCGCGCGACGGCCGATCTCGGCCAGCGCGCCAAGCTCGGCATCTTCGGTCGCGACGATGAGCTTGCCGAGGCGCGCGTGCGGAACGCCCAGCTCCGCGCAGCGCGCGTAGAGGAGGTCGCGACCCTCGACGCATGCGCGCGCCTTCAGCGAGCCCTCGGGGTAGTAGATCCCGGCGTGGACGACCTCGCTGTTGCGGGACGAGGTCTCGTGCCCGACCGCGCGGTGGCGCTCCAGAACGAAGACGCTGCGGCCCCGGCGTGCCAATTCGGCGCCGCACGCGAGCCCGACCACGCCGGCTCCGACAACGACCACGTCGGCGTCCCACCCTGCCATCGGTCTGCGCTCCCCCTCGGCCGTCTCCGGGTCTGGCGACGACTCGCTGCAGGGTGACACACCGCCGACCGCGCGCACCCGGACGCGCGCACCGATAGGTGCGGATGCGCGCACCGGCAGGCCCCGATCTCGGGTACGGTTGCAGCCCGGAGGAACCATGCCTGGATCGAATGATGCGCCCGACGTCGTCGTGGTCGGGAGCTTTGTCCAGGACCTCGCGTTCTACGCCGACAGTTTCCCGCGTCCGGGCGAATCCCGGATCGGCCGTTTCGCACCCGGGCCCGGCGGCAAGGGCTTCAACCAGGCCATCGCAGCGCATCGACTGGGCGCGCGAACCGTTTTCGTCGGCGCCGTGGGCGACGACGGTTTCGCTGAGAGTGCGCGCAGCTTCGCCGAGAACGAGAGCATGGAGACCGCGCTCATCGTTTGCGAGGGCCGTTCCTCCGGCGTTTCTTCGATCATCGTCGATGCGAGTGCGCAGAACATGATCGTGGTAGACCTCGGCGCGAACCGCGCGCTTCCCTCGGCCGAGATCGACGCCCGCCGTGCGCTGCTCGAGAGTGCCTCGGTCGTGCTCTGCCAGACGGAGTCGGACCTCGCGGCCACCTTGCGCGCACTCGAGATCGCGCGCAGCGGCGGGGCGACGACGATTCTCAATCCGGCGCCGATCAACGATGAAGTCGGACGCGCGCTGCTCGATGCCACGGACATCCTCACGCCCAACGAGACCGAGTTCGCTTTCTTGATGCAGCACCTCGCCGGCGAAACGCTTCCGGACGAGTACTGGCACGACGAAGGTGAGCGGTTCCACGAATGGTGCGGACGACTTGGCGTGCCGACCGTGGTCGTGACCCTGGGCGCCGATGGATGCTTCGTCTCCCATCACGCGTCGCACGTCCACCGGCCGACGCCTCGCTATTGGAGACAGGATGCGCCGCCTTGGGCCGCGGTCCCGGCAGCCCCGGTCGACGCCATCGACACCACCGGCGCCGGCGACGCCTTCAGCGGCGGGCTCGCGGCCGCCCTGGTCGAGTTCCCAGACGACTTCGAAGCCGCCGTGAAATTCGCCACGCAAGTGGCCGGCCTTTCGACGACGCGGCCCGGAACCGCGCCCGCCATGCCCACCCGTACGGACATTGACGCCTTCGACGCGACCGTAGCGAACTAACGAGCCATCGATCGCTGTGCAGGACTCAAGTGCACCGTCGGATCGCGGCGCGTGCCCAGTGCGGCGTTGACGCGGAGTGACTGCCGGGGCGTCAGCGCCAGGCTGCGCAGCGATGAGTTCCGAAGGTAGTAGCGTTGGTTGGCGTCACTGGCTGCGCGCACGCGACCCTCACTGACTTCAACGGAGCGCCCGAAAACGCGGCGCGCCGTCTCTTCCTGGCGGGCGCCGCGCACGAAGACATGGTCCGCGCAGTCTCGCGCTTTGGCCGCCTCGAGGAGCTGCGCGTACGAGACCACCTCGGGGTCGTACTGGACCTCCACCACCTCGCGGCGTCCGAGCGACCCGGTGCGACTCGCAATCACACCGGGAATGCTTCCGAGGCACGCCTCTCCGCTCCAGTAGCAGTACATCGACAGAACGGCGGATTCCGTGTGGCGCGGGATCAGCTCCGCGTTCGCGTCCGCCAGGTAACGCGGGACCTCTCGGCCATGGGCCTCCAAGGCCTGCGTCATCCGCTGGCTCACCAGGTATGGCGACCACACGCCGTCGCGACGCGGGAGCACATCGTTGCCGTCCGTGTCGAGGAAACGGACGACGGGGTTGTTCCAGCTCGGCTCCCCGAAACGCTGGAGTGCTGCGCGGTCCTTCCCCGGCCGGTTGTTGTAGATCGCGAGCGGGACGAAAGCATCCTCGATCGCCTCCTTCAACAGCGGATGCGAGAGCACTTCATCGCCGAACGAGACGCAGGTCTGGCAGCCAGGGATCTCCTGGAAGAGCGCAAAGACGGGCTTGCCGGTCTCGGCCGAAGCCGCGAGCGCCGCGTCGAGGTCGCGACCCCAGGCGACGTCGCCGAGCTCGCGCGGTTGGCCCGCGAACGCCAGCAGACCCAGGGCACCGACCGTGACAGAGAACAGGAGAAGATGTTTGACCATGGCAGCACCTCACCCCCCGGTACGAACGCGGCCGGCCGATCGTTTCGGGCCCGGCCGAACCGTGGTCAGTCGGCGGCTGCGACGCGCTCTGCGCGCAACTTCGAGCGGCGCACCTTGCCGGCATCGTCCCGTAGCGGTTCGTGCACGAACTCGAAGCTTCGCGGGATCTTGTACCGGACCAATGCACCGTCGAGGTGCGCACGGAGGTCCGCCTCGCAGGTGGCGTCCGCTTCCACGATGGCGTGGAGGCGTTGACCCAGGTCGTCGTCGGGCAGGCCGATGACGCAACTCGATCCAACGGTCGGGTAGGCGTCGATCGCAGATTCGACCTCGGCCGGGTACACGTTTTCGCCGCCGGTCACGACCATGTCGGTTCGGCGGTCGACGAGATAGAGGAAGCCGTCTTCGTCGACCCAGCCCATGTCGCCCAGGGTTTCCCATCCGTCGCTCGTCGCCTTCGCGGTCGCGCCCACGTAGGCATAAGTCGAACCCTGGCCGCCGGGGGGCAAGAAGAAGACCTCGCCCATCTCGCGTGCGGGAAGTTCCTGGCCGTCGTCGCCGACGATGCGCACCAGGCGCCCCCCCGTCGGCTTCCCGACCGAGCCGGGCCGTTCCAACCACTCGCGGCCCGAGATCATGGTGCCGCCGATGCGTTCGGTCCCGCCGTAGACTTCGAACATCCGGTCGGGGCCGATCCATTCGACCCAGGCGCGCATCAACCAGTCGGCGCAGGCGGCGCCGCTCGACACGACACGGCGCAGCGAAGCGAGCGAGTAGGCAGCGCGAGTTTCGGCCGGCAACCGCCAGATCCGGTGCAGCATGGTCGGCACCATGTTCACCCACTGGACTTCATGTTCGTCGATCAACCGGAGCGATTCTTCGGGGTCGAAGCGGCTCATCAGGACGACGAGGCCGCCGCGGAGCAGCGATTCGCGCGCATTGAGGAACGGGCCCGTGTGGAAGAGCGGGCCCGGGATCAGGACCGCGCCTCCCTCTTCCAGGCCGTAGTGCGGGGCCTCGGTGTCGAAGGACGCGGGATTCGCATCCACGATCAGCTTCGGCCGGCCCGTACTCCCGCCCGACGCGATCGCCTGACAGTGCGGGGAGACGGCGTCAGGAAGCGGCCCCGCGCCGGCGGGTGCAGCCGGCCGCGCACCGTCGACAAACGTCGGGCACGTGTCGTACCGCCCGTCCGGGACCCCGACCACGAGCCGCGGTTCCGCGAGCGCCACGATCTCCCGTTGCTCCTTCTCGGGCAGCCGCGCCGACAGCGGAACCGGAACCGCGCCGAGCTTCCAGGTCGCCAGCGCGCATTCGAGGAACGCCAGGCCATTCGGCAGCGAGATCGCGACGCGATCGCCATGACCGACCCCTAGCGCGCGCCAGGCTTGCGCACGCTGCGTCGCGCCCGCCTCCAACTCCGCGCGGCGGATCGTCTCGCCATCGCAGACGACGGCGACGGCGTCCGGCTCAGACGCAGCGAGCGCCTGGAACGCCGCGGGATAGGAGAGAACGGCCATGAATCGCCTCGGTCGCGGGGTGGCTTGGAACTAACGTCCGCGGAACTTGGGCTCGCGCCCTTCGGCGCGCGCGGCCTTCATCTCGGCATAGTCTTCGGACGCGAAGACCAGGGTCTGGGTCGATCCTTCTTCGCGGATCGAGTCCTTGACGACGCCGTTGGCGATCAGGCCCATGTTGCGGCGCGCCATCTTGACCGTGAACGCGGGTGCGGCCGCGATCCCGTCGGCCATCTCGCGGGCAGTGGCTTCGAGTTCGTCGGCGGGAACGATGCGCGAAACAATGCCGTGGCGCAGGGCTTCTTCGGCCTCCATCGGGCGGCCAGTGAGAACCAGGTCCATCGTCACGCCGTGTCCCACGATCTGGAAGAGCCGTGCCATCCCACCGGTGTCGGTCAACACACCGTGCTTCACCTCGGGAAGCATGAAGCGCGTTCCTTCGGCGCAGATTCGCAGGTCCGCGACCAACGAGCGCTCGAACGAGCCACCAATTACCCATCCCTTGAGCGCGCAGATGATCGGCATGGGCAGATCCATCGACTGCGCGAACGCCTGCTGTCCCCGCTCGATGAACGAGAGGTTGTCGATGTCTTCGGTGCGGACGCCGAGTTCGTTGACGTCGCGGCCCGAAGACCAGCTCTTGCCGTTCGCGCGCCAGATGACGCAGCGGATGTCGGGTCGGGTCTTCAGCTCGGCAATGATGTCGAACAGACCCGTGTCCATCTCGTCGTTGGCGGCGTTGTGCTTGTCCGGCCGGTTGTTCGAGATGATGGCGATCGGCCCGTCGATTTCGAGCGTAATGGTGTCGGTAGCCACAGTTCCTCCGCGGTGCGTCTCCGGGACGCGGCCCGCAATCCTAGCCGACCGTGGGCCGATGGTGGCTGCCCGGGCGGGCTAGAGTTGGGGCGTGTGGTTCCACTTCGACTTCAAGATTCACTCCCAACTCGTGCGCCTGGCCTGGGGAGAGCCCGACCCGAAGACCCGGCGCAGCGCGCTATTCAAGCTGCTGGTCATCGTTCCGGCCGTCGCGAGCTTTCACGCCGTCTGTTTCATGCTCGACGCCCTGCTGTTCCCTTCCCTGAGGAAGGTCCAGATTGAAGCGCCCATCTTCATCCTCGGTCACGCGCGGAGCGGCACCACACTGCTCCACCGCCTGATGAGCGAAGACGAGGGCCGCTTCAGTTCGTTCCTGACCTACGAGATGCATTTTCCGTCGCTGCTCCAGAAAAAGACGATCCGAGCCGCAGCCCGCTTCGACGATCGCTTCCTCGGCCGCTTCTTCACCCGCCGCGTCGAGGCCTGGGAAGAGAAGCGCTACGCGCCGGTGCGACACATCCACGAGATGGGGCTGACGATTCCCGAAGAGGACGACCTGGTCTTCTACTGGTCCTGCGCGTCCGGCTTCTGGATGACCGAGATGCCCTACATGGACGAGCTCGACTTCTTCGACGTCGACAACTGGCCCGAGAAACGGCGGCGGCGGCTCCTGCGGTTCTACCGCGATTGCATACGGCGCCAGCTCGCGCTCAACGGCGACGACAAGATCCATCTCTGCAAATCGCCCGTCTTTGCCGGTCGCGTCCATTCGTTGATCGAGGAGTTCCCCGATTGCCGCATCGTGCTGCCCGTGCGGAACCCGGGCGAAACGATCCCGAGCTTGTTGAAGCTGCTGGCCAGCGGGTGGAAGCACATGAAGTGGGCGGACGAACGCGTCAACTCCTGCGCGCGCGACATGGTCGAGACCTCGTTCAAGACCTACCTCTACCCGCCCGCCGCCCTGGCCCAGCATCCGGACACGCGCTCGGCCATCATCGACTACCGCGCGTTGGTCGAGGACCCGGCGGTCGCCATGCCGGCGTTGTACCGGGAGCTCGAGCTCCCGGTCAAGCCGGAGTTCCAGGCGACCCTCGACGCGGCCGCCAAGCGCTCGGCCAAACGCGTCTCGACCCACTCCTACAGCCTGGAGATGTTCGGCCTCGAAGCGGACGTGATCCGGACCCGACTGGCACCGCTGTTCGATGAGTTCGGCTGGGACGAAGGCGCGGTGGCTTCAGGGGGCGACGACGAAGCGCTGAACATCCGGGCATCGTCTTAGGGGAACGCGGCGTTCGGATCGCGGCGGGGCCCCACCTAATGGCACTTGTCCCGCCACTACATTACGCTCCGCTTCGGAGGCCCCCATGACGATCGAGCGCGACCACCATGGATTCGATGCCCCGGCCCCGCTTGGGCATCCGGGCCGCGCCGGCCTTCCCGACGGTGCGCCGACCGGGCCCGAAGTCGGCACACGGCTTCCCGAATTCACGCTGCCAGATGCACACGGCCACGCGGTCGACTTCCATGCTGACCGCGGAAACGCGAAGGCCGTCGTCGTCTTCTACCGCTCCGCCGTCTGGTGACCCCCCTGTTGGACGCAGCTCGGTGAGCTGCGCGATGCCTACGAAAAGTTCGAGGCCGCGGGCGTCAAGCTCTACGCCATCTCCTACGACGACCAGAAGGTGCTCAAGACCTTCGCCGAGAAACAGGAGATCCCCTACCCGCTGCTCTCCGACATCGACTCGGAGGTCATCCGGCAGTTCGGAATCCTGAACACGGGCGTGAGTCGCGACGACGCGATGCTGTACGGCATCCCGTTCCCGGGCTCCTACGTCGTCGACGAAAGCGGCGGCGTCGTCGCGAAGTTCTTCCACGACACCTACAAGCGACGCGATAGTCCTGAGCTGTTGATCGACGCCGCCCTTGGCGCCGTGCAGTTGTCGGACGACGCCCCGCGCGAGACCCGCAGCGACGCCGGAATCCGGGTGACGGCCGCGATCCACGGCGGCAAGGCATCGATTCGCCAGGGGATCCGACGCCACGTCGTCGTCCGCTTCGAGATGGACCCTGGGCTCCACATCTATGGCGAGCCGGTCCCGGAAGGCATGATCCCGACCACGATCTCGGTCAGTGGCCCGCCCGGACTCATCGTCGAGAATCCGATCCTCCCGCCGACGACCCCGCTGCGCCTCGAGAGCCTCGGCCTCGAATTGCCGGTCTGGAGTGGGCGCGTCGACCTGCAGGTGCCGTTCTATCCCAATGGAGAACTCGCGAGCGAGACTCGCCCCCTCGACGCGGACGAAGTCACGCTCGACGTGACGGTTCGCTACCAGGCGTGTGACGACGAGGCGTGCCTGTTGCCGAAGACCGAGACATTCTCGTTCACGGTTCCGATGGACGTGATCGACATTCCGTCCCTGGGAATGCACAAGGGCCACGGCCAACGCGAAGGGAAGTTCAACGCGACGCCCCACATGCTGCGCCTGTTCGCGCGCAAGCTCCGCCAGCATCCGATGGGACTGCCGCGCTTCGTCATGACCAACCTCAGGCTCAATCGCGAAGCCAAGAAGCGAGCGGCTGCCGAGCGACACCCCTCGGATCGCTGAGCCCCAGGGCGCCGCACCGGCCCCTCCGACGGCAGCGAAGCGACGGCGATTCGGTGAAAACCCTCTCGGGGGTTGTCATCCTCTGCGGCTCTGGCCCAAGCCCAGACCCACCGTTCCGGGAGGACCCCCATGTCTCGACCCCTCCGACGTCTGTTGATCGCCAACCGCGGCGAGATCGCCATCCGCATCCACCGCGCGTGCGCCGAACTCGGGATCGAGACCGTCGCGATCCATTCGGTCGAAGACCGCTACTCGCTTCACCGCTTCAAGGCCGACCAGGCCTACGCGCTTGGCGATGCCGGCAACCCGGTCGGCGCCTACCTCGACATTCCGCGCATCCTCGAGATCGCCCGGCAGACCGGGGCCGATGCCGTCCACCCGGGTTACGGCTTTCTCTCCGAGAACGCCGACTTCGCGCGCGCGGTCGAAGGCGCGGACATTGCCTTCGTGGGCCCGCCGGGCGAAGTCCTCGAGCGGTTGGGCGACAAGGTCCGCGCCCGGGCCGAAGCCGAACGCGCCGGGCTGCCGTTGATTCCGGGCACCGAGCCGCTTCGCGACATCGAAGAAGCGCGCGCCGCGGCGGCGGACATTGGATACCCCGTCATGGTCAAGGCGACCGGCGGCGGTGGTGGCCGCGGAATGCGCATGGTCCACGACGCTGACGACCTGGCATCCGCCTACGACGCCGCGCGCCGCGAGGCCGGCAGCGCGTTCGGCAATGACGAAGTCTTCGTCGAGAAGCTGCTCCTGCGCCCGAAACACATCGAGGTGCAGATCCTGGCGGACGGCCAGGGCGACGTGATCCATCTGTATGAGCGCGACTGCTCGATCCAGCGCAGACACCAGAAAGTGTTGGAGCTCGCGCCGGCACCGAACCTCGACCCTGAGCTGCGCGAGCGCCTCTGCAACGCGGCCGCCGAGTTCTCGCGTTCGGTCGACTACCGGAATGCGGGGACGGTCGAGTTCCTGATGTCGGGCGACGACTGGTACTTCATCGAGATGAATCCGCGCATCCAGGTCGAACACACCGTGACTGAAGAAGTCACGGGCGTCGATCTCGTTTCGAGCCAGATCCGGATCGCGGCCGGCGAGAGCCTCCGCGACCTCGGCCTGCGCCAGGAAGACATCTCGACGCGCGGCATGGCGATCCAATGCCGCGTAACGACCGAAAACCCGGAGAAGCAGTTCCTTCCCGACTACGGCGAGTTGATCTCCTACCGCTCGCCGGGCGGGATGGGCGTGCGGCTCGACGCGGGGAGCGCCTTTCCCGGGGCCATCATCACCCCGTACTACGACTCCCTGCTGGTGAAACTCACGACGCGAGGCCAGACCCTCGAAGAGGCCGCGCGCCGTTCGGTCCGGGCGCTCGGGGAGTTTCGCGCGCGCGGCGTCGAAACCAACGTGCCGTACCTCCGAAAGGTCCTGGAGCATCCGACCTTCCTTGCTGGGGAGTGCACGACCCACTTCATTGATGAAACCCCGGAGCTTCTCGAACTGTCGGCCGAAAAAGGCCGCGGCACGCGCCTACTCCGCTACCTGGCCGAGGTCACGGTCAACGGAAAGAGTGGCGTGGACAAGTCGTTGGTCGAAGCCGGCCAACACGAACCGTTCGTCCCGGCATACGATGCGTCGGTCCCGCCGCCTCCGGGAACGCGTCAGAAGTTGGCCGAACTGGGCACCGCCGGGTTCCTCGATTGGCTGAAGAACGAAGACCGCCTTCTCATTACCGACACCACTTTCCGGGATGCGCATCAATCGTTGTTGGCGACTCGGCTGCGAACCCACGACATGCTGGCGATCGCACCCGCCCTTGCGCGACGGGCACCCGACCTCTTCTCCCTCGAAATGTGGGGCGGCGCCACCTTCGACGTGGCAATGCGGTTCCTGGACGAGGACCCGTGGGATCGCCTCGCCAAGCTCCGAGAAGCGATCCCGAACATCCTGTTCCAGATGCTTCTGCGGGGCGCGAACGCGGTCGGCTACACGACCTACCCCGACAATGTGGTGCGAGAGTTCGTCCTGAAGGCGGCGGACCAGGGGATCGACATCTTCCGGATCTTCGACTCCCTCAACTGGCCCGAGCAGATGCAGGTGGCTATCGATGCCGTTCGCGAGACCAACGCGCTCGCCGAGGTCGCCATCTGTTACACCGGCGACATCCTCGAACCCGGCCGCGAACGCTATGCGTTGAAGTACTACGTCGACCTCGCACGAGAGTTGGTGGACCGCGGGGCGCATATCATCGCGATCAAGGACATGGCCGGCCTGCTGAAGCCCTACTCGGCGCGGCGGCTTGTCGAGGCACTGAAAGACGCCGTCGACGTCCCGATCCATCTGCACAGCCACGACACCGCCGGTATCCAGGCCGCCGCCTATCTTCAGGCAGCCGAGGCTGGCGTGGACGTCGTGGACTGCGCGTTCGGCCCGCTGTCGGGATCGACGAGCCAGCCGAACCTGCAGAGTATCGTGGCCATGCTGGAGCCCTCCGATCGCGCGACCGGCATGGACCTCGGCGAGCTCCTTGCGTTCGACGAGTACTGGGAGGCCGTTCGCGGCCAGTACGGGCCCTTCGACCGGAGTCCCCGTACCGGGAGCGCCGAGGTCTACGAGCACGAGATTCCCGGAGGCCAGTACACGAACCTTCGCGCGCAAGCCGTCGCCCTCGGTCTGGGAGATCGCTGGCGCGAAGCCACCCGCATGTACGCCGAGGTCAACGAAATGTTCGGCGACGTCGTCAAGGTGACGCCGTCGTCGAAGGTCGTGGGCGACATGGCGCTCTACATGCTCTCCAATGGGCTCACGCCGGACGACATTCGCGCGCGCGGCCGCGACCTCTCCTTCCCCGAGAGCGTCATCGGCTTCTTCGAGGGTCGAATCGGCCAACCCGCCTACGGCTTCCCGGAAGAACTCCGCAGCATCATCCTCGGCGACCGCCCGGGGCTGTCGGAGCGCCCGGGCGCGGACCTCGCACCGGTCGACTTCGATGCCGCGAAGGCGGAACTCTCCACCAAGATGGGACGCGACCCGGAAGACACGGAAGTGCTTTCCTACCTGCTGTACCCCCGCGTGTTCATGGACTTCGAGGAAGCCTGCGATTCGCACGGCGATGTCTCGGTGCTTCCGACGCCGGCGTTCCTGCGCGGGATGCAGCCTGGTGAGGAGATCCACTTCGAAGTCGAACCGGGACAGACATTGGTGGTTCGTCTCGTCGCCATCGGCGAGCCCGATTCCGAGGGGAAGCGGGCGGTCTTCTTCGACCTCAACGGCCAGCCGCTCCACATCCAGGTCCAGGACCGGACTCTCGGCATCGTGATCCAGGAACGCGAGCGCGCCGACGTGTCCGACCCCTTCCAGATCGCGGCGCCCTTGCCCGGGATCGTGGCGTCCTATGCGGTGGCGGTCGGGGATCCGGTCAAGGAAGGGGAGCGACTCTGCATCATCGAGGCGATGAAGATGGAAACCAATGTGACCGCCACGGCGAGTGGCCGCATCGGCAAGATCCACATCCCCGCCGGCGAACGCATCGAGTCCGGGGATCTGTTGCTCACGATCGAGCCCAATGCCTGACGACGCCGTCTATTCGTCGGGCGTCATTCGCTCGGACAGAGGCGGCACCATCTCCATCTCGCTGAACTCCCAATACGTCCTGAGCGACACGACCTTGCCCGCATCGTTCACGCGATAGACGAAGACACCGAAGAGCTTCGAGATCGCGCCATTCTCGAACTGCGTCATCAACGTTCCGACGTTGGCGCACTCGTCCCCGGCTGCGATCGAGTGCTGGAGCTGGAAGACGGGGCGGCCGGCCGCGATGTTGCGGTCCCAGAATGCGGCGATCGCTTCCTTGCCGCGATGTCCCTTCCCGTCCGGGTCGAGAAACGACTTGCCGACCGGGTCCTCGACGACGGCATCGTCGGCGAAGTTGTCGAGCCACGCCTGCTTGTCGCCTCGCAGTACGGCGTCGCCCGAACGCCAGGCGGCGCGCTTGGCGGGGTGGTCGGAGTCAGGGGCAGCGAGTCCAGACATGGCGTCTCCTTGGAACGACGGGCCAGCGTAGCGCGGCACCGGGTCTCGCCGCGCTTTCAGCCGCTATCCTGCCCGGCCGAGGAGATCGCATGAACAGGGAGCATCGCGTCGTCGTCATTGGTGCCGGCATGTCCGGCCTGCTGGCCGGCATCCGACTCCGGGATGTCGGCATCGAGGACTTCACGATCTACGAGAAGGCCGACGACATCGGCGGCACCTGGCGAGACAACACGTATCCGGGACTGGCCTGCGACGTACCCTCCCACGTCTATTCGTACTCCTTCGCGCCCAACCCCGAGTGGAGTCAACGGTTTTCGCCGGGACCCGAGATCCACGCCTACCTGGAGCAGACGGCCAAGAAGTTCGGGGTCTATGACCGCGTGCAACTCGGAAAGGACGTCACACGCTGCGAGTGGGCCGACGGTCAATGGCACCTCGAGACCGCGGACGGCACGACCGACCGCGCCGACTTCGTCATCTGCGCGACCGGCGTGCTCGTAAAGCCCCGCATCCCCGAGATCCCGGGGCTCGACGACTTTCAGGGTGATGTTTTCCATAGCGCCCGCTGGGACCACGACGTCTCCCTTGCCGGAAAACGGGTCGGTGTCGTTGGAACGGGAAGCACCGCGGTCCAGATCGTCACTGCGGTCATCGAAGAGGTCTCCGAACTCTCCCTGTTCCAGCGAACGGCCCAGTGGATCATGCCTGGGGCGAACCAGGACTACAGCGAAGCCGAGCGCGAGTCCTTCCGGACGGACGCCGACGCGATCACGGCCCTTCGGGTCGAACTGGATCGGTCGTTCACGATGCAGTTCTCTGACGCGCTCACCGACGAGTCCTCGGCCGGCGTGAAGATGATCGAAGACCGCTGTCGCGAGCACCTCGAAGGCAAGGTGCTCGACCCCGTGCTGCGGGAACGCCTACGGCCGGACTATCGTGCGGCGTGCAAGCGTCTCGTCGTTGCCGACGGGTTCTATGAAGCCATGCAGCAGCCGAACGCTTCACTGGTCACCGACGCCATCGACCGCTTCGAACCCCATGGGGTCCGCACCCGCGACGGGAAGCTGCATGAACTCGATGTGGTCGTGCTCGCCACCGGATTCCACGCGCACGACTTCATGCGCCCCATGAACCTGACGGGCCGAAATGGCCGCACCCTCGACGACGCCTGGGGCGACACCCCCCGGGCCTACCGGTCCATCTCGATGCCGGACTTCCCGAACTTCTTCATGATCGTTGGACCGCACAGCCCGATCGGAAATTTCTCGTTGATCGAGATCTCCGAACTCCAGGTCGACTTCGCGCTGCAGCTGATGGAGCGGGTTCGAAGCGGCGCTTGCAGCGAGATCTGTGCAACCGCAGCGGCCACCACGGGGTTCAATCAATCCATCCAGGAAGCCATGAAGGACACCATCTGGGTCACTGGATGCCAGAGCTGGTACCTGGACGCGAATGGTGTCCCGGCGACCTGGCCGTGGAGCGTCCAGCGCTTCCGCGACACGATGGCCACACCGATCTGGGGCGACTTCGAGCAGGTCTCCGCGACCTAGCGAGGATCCGAAGCGAGCACGCAGTGCGTCCCGCGGTAGATCGTGGCCATGCACTTGTTGCAGTGGACGCAGAGCGAGTCCGACGCCACACCTTGCGCCATCCGGTTCACGAGGTCGGGCTCTCGAAGCAATGCGCGCCCCATCGCCACGAACTCGAAGCCCTCTGTCATCGCCTGGTCGATGGTCTTGCGTTGATTGATCCCGCCCAGCAGGATCAGCGGCATCGACAATGCTTCGCGAAACTGCCGCGCGTAGCGGAGGAAGTACGCTTCCTCGAATGGGTACTCCTTGAAGATGAAGCGGCCGAATAGCTTCAACCCCAGACCGACCGCCTTGGGCATGCTCGCAGCGAGTTCCTCGATCGGCGCTTCTCCGCGGAACAGGTACATGGAGTTCTCGAGCGAACTCCCGCCCGTCAGCTCGATTGCATCGAGCGCACCGTCGGCTTCCAACATTCGCGCGACTTCGACGGACTCCTTGATCCAGAAGCCCCCACGCACGCCGTCGGACATGTTCATCTTGGCCGTCACGGCCAGGTCCGGACCCACCGCGTCGCGAACGCGCTTCACGACCTCGCGCGCGAGCCGTGCCCGATTCTCGAGGGAGCCGCCCCATTCGTCCGTCCGCCGGTTGAGCTTGGGGGAGAGGAACTCACTGATCAGATAGCCGTGACCGAGGTGCAGCTCGACCGCGTCGAAGCCGCCATCCTTGATGCGCTTCGCCGCCGACGCAAAGTCCACGATCACCTTGTCGATCTCGTACCCTTCGAGACCACGGGTGCGCTTCATCGCGAGCATGCTGAAGAACGGTGACGGCGAAACCGCCGGGTACCCGGTCGATGCCGCGACGGCGCCGGCGTGGCCGATCTGCGCCGAAACGGCAGCGCCCTCCGCGTGGACGACGTCGGCGAGCTTCTGCAGACCCGGCACCGCGTCGTCGGTCAGGATCATCTCGTTCGGCGTTCCGCAACCTTCGGCTGAGACGGCGCAGTAGGCCACCGTCGTCATTCCGACGCCGCCCTGGGCCATCTCCTTGTGGAACGCGATCAGTTCGTCGCTGACCACGTGCTTGGCCGTCATCCCTTCGAATGTGGCGGCCTTGACGATGCGGTTGCGCACGGCGACCGGGCCGAGTCGGGCCGGAGCAAACGCGTCGGGCGCGGGAGTAGACATCGTTCGACCCTACCGAACGCGCTGGGGGTACGGCGGCGGTCGCTTTCCGTGCTCGTCGTACAGGTCGAATTCTTCCGCGAGGTCTTCGACCCACTGGATCGTTCCGCTTCGCTTCATCCGGTCGGGCGCCCCGAGCAGTGCTGCAGCAGCACGGCCGACGAACGTCGTCGTCTGGGACTGCGAGAGGTCCATGCCCTGTTCGACCGCCGCGTCCTGGATGAATTCGGTGGCCACCGCGCCGGGGTACAACACCATGGCCGAGATGCCCTTGGGCTCGAGTTCGATGGCCATGTCCGCGGTGAGGCGATCAAGCCCGGCCTTCCCTGCCCCGTACGACGACGAGAAGTGGTAGCTCTGCCCGCCGGGTGAACTCACGTTGAGGATCGCCGCGCCTTCTCCTCGTGCAAAGAGGAGCTTCGACGCGTGCCAACTCGCGACGTAGTGCGCACGGAGCCCGATGCCGACCTGGTCGTCCCAGATCTGGATCGGGTGGTCCCAGAATCCGCCGCCCCAGGCGGGCGGACTCGGGATCTTGTAGACGTTGTTGACGAGCCCATCGATCGCGTCGACCTCGTCCCCGATGCGGGCAAAGAGCGCCTCGATCTGCGCGTCGTCGCCATGATCGCATTGGATCGCACGCCCCTCCCCACCGGCTTCAGTCACCTGTCGCGCGGTGGTATCGATCGTGCGCTCGCCGTCACCAGTAGTCCGTCCGGTCACGTAGACGGTGGCGCCTTCGGCCCCGAGTGCCAATGCGATGCCCTTGCCGATTCCGCGACTCGCGCCGGTCACGACGAAGACCTTGCCCTTCATGGATGCCGTGTTGGATGCCATGTTCAGTTCTCCCTTTAGGCCAACTATGGCCGAACGATTTCGAAGTTGGGCGGGAACGCGTCAAAGAAGCGACCGAAGGTGACCAACGTAAGCGGGTTCCCCTCGAGTTCGATGCGTCCGTCGGATACCAGGCTCAGTGCACCATCTCCCTGTCCCGAAAGCAGACCGAGGAAGTCGGCTCGCGTGACCTGGAGCGTCAGATCGGGATCGGGGTGGTCGCTCCCCTCGCGGTAGTGCATCACGCCGTTCCGGACCTCAACGACCCAGCGCTCTTTGCGGTCCGTGAAGATCACCATCAACACCGTGTCCGCGTCCGCGGCGCGCTCGCCATTCAGACGCACGGACATGACATCGAAGATCATCTCCGAACTCATGTTCGAGATGATATCGGGACTCGCGGTCTCGATTCCCGGCTGTTCCACGACACCCTGCCGCAACTCGAACGCGGCCGTCAGATAGAAGTTGCGCCACGGGCCCGACTCCGACTGGTAACCGAGTTGTTCGAGCGCATCGGCCTGGAGCCAGCGCGCTTGATCGTTGGAGGGGTCGGCAAAGACCACATGGTTGACGGCCTCGGCCACCCAGCGGTACTCGCCGCGGTCAAAAGCTTCCCGCGCCTTCCGGACCACTTCGTCAGCGCCGCCCATCCACTCGACATAGCGTTCGGCACTCTCGCTCTTGGGCAAGGGATCGAGGTGCGCCGGGTTCCCATCGAACCAACCCAGGTAGAGTTGATAGGTCGCCTTGCTGTTGTGGCGCATCGTCCCGTAGTAGTCGCGGTTGAACCACTCTTGCGAAAGGCTCTCCGGAAGCTTGATCGCCTCGGCGATCTCACCGGGAACCATGCCCTGGTTCGCCATCCGCAACGTCTGGTCGTGGATGTAGCGGCAGAGATCTCGCTGCTTCGCGAGGTAGTCCAGCGCTTCGGCGCGCCCCCAGCGCGGCCAGTGATGGCTGCCGAAGACGACGTCCAGGTCCTGGCCGAAGAGTTCGATGGCCTCGTCCAGCCAACGCGCCCAATCCCGACCATTGCGCACCTGCGCCCCGCGAAGCGTGTAGAGATTGTGCAGGACCGCGTTCGCCTCTTCGGCCGCGCAGAACGCCTTCCACTTCGGCAGGTAGAACATCATCTCCGCCGGTGCCTCGGCGTTCGGCGTGTACTGAAAGACCATCTCGACACCGTCGATGGTGAGGCGCGTCCCGGTTTCCGAGATGATGTCCGTCGGGTCCAGCATCGAGATCTGGCCCTTCGAGGTGCCCTTTCCGAGCCCCGAGTCGACCCGTCCGCGTGGCCCGGCGTCGATCAGCCGGCCAAACATGTAACCGGCACGGCGCGACATCACGTTGCCGGCCAACACGTTCTCGCTGACCGCGTGATGGCTGAAGCCCTCGGGCGCCAGGATGCGGGTTTCGCCGCTCGCGACCGCTTCGGGCGTCGTCACGCCCCTTACGCCGCCGAAGTGGTCGACGTGGCTATGCGTGTAGATCACGGCGGTCACCGGTCGCTCGCCGAGGGTTGCGTTCACGAGGTCCAGCGCCGCGCGTGCAGCCTCGACCGTGATCAGGGGATCGATGACGATCCAACCCTTGTCACCACGCAGGAACGAGATGTTCGAGAGGTCATAACCCCGGACCTGGTAGATCCCGTCGACGACCTCGAACAGACCGTGGTTCATGTTGAGTCGGGCCTGACGCCAAAGACTCGGATTCACGGTTTCGGGGGCTTCTCCTTCGACGAAGGCAAAGTCGTCGAGGTCCCAGGCCACGGACCCGTCGTCGGCCATGATCCGGACCGGGGTCGGCGCCGCGACCAGGCCGCGTCGTGCGCGATCAAAGTCGGCGTCATCGTCGAACGGGAGCGTTTCAGCGAGCGCCGAGTTGGTGCGACGTGTCGCATCGGTGGCCGGCTTTCGGTCTGGATTGAGGGCCGCCGTGAATCCGCCGTCGGTCGCCGGCGGCGGCGAATCGGGCGCACACGCCGTCAGGGCCATTGCCGCCAGGGCCGTCGCCAACATTGCGCCAAAGAGCATTCGTCTGGACATGTTTGTCCTCCTCCGATGCGATGCGTCGGCCGGGCACGACTCGTGCCACCGCACTTCCTAGATTCCGCGCTTTCCGGCTTCCCGG
Organism: Deltaproteobacteria bacterium; assembly: GCA_029261815.1. GTDB lineage: Bacteria > Myxococcota_A > UBA9160 > UBA9160 > UBA6930 > JAJDAP01. Next base: position 19,002 of record JAJDAQ010000031.1, read on the forward strand.
ATGACCTTGGCCCGCTGACCGTGGAACGGCCCGGCACTCCCGCCCGTGGTCTGTCCTGCATCGACGACGAGTGTGTGTCCGGTGACATAGCGTGCGTCGTCGCTTGCAAGATAGGCGATCGCGGCCGCGATATCGGCCGGAACGCCCGCGATCCCGAGCGGCGACATCTCTTCGATGGTCTTCGTCGCCTCCTCGATCCGATCGGGGTCGCCAGCGACGACATCACTCGTCATGGCCGTCACGGTGTTCCCCGGGGCGACCGCATTCACCCGCACACCGTGATGCGCCACCTCGCTGGCGACGGACTTGGTCAAACCGACCACGCCGTGCTTGGCCATCGTATAGACGTGCGGTCCCAGCCCGCCCATCACGCCGGCGGTGCTGGCCAGGGAAACGATCGAACCCGATTTCTGCGGCACCATCACACGAACTGCGTGCTTCATGCCGAGAAAAACGGCCCGCGAGAGCACGGCCATGGTGGCATCGAACGCTGCGGCATCGGTTTCGGCGATCGATCCCACCGCTCCCACGATTCCGGCGTTGTTCACCATGATGTCCAGACGACCAAAGCCCGTGACGGCATCGGCGACTGCGCCTTCGATGTGGTCCTCGCGGGTGACGTCGGCAACGACGAAGCGCGCGGATTCACCGAGCGACTCGGCGACCGCTCGCCCCCTGTCCTCCTGCAGGTCTGCGACCACGACGCGCGCGCCTTCCTCGACGAAACGTCGAACGGTCCCTTCGCCAATTCCACTCGCAGCGCCGGTCACGACCGCCACCTTGCCATCCAGTCGGTTCATCAGTCTTCCTTTTCGTCCCTAGAGATCGAAGGGTTGTAGCGGGATGTGACGGGCCATCGCAGATCCGGCTGGGCCCACCAGGTGCTTGTAGCGCCAGAGCCGGCGATGGAAGAGCCTCACCAGTGCCGTGTCGTTGCGACCGTCGTCACGGCCCACGAACGACTCCAGGGCAGCATCTCCAGCCTGCCAGCTGCCGGGGCGCTCGCCAAGCAACGACTCGAGATCGTCGAGGTCGGCTTCGACGACCTCGCGGCCGATTTCGGCACTCCGTGCGAGGTGACGCGCGAGCCGGAATGCGGTCCGTACTTCGTTCCGCTCGACCTCCTCGGGCGCCTCGAAATTGCGAAGCCAGTCGATCAGGTGCGCGTGGCCGACCGCCGCAGGCGACTCCCAGACATCCGGCGCATCGACGTCGGCCAGCTCGATGCCGTGGATCTCAGCGAGCGTCTCGACGGCATATAGATTGGTCTCGCTGCACCACTGCATGTTGGTCATGAAGTCGGAGCCCGGAACCGGCTCCGCCAATGCCGCGTGGAACGCGAATTGGTTGGTGAGCGTGAATGCCAGGTGATGATGGCGAACGGCCTCGAGATCAACGGGAACACCGGTTCTCTCGGCATAACGTTCGTACATCCGCGGAAATTCGCCGTAGCCGATGATCGAGTCTCGCATCCGGAAGCCCGCGAGATCCATCAGTGGATCGCCGATATGGCCGAGTTCGAGATCCAGCATGCCCGTCAGCCGACCCTGCTCGTGATGAAACTGTCCCGAGTCCCATGTGATCGGCGCCTCGCGACCCTCCGTATCGAGGGGATTGCGTCGCAGCCATCCGATGACGAACTCCAGGAACGGATCCGGCCGCTTCTTCCTCTTTCGATAGAACGTCTCGTAGCGCTCGATGCCGACGCGCCCGGCACCGTCAGGCGACGACGCGCGGAGCACGCCAGCGCGCGCGAAGGGTTCCGGATCGAGCGCGTGCATCTGGACCAACGCATCGATATAGGCGTCCATCACCGCACGGCGATCTTCGTCCGAGGTTCCGGCGAAATCGTTCTGGCCCGGCACCACGTCCATGACGTAGGCGTGGGGCTCTTCGATCCAGCCATGGACCCGGGCGACTGGAAGACCGTGGTCGAACAACAACTCTTGGAAACGACCCTCGTCGCTCAGCGAGAATCCGATCTCGGCATCGACCCGCTCGCCGCGAACACACAGGGCGTGCTCGACGCCGCCCGCCTCGACCCGCGCGAACCAGACGGGGCGCCAGCGCGGCTGACGAGAGATGACGAGGACGCGGCCGCCGAAGTGTCGCTCGAGCCAAGCGACGACCTGGGTCGTCTCGCGCTCGCGCGTGGCCGCGCGGACCTCGGCACTCATCCGGCGGCGCTGAGCGGACCACCCGCCAGCGTGATCCGGTGCATCAGGCGCCGGTGGCCGTGATAGTCGTTGTCGGCCAGGTGCCAACTACGCCGGTTGTCCCAGAAGGCCACCGTGCCAGGCTCCCACTCGAGCGTCGTCGTACAGCCCGATCCCTTCACGTGATCGAACAGGAAGTCCAGCAGTGCCCGGCTCTCGGGGACGGTCCAGTCCTCGATCTGGATGGTGTGGCCGGGGTTCACGTAGAGAACCTTGCGGCCGCTCTCTGGGTGCCGGATCACGACTGGATGGATCGCGTCGCCGACGCGGTCTTCTCCGCCCAGCTGGCTGGCCAGGTCGGTCTTTCGGTAGATGCCATTCTCGCCATACAAGTGGCGATTGGAGTGCACCGCGCGCAGGGACTCGAGCGTCCGCTTCAAACCGCTCGACAAGGAGTCGTAGGCGGCAGCAAGGTCGGCGAAATGGGTTCGGCCGCCGCTCGGTGGAAGCTCGCGAGCGACCAGGATCGAACCCAACGCCGGGGCTTCGTCGTAGGAGTGATCGGCATGCCATCCGCCGCCGATGTTCATCTGCTGGTCCTTCTCCTTACGGACCTCGGCGATCTCGGCATGCACGCCGCTCTCCGGAAAGAACTTGTTCACCACGATCTCGCCGAAGCGGCGCGCGAAGGCCAGATGATCGTCCGGCGACAACGCCTGGTCGCGAAAGATCAAGACGCCGTGCTCGCGAAGCGCGTCCCTCACCGCATCCAGGGAGGTGCCGTCGCATCCCGCGAGGTCCACGTCCCGGGTCTCGGCACCGCAGCCGTCTCGTCGTTCGAATGCCACGACCTAGCTTCCGAGCGCCCAGTTCGTCTTGCGCACAAGTTCCTCCATGAACTCGGGCTCGTAGGCCGACTCTGGACGGGAACGGACCAGCTCATCGAGGCCGACGGCGTCGTCGCCGACCAGGATGCGCCAGCGTTCGTCCCGAACGCCCTGGAGGATCACGCCGGCCGCCTGCGCGGCCGTCATCGGCGCCTCGTCGCGAAAGGCCTCAGCCCGCTGCTGGAGGGCGAGACGAATCTGGTCGTTCGTCACGGCTCCCACCTCGAAGCCCATGGTGGCGAGGCGTTCGCGCGCTTCCTCGACCTCTTCGTCCGGCATCTCTTTCGGATCACGACCCAGGATCTTTCCGGAGTTGATCACGATCGACGTGCCGATGTGTCCGGGCATCACGACCGAAGCCTTGAGGTGCGGCGCGTTGTTCCGGAAGTCGTTCACCAGGGCCTCAGTGAATCCCTTCACGGCGAACTTGGCCGCGCTGTAGGCCGTATGCGCGGTCTGCGGACCCAGTGACGCCCAGAAACCATTGACGCTGCTGGTGTTGATCACGTGGCCTTCTTCGGACGCCAGCAACAGCGGCAGGAACGTGCGGGTGCCGTAGTAGACGCCACCCCAGCAGACGTCGAACGTCTTTTCCCACTCTTCCCGGCTGCTCTCAATCAGGCTGCCGCCGCCACCGATCCCGGCATTGTTGAAGACCAGATTGACGTAGTCGGTCTCGTGCTCCCGCACGACGTCGTCCCGAAAGGCTTCCATCTCGGCTTCGATGGAAACGTCGGCCACGAACGTGGTCACGCGCGTGCCGGCCGGCGCGCCCTCTTCACAAAGCGCCTTCGTCTGCGCCATGTTCTCGTCGGACACGTCGCACATGGCGACGTGGCAGCCCTCGGCCGAGAGCTGCCGGCAGAGTTCACGACCCATGCCTGTGCCGCCGCCTGTCACCACGGCAATCTTGTCCTTGAACACCTGCATCCCGACTCCTCACGTCTTGGCTGGGGGAGCGCGCATGCTACCGCGGACCCGGCTCGACACGTAGTCCTTCCCGCGGCAGGATCGCGCAATGGCACCCTGGATCTGTCCGGACTGTGGTCGCCCGCTCGGGCGGAAGAAGCAGAGCCACGAATGTGCGTCTGGCCTGACCCTGACCGAATTCCTGGCGACGCAGCCGGTCGCCTGGCATGCGACCTACCAGGCCGCACTTCGAGCGCTGCACGAGATCGGGGAGATCGTGATCGACCCCGTCGACATCGGCATCCTGATCAAGCGCAAGGGAACGTTCTGCGAGCTCCGACCCAAGAAGGCGGCCGTCGAGATCTCGTTCAAGCTGAACGAAACGCTGGACCACCCGCGCATCCGGCGCGTGCTCAAGTCATCGACCCACCGACGCGCCCATTTCGTGTGGCTCCGCGGACCCGAAGATGTCGATGACGAACTGTGCGCCTGGCTCGCGGAAGCCTGGTTGAGCTCGCCGGTCTAACCGACCTCGTAGTCGGAGACGTCGACGGTGCGGGTCTGCTGCCAGTACTCGAGCAGGCTGAAGGGCCAGTTCTGGGTGACGCGCCCGGCGTCGTTCTTGTACCAGCTATCCACGGTAGCGGCGCCCCATGCCATCAGGGCGTTGCCGGCGTCGACCTTCTCGACATAGGCATCGAGAACGGCCGGGCGACAATCCATGGTCTTGAGACCTTCGGCCATGAGGATCCGGAGACTTTCGACCAGATAGTTCACTTCGCACTCGCTGAAGTAGATGATGCTGCCGCTCACCACGATGTTGGTATTCGGTCCGTAGAGGCAGAAGAAGTTCGGAAAACCGGGGACCGTGATGCCCAGATAGGCGCGCGGATTTCCGGCCCATGCTTCGTGCAGATCCCGACCGTCGCGGCCAGTCACCTTCATGGGCGTCAGGAATCGCTGCGCTTGGAAGCCCGTGCCGTAAACGATCACGTCGGCCGGATGGTGCGTTCCGTTCGCATCGACGACGCCCGACTCATCGATCTCGCGAATCTCATCGGTCACCAGGGACACGTGTGGCTGACGGAGAGCATTCACCCAGGACCCGTTGTCGACGAGGATCCGCTTCGCGGCCGGCGGATAGTCGGGCACGATCTTGGCCGCGAGGTCTTCATCGCCCCCAGCCTGCTCCAGGAGATAGGCGGTCAGGGCCTCACGCAACATCTCGTTGCCGGCGCTCAGCGAGCGATCGCGGGGCGACCAATCCGGGTCAGCGCCCACCAGGGGAATCGCGCCCTCGGCACCGACCCAGAACACCCAGAAGCGATACCACTGAGCGAATGCGGGCACATGCGCAAAGCACCACTGCTGGCCTGCGGGCGGCGCCTCATGATAGTCGGGGCGCGGAAACATCCAGTTCGGCGTTCGCTGGAACACCGCCATCTCGGCCACGCGAGGCGCGATCGCGGGAACGAACTGGGCCGCGCTCGCACCCGTCCCGATCACGGCCACACGCTTTCCCTCGAGATCGACGGCGTGGTCCCATTCTGCCGAGTGGAAGGCGGGCCCCTGGAAGCGATCCTGTCCCGGGATCTCGGGGATCTGCGGGCGATTCAATTGGCCGACGGCACTGACGACGGCCTGCGCCACGAACGTTTCTTCGGTGTCGCCAGTCTTCGTTCGGAGCTTCCACGTCGCGCTCGCGTCGTCCCAGGTCATCGACGTGACCTCGGTCCCGAACTGGATCGAATCCCGAAGCCCGAAGTCTTCGGCGCACTGCTGGAAATAATCGAGCAGCACGTCGTGAGTCGAGTACAAGAGCGGCCAGTCGATTCGCTGCGCAAACGAGTAGCTGTAGAAGTGGTTCTGGATGTCGACGCGACAGCCGGGATAGGTGTTCTCGAGCCAGGTGCCACCGACATCGTCGTTCTTCTCGAAGATGACGAAGGGGACACCCGCCTGGTTCAGTCTGTGGGCCGCCGCAAGACCCGACATTCCGGCACCGATGATGGCGACGCGGAACTCGCGCTCGGGCGCGATCTCGCGCTTGTTCCATTCTGGGGCGCGGCGGTCGCCGTCGCCGATGGCCAACTCCTCCAGGAGCAAGGGGAGGTAGTCGTCCAGCTTCGCGTCCGGCACGAGGAAGCCCAGGATTCGGGTGAGCGTTTCGTCGTCGGGGGTCCGGGGTTCCGGGCATCCGGCGTCCCTGAACGCCGCGAGTTGTCGCACCAGCACCTCGATGGCGCGTTCGCGGGGCCCCTCCCCCAGCCCACCGGGCACCTGGGCCATGAACGTGTCTTCGGGCCGCAACTCGTCCTCGAGAATCGAGAGATCGCCAGTCACGTGGGCGACTGCAGCGAGCAGCGACGGGAGATGGGCGTCTGCCAGGTGGCGCCGCAGCGCGGCATCATCGTCTTGGAACGGTGCGGTGGATTGGAACAGCGGCAAGTCGAGACCTCGATTTCGGTCGTTGCTAGGCCGACAGCCACGTTCGCATCAACGCCGCTCGCAGGGCGTCGTTGTCGACCGTGGTCGCGACCTCGATGTTGGGTGCCCCGTCGATGACCTCGGATGCACCGCGGTCATCAACCCGGATGCGGCGCGTTTCGAAACGGCACATGTCGGGTTCGACCAGGGTCACGGCGGTGAGCGGATCGTGCAGGGCCACGCGAGGATGGGGCGACTTCATCATGTCCCGCTGGAGACGCAGCCATTCGTCGCAGAGCGGCACCAAGGCGCGACACAGCGCATCGCCCGAGGGAAGTCGCGCGAGATCGTCGTCCGTCAGGGCTGTAGAGAACGTCACTTCCGCGGGCACCACGCGTGCGGGTTCGGCGCGCGGCACGTCGAGAACCTGTTGAACCGCAACCGGGTCGCAGTACCAGTTCCACTCCGGGACCTGCGGAATCATTCCCGGCAGCATCACATCTGCAATCTTCCCACCCATGATCGCAAGCGGCGGCAAGGGCACGCCGGCGACCGCGAGTGCACCCAGGTTCGTGAGCGGGCCGATCGCCAACACGACGTCGGCGCGCGCCGAACTGAGCGCTTCTGCGAGCGCATCGATCTTCGCGTCCGCATCGGGCTCCTCCGCGACCTCGATCACCGGGTCGGCGTCGTCCAGGAGACCGCGCCCTTCATGGCCAAACATCCGCCCGCTCCGCCCCGGCGTGATCGGCACACCCAGCCCCGTGACGACGGGAACCGTCGAACCACCGGCACAGTCGAGCAACGCATGCGTCATCCGTGTCCGCAGCGCGACATCGCCGAACACGGTCGACACGCCGACCAGTTCGATCTCTGGATGTCGCAGCACGTACGCGAGTGTCAACGCGTCGTCGACGTCGGTTCCGATGTCAGTGTCGAGCCAGAGTCGCACGATCGCCCTACCCGTCCGCCACGGCCGAGGCGACGTCGGCCACGGGCATGACCCGACAACGCGGCTGCTCGATCTCGCCCTCTGACAACAGGAAGCGCCAGTACAGGATGCCGTTCGGCCGCCCTTCGGTGTCCAGCCAGTTTGGCACGCCGGGGTCCTGGTGGGCGACCACGGCCGAGAAGCGTCCGTCAGCATCGGCCCGCATCTGCGTGCGGTTCAGCGAGCACGATCGGTAACGATAGTCGTAGCCCTGCATGAAACGGTTCCAGAGCATGACGTTGGCGTAGACGCACGGGGGCCAGCGGCCGTCGATGACGAGTGCTTCTTCGGGCCCGAGCACGTAGAGGCCGGCGCAGTAGGCGTTGTCGACGGCGCCGGCGCCTCCTCCCTCGGTCGGCACCCACTGAAGCGGCTGGGGCAACTGATTGGGAACCAGCGAAAACCAGGCCGGCGGCTCCCCGGCCCCCATCGGCGGCCGCGCCATCGTCTGGCCATGGATGAACGTCATCGTCGCCTTCAATCGGTCGACCAGCGCAGGGGGCGACAGGGGACGCGGGTAGGTCGGCGCATCGACGGCTTCGATCGACAAGTCGATGTGCAGCGTCGGGTCGGCCATCGCACAGACGTCGTTCTCGAAGTAGTGGCGCGCGATCACACAGTTCGAGACGCCGCGCTCCATGTGCAGGGCTCCAGGTTTCGGGTCGGCCGACACCTCGATCTCATAGCGACCCTCTGCATCGACGGTGAACTCGCGATGGTTCAGGGCGGACACGACGCCGTCGTTCCAGTCTCCGTCCTGCTTGCCCTTGTAGACCGTGAAGGACACGTACGCCGCATCACCGATCGATCCCCCGATGACATAACGTCGATCGACATCGAGGGGCGCACAATGGGAGGGATTGTCGGCACCTTCCCCACCCCATTTCAGCGTCGGACCCGCGAGCGGCGCGAAACGCGGACGCCCCGGATCGTTGTCGACGTACACATCGAGCCCGGCCTTCAGCAGGTGGAGCAGCATGTGCTCGCCCTCGGCAACGTCGGCGGCTTCGGTGATGCGCCGTTCCTCGCTGAGGTAGTCGGTATCGAGCTGCTTCATGAACTCGAACAGCTCGTTGAACGCAACGCGGGACTCTGAATCGGCAGACATGGGAACGGCCTCGTCGTGGACGCGGGATGCTACCGCGGCCGGGCGTCGGCTACTCCTGCCAGGTCAGGACCTCGCCGCCCTGACCCATCAGCACGGTGCCGGGGAAGACATTCAGGCGCCACGGGTCCAGCCGCAGCGACCCGAAGCCGGGCGAGTCAGCCGATTCCCAGCCCGGGATCATGCTCGGGTCGTAACCCACGGGTGCGGGGCCATTCACGAAGCGGTCCCACGTCGCGTGGCGCGCTTCATCGCTCGTCTCCCACGAGACCTTGCACTCGGCCAGGCACGTGTCCTGGTTCTGGGTCCAGTAGTTGAGAGAAACGAACGGGGTCCCGTCCATGTGCTTGGCCTTGAGAGATTCGGGACTCGTCGCGATCCAGCCGGTGAGTCTGGTGCCATCCCATTCCCAGATCGGGTGCAGGACGCGCGACCGGGGCCGCCCCTTGGTATCGACGGTGGCCGCGGCGGCCCAGACGATCTGGTGGGCCATTTCAACGAACGCGGGGGCGACCTGGGACAGCTCCATGGGGATCTCCTGTGCCGGTGGGGCGCTTGGCTTCAAGACGACGCGGATTCGCGCATCTCGCGCAGGGCGCATTCCTTGGCGGCTTCGGGACTGCATTCGCAGTCCTTGCCCGTCCCCCCGCAGCTTCCCTGCAGGCGCTTGCCCTGGAAGAGGACTCCGATCGCCATGCCGAGCATGACGATGCCGAAGATCGCGAGGGTGAAGAGGAGGGTCGCCAGCATCGATGGGATTCTACCGGCTGTGACCTCGACTCGCCGCGGCGGCTAGACCTCGTTCACGGTGACGCTGCCGAACACCGAGAGCCCGGTCACGCGCAGCAGCATCGGCTCTTCGTCATCGTACGCGCCATCCCAGCCGTCGTCGGGCTCGGCGTCGCCAAGCACCCACTTGCGCAGGAAGTTGCCCGTCCTGCCAGTCTGCTTGCGACTGACTTCGCCGAAAATCGCCGTGGTGCCCTGCAATTCGACGTCGGTGCCACGCGGGACCGTGAGTGTGACCTGGCCGAAGACAGCACTGGCGTCCACTTCGACGACACCGTCGTGGGGCAACTCGGCCTCCGTGAAATCAAGGCTCACCTCGCCAAACCACGCGTTGACGGAGGCTGTTTCGGGCGCGGACCAGTCACCCGAACGCCTGCACTCGCCGAATAGGGCATTGAAATGCTCCCGCTCGAGCTCGCGTCGGGGCGTCCGGCCCCGTGCCGGCACGTCATCTCCGGTTCGCTCATAGCCGGTTGCCGGATCGTCGAGCGTTCGGGACTCAGGCGGGGACTCGCTGCGATGGTTCATGCCTCGAAGGGTCCCACAGACGCCACCGGCCCTCCATGCAGGGCATTCGCTGCACGAAGCGGCGCTCGGCTAGGGCACTGTACGGTCCTGGGGGCCCTCGACCGCGGGGAAGTGTGAGGTCGCGGACGCCTCATACGTTCCATCTGGAGCCCGCACGATCCAATACGCCGCAAGGCCGCGGACTTCGGCCAGCGCATGCCCGGCATCGGCGTCGAGCACGCTCAACGCGGTGGCCCATGCGTCGGCAACGGCCGTCGTGTCGGCCACGACCGAAACCGAGGCCGTGCCATGTGCCACCGGGACGCCGGAGCGCGGATCGATCAGGTGCGACACGCGCCGGCCGCCGGCTTCGCGGAAGCTGCGGTAGTCGCCCGAGGTCGCGAGTGCACGGTTGCTCAACTCGATCACGGCATGGATGGTCCGGGTGCCCGGTTCCGGCCGCTCGATCGCGAGGCGCCACGGCTCCCCATCGGGACGCGACCCGCTGACGTAGATCTCGCCGCCCACTTCGACCATGAAGTCGCTGTGTCCGAGGTCGCGGAGCGCCTGCGCCGCGAGGTCGGCGCCGTAGCCCTTCGCCACTGCCGACAGATCGATCTCGACGGTCGGCAGTGCCTTCTGGATGCGTGGCTCGGAACCGGGGAGCAGTACGATGTGCTCGAAACCAACGCGCTCCTGGATCGCCGCGAGTTCGTCCGGCGGCGGCGGGTTGTCCGCCGTCCGCGCATCGGCCCCGAAACCCCAGGCCGCGACGAGGGGGCGCACGGTCACGTCGAAGGCGCCGCCCGTTTGCTCACTCACCGCTTGAGCCAGGCGCAGCACTTCGAACGTGTGCGCACTGACCGCGAAGGGCTGCGTGCCTTGCTCGCGGTTGAAGCGCGAAACTTCGGAATCGACGTCCCATGTCGACATCGTCGTATCGACGCGATCGAGCGCAGACTGCACGGCCACCTGCGCGGCCGACCGGCCGGCGCGGTCGAGGTCGGGCGCGTTCAGCACGGCCGCCCAGGTCGTGCCCATACTCGCGCCGGCCAGCGACACGCGAGCGGGCGTGGGCGCAAAAACGAGGGACCTCACCGTGAGGTAGAGCAGCAGCAGCACGCACACGGGCAGCAGGATCCGTGCGCGCGGCGAGAGCTCCCCAGCAGCGATGGCGTGAGTCTCCGCCTAACCGAAGTCGTCGAACATGACGTTCTCGGGTTCCACGCCGAGGTCGCTCAACATCTTCTTGCAGGCTTCGATCATCATCGGCGGGCCACAGAGGTAGTACTCGATCTCCTCCGGCTCCGGGTGATCCTTCAGGTAGTTGTCGTAGAGCACCTGGTGGATGAAGCCCTTGTGACCCGTCCACTTGTCTTCTTCGAGCGGGTTGTCGAGCGCCAGGTGCCATTCGAAGTTGTCGTTCTCGGCCGCGATCTCATCGAAGTCTTCGACGTAGAACGCTTCGCGAAGCGAACGAGCGCCGTACCAGAAGCTCACCTTGCGGTCGGTGTGCAGTCGCCGGAACTGGTCGAAGATGTGCGAGCGCATCGGCGCCATTCCCGCGCCGCCACCGACGAACACCATCTCGGTGTCGTCCTCGCGCGCAAAGAACTCGCCGAACGGTCCCGAGATCGTGACCTCGTCGCCGGGCTTCAGGTTGAAGATGTAGGAAGACATCTGTCCGGGCGGAACGTCGGGAAGCCGCGGCGGCGGCGATGCCACCCGGACGTTCAGCATGATGATGCCGGCCTCACCGGGGTAGTTGGCCATCGAGTAGGCGCGGTTCACTTCCTCGTCGACCGTGGACGTGTACTGCCAGAGGTTGAATTGGTCCCAGTCGCCCCGGTACTGGTCCTCGACCTCGAAGTCCTTGTACTCGACCGTGTGCGGCGGGCATTCGATCTGGATGTAGCCACCCGCGCGGAACGGTACGTCCTCGCCGGCCGGAAGTTCGAGAATCAACTCCTTGATGAAGGTCGCAACGTTGTCGTTGCTCCGGACCTTGCACTTCCACTTCTTGACGTCGAACACCTCGGCCGGAAGTTCGATCTCGATGTCTTCCTTGACCTTGACCTGACAGGCCAGGCGTTCGCCGGCGCGTTCTTGCTTCGGGTTGATGTGCGACTTCTCGGTCGGCAGGAAGGCGCCGCCGCCACTCTCAACCACGCACTTGCACACGCCGCAGGTGCCTTTCCCGCCGCAGGCGGAAGGGATGAAGATGCCCTGGCCAGCCAGGGTCGAGAGCAATGTCGATCCACTCTGGACCTCGAGTGTCTTGTCTTCGTCGCCGTTGATCCCGATCCGCACCTTGCCGCCCGGAGACAATTGCGATTTCACGACGAGAAGGATCACCGTCAAGAGCATGATCAGGACGGTAAAGCCGAGCATTCCGAATAGAACGGTATTCATGAGTTCGCCTGTTAGAGCTGGATCCCCGAGAAGGACAGGAAGCCGAGGGCCATGAGGCCGACGGTGATGAAGGTGATGCCGAGACCGCGCAGCGGCGCCGGGATGTCGTTGTACTTCATGCGCTCGCGCACGGCGGCAAGGGCGACGATGGCCAGGAACCAGCCGATGCCAGAGCCCAGACCGAAGACGGTGGCCTCCGCGAAGTCATAGTCCCGTTGAACCATGAACAGGGCTCCGCCCAGGATCGCGCAGTTCACGGCGATGAGCGGGAGGAACACACCCAACGATCCGTAGAGCGCCGGCAAGAAGCGATCGATCACCATCTCGACGACCTGAACGGTCGCGGCAATCGTGCCGATCAGCACGAGGTAGCTCAGGAAGCCAAGGTTCACGCTCTCCCCACCGGGAATGAACGCGAACGAACCTTCCTGGAGGAAGTTGGCGACGAGCCACTGATTCAGGGGTGTGGTGATGGCCAGAACGAAGATGACGGCAATGCCGAGACCGATGGCAGTTTCGACCTTCTTGGAGACGGCTAGGAAGGAGCACATCCCGAGGAAGAAGGCCAAAGCCATGTTCTCAACGAAGATCGCCTTCGTAGCCAGGCTCAAGTAGTGCTCCAACGTGGAACTCCTCTTCGACCTGTTCGGGGCGGTACGCACGCACCGCCCAGATGAAACAACCGATCAGGATGAAGGCCGCGGGCGCCATCACCATGAAACCATTGGGGACATACCAGCCGCCCTCGTTGACGGACTGGAGGATCGTGAAGCCGAACAGCTTCCCGCTGCCGAACAGCTCGCGGAAGAACGCGACGAGCACGAGCACCAGCGCATAACCAGCGGAGTTGCCGACCGCATCGAGGAAGGCCGGCCACGGCTTGTTCTGCATCGCGAACGCTTCCGCGCGCCCCATGATGATGCAGTTCGTGATGATCAGGCCGACGAACACCGTGAGCTTGAGGCTGATGTCGTAGAGGTATGCCTTCAGCACCTGGTCGGCCACCATCACGAGCGACGCGATGATCGTGAGCTGGGCGATGATGCGGACGCTGCCCGGAATCTGGTTGCGGAGCAGGCTGACGACGACGTTGCTGCCGACCAGCACGAAGAGAACGGCCAGGCTCATCACCACGGCCGTCTGCATCTGGGTCGTCACTGCGAGCGCCGAGCAGATGCCCAGGACCTGCAGTCCGATCGGGTTGTTGTCGACGAGCGGGTCGAGAACGATCTCGCGGGTTTTGCTCATCCCTGTCCTTCCTGCTTGAACTTCTTCAGATAGGGCCCAAAGCCATTCCGCCCGAGCCAGAATTCCAACATGTTGGTCACACCGGTGGACGTGATCGTGGCCCCGGACAAACCATCGACCTGGAACGGGTCGTCCGCGGGCGGACCCGCGGCCCCCTTCTTGACGCGGATCGCCGGCTTGCCTTTGGCGTCGAACGCCTGGCGGCCCGGCCACTTTGCCTTCCAGTTCGGATTGTCGACCTCGCCGCCAAGACCCGCGGTCTCGCCGTGCGAGTAGTACGTGATGCCGCGGATCGTGTTTCCGTCCGGACCGAGCGCGAGGTAGCCATAGAGCGTTGACCAGAGGCCGTACCCTTCGATCGGAACCACCACACCGACCGTCTCTCCAGCTTCCTGGATCAGGTAGACGACCGCGTGGTCGGGCAGACGCCGCACCTTCGCGGGGTTGGTCGGCGCCTCGCGACTCTGCTCGGGATCCTTCGCGGCCTTCCGCTGATCGAATTGCAGCGCATCGATCTCGTCGACGTACCGGCCACTCGAGAGCTCGACGGCGCGCGCAACGAGACCGGACTCGAAGCGGCTCATGATCTCGTCACCCGACAGGGATTCGTCGGATTCGCGCAAGCCCGCAACGGTCAGCACGTTCTTGATGCGGTCGAGGGTCGCGTTGCGGTCCTGGCGATCCTTGAGGCTGGTCGCGACCGAGGAGACGAGCACCGAGAACACGACGCACAGGAGGACCGTGAAGATCACGGTGTGACGGGCACTATGCTCCACTGCGCGCGAGCCTCCGCTGGATGTTGGCGCGCACGACGTAGTGGTCGATCAACGGCGCGAACATGTTCATGAATAGGATCGCCAGCATCATGCCTTCGGGATACGCCGGGTTGACGCAACGGATCACGATGCACATCGCACCAATCCCGAAGCCGTAGACCCACTTTCCACGATCGGTGTAGGCGGACGAAACCGGATCCGTCGTCATGAAGACGGTGCCGAGGGCCCAGCCGCCGAGCACCATGTGCCACCACCACGGCACCGCGAACATCGGGTTCGTGTCGGAGCCGACGAAGTTCAGGAAGCTCGCCATCACGATGGTGCCGAGTGCCGTCCCGGCCATGGTTCTCCATGAGCCGATGCTGGTCCCAATCAGGATGCCGGCGCCCATCAAGGCGGCCGCCGCGGACACCTCGCCCAGCGACCCTGGCACCCCGCCCCAGAATGCCGCGAACCAGTTCTTGGTGTGCAGCACACCGTCGGTCACCGCCGCCTGCGCCAGCAACGTGGCGCCAGTGAAGCCGTCGACACCGAGGTGATCGGCCGCGATCCACGGCGCTTCGCCCGAGATGTCTGCCGGGTAGGAGAAGAACAGGAACGCGCGACACACGAGTGCCGGGTTCAGAAAGTTCATGCCCGTACCGCCGAACACTTCCTTGCCGACGATGAGTCCGAACGCGGTGCCAAGGGCCACCTGCCAGAGCGGAATCGTCGGAGGCAGGATGAGCGGAAGCAGCATGCCCGTGACGAGGAAGCCCTCCGTCACGTCGTGGCCGCGGATCTGGGCCGTGATGATCTCGATGCCGAGACCGACCACATGGACGACGAGGAATACGGGCGCGAAGTAGAGCAGCCCGAAGAGCAGGCACCACAGGAAGTTGCTGGCATCGTACTGGCCGCCCAGCCACTGGAACAGGCCGTTCTGCCAGTCTGCCAACGGCAGCGAGCCGGCGTCGATGGCCGTGAAGGCCTGGTATCCGACATTCCAGACGCCGATGAGCAGACAGGGCACCAGCGCATTCACGACGAAGAACATCATGCGCTTGTAGTCGAGCCCGTCGCGGACATGCGACGTGGTCTGCGTCTGGAAGCCGGGACTGAACGCCAGCGTGTCGACCGCTTCGTAGAACGAACCGAACGCCGAGAACTTCCCGCCCTTGGAGACGTGAGGATGGATGCTGTCGAGGAGATCGCGGAGGGCCTTCACGGCGCGACTAACCTTCCTTCTCGATGCGCTCGAGGTTCTTGCGCAGGTACGGCCCGTACTCGGTCTTGCCGGGACAGACGTAGGTGCAGAGCGCCAGATCTTCTTCGTCGAGCTCGAGCGCGCCGAGTTGCTCGGCCTGCTCGATGTCGCCGACGACGAGGGCGCGCAGCAGATAGGTGGGAATGATGTCCATCGGCATCACCTTCTCGTACGTCCCAAGCGGGAATACGGGACGCGGCGAGCCGTTGGTGTCGGTATCGAAGTCGAATTTCTTGCCCGGGATGAGGCCCGAGACGAATACGGGGAGGAGCGAGAATTTCTCCGGCCCCGGCTCGACCCATCCCAGGAACTTCCGTCCGCCGACGCGCAGCACCGTCGCCTGCGTGTGGTAGCGACCGAGGTAGCCGAACTCGGCATCGTCGGCGGTCTTCCCCCCGAAGACCGAACCGGAGATGATCCGGACCGTTCCGGCATCGGGGTCGATGTTTCCGGCGGTGAGTTCATCCAGGTTCGCGCCCATGCGCGTGCGGACGACCTTGGGCTCCTTGATCGGCGGGCCACCCACCGAGACGATGCGTTCGGCCGAGAGCTGCCCGGTCTGAGCCAGACGTCCGAGTGCGATCACGTCGGCATAACCGATATGCCAGAGCGTCCGATGGCGTGAAGCCGGCAGCACCGTGTGGATGTGCACGCCCGGCGTACCGGCGGGGTGCGGCCCGTCGAATACGGACACCTCGACATCGGCGTCGGCACCGGCGCGGACGCCGTCCGTCGCGGCGACACACAGATGCGTCGTCGCTTCGCACAGTTTATCCACGAGACGGAGGCCCAACTCAAAGGCGTCTCGGGCATCGTCGACCACCAGCGCCGGGTTGACCGCCAGCGGGTTCGTATCGGTCGCGGTGACGAAGATCGCGGCCGGGGTCGATTCCGGCAGCGGGACCTTGCTGTAGGGACGCGTCCGGAACGCTGTCCACAGACCCGACTCGACCATCAGGGCACGGACGTCTTCACCGCTCCAGGCGAGCGGATCGCCACCTTTGTAGGCGGCGAAGGTCTCGAGTTCCTCTGCACCGGGATTGCCCGCGCGCTCGGTCGGCGACAGCTCGATCACCACTGAACGCAGTGCACGCTTGGCACCGCGGAAGATCGCCTGAACCCGGCCGGCGCCGGGCGACGTGTATCGGACGCCCGGACGCTTGCGGTCCTCGAATAGCAATTGCCCGCGCTTGACCGTGTCGCCTTCGGCGACGGCGAGGCGGGCGCGAACGCCCGGCGTGTCGTCGCCCAACAGGGCGACGCGGCCCACTTCGGGACCAGGCTGGATGACCGGTTCCGGCTCCCCCGCGAGGGGCAGGTCCAGGCCGTTCTTGATG
Source organism: Deltaproteobacteria bacterium (assembly GCA_029261815.1). Classification (GTDB taxonomy): domain Bacteria; phylum Myxococcota_A; class UBA9160; order UBA9160; family UBA6930; genus JAJDAP01. Next base: position 35,792 of record JAJDAQ010000031.1, read on the forward strand.
CGATGCACCGCCATTCGGGCGACTCCGTAGAGCGTGCGGGGAGCGAGGCTCACCCGGCCTCCCGCCAGGGGTGCGGGGGCGCGCGGAATCTACTTTCCCTTGAGCCTTTTCGCTAACGAAAACGGGCCCTTTGGGGCCAAAACGGTGGTATTTTGGGAATCGATGGGGGCCTCGGAGGACGACCCCATGGAACCGAGAAAGACGCCGCTCGTGCGGGACATCATGACCCGCCGCACGGTCACGCTAGCAGCGGACATGACGGTGGCCGAAGCCGGCGCCGTGCTGGTGAAGCATCGCGTTTCCGGAGCGCCCGTGATCGATCGCCACGGTCAGCTCCTCGGCCTGTTCTCCGAGTTCGACAGCCTCCAGGCTGTCGTGACGGCCGAGTACGAACACGACGGCCATGATGCCATCGAGACCGTGGGCCAGTACATGAGCCCCGAACCCTGGACCGTCGCCCCGAACCTCGATGTGCTGACCTTGGCGATGGCGTTCCTGCAGCGACATGTTCGCCGCTTTCCGGTGGTCGAAAACGGCCGGCTCGTCGGGATCGTGAGCCGACACGATGCACTCAAGTCGGTGATTTCGCTCGGCGATTCACCGACACGACCCCACTATCCGGACTATCCGGAGGGGCGAACGCCACTCGAGGACGGACACCGTCACTAAGAAATCCCCTGGGGGAGTCAGCTCGTGGAGAAGCGGCGCCACAACGCGCCCGCCATCACCATCCAGAGCACGGCGACGCTGGGCTCCGGCGTCGGATAGAGCACGTTCAGACCCGAGAGATCGTCGGCCGTGAGGAAGTTGCGGTTGGTGGTGACGCGCTGGAGCCCATTCATCACCGCATCCGGCACCTGGGTATTCGGGATGAGCTCCAGCCAGGGAGGCCCGAGGTTGGCCGGGATGACCGTGGTGGAGTCGCCATCGGTATCCCAGTTCGTCGCGAACGGATCATTGGGATGCCCGAACCCGAGCAGATGGCCGATCTCGTGCATCATCAGCTGCTGCATGTTGGCACCGAGATCATTCGGGCCGATCAACCCCAGTGAGATCAGGGAGTCGACCACTCCGTTGTAACGGTCGGTCACGAAATAGATCGTGCCCCCGGTGATCTCCCGCCCACTGATGATGGTTCCGTCGGTGAGGTAGAGGTTCGAGCGATTGTGGAAGAGTGGGATCGCCAGCCCACTGAACAGGTTTCCCTGCGCGAGCGGGTCTGCGCTCGTCGTTGAGAAGAGATTGATCTCACCGCCCGTCCCGAGCGACACGTTGAAGTCGAGCGCGGGCTTCGCCGCTTCCCAGGCGTCGAACGCCGCGAACGTCGCGTCGAGCAACACCTGGCTCTCGGCTGCGTCGCGTCCGAATCCAGGGATGAAGCCCGGGTCGATTCGGACATCGATCCCGCCGTACAGGCTGTGGCTCGGATCGGGTCCGGCAGACCAACGCGGGGCGCGGCTCAGGCTGGCTTCGACGTTGACACTGCCGCCGTTGAACACGACGCCGGTCAGGATTGCGAACGCGTTCGCATCGGAGGCAACCAGTGAAGCAGCGAGTCCGGCGCACAAGATGAAGCCACGTCTCATGAGCATGGAGTGGTGTACGGGCGCCCGAAATCGCAGATCCCCCCGGGGACACCTGATTGCGACAAAATGCGAGTCTGTCGCAGCCTGAATCTCCTAAACAGTCACCCAATCATGCGGAGCGGTCCGCGCAATCCCGCGCCGAGCACCGCACCTGGAGAAATAATGGGACTGTTTGATTTCGTGAAGGATGCCGGCGAGAAGCTCGGCGAACTGGCCGGTGGAATTCTCGGCCGCGACGATGATGCCGCCAAGGCTGCTGGCCCGGAGATCGAGAAGGCCGTGAAGGGCCTCGGAATCCCGGTGGAGAACCTCGCCGTCAACGTCGAGAAGGACGTCGCCACGGTACGCGGCACGACCGACAACCAGCCTGACCGCGAGCGCGTCGTGCTCGTCACTGGGAACACCCAGGGCATTGCCCAGGTCGACGACCAGCTCGAGGTCCGCGCACCGGAACCGCGCTTCCACACCGTCGTCAGCGGTGACACACTCTCGAAGATCGCCAAGACCGTCTACGGCGACGCCATGAAGTACCCGGCCATCTTCGAGGCGAACCGCCCGATGCTGTCGCACCCGGACAAGATCTACCCGGGCCAGGTCCTCCGTATTCCGGAAGAAGGTGGGGCGTGAACCTCGACGACCTGCTTTCCAACCCGCAGGTGCTCGGCGAACTCGCGAGGAGCGCCGGCATTGGCCAGGGCGAGGCGAAGACCGGACTGGAAGCGCTCCTGCCTTCGGTCACGCGGGCGATGCAGCGCAACGCTGGCGGCTCGAACGGCCTCGACGCCCTCGTCGGCGCACTCGGGTCGGGCAGCCATGAGCGCTACCTCGATTCGCCCGATCTACTGGGTCGCACCGAGACGCGCAGCGACGGCAACGCCATCCTGGGTCACATCTTCGGAAGCAAGGACGTCAGCCGAAACGTGGCGGCGCATGCTTCAGAGAACACTGGCCTCGATTCCGGCGTGCTGAAGACGCTGCTGCCCCTGGTCGCCTCGTTGGCGATGGGCGCACTTAGCAAGCAATCCGGCGGTGGCCGATCGCTGCAGGAAGCGCCGGGCGGTGGCGGCATGGACATGCTCGGGGGGCTGCTCGGCAGCCTCATGGGGGGCGGCAATAGCGCCCCTTCGGCCGCGAACGACAGCCCGCTCGACGACATCCTCGATCTCGCAAAGAAATTCCTCTAGCCACGCACTGACGTGGCTTGCCTCAAGGAGACTCCATGGAATTCCTGATCATCCTGCTCACGGGCCTCGCCATCGGCGTCGTCGCGAAGTTCCTGATGCCGGGCGACGACCCGGGCGGCTTCATCGTGACGACCCTGCTCGGCATCGCCGGTGCATTCATCGGCGGTTTTGTATCGACGGCCATTGGCCTGGGCGCCATGGGCAGCGTCGGCAGCTTCGTCCTCGCCGTCCTTGGCGCGATGCTGCTGCTCGCGGGCTACCGCTTCATCAAGGGACGGAAGTAGGTCAGTCCCTCAAGCTGCGAAAACAGGTACGTACCTCCTCCACGAACGTTTCGGGCTGTTCGAAGGCCGCGAAGTGGCCGCCCTTCTCGAGCGCGTTGAAGTGGAGGAGGTCGCCGTACTGTTTGCGCGCCCAGCGCTCGGACGTGCGGAAGATCTCCTTCGGGAAGACCGAGCACCCGACCGGCACCTTCACTTCGCCGAAGGGCGGCGTGTTGAAGCTCTCCCAATAGAGGCGAGCGGATGACGCCGCCGTACCGGTCAGCCAGTACATCATCACGTTGTCCAGCATCTCGTCGCGGCTGAGCGCGTTCTCGGGGTGGCCGTTGCAGTCGGTCCAGGACCAGAACTTCTCCAGGATCCAGGCGGCCTGGCCCACGGGCGAATCGACGAGTCCGTAGCCGATCGTCTGCGGCCGCGTGCTCTGCTGCTTCGAGTAGCCCGAGTCCCACTGCTGGTAGTGGGCCATCCCTTCCATCGCCGACTTCTCGGCGTCGGTCAGGCTGTCCATGGTCTCCGGGTCCGGCGGCGCCAACGGCATGTTCAGGTGGATGGCCATGCAGTGCTCGGGGTCCTGCATGCCGATACACGTCGTCACCATCGAGCCCCAGTCGCCGCCCTGCGCGAGGTAGCGGTCATAACCGAGGCGCTGCATCAGCGTGCTCCAGGTATCCGCGATCTTCTCGACGCCCCAACCGGTTTCCTTCGGCTGACTCGAAAAGCCGTAGCCGGGCAGCGAAGGAACGACGAGGTGGAAGGCGTCGGCCGCGTCGCCGCCGTGCGCGGCAGGGTCGGAGAGAGGGCCAATCACCTTCAGGAACTCGACGATCGACCCCGGCCAGCCGTGGGTCAGCACCAGCGGCAGCGCGTCGGGATTCGGCGAACGCACGTGCAGGAAGTGGACGTCGACGCCGTCGATCGTGGTCTTGAACTGCGGATGCTGGTTGATGCGTTCGACCCGCTTGTTCCAGTCGTATCCGTCGGCCCAGTAGCTGCAGACCTCCTGGAGATAGGAGAGCGGGATCCCTTGAGACCAGTCCTCCACGGACTCCGGCTCCGGCCAGCGCGCGGCCTCCAGTCGGCGCTTCAGGTCGGCGAGGTCTTCGGCCGGAGTCTCGATGCGAAAAGGCTGGACGTCGGACATGTGGGTTCTCCCGGGTACGAGGTTGGGCAGGCATCCACTGTAGGGCGGCGCGCACCGGCCCTGCCATCGCGTACCATCCAGCCGTGGAGGAGACCCCATGTCCCGCGATCAACTCATCTCGATGGCCCGCGAAAACCTTGGGTTCGTAAAGGCTGGAACCACCCAGCTTCAGACTGATCTGCTGCGGGTTCCCGCTTCCAACTATTTCGACCCGGCGCGTTGGGAGCTCGAAATGGATCGGATCTTCGGACGCCTCCCGCTGATGCTGGCGTTCAGTTGCGAACTGCGGGAGCCCGGCGCCTACAAGTCGATCGTGGCCGCCGATGTCCCGGTCCTGATCATTCGCGGCCGCGACGGGGAGGCGCGCGCATTCCTGAACTCCTGCGCGCACCGCGGCGCCCAGGTCATGCCGGAAGGAACCGGCAAGGCGCGACGCTTCGTGTGTCCTTACCACGCGTGGACGTACGACGACCGCGGCAGCCTGGTCGGCATTCTCGACGAAGACGAGTTCGGCGATGTCGACCGCGACTGTCACGGACTCACCCCGCTGCCGATCACTGAACGCGCAGGACTCGTATGGGTGGCACTCAAGCCAGAGACACCGGTCGACTTCGATGCCTTTCTCGCCGGCTACGACGAGGTGCTCGAGAACTTCGGCTTCGAGAACTGGCACGTAGTCTCGCAGCGCACGGTCGAAGGACCGAACTGGAAGATTGCCTACGACGGATATCTCGACCTCTACCACCTGCCCATCCTGCACAAGGACACGTTCGGGTCGGACTTTCCGAACAAGGCGATCTACACCGCGTGGGGACCCCACCAGCGGGTGTCCGGTCCGAATCCGATGTTGTTGCCGCTGGAGGACAAGGCCGAAGCGGACTGGCCGATGGAAGCACTCGTTGGCGGTGTCTGGACGATCTTTCCGCACGTTTCCATCGCCACGTTCGACGCTGGAGGCCGCGGCGTGCTGGTGTCGCAGCTCTTCCCAGGCAAGGACCCCGGATCCTCGGTGACGGTGCAGAACTATCTGATGGCGGACGAACCCGACGAAGCGGGGCGTGCCGAGGCCGAGGAACAGGTTGACCTACTCGAGTACGTCGTCCGCGTGGAGGATTATGCAACGGGTCTTCGCCAACAACGCGCGCTCATCGCGGGCGGACGCAAGGAAGTGCTCTTCGGCCGGAATGAAGGTGGAGGCCAACGCTTCCACCAATGGCTTGGCCGGTTGCTCGACGCAGACGACGAGACGTTGAACGATGCACTTCGTGCGGGCGACCCGCTAGCAGACGCCTAACGTCGCGAACGGTCGGAGGTTCGGTCGTAGGCATCGTGCCAGCCCGCGGCTTCGTGGGCGGCTGCCTGCCGCGCGATCACGGCGGGAAGGTCGCCAGGCTGCCAACCCGCAACCAGCGCGTCGCCATGGAGGTCTCGCACCGCGCGCTGCTGCTCGACCAGGAACTGGAGGCTGTAGGCGATGCGACCGGTCAGCGTCGCGGGGTCTCCGGTACACAGTGCCAGCCCGGCCTCGGCCATCGTCTCGAGCGGCTCGTACCAGACATCCTCGATCCATCCGCCTTCGAGAAGGGCAGGCGTCATGATGGCCGCCTGGGGCGTGAGCGCATTGACCGCGATCCCCTGCCCGTCGCACTCGGAGGCCACCGACAGCGTCAGCCGGTTGAGTGCCGCCTTCGTCGATCCGTAGCCGGCCCCGAGCTTCGCAGGGAGGGCGGTCGGGAACGGTGGCCCAGGTGGTAGCTCTGCCACGAACGTCGTCAGGTTGAGGATCCAGCCCTGCTCCCGCTGCCGCATCCCGGGAACGACCTGCTGCATGAGTCGCCACGGCGCCCAGAGATTGACCTGCGTGTGCTGTTCGACTTCGTCCCAGGTCCACTCGGTGAAGGGCTTGTAGCGTCCGACCGCGGCGTTGTTCACGAGGATCTCGATCGGCCCGAACGCGGCCTCGGTGCGCTCGACCAGGGTTTCGCGACCTCCCTCGGGGTCGGCGAGGTCGCACGGCAGAACGAGCGCCTCGCCACCAATGGCCTCGATTCTCGCCTGCGTCTCCAGGAGCCCAGCCTCGGTCCGGGCAACGAGCGCGACCCGGGCGCCCTCGGCCGCTAGCCGGAGCGCCAATGCGGTGCCGGTTCCTCCTTGACTGGCTCCTGTCACCAGTGCCACGCGTCCTTCGCAGCTGCCCATTTGCTCCTTTTGCCCCTTCCTTGCCGATTGAACGCTGCGAAACCGTTCGTAGCGGTTTCGGCCTCGCGTCAGTGTGCAATCCTCGGTTTCCCGCCGGGGAACATCGCCACCAGGCGTCCTCTCGGAGGCACGTACATTCCTGCCCCCTTGTCTCGCACACCCTGCTGCCGAGTGCAGCGGAGCCAAGGAACCCCATGAGTCCCCAAGCGCCTACCTCCCACAAAGCTCTACTCGCCTGGGTCGACGAAGTCGCCGCCCTTACGCAGCCCGACCAGATCCAATGGTGCGATGGCAGCCAGGCCGAGTACGACCACATGTTCGAGTTGCTCGTCGCCTCCGGAACGGCGGAGCGGCTCAACGAGGACAAACGTCCCAACAGCTATCTGGTGCTCTCCGACCCGGCCGATGTCGCCCGCGTTGAGGACCGCACCTACATCTGTTCGGAACGTGAGATCGACGCGGGCCCCACCAACAACTGGCGTGACCCGGCCGAGATGCGCACCACGTTGAAGGGCCTGTTCGAGGGCTCGATGCGTGGGCGGACACTCTACGTGGTGCCGTTCAGCATGGGTCCGCTCGGGTCGCCCATCGCCCACATCGGTGTGCAGCTCACGGACTCGCCCTACGTCGTCGCCAGCATGAAGGTGATGACGCGCATGGGCACCGGCGCGCTCGAGGTCCTCGGCAAGGACGGCGCCTTCGTGCCGTGTATCCACTCCGTCGGTGCGCCCCTCGAAGCCGGCCAGCTCGATGTGCCGTGGCCGTGCAACGAAGAGAACAAGTACATCGTGCACTTCCCTGAAGCGCGCGAGATCTGGAGTTACGGCTCGGGCTATGGAGGCAATGCGCTCCTTGGCAAGAAGTGCTTCGCCCTGCGGATCGCTTCGACCATGGCGCGGGACGAAGGCTGGCTTGCCGAGCACATGCTCATCCTGAAGCTGACGTCGCCCGAGAGCGAAATTCGTTATGTCGCCGCCGCCTTCCCGAGCGCGTGCGGAAAGACCAACCTCGCGATGCTCGAGCCGACCATCCCAGGGTGGTCGGTCGAGACCGTGGGCGACGACATCGCCTGGATGAAGTTCGACGACGAAGGCCAGCTACGGGCGATCAACCCCGAAGCTGGCTTTTTCGGTGTCGCGCCCGGAACGGGCATGGACTCGAACCCGAACGCCATGCGCGGGCTCGTTGGAAACTGCGTCTTCACCAATGTCGCGCGCACACCGGACGGTGACGTCTGGTGGGAGGGCATGAGCGACGCGCCCGATGGTGTCACCGACTGGCGCGGAAACGACTGGACGCCCGGCGCCGATGTCCCGGCGGCACACCCGAATGCGCGCTTCACGGCGCCGGCCAACCAGTGCCCCGTCATCGCGCCCGAATGGGAAGACCCCACCGGCGTGCCGATCTCGGCCATTCTGTTCGGGGGACGTCGCGCCACCGTCGTACCGCTGGTGTATGAAGCCCGCGACTGGACCCATGGCACCTTCCTGGGTTCAATCATCTCGAGCGAGAAGACCGCGGCCGCCACCGGCGCGGTCGGAGAGCTTCGCCGCGATCCGATGGCCATGCTGCCCTTCTGCGGATACAACATGGCCGACTACTGGGCGCATTGGCTGTCCATCGGAGACCGAAGTGGCGCGAAGCTTCCTCGTGTCTTCACCGTCAACTGGTTCCGCAAGAACGCCGACGGCGACTTCATGTGGCCCGGGTTCGGCGACAACGGACGCGTTCTCAAATGGGTGTTCGAGCGCTGCGGAGACAAGGGCGACGGGATCGAAACGCCCATCGGGACCGTTCCCAGGGCCGGCGACCTCGATCTCTCCGGACTCGCACTCGACGACGAAGACGTCGCCGAACTGCTCGAAGTAGACCGCGATGGCTGGCTCCGCGAGATCCCGTTGATTCGGGAGTACTACGCCCAGTTCGGTGACCGGATGCCGGAACGACTCAGCGCCGAGCTGGATGCCCTGGAGAGTCGGCTGCAGTCAGCCTGAGCGGCCGGGCGGATCCACCGCCTGAAGCAAGCTCGTGAGTGCATCGTTCAGGGGCGTGGCAATGCCATGCTCCCGACCGCGGCGCCCCACCACGGCGTTGCGCGCGTCCCACTCCAATGGCCGGCCTTCACGCAGATCGACCGCGATCGATGACCAGTGCGATCCGGCCGCCGCCGTCACTGCGTCGATGATGCGAGCGCAGCGGTCCCCGGGAAACTCGGCCCCGTCTGCGCGGGCAACCGTCGCGACCTCTTCCATCAAGGCAACCACGAGCGAACGCGCCGGTTCCTCCGCGGCCGCGCCGTTCTCGCGCTGCATCAACGTGCAGACGCCACCGAGCGCCGCGTTCATCGCGAGCTTGTTCCATGCCGCCGTCGCGAAGTCGGCCGTGGGTTGGACCTGCATGGCCGCTCCCGCGAGCAACGCGGCCAATGCCTGGCCATCCACGCCGTCGGGAACCTGCAACGCGCCATCGCGACCCTGTCGAATCCTTCCGGGCGCCACCTTTTCAGCCGGGATCTGGACGACGGCGGGGACGACGCGTGCGCCTTGTGCGACAAGCGGGGCAACCCGTTCTGCGTGGTCGATACCGTTCTGGAGCACGACGACGCGCGTGCCGGGACCAGCCAGCCCGTCGAGCCAGGGCTTCGTGGCGACCGTCTGATGCGCTTTCACGGCCAGGAAGACCCAGTCGGCGAGGGATGCGTCGGCAGGGGCGGTCAGGATCGGCGCGTCGACACGCGTGGTGCCCCGCTCGTGCGCAACCTCGAGCTGCTCGAAGGGCGACCGGGCACAGAGCGCGGCCAGGCGGTGCCCGGCATCGACCAGGGCCCCGGCAACGGCGCCGCCGATGGCGCCGACGCCGACGACGGCAATCTTGGGTGCGGACACGGAACTCCTCTCGGTGCGTAAGGTGTGCGACGATACGCCGGCGCCTCCCCTGATCAACCCAGGAGCCCTCCATGTCACTCGATCGCCTCGATTTCGAAGTCCGCAAGGACGCCTTTGCCACCACGCGCTTCGTCGAAGGCGCGGCTCCGGGAGATCTCGAACCGGGCCAGGTGCGTTTGCGCGTCGACAAGTTCGCGCTCACGGCCAACAACGTGAGCTACGCGCTTTCGGGCGACATGCTTGGGTACTGGCGCTTCTTCCCGACCGAAGAAGAAGGTTGGGGACGCGTCCCGGTGATGGGCTACGGCGACGTCATTGCCTCGCGGCACCCGGACGTTTCCGAGGGCACGCGTTGTTTTGGTTTCTACCCGATGTCGCGCACGCTCACGATCGAACCGGGTTCGGTCAGCGAGCATGGCATCATCGATGGCGCCGCCCACCGTGCAGGTCTGGCGCCCGCCTACGCCCAGTACAACCCGACCTCGAACGATGCCGGCTACCGCGAAGAACTCGAAGACGCCACGATCCTGATGCGCGGCTTGTTCCTCACCTCTTTCCTGGCCGAGGATGCCCTCGAAGACCACGCGCTTCACGGCGCCGAGTCCGTGCTCATCACGAGCGCATCGAGCAAGACGTCAATCGCGCTGGGTTTCCAGGTGAAGAAGCGCGGCCACGCGCGCGCTGTTGGCCTGACCTCTGCGCGCAACCTCGACTTCGTGAAGGGCCTCGGCTGCTACGACGAGGTCATCACGTACGACGGACTGTCGAACCTCGACCCGAGCTCGCCCGCCGGCATCGTCGACATGGCCGGAAACGGCGACGTCACGAGCCGGCTCCATCATCACTTCGGCGACAACCTCAAATTCGACTGCACCATCGGCGCCACGCACTGGGAGTCGGACCGCTCGGGCGGAGAACTGCCGGGTGCCAAGCCCGAGTTCTTCTTCGCACCGGCGCAGATCCAGAAGCGTTCCGCAGAATGGGGCCCGGCCAAGTTCCAGGAAACCCTGGGTACTGGCTGGCAGGCGTTCGCAGACTGGAGCCAGGGCTGGCTGCAAGTGGAACGCGCCGAGGGGCGCGACGCGCTCGAGGCCGCCTGGGCCAATGCCGTTGCCGGATCCGTTTCGCCGAATTCCGGAATCGTTCGCTCGCTCTAACGCCCCGACCTAACGATCGGGCAAGTAGGTATCGAACATCTCGGCGAGTTCACCGTCGCCCTGCCCCGGGACGTCGTACCAGGTTCGGATCAATACCGAGCCGTCGTCTCCGAATGCGTAGGTTTCGATGCTGCGATGGATGTCGGTCTCGCCGTCGGCCGTGATGTGGTTCTCGAGCAGCCAGGCCAGTTCGTTTCCGTTGATGAAGAGCGTGCCCGGCTGGATGCGGAACCGGACGCGGGGCTGAAACAGGTCGAACGGGGCCGCCGCGCATTCGTCGAAGCCGGATTTCTCGGGCGTGCCCACGGGGTCGACCATGCGGAAGTCGCCCGGCGCCACGGCCTTCCAGTTCGCGATCCACGCCTCTTTGTCCCCCGCGTTCCAGAGGTCGACGTAGTTCGTGGCCCAGGTTCGAAGTTCGGCGTGTGTCGGGACGGGCATTGGGGCTCCTCGGTTTGCACCGGCCACGCTACGCCATAATCTCGCATCCGGGCGAGCCGCTCCCCTATTGACAGAATCCGTGTCAATAGATGACCCTTCGATCCCACCAGGAGTTCCCATGCATCTTCGACTGATCCTCCCTCTCGCGGTCGCCCTTGCCTTCGTGACGGCGTGCGAGCAAGCCACGCTCTCCGTGATGCAGCGCGCCGTCGCCACGAACATGGCCAGCGACTACCTGGGCGACATCGAGGATGGGCTTCACGTCGTCCTCTGCGGAGCCGGCTCCCCACTGCCGGACCCTAACCGCTCGGGCCCGTGCACGGCCGTGATTGCGGGCTCTCGGCTCTTCATCTTCGACGCCGGCTCCGGTGCGTCTCGCCAGATCGGTGCACTGCGCATTCCGCAGGGCCGCATCGACGCGATCTTCCTGACGCACTTCCATTCGGACCACATCGACGGCCTGGGCGAGTTGCTGATGCAGCGCTGGGTGAACGGCACACACACGACACCGGTGCCCATCCACGGACCGACCGGCGTCTCGCGCGTCGTCGCTGGCTTCAAGGAAGCCTACGAGCTCGACAAGATCTACCGCGTCGCTCACCACGGCGAGGCGACCGTACCCCCGGGCGGCTTCAGCGCCGTTGCGGTTCCGTTCCCGGCGCCCCCGGACGGTCACGGCGAGGTCGTCTACGACGAAGCCGGTGTGAAGATCACGGCCTTCGCGGTCGACCATGCTCCGATCGCGCCCGCGGTCGGTTACCGGATCGAGTACGGCGGACGATCGGTCGTGATCAGCGGCGACACCTCGAAGTCCAGCAACCTCGAGGCCTTCGCAAAGGATGTCGATCTCCTCGTTCACGAAGCGCTGTCGGCCCGGCTGGTCAACGTGATGACCGAGGCCGCACGCGAAGCCGGCCGCGACAACCTGGTCAAGATCACGACGGATATCCTCGACTATCATGCGACACCGGTCCAAGCGGCCGAGTCCGCGCAGACCGCCGGCGCGCGCCACCTGCTCTACTACCACGTCGTTCCGCCCCTGCTCCTGGGACCGATGGAGGGGATCTTCCTCGACGGAACGGACGAAGCGTTCGACGGAGGGATCACGCTCGGTACCGACGGAACCGCCATTCACCTGCCGGCCAACAGCGACGCCATCGAAATCGAAGAGCTGCTGTAACCTCGGACGTCCGCACGCATCCGAGGAGAAGCCATGTTCCATTCCCCCCCGAAGTTCCTGGACCTGACCCCTGAGTGGAAGGCCAAGCTCGACGCTTTCGCCGCCGAGCACGCCGGCGAGTCCCCTGGACCGGTCGCCAACCACATCCTCTATGAGGACGACAAGGCCAAGATCTGGGAGATGAAGCTCGAGCCGGGCGAGTACAGCGCGCTGCACAGCCATGACCTCGACTATTACCTGATCATCCTGTCCGGCGACCTCGTCGCCGGCGTCATGCCGCCCGACAGCGGCATGGACTCGTTCATCGGCGTGGTGCCGCCGAGCGGCAACACCGTCGGCATTCCCCGGGGCGGGCTCGAGTGGGCCTGGAACGTCGGGGAGCAGACCTATCACGAATTCCTGGTCGAGCTGAAGGACCAGTAACCCTACCGCCCGAGGACCCGCCATGAAGACCGTCCGCACGCCCGACGCCCAGTTCGAGAGCCTGCCCGACTACCCGTTCGCGCCGCACTACACCGAAGTGCCGGACGGCGATGGCGGCTCTCTGCGCATCCACTACCTGGATGAAGGCCCGGCCGACGGCGAGACCGTGCTGTTGATGCACGGACAGCCCAGCTGGTCCTACCTCTACCGCTTCATGCTTCCGGTCTTCGTCCAAGCCGGCTACCGGGTCCTGGTCCCCGACCTCGTGGGCTTCGGCAAGAGCGACAAGCCCACCGAGATCGACGACTACACCTACGCACGCCACGTGGCATGGATGAGTGCGTGGCTCGAAGCCGTCGACGTGCAGGACGCCAACCTCTTCTGCCAGGACTGGGGCGGCTTGATCGGCCTGCGGCTGGTCGCCGCGTACCCCGATCGCTTCGCGCGCGTGGTCGCCGCAAACACGGGCCTTCCCGACGGCGGCGGTCTTCCCGCGGAGGCCGCCAAACCGATGTGGGACCTCTATGCGACCGTCCCGATCGTGAAAGCCGAGGACCTGGGCGGCCACTTCGCCAGCAAGGACGGCCCGCCCGGGTTCTTCTTCTGGCGCAAGTACTGCGCCGAGTCGCCGGACTTCAACGTCGGCGACGTCATGGCCACGGTGGGCGGCGAGATGACGCCCGAGATCCGAGCGGCCTACGAAGCCCCGTTCCCGAGCGCCGAGTACGAAGCCGGCGCCCGCAAATTCCCGAGCCTGGTCCCGATCTTCCCCGACGACGTGGAGATTCCGGCGAACCAGGAAGCTTGGATGGTCCTCGAAGCCTTCGAGAAGCCCTTCCGCACCAGCTTCTCGGACGACGACCCGGTCACCGCCGGGATGGACGCCGTCCTCCAGAAGCGGGTCGCGGGCGCGCAGGGTGTCGATCACGTGACCATCAAAGGCGGCGGCCACTTCCTCCAGGAAACCAAGGGCCCCGAGGTCGCAAACGAGATGATCGCGTTCATGAAGAGCACGCCTTCGAAGTGAGCTGATACCATGAGGACTCCACCCACGAGGAGGCCCCATGGCCAGCTTCCATGATTTCGAAGTCACCTCGATCGAGGGCGAGCCGATCCGCTTGTCCCAGTTCGAGGGTCAGCTCTGCGTCGTCGTCAACGTCGCCAGCCGTTGAGGCCTTAC
>JAJDAQ010000032.1 GCA_029261815.1 Deltaproteobacteria bacterium
GAGAAGGTGCTGCCGTGGCTGAGCATCGTCGAGAGCGAAACATCGCCGCCGTGCGCTCGCGCGATCTCTCGGGTGATCGCGAGCCCGAGCCCCGAACCGCGGATTCCGTGGTCGGCGGTGGCACGCTCGAAGCGCTCGAAGACGGTCTCCGCGGCGTTCGGGTCCATTCCGGGGCCCGTGTCGACGACGTCGAGCCGCGCGGAGGTGGCGTCGCCCATCACCCGGATCGTCACACGGTCTCCCCGGCTCGCGTACTTGATGGCATTGCTGACCAGATTGGAAACCGCCGAGACCAGCCAGGATCGGTCACCGAATACCATCACCAGGGGCTCCGTCTCCATCTCGAAATGAATGCCGCCCGCTTCCGCCTCGGCTTCGAAGAAGCTGCCAACGTCCTGCGCGATTTCCGCCAGATCCAGCGCCGTGGCCTGGCCGTCCGGGAGCCCTTGCTCGAATCGGGCGAGCCGCAAGAGCGACTCGATCCGGTCGTTCATCAGCGTGACCTCGGTGCGGATTCCCGCGGCTTCGGCTTCGCCAGCGCCAGTTGCTCGTGCTCCGTCGAGCTGATCGAGGTGATGATGAATCCGGCCCAACGGCGATCGCAGCTCGTGCGCAGCGTTGGCGCTGAATCGGCGCGTCCGTTCCACGCTTTCCCGGATTCCGGCAACCATCTCGTTGAGGGTGTCGGCGAGTTGGTCGAGTTCGTCTCCGCTGCCCGTCGTCGGTATCCAACCCTCGGCGTTCTCGCCGATTTCCCGGGCGGCTTCCGTGATCGCCGCGATCGGCGCCAGTGCGCTTCGCGAAAGGGCCCAGCCGGCCAATCCACTGATGACCAGCAGTACCGGAATCGACCAGAGGAAGATCGACCTCACGTCGGACGCATTCCGGGCAAAGCGTTGTGTGCTGACCGCGACACGCAGGAAACCGCCGCTGACGGGGGCACTGAGGCTCAGGAATGCGTAGGGACGGCCCACATTGATGGCGCGCAACAGTTCGGCGCGTTCACCGCGGATGATCCTGCGATCGATCGGCACTTCGACGCTCGCCAACGAACCCGACGCGAAGACGCGCTCGCCGCGGACGTCCCGAAACTCCACTCCGAGTTCGAGCGTTCGCTCGTTCGCCGCGACTCGCTGGGTCGCGCGCTCGTGAAGCCATTCACGGGCCATCGGCAGACCCTGCGCAGTGGCCGCGGCCTCGTAGCCGTCGACGAGATCGGCAAACTGCACGCGGAGCGCGAGTTGGGCTTCCGAGTTGATTCGTTCTTCCACGAGCGAACCTACGCCCAATGCGAAAAGCGACAGCGCCGCAAGCAGTGTCAGCCCGTACCGAAGCGCGAGTTTGACGCCTATGGATGTCCGGGCCGGGAGAATCGCCATCTTCGTCGAACGCGCCTCGTTGTCTGCTCGTTGCTCGTCACCATAGCCGCACTCTTCGGCGCGGGGTCAGCCGCGTACGCCGACGAGCCGCAGGTCCTCGACAAACCCCCGTTCGGACTCCTGGTCACGACCAACGCGGAGTGGGCCGGCATCCAGATCGATCGCTTCCATGTCGGCGTGTGGGCCGACGCCTCCTTCCGGGCGAGCAACCTCGACGGTGAAGGAACCAACCTCTCCGTCGATCACTTCAATGTCTTCGCTGATCTCCGGTTCGAGGACGGATGGCAGGTCTTCGTCGAGGCCGAGGTCGAGCACCAGTCGAACGTCGGGGCGCTCGAGCGGGAAAGCGAGGTGGAGCTCGAGCAGGCCTACTTGCAGTACACGTTCTCGGACGCGGCGCGCATCCGCTTGGGTCGTTTCGCGACGCCGTTGGGCATCTTGAACCCGATCCACTGGACGATCAATACGGACACGATCGTGGCGCCCCTGTTCCAGGAGCGTGAGTTTGTCCCGGAGCAACAGGTCGGTGCGAGCGTTGCCGGCCGTGTCTTCCCGGGCCGTTGGCTGAACGTCGACTGGGAAGTCGACTACACCGCGTGGGCCGGATACGCATCCGAGGCGTTTCAACTCGACGTCGTCCGCGGGCTCTCGGTGGGGGGAGACGTTCGGGTTGGGAGTCACGGAGTCGGCTTCCTGGGGGCGTCGGTTTCCCGGTCGAAGCAAGCAGCAGTCGGGGGTCGTCGAGGCCGCTCGTCCAGCGGCGCGATCTACGGAGAGCTGTCGGTCACGGAGCAGTTGACCCTGCGTGGCGAGTACTTCATCCGGGACTCGACACGACCCGGTCAAGCAGATGCCTATGTCCACGGGGTCTACGGAAAGGTCCGGTGGGACTACCGGGACTGGTCGTTGAACTACCGGTTCGAGCGATCCGACGACCCTGAGCTGGGTCCCGACGCCGTGCAACGAATCAATCGCTTCACCGTCGGCTACGCACTCAATCCTCGGATCAAGCTGCGCGCAGAGTACGCGCGACATCGTACGCACGAAGCGGTCGTACCAGACTTCGAGACGTTCGGACTCTGGCTCGGAGTGTTCTTCTGACGGGAGCGAGAGACCCTCTTCGCGGGATCGCGATCGCGATACTCGTGTGCGCCGTCTGCCTTCCGGCTGCTGCGTTCGCCGATGCCAAACTCGTCATCGTGACGTCGGCTGAGTCCCCGGCGTTGGACGAGCTGGACCACGGGACCCTTCGTCGCGTCTACCTCGGACGGCAGACCCGGGTCCGGGGTCGACGCGTGCGTTGCGCGGCGCTGCCGGCCGGGAGTCCGGAACGCAATCGCTTCAACGGCTGGGTCTTGCGCCTCGACGAGGACGCGTTGACGGACCATTGGATCGAGCAGGCGCTGCTTGGCGGTGCGCTCCCACCGCAGGAGTTCGAGACGCCCGAAGACCTGGCACGGCACCTTCGGGACCACCCTGGCCGCGTCGGGTACCTGCTCCACGATGCCGGGTACGCGCTCCCGGCAGGGTTGAAGCAAGTGAAGCTGCGCCGCTAGCGCGTTCTCCGCCGCGTCATCTGTTCGTCATCCGGCGTTCAGGGTCGGGTCATCAGCAAAGTCGATGATCCGGCCATGAGTCAAGCCGTCCTGCAAGCCCCGGTTCTCTCGCCCGAGCCGGAACCCCTGTGGCAGTTCGTCCAGGCGGACCGCTCCCATACAGACCGCGCGTTGCTCGAACGCATCGTGCGGCGGCGGTACTGGTCGGAGCACAAGGCCCGGGGGTGTCATTTCCTCGACCATCTGCTCTGCGTGAGCGGACAGTCGGCGAGCCCCAAGGCCGTTCTCGCGATTGGTGAAGCCTCCGCGACTCCGATGTTCCTCGAGTCCTACCTCGACGAGTCGATCGATCGCGCGATCGCGCGGGCAAGTGGCCAGCCGGTAGACCGCCACGGCGTCGTCGAGATCGGGAACCTGGCCTCCTGCGATGGAAGTGCAGCGACGCTCTTGCTGATGCTCACGGTTTCATGGCTCGATGGGTATCGGGCGGACTGGGGCGTCTTCACGGCGACACGCACGGTTCGCCTTCGGCTTCGGTGCCTCGGCGTACCGCTCTTCGACCTCGGCACGGCCGATCCTTCCCGTCTGGGTCCGGTCGCGGCGGAGTGGGGCGACTACTACGAAGCCCATCCGAAGGTCGTTGCCGCTCGTTTCGTCGATGCCCGCCCCATGCTCGATCGGATTCCGGCGGAGTTCGCCGAGCTTGCGGGGCAGGTGCGGGATGCAGGAGCCGTAACGCGTCTCGCCGAGGAGTCTCGAAGGTGAGCCGGATCGAGAAGGCGATGGTGCTGCATGCGTCGGAACGACCGCTCGACGTTGCGCTCAGTGACGGCCACGAGCAGCAGCTCAGCTGGCGCGAGCTGGTCATTGAAGTCGAACGCCGAGTCCGGATCTTCCGCGCCCTTGGCGTCGAGGTGCTGGGTATCCACTGCGACAACGGCGTCGAGTGGGTCTTGAGCGACCTCGCCGCGCACGTCGCACGGATCCCGACGGTGCCGATCCCGAAGTTTTTCACCGCGGGCCAGATCGCACACGTCGCTGACACCGCTGCGATCGAGACGATCGTGACCGACGACAAAGCCACCTGTGCGGAGCTGGGGTTCGATGTGAGCGTTGGCCCGGTCGCAATCGGCGTGTGGGTGACACAGCGCCCATCGTGCGGCGGAGCGAATCTGGACTTCCAGAAGGTCACGTTCACATCCGGTACCACGGGAACACCGAAAGGTGTATGCCTCGATCGCGCGCATCTCGAGGCGGTCGCGGCGCAGCTCGTTCAGGCGAGCGGAAGCCTGCCGACCGACGTCCATCTGTGTTGCTTGCCGTTGTCGATCCTGCTGGAAAACATCGCCGGAATCTATCGCTCGGTTCTTGCCGGTGGCCGGATCGTTGCACCCCCGCTCGGGAGTGTCGGGTTCGGCGGCCCTCAGCCGTACGACCCGTTGGCCGCACTCGCCGCACTTCGGACCCATCAAGCCACGTCGGCCATCCTGGTGCCCGAGATGCTCAAGGGCCTCGTTGCCTTTTCGGGCGCGGACACGGAGACGAAGCTTCGACACCTCGCAGTCGGCGGAGCGCGCGTTTCTCCCGAGCTCCTGGGAGCCGCCCAGGCCTGCGGCATCCCGGCCTATGAGGGCTATGGGCTCAGCGAGTTCGCCTCGGTGGTCGCCATGAACACGCCGGTCGACAACTGTCTCGGCGCCGCGGGAAAACCACTCCCGCACGTCGATATTCGAATCAACTCGCAGGGTGAAATCGAGATCAACGGCCCCCGCTTCCTTGGGTATCTCTCGGAAGCCGGGTTCCTTCCGCCTGTCACCACGGCGGACGGGTACCTGCCCACGGGGGATCTTGGACGGTTCGACGACGACGGTTTCCTGCACGTCACCGGCCGGGTACGCAACGTCCTGATCACTTCGTTCGGTCGCAACATCAGCCCCGAGTGGGTGGAGTCCGAACTGCTGTCGTCGCCGTTCGTGGCCCACGCGGTTGTTTTCGGAGACGGCGAGCCGCAACTGTCGGCATTGATGGTGGTGCGCGGAGAGGGGAAGGGCGTCGAGGCCCACGTCTCCGCCGTCAACCGGTCCTTGCCCGACTACGCACGCATCGGGCGCTGCGTCGTGACGACGGTGCCGCTGGCGGACCAACCCGGCCTCTTGCTGCCGGGGGGTGGGGTCGCGCGTGACGCCGTCGCGGAGCGATTCGGAACGCATGCTCGGGCCCTCGATCCCGACGAGAAGGAGAACACTTGGGCTTTCACGATCGACTCGTAACCGAGACCAAGGCGGACCAGGAGGCGCTGTTCGCCATTCCGTTCATCCAGCGCGCACTCGGCGGAAATCTCACGCTCTCGGACTACCACGCGTTCCTGGGCCAGGCCTATCACCACGTTCGTCAGACGGTTCCCCTCCTGATGGCCACCGGCGCCGCACTTCCAGAGCGGTGTCGGTGGCTCATCGCTCCGATCGCCGAGTACATCGAGGAAGAGATCGGGCATGAGGAGTGGATCCTGAACGACATCGCGCGGAGCGGGGGTGACGCCGAGGCCGTTCGTGTCTCGAAGCCGGGCCCGGCCTGCGAACTCATGGTCGCGTACGCGTTCGACGTGGTGCACCGGCACAACCCGCTCGGTTTCTTCGGGATGGTGCATGTCCTCGAAGGGGCGAGCGTGCGCGGCGCCAGTGCAGCCGCATCGCGGATCGTCGGCCATCTAGGACTTCCGTCGGAGGCGACCACCTACCTCGCGAGTCACGGAGAACTCGATCAGGACCACGTCGGATTCTTCCGTGACTTGATGAATCGCGTGGATGACGAAGATCACGGCTGGATCGTCCATACCGCTCACCAGTTCTTCCGCCTCTACGGAGACGTCTTCCGGGGCCTTCCGGCTCCGGATTCCAACCAGGAGACAACATGACTCGCACCATCTTCCTGACAGGAGCCGCAAGCGGGATCGGCCGAGAGACCGCGCGGCAGCTCGCCAATACCGATTGTCGCCTCGTGCTTGCCGACCGGGACGCCGAGGGTCTTGCGCGCGTGGCCGCAGAGCTGCCCGGGAACCCGGTCTGCGTCGTCGGCGATCTAGGGGACCCCGGTTCCCGCGCCGAGCTTTGCCAAGCGGCCATCGACTGCGCCCCCGATGTCCTCATCAACAACGCCGGCATTCTGCACTTCGCGCCGCTCGAGAGCCTTCCGATCGATCGGATCGAGTCCGAGTTCCGGATCAACGTGATCGCACCGATCGCGTTGGCTCAGGCCGTGCTCCCCGGAATGCGTGAGCGCGGGTCCGGCCACATCATCAACCTGGGGTCTGTGTTCGGCTCGATTTCGTTCGCCTACTTCTCGACCTATTCGAGCAGCAAGTTTGCGATTCGCGGGTTCACCGAGGCGCTGCGTCGGGAGACGGCCGGAAGCGGGATCGACGTCTCGTACGTTGCACCCCGCGCAGTCAAGACCGCGCTGGCCTCGCAGTTCGGGAAGATGGCGGCCGCCGTCGGCATGAACATGGATACGCCCGAACGCGTGGCGAAGGCGATCGTCAACGTGGTCGGCTCACCAACCCGACAGACGTTCGTCGGCTTCCCCGAAAGCTTCTTCGTCAAGGTCAACGGGCTGTTCCCGGGGCTGGTCGATCGTTCCCTGCGGAAGAAGGACGAAGCGACGCGCCCGTTCGCCGAGGAGTCGATTCGCGAAGTGCTCGGTCGCGCGCCGGCCGCCGATGTGAAGGCCGGGGGGCCTAACGAATGGGCGGCCTGAGCGCATTCCTGTACGCCGGAGCTGACGGCGATCGCGTCTGGCTGTTGGTCGGACAAGCCGTTCGTGTCGGGCTCGCGGTCTTCTTTCTGCTGTTGGCTTGGAAGAACCTTTCCGGAGACCCGCAGATGGCGGCCGATTTCGAGCGCTGGGGGTACCCCGCGTGGTTTCGGCAGGCGACCGCTCTGGCCCAGGTCGCCGGTGCGCTCTTGCTCATTCCGACCGCCACCTGCTTCGTCGGCGGGGTTGGACTCGCCATGATCTTGCTAGGCGCGCTCGCGACGCACCTGATGCACGACCCCTGGGCCGCGAGTGTGTCTCCCGCCGCCTTTCTCGTCCTGGTCACCCTCTCTTCGGTCTGGTTCAGGCCGCCCATCCTTCAATAGATCGGAAATCTGAGATGAAGCCCTTCTCCTTGCTAGTCGCATTCCTGTCCGTCCTGGCGCTGTCGGGTGTGGCCGAGGCCGAGTCGTCTCCGGACGGCCAACTGGCGCGCATCATGAGCCGCTGGGCCGAAGTCCAGTACGAGGTCCCAGCCGACGAGCGCGTCGACGCGTTCTCCACGCTGGCGGAAGAGGCCGGGCGGCTCGGCACGCAGTTCCCGGGCCGCGCCGAGCCCAAGATCTGGGAGGCGATCATCCGCGGCAGCCTGGCGGGCGCGATGGGCGGCATCCAGTCCCTGTTCTCGGCGCTGCCCGAGGTCACGGCGGCTCGCGAACTCCTGCTGGAAGCGGAACAGATCGACCCCAGTGCGCTGGACTTCTCCGTGTATACGTCCCTCGGCTCGCTCTACTACCAGGTGCCCGGGTTCCCGATCGGTTTCGGGGACGAGGACATGGCGCGCGAGTACCTGGAGAAGGCGCTCGAGGCATCGCCGGATGGAATCGATGCCAACTACTTCATGGGCGACTACTGGGCGAAGCAGGGGGAACCGAAGCGTGCCCGCCCTTATCTCCAACGCGCGCTGTCGGCACCGCCGCGGGTGAATCGGCCCCTCGCGGATCGCGGACGGCGGCAAGAGGCGCGCGAGGCCATCGCGAACCTGGAGGGCTGAAGGGCCGGCCGCGGCCCAGGGCCGCATCGCCTATCCTCCTGCGAACGCGGATGCCTCAGCGCCGCGCCGCCCTCGATCCGGGGCGTGATCCAGGAGAATCCCATGCCCCATGATTTCGTGATTCGAGGGGGAACCCTCATCGATGGCACCGGCGCGCCCGGTTTCAAAGGCGACGTCGCCATCGACGGCGACACCCTCACGGCGGTGGGCGAAGTCTCGGAACCCGGGCGCCAGGAACTCGACGCGACCGGTCACGCCGTCACGCCAGGTTTCATCGATCTTCATACGCACCTCGACGCGCAGGTGGGATGGGATCCGATGCTGACGCCGGTCACGTGGCACGGGGTCACGACGGCGCTGCTCGGAAACTGTGGTGTGACGTTCGCCCCGGTACGGCCGAGCGACCCTGCCGTCCTCGCCGGCATGATGGAAACCGTCGAGGACATTCCGGCCGACGCGATCCTGAATGGCCTCCCCTGGAATTGGGAAAGCTATGGCGGCTACCTCGATGCGCTCGAGACGACGCGCCCGGCGATCAATCTCGCTGGCCTCGTCGGCCATTGTGCGGTGCGCTTCTACGTGATGGGCGACCGCGGTGTCGACGAGAACCCGAACGATGCCGAGATGGACGAGATCGCGCGCGTGGTCGGCGAATCGGTTCGCGACGGAGCCGTCGGCTTCTCGACTTCGCGCCTGCGTGGCCATGTGCTTCCCGACGGACGCGACGTCCCGGGAACCCACGCGACGACCGAAGAGCTCATGCGCATTGCGGCCGCGGTGAAGGAAGCGGGCGGCGGCTTGATGCAGAACGTGTTGAACCTGTCCGGAGACTACGACGGCGAGCTCGAGTTGATCCGCCGAGAAGCCGAGGCGACCGGGGACCGCGTGCTCTTCAGCCTTACCGCGGGGAATTCGGATCGCTCGGGCAAGCGCTTGAACGATGCCGTCGACGGCATGCGAGCCGACGGCCTCGACGTGAACGCGGTCGCGATTCCGCGCGGATCCGGTTTCGTCGGCGGGCTCGTGAACCAGATGCCGTGGAGCCATGGTGCGTGGAAGGAACTCCGCGCCAAGGACTTCGACGGTCGCCTGGCTGCCCTGGACGATCCGGCTTTCTGCGAACGCCTGGTCACGGATGCCAAGGCCGACACGGGCTTCTTCGGCAAGGTCCCGACCTTCTGGCTCGGGGAAGGGGATACGCCGAACTACACCTTCGATGAGTCAAGCTCGCTCCAGCAGCTCGCGCGCGAGGCAGGCGAACACCCGGCCGAGACCTTTTTGCGTCTGACGAAGGCGTCGCGGGGCAAGGCGCTCTTCACCATGCGCATGTTCAACCCGAACATGGGCGCGCTCGCGGAATTGATCTCGGGCGACGCGGTCTTTCCTGGCCTCGGCGATGCCGGTGCCCACGTGGGACAGGTGATGGACTCGGGTTGGTGTTCGTTCGTCCTCTCACATTGGGTGCGGGCAAACGGCCTGTTCAGCGCCGAGGAAGCCGTGCGGCGCATGACGTCGGCGCCCGCCCGGATCCTCGGGGTCGACGACCGCGGAACGCTCACACCGGGACTTCGTGCCGATGTGAACGTCGTCGATCTCGACACGGTGTCCGAGCGGATGCCCGAGTTCGTCCACGATTTCCCCGGTGGCGCTGGCCGCTTCGTCCAGCGGGCGCGCGGCTACCGGGCCACGTTCTGCAACGGCCAGCAGCTCCTCGAAAACGACGGACACACGGGCGAACGCGCCGGTCGCGTGCTTCGCGGATAGCAGAGTAGCCGGCTGGGCGGCGGAGAGTCGGCTTCGCCTTCGGCGTTCGCCAGATGCGAAGGGGAATTGGCGGCGATGCGCCTGAAGCGGAACGCGGCCATCACCGTGATCGTGGGATGTCTGATCGCGGCGCCGCTCCATGCTGCGCCCGAATCGAAGACCGTGTCGAGCCCCGGCGAGGAAGCACGCGACGAGTTCGGCGACGTCGAGGAGCGCCAGTCGCTGCGAGACCGCTTGACCGAGCGCGAAGACGAGATTCGGGTGGACGACCCGACCGTCGTCACGCTCTTGGGGCGTCGCCTGACCCTGACCGGCGCGTTCGAGACGACGATCGATTTCTCGCGGCGCACGAATGTGGGTGCCGGCGAATCGGCTTCGGGCGAGACCCTTTGGGAGAGCGAGGTCGAGATCGAGGCGTTCTACGCCTTCTCGAAGAACACCTTCTTCTTCGCGCAGGGGGTGGCCGGTTTTGATCGCAGTGTGACGGCGCCCGCCGGAACGCTTCAGGTGCAATCGAGCTTTCTCGAGCGTGGCGAGATGTGGTGGGCCCAGCGAAACCTGTTCGGTCGCGGGATCCACCTCGAAGTAGGGCGCCTCGACTTCGACGACGACCGGACCTGGTGGTGGGACGACGATCTCGACGCGATCCGGCTCGAGTTCGCCGGCGACGACATGGACCTCGAGATCGCGGTCGCGCGCGAGTTCGGGGCGCGCAGCACGGCCGAAGACGGCATCGACCCCACGGCACATCGGGTGACCCGCATCTTCGCCGAGGCCTCTTGGGAGTGGGTAGAGGAACACGCGATCGAGTGGTATCTGCTGCGCTCGATCGACCGCTCGGGGACTGAAGCCGTTGGCGTCCTCGTTCCCGAGCGCCGGGAAGACGAGCGCGACGGGACATTGACCTGGACGGGACCCCGGCTGGCAGGTGCATGGGAGACGTCAGAGCACGGCAGCTTCGCCTACTGGGTCGATGCCGCGATCGTTCGCGGCCGTGAGACGCGGCTAGAGCTGGAGGACTTCGCCGACGGCATCCGGCTAGTCGCCGCGCGGCGCAACCACACCGTTCGCGGCTGGGCGACCGACGTCGGCCTGACGTGGGCGGCACCCTGGGCCTGGGAACCGCGGCTCACCCTGGGCCTCGCCATCGGTTCGGGCGGGGATGCGACCGAGCGGACGGATCGCCGCTTCCGGCAAACCGGTCTCCATGGCAACGAGGCCGGGTTCGGGGGAGTGCAGCGCTTCCCGCGGTACGGCGCACTGTTGGAACCCGAACTCTCGAACCTCCGTGTCCTGACCGTCGGCGTCGGTTTCTCGATCCTGCGTTCCAGCTCGATCGACCTGGTCGCCCACGACTACCGGCAGGTCGACGTTTCGGACGGCCTGACCGATGCCCGACTCGACCTCGAGCTTACGGGCGATCACGAACACGTGGGGTCGGAGGTGGACCTCATCGTCGCTCTGGAAGAGTGGGAGGCCTGGGAGGTCGAGCTTCGCGGGTCCGCCTTTCGCGCCGGGTCTGCGGTGTTGGACCGCTCGTCGCGATGGGACTATGGCGGCGCGGTCACGGTTCGCTTCGCGTTCTAGCTCGCATCCGCCGCCGCCTATCACTTCCGTGGCATGCGTCGTCACCGGCGGAGCCGTAGGGTGGCGCGCACTCGCGACGGGAGGTGACGGTGGCAGCAGAGCCCAGGGGTTCGAGGTCCAAAACGGCGCCGTGCGTGCGCGACGACCTAGCACCTTGCCCGCCGCTTCAGCGCACCGAGCCTCGTGCGGATCGGTTCACGCCAGGAACGCCATCGCAGCGGCTGGAGCCGGAGCGCAGCGAGTCCGAAAGCCAGGCTCGGGCCGAGGTCCCCGTCGTCGCGGGCCGCTCTCGAAGCGGCGCGCAGGTGGCGAGCGCGCCGAGCGCGAAACCGCTTTCGACGACGCTCGTCGATCTGGTCCGCCCATTCCGTCTCCAGCGAGTCCAGGATCGCGAGGACCTCTTCGTGGGTTTCGCAGGCGTTTCCGGAGGCCTGGCGGCCATGCCGGCGACGGTCGACAAGGACCTTGTCGAGAAACGCGAACGGATGCCGCGCGCTGAGTCGCAGGTAGAAGTCGATGTCGTTGGCGAATCGATGAGCGGGGTCGAACCAGTGGGTCCAGGGAAGGGCCGAGCGGCGCACCATGACGCTGGAGAGTGTCCGGATCCAGGTGTGTTCGAGCAGCGCGTTGGTGAGCTCGCCGCTCGGCGCGTCGATCGGGAAGATGTCGCCGGAAGCGGCATCTCCGAAGCTGCGCGTGGCGCAGTAGATCAACGCAGCATCCGGGGCTTCGACCGCTCGTTCGAGTTGCTCTCGCAGCTTGGTCGGATGCCAGCGGTCGTCATGGTCGAGGAACGCGACCCAGGGCGCGCTCGTCATCGATATGCCGCGGTTCCGCGCAGCCGCCCCGCCGGCATTGGTCTGACGCACGAACTGGAAACGGTTGCCGAGTGCGTCTCGGGCCGCGGCGAGGGCCGGCTCCACCGAGACCGGCGAGCCGTCGTCGATGACGATCAATTCGAACTCGACGCCTTCCTGCGCGAGGACCGAGTCCACGGCCTCGCGCAAATAGGCCGACTCCCCGAACGCCGGGATCACCACGCTGACCTGGACGGCTTCGTGCTGGCTCACACCCAGCGTGTTTCCGAGATCGGAGCATCATCATGTGGAAGAGTCTGAGCCGGCGCGTGCGGCGCAGCGGCAACCTGCGCCGCGCGTTGGACTGCGTCCGTTCCGAACAGGAGCGCGGTGCACCGCTGTCGACGTGGGTCGATCTCGCTCTCGACTTTCCGAACCGCGGCGATGTCAAGGTCCGCACCGTTCAACGGCGCAGCGAGATCCTGGCATTGGCCGAGGCCGTGTCCGCGCTTTCGCCCGAGCGCATTCTCGAGATCGGCACCTATCGCGGAGGCACGCTGCTGCTGTGGGCCCAAATCGCAAGTCACCGTGTCGTGAGCTGCGATCTCTGCGTCAAGCCCCACCTCGTCGACCTTTATCAGTCGTTCGCGCCGACGGCTTCGGAGTGCGAGGTCACCGTGAAGCTGGGGAATACCCACGATGCCGACTTCGCTGCTGCGGTGGCGGCCGAGTTCGACGGCCCGATCGACTTCCTGTTCATCGATGGGGACCACAGCACCGACGGCGTGCGCCAGGACTATGAGGAGTTTCGGGGCCTCGTGCGTCCCGGAGGTCTCATCGCGTTTCACGACATCGCGCCGCTGCAGCCCATCGAAGGAAATCAGGTTCATTGGTTCTGGGAATCCCTTCGAGATTCGCTGCCGGCGGACAGTGTCCACGAATCGATCGAAGAGCCGGGGCAGAGTGGATTCGGCATCGGTTGGGTCTCGGTGTGAGCGGATGAGCGGTTAGGCGAGACTTCCAGCCGGCGCGGAGTCGGTCCATCCGTCAAAAGTGATACGTCCGTGTACGCGGATGCGCGGGATGGCGGATGCTCAAGGCGGCGCCTGCCCGCAGCCTCCGGTGATGTCGGATACTTCCCGCGCCAGCCACTCAATCACGGTGATCGTTTCGTCCTACGACCACCCCCGTGCGCTCGCTTTGAGCTTGACGGGGCTGCAACGCCAGGATGGTCCCCCGTTCGACGTCATCCTGGCCGACGACGGCTCGGAGTCGGACACCTTCGAGCGGGTCTCGGACTTCCAGACCGAGGGCCTCCCGATTCGGGTCACGACCCAGCCGGATCGTGGTTTCCGGAAGGCACGCGCCTTGAACCAGGCTATTCGGGCCGCGCGCGGCGAACAGTTGATCTTCCTGGACGGCGACTGCATTCCTTTCCCAGACTTCGTCACGGTCCACGCCGACGCCTTCGGGCCGCGCCGATATGCCGTCGGCGGCTACGTGATGGTCGATCTTCCCACCGCCCAAGAATTGACCCGAGAGGATGTTGCGACTGGGCGCTTCGAATCGCTTCGCACGCCTGCCGACCGCCGTCGGCTGGCCGCCATCCACCGTCGAAATCGCTTCCACATCGCCCTTCGGAAGCGCCGGAAACCGCGCATCCTCGGCGGCAACTTCTCGGTGGGCCGTCAGGTCCTGGACGAGGTCAACGGCTTCGATGAGCGCTTCGACCAGTTCTCGGGCGAGGATTCCGATCTGCGGACCCGCCTGAACAACGCCGGCGCCCGCCCGACGAGCCTCTGGAGCCGCGCCTTTGTCTGCCACCTCGACCATCACCTGGACCCGGCGCGTTGCCGGCCCCAGGTGGTGCGCGAGAAGAGCGACCGTCGCCTCCTCAGGGGCAACCGATCACTGGTCCGAACCGAGTACGGCCTCGCGATGCCCTCGAGGCCTTGCGCGATGGGGACCGAGCGCGCGACGGCGCCTTGGAGCCCCGAAGGCGGAGGCTACCCGACCTCCGAGGCTCCTCCGGATCACGGCGCGTAGGCCACCGGGTTCCCGCGGCCGCCGGTTTCCGGATGCGTCTCGAGGGGGCCCATCACCCGCTCGCGTTCCTGAGCCAGTTCGGGGCTCGCCAGGAGCATGAACGCGACCAGGAAGAGAATCAGATTGAAGAACCGAATGATCCTGAACTCCATCGAGTGCCTCCCGTTCGAACGGCCGGATGCGGCCGTCGAGGACACGGTCTCGCGAAGTCGACTCCGTTTCATCGGCGGTCGGGCGTACACTGCCGGAATGCCCCTCCGTTGCGCACGGAGGCGGGTTGTGATGCCACGTATCACGCCTGTGGGGTGACGGATCTGGCGCGTCGTGGCACAACCGGATCGAAGCCGAGGAGTTGCCTGGATGTCTGAACGAACGACCCGACTGCGTTGGGCCCTGATGGGGGTGGTCGCCTTCATCCTGTTGATGGGAATCGAGGTCCTGACCGAGGACGAAGCGATCGACCCGCTCGATCTGGCCGGGGATGCGGTTTCGACCGCATTGCTCGTGGCCTGCGCGACGGGGGTCTCGCTGATGGCGGGTAGCTTTCAAGCCGAGCGGGAAGAAAAAGCGGTCCTGATGCGCGACCTGCAGATGGCGCGCGCCGAAGGGTCCGCCTGGCGCGAGCGCGCGCAGACCTACCTGTCGGGCCTCGGCGAGGAGATCGAGAAGCAGTTCGAGGTCTGGAGCCTCACGCCGGCCGAGCGCGAAGTCGGCCTGCTGATGCTCAAGGGCTTCTCACATCGTGAGGTCGCGAGCCTGCGCGGCACGACCGAGGCGACGGTGCGTCATCAGGCGCGCTCGATCTACCAGAAGACCGGGGTCGCGGGCCGGAGTGCGTTCTGCGCCTACTTCCTTGAAGACCTGCTGCCGTCGAAACGCGATGCCAATGGATCCCAAGCGGTCAGCGAGGTGCGAACGACAGAAGCCGCTCGGCCCACCGACGAAATGCGGCCGTCGGCCTAGGCGCCGAGGACGGGCCAGCGGGCTTCGAGCGCCCCGCCGCGCACGGCCCAGAGGTCGCCGAACTGCAGCAGGACCGACTCGCTCTGGGTCGGCCGCAGGAAGACGTGATCGTCGACGCGCAGGCCGATCCGATCGGAGCCGTTCAGCATCTCGCTATTCGAGCTGCGGCCGTAGATCGGATTCAGGGTCAGGCCCGCGGGAGCATGGTATTCGGCCTTCCAGTTGCCTCCGTAGATGAACCAGGTGTTGTCGCGGTTTGGGTTGGTGGCCCGCATCAGGTCGCCCACGATGGGCAGTACGGGCAGGTCGAGGCCTGGCCGGTGTTTCAGCACCGGCGTCGCGATGAAGGCCGCGGGCTCGTGGTGGGCGAGGGTGTCGACCTCGAAGTCCGTTGGCATCACGGCCGCGGAGCCGGCGGAGAGGTCGTTCAGGACGCGGTCGTCCTGGTACAGGCCGATGGTCTTCGATCCCGATCCGTTTCGTGTCAGGTCGTCGCGGTAGAGGGACGGGAAACCTTCGCGCGTGACATCGACGAACGACTGGTACTGCTCCATCGACGTCTTCAGCAACGAGGTTCGCCAGCTTGGAGAGAAGCCGGCTGCATAGGCGTCGTATCCCATGTAGCCGCTGAAGGTCAGGTGGTCCGGGTGGGCAGCGACCACGTCGAGAATCCCTCGAAGCTGGTCGTGGGTCTGCACGTGTGCGCGATGACCGCCGATGTCGAGCTCGGCAGCGACCTGCATCCGGACGCCTAACGACTGCGCCACTGCCAGATAGGCGCGCGCCCGGTCGGCAGAGTCGACCAACCATTGGAGCTGCCGTTCTGGAACGAAGCGTGTGTCGGGCGCCAGGTTCTCGTAGTACGCGCGCGCGGCGGTTGCCGGGAGCGGCTTGCCGAGGAGGACATCGGCGTCGGGCAGTTCCCGCGCGATGGCATTCAGGAACGGCTGGTGGAAGGCCATGAGCCGATTGGTCCCGGTACGTGCCATCGCGTACCGGAGCAGCGGCACGCTCGGCAAGGACTTCACCACGATCCGGTAGGTCTTGTCGGGGCCGACCGCGGCCGCCAGGGCATCCAGGTTGTGATCGAACCGATCGAGGTCGATCAGCAGGGCGGGGCGTCCCGGGCCCTGGGCCCGGAGGAACTCGTTCCATCCTCCGAAATAGGCGTCGTAGGGTTGGCCATCATCGCCGGCACAGCCCAGGGCGAGGCTGGCGGCCCCGCCGGCCGCCCCAAGCAGGAATGTCCTTCGGTCACATCGGATCGGACTCATGGAGCGACCATAGGCGCTTCCAGAGGCTTGTGGCCTTGGAAACACTTCCAATACGATCCGTATCGTATATAATCCTATCTCGACCCCGGCAGCCGCAGGCATCCCGCCGCCGGCCAGGAGGACGCCATGAATTTCGATTTCTCGCCCGAAGAGCAGAAGTTCGCTGAAGAAGTGGACCAGTGGCTCACCGAGAACCACGACCCGGTCGTGATGGACCACCACCGCGAGAATTTCACCCAGCTCGCCGACACCCCGGAGCGCCGCGCGTTCATGAAGAAGCTGGCCGCACAGGGTTGGCTCGGCATGTCCTGGCCCAAGGAATACGGCGGCCAGGAGATCGAGGGCGTCTACGAGTACATCCTGAACGAAGCACTCTCGAAGCACGCTGCTCCCCAGATCGGCAAGGGCGTCGGCATCATCGGCAAGACGCTGATCCGCCACGGCAGCGACAAGCTGAAGGATGAGTTCCTGCCCAAGGTGCTTCACGCGGACATCGAGTTCGCGGTCGGCTACAGCGAGCCCGAAGCCGGCAGCGATGCCGCCAACATGCAGCTCAAGGCCGAGAAGGTCGACGGCGGCTGGAACCTGAACGGCCAGAAGATGTGGACCACGTCCGCACATTTCGCCGACTGGTACTGGGTGGGCGCGCGAACCGACCCGGACAAGTCGAAGCACGCGGGCCTCTCGCTCTTCCTGATCCCGATGGACCACCCGGGCCTGGAAGTGCAGAGCCTTCCGACCATCGGCAAGGACACCACGAATCAGGTGTTCTTCGAGGACGTCTTCGTCCCCGATGACTACCTGGTGGGCGAGCGCGGCAAGGGCTTCCAGTACATCTCCGAGGCCCTCGACCTCGAACGCTTCACGATGTTCACGCTCTCGCCGATCGCGAACCGGACGGACGTCCTGGTGGATTGGGTGAAGGCCGCTCAGCGCGACGACGCGCCGCTCAAGAACGACCCGAACGTGCGAAGGACGATCGCCCAGATCGTGACGGACACGGCGGTCGCCAAGGGGCTCAGCACGCGCTTCGTGTGTGCGGCAAAGGACGGTGGCGGCAAGCCGCCGACGATCCCGTCGTCGCAGTACAAGCTGTTCACCACGTCGCTCTCGCAGCGCGTCTGCAAGGATGCGCTCGATATCACCGGGCACGAGGGAACGATCATGGAAGGCCAGGATGAGGCACCGCTGCGCGGTCGCTTCGAAGGCGCCTACCGCGCGACGATGAACGAAACCGTCGGCGGCGGATCTTCCGAGATCCAGAAGAACATCATCGCGCGGCGCCATCTGGGCCTGCCGAAGAACTTTTAGGGGACCGGTATGGATCTCGATCTCAGCGAAGAACAGCAGATGATCATCGACACCACGCGGGCCGTGCTCGGCGAGCACTCGACCAGCGAAGTGGTACGGCTGATGGAGGACGACCCGAAGGGTGTCGCCGAAGAACTCTGGAAGCAGTTGAGCGAGGTCGGCTTCAACGGCCTGCTCATTCCCGAGAGCTACGGCGGCGGCGGCATGACGCTGCTCGAAGCCGCTTTCTTCTACGAGGAACTCGGACGCTTCATGGCGCCGGTGCCTCACTTCGTGAGTTGTGTGATGAGCGCCGGCGTCCTGCTCGAGGCCGGGAGCAAGGCGCAGAAGGAAACCTGGCTGCCCAAGATCGCGGACGGCTCGGCCATCCTGACGACGGCCTGGTACGAGCCCGGCCGTGGGCAAGGCGAAGCCGGCGTGGCCCTCGAAGCCGTGTCCTCCGGAGACGGGTTCGTCCTCAGTGGCGTGAAACGCTCGGTGCCCTACGCGGCCGTCGCCGATCAGCTCGTTGTCCTGGCGCGAACGGCCGACGGCGTCGACCTCTTCCTTGTCGATCCGACGAGCGAGGGGCTGACGCTCACCTTCCATCAATCCCAGGGACGCGAGCCGCACTACCGCATCGACTTCGACGGCGTGCAGGTCCCGGCCGAAAACCGGATCGGCGCTGCCGGCTCTGGTTGGGCCACCTGGAACACCGTCATGCACGACGGCATCATCCTGCAGGCGGCATCCGCCGTGGGTGGTGCCGATCGTTGTCTGATGGAGACCGTCGAGTACGCGAACCAACGCGTTCAGTTCGACAAGCCGCTCGGTGCGTTCCAGGCGCTGGCCCACTACATGGCCGATGCGTCGACGAAGATCGACGGCGGGCGCGTGCTCGTGCACGAAGCGGCCTGGAATCGGGTCCAGGGTCGGTCGGTCGCGCGCTTCGCACCGATGGCCAAGCTCTTCTGTGCCGAGACCTACCGCGAAACCACTCGCGTGTGTGCTCAGATCTGGGGCGGTGTGGCGTTCACGATCGAGTACGACGTGCAGATGTTCTTCCGCCGCGCCAAGCACCTGCAGCTGTCCTGGTGGGACACGCCCTACCTGGAAGAACTCGTCGCGGCCGACGTCCTCGACCGCTGATTCTGTTGCGACTGGTCCCGCGCCCGGTCGCTAGTCGACCAGGGCGCCGGTGACGAGCGGCAGATCGAGCGGATGCACGAGGCCAGGGGCGGCACCGATCACGTGCGGCAACGCGTTGACGATCCGCCCAGCGGCAGTGGCATTGCCGCCGTCGGCCGAGTTGTTTCCGCCGTCCGTCGCGTTGATGGTCACCATCAAGTCGGGTCGGCCACTGAGGACGACGCGGTGACAACCATCGGTGCCGGGCGGCGACTGCGGCCAGTCCGGGGCGCAGGCGTCATCGATCCGGGTGACATGCTCGATCACGAGCTTCGCTTCGCCGCGGACGATGCCGCGCACCTCGAAACGGAATGCACCCTGTGTCCCCGCTTCGAACAGACCCATGTCGGGAACCTCGACATCGTTGTCCAGCGGGCGTCGTTCCACGTGCTCGACGATCTCGTCGAGTTCGACGCCGAGGCCATCGGCGAGAACCCGAAGCATGGGGCCCCAGACCGAGGTCGGAACGTTGGGCAACAGCATCGGGGGCGTGCGGTCCATCGGCGTTCCCATGCCGACCAGTGTGCGAACGGCATCGGGTGCGTGGTAACTGGCGTAGTTGAAGATCTCCTGCGCGCGAATCTCGCGGGTCGCGCCCGCGACGCCGCTCAGGACCAGGGGCAACAGGTCCATGGCCCAACCCGGGTCGACTCCGGACGCGAAGAGCGAAGACGCTCCTTCGGCGCAGGCCGCATCGATCCGTTTCCGCATGCCTTCGGGCACGGTCGGAGGGTGGTAGAGAGGATAGATCGATGGTGTCACAACGTTGGCCCCGCTTCGCAAGCAGCGCTCGATGTCGGTCAGGGCGTCTTCCGGACGGAAGTCGGCCGACGCGGTGTAGACGACCGCGTCGCATCCGGAAGCGAGGACGCCGGCGATGTCGTCGGTCGCGGCAACTTCTGTCGTCGGTAGCTCGGCGAGTTCGCCCGCGTCGCGGCCAACCTTGTCGGGGTTTGCCACGATCACGCCCGCGAGCCGAAGCGCCGGATGCGCGGATACGGCTCGGATGGCGGCGCGTCCGACGTTTCCGGTGCCCCAGACCACGATCTTGTGTTGCTGCATGCGTTCGCCTCCGTTCGTTGGATCAGTCGGTCGAGGGTCGCGCGACGGGCCTGAACAGGGAGCGATGGGTCGCGCGACGCCAGAAGAGCAACATCAAGACGCCGAACGGCAACTGGAAGATCGAGAACGCCACGATGGGGACGGTCGCCTCGAACGCCAGCGACTGACGCGCGAGAACGAGACCGAGAAGCGAGTTCTTGACGATGAGTTCGAGCGTCAGCGTCACTGCATCGGTCAGCGAGCGTCGCGCTAGCCACGATGCGCCAAGGCCGAGGACGATGGAGCCGACGGCCAGCAGCGCCGCGGGCAGCAGGGAAGCCTGGAACTCCGCCACCGGAAGCTCTGGCCGTTGGAATGCGTCATAGGTCAGCGCGGCGCCGATGCCGAGGCCGCCGAATCGCGTGCACCACTTCTCGAATTGCAGGCTCGTCGGCCAACGCCCACGAATCATCATCCCGGCCGCGATCGGGAGCACGGTCAGGCCGCCGAGGTTGAGCGCCGTTTCCAGCACGGGCACTTCGATCTCGATCGGTCCGGTGCCGACAACGGAGAGGATTGCCCGCACCCAGAGAGGCATGGTGAACAACGTCACCAGCGTTGCCGTCGCCGTGAGTGTGATCGAGAGGGCGGTATTCGCGCCCGCGACATGAATGAAGACGTTCGAGAACATGCCGCCCGGGCAAGCGGCGATGACGACCAGCCCTGCAGCGAGGAGCGGCGGCATCTCGAATGCCAGCGCCAGGCCGATACCGATGACGGGCATGGCCAGGAGCTGCAGGACGGTGCCGAGGACGGTCGAGCCGGGTGCGTCCGCGATCCGGCGGAAGTCGGAAACCGTGAGCGTGAGTCCCATACCCGTCATCAACACGACCATCGAGGCGGGCAGGATCAGATCGAGGATCAGGTTTTCCAACGGGGAGAGGAACTCCGGCGGGCGGCAGGCGCACGAGCATACGGCGTCGCCGGCACGGATGGAAGCCGATGCCAGTCCGCGCTTTGGTAGCCTGCCGACTCGGAGGCGCCATGACCACCCAGGAACGCGAGAAACTGATTGCCACGTACTTCGAGGCGGTCGCTGCGGCGGATGCGGACCGGCTGCGCGAGATCGTTACGACGGATCTACGTTGGGTCGTTCCCCGCGGTGCGGTGGAGCCGTACGCGGGCGTTCACGAGGGTGCCGAGGCGATCCTCGAGATGATGCTGGCATCCGTCGGTGCTGCCTTCGTCCCAGGAAGCCAGCACGCCACGATCCGCGGTTTCGTCCACGGCGAGGGCCCGACCGCGGCCGAGGTGCAGATTCGGGCCGACGCCCCCGACGGCCGACGCTACGAGAATTACTACGCCTTCTTCTTCGCCTTCCGGGACGAACGGATCTCTGAGATCCGCGAGTACGTCGATACCCGCACCGCTGCGGCGTTCTTCGGCGTCTGAAGATGGAGGATGCCACCTTCGCGGGCTTTCGTGAGTGGGCCGAACGGCGGGTCGGCGGCAAGGCCGTACGCGCGCAACGGCAGGGTGAACGCCGGTCCGGTGGTCGCCCCGCGTGGTTCATGGACTTCGACGTGTCGGGGTCTCAGCTGTCTTGCTATGCGCGGATGGAGCGAGACGCGGAGCAGCTGGTCAGCCGGGCGTTCCCACTCGAGCGAGAGTTCCGGATTCTCGAGGTACTGGCAGCGCACGGGATCCGCGTTCCGGAGGTGTTCGGATTCTGCTCGGACCCCGCCGGGATCTTGATGGCATGCGTGCCAGGCGACTTCGACTACACGAGGCTGCACCCGGGCTCCGATCGAGACGCGCTCGATCGTGACTTTCTCAGCGAGCTTGCGCGGGTTCATGCGCTCCCGGTCGATCCATTCGCCCGAGCCGGGATCTCGGTTCCGACGACGGCCGAGGAAGTGGCCCTGTCGGACCTCGCGCTCTGGGAGGACACCTACCGGCTTGCGCTGCGGAGGCCCGTGCCGTTGGT
Organism: Deltaproteobacteria bacterium; assembly: GCA_029261815.1. Taxonomy (GTDB): domain Bacteria; phylum Myxococcota_A; class UBA9160; order UBA9160; family UBA6930; genus JAJDAP01. Next base: position 21,677 of record JAJDAQ010000032.1, read on the forward strand.
CGAGTTCGCAACGCGCTGGCTGCGCAGGCACGTTCCGGCGCCGCCGAGCGTTCCCTCCTTCATCCAGGGCGATACCGGTCCAGGTCAGTTCCTGTTCGATCAGGGACGCGTGACCGCCATCATCGACTGGGAGTTCGGGCACCTGGGCGACCCGCATCTCGACCTCGCACAGATCCGCACGCGTGACTTCTACAACCCCGGCGCCGACATGGGTCAATGGATCCGTACCTACACGGAAGTGTCCGGCCGAGCGATCGAACCCGCGACGCTGCGGTACTACACCGTGAAGTCGATGCTGATCACACCGCTCGCGCTTGCCGGAGTCGTGCAGAACATGGTGCCGAGCGCCGACCATGCGGAATGGTTCGCCCAGGATGTCTGCTACAAGCGGGCGACCGCCGAGGCGTTGGCCGAAGCGCTCGAGGTCCCGTTGGACACTCCTGAACCGCCTGCCGCGGCTCCCGGACGCAGCGCCGACGTCGTTGCGCTCCTGGAGGAGCAGTTGCGGGAGGAACACCGTCCAGCATTGGCCGGTGCATATGATCGGTACCGGATGGACCTCGGCCTTCGCCTATTGCGCCACATCGCGAATGTCGACGCCTGCGGCGCGGTCCTCGTCGGTCAGGAAACCGAAGACCTCGCGGCCCTGCTGGGCAAGCGGACGCAAGCGCGGACGCTCGATGATGCCGCCTTGATGACGTGCATCGCAGCGGAGGACCGCGCCGATGATCGGGCTCTCGTGCGTTATCTCCATCGTCGTGCGGTGCGAGACGAGACGCTCTGGCGGGGTGCGCTCGGGGTCGGCGAGGGCGCGGTGCTCCAGCCGATCGCGTTTTGAGCGGGTCGGCGACGGCCGAACCGCCAGCTATCTCCGAAGCTAGGCGGCCGCGACAGGTTCGAGGCCCGAAGGCTCCGGAACGACACGGAAGCCGCGACCTTCGATCGCATCGACGGAAGCGACCGCAGCGGCACCGAGTTGCGCGATGCGCATATCGCCGAACGGGCCACCCCCGAGACGGTTGTTGACCATCGCAACCGCCAGGCCGCGCTCGGGATCGGCCCAGGCACCGGACCCGCCGAATCCGAAGTGCCCGAAGGCGGACGGCTGCCTCCCCGCGGTCGTGAAGGCCTGGTGGTAGCCGAGCCGCCATTGCATGCGCATCGGGATCACCTTGTCTCGCGAGTGCACCTGGACTTCGGCCGCACGCCACGTCGTGGCGGGCGACATCAGCCGGTGTCCGTCGACTTCGCCCTCGCCAGCGAGGGCGGCATAGATGCGCGCGAGGGATCGTGCGGTGAAGAGGCCATTCGCGGCCGGCACCGGTACGTCGAGGATCCCGGGGCTCCACAATACGTCGGAATCCCCGGGCGGTACGAGCGCCTGGAACATGAGCTTCGGGTTCAGCGGCGCGCGCGAAAGCCGCGCCCAGGTGCCGAGTGCGCCGATCACGCGATCGTTCAGCACCGCCCGCATCAGCATTCCCTGGTTCTCGCCCGGTCGGCGCCCCAGGGAGGCCGCGCGGGTCTGCGCATCCTTCGGTGTGCCGATGTAGCAGCCGTCGAGACCCAACGGTTGGACGAGTTCCTTGTCGATGACTTCCGGAAGCGTCGAACCCGTGATGCGCTGGATGACCTCTCCAACCAGCCATCCGTAGGTCAATGCATGATAGGCGCTGCGTCGCCCTGGGCGGGCCTCGGCATCCTCCAGTGCACGGACCATGTAGTCCCAATCGAGGATTCGCTCCCCTGAATCGACGAGGGGTCGCAAGCGGGCGAGGCCGGCGCGGTGGGTCAATGCCTGACGGATCGTGATCGCGCTCTTGCCGTTCTTGGCGAACTCGGGCCAGTAGCGGGCGATCGAATCGTCATAATCGAGTTCGCCGCGGTCGGCGAGGATGTGAACCAGCGTCGAGACGACGCCCTTCGACGTCGAGAACGACATCGCCATCGTGTCTTCCAGCCATGGGTTGCCCCCTTCGTCGCGCGAACCGCCCCAAAGGTCCGCGACCTTGCGGCCACGGTGATAGACGCAGACGGCCGCTCCTCCGCCGGTCTGCCGGACCTGACGGTCTAGCGCGCGGGCGATGCGCCAGTAAGGACCTTCGACCGACCCCTGAATCTTGTGCATCACTGGTCCTCTTGGATGGGCGCCCACTTCACACAGACGCGCGAGGGGAGTCTGCCGGATCCTGCCAACCCTCCACAAGATCCAAAACTCGTTGCATGAATGCGACTCCCCTCGTTCAACTTGCTCGTTTTTGGTGCTGAGCCGCAAAGGCGCCCACCCTGGGGAAGAACAAGCTTTTCTTGCTCTTGACGGTCGAGTCGGTCAACAATGGGGATCACTGGGTGTCGACCCACCGTGACAGCGCGAAAGGCGAGATGGAACAGCTACCCGGGAGCGACGCGATATTTCTCGCCATGGAGACCGAGACGACACATGCGCACATCGGCGCCGTTTCGATCGTGAAGCCGCATAGCAAGGATTTCGGCTTCGATCGCTATCGCCGCACGATTGCGGAACGAATGGGCCGCGCGCCGCGATTCACCAAGAAGCTCCGAGAGGTCCCGTTCGGACTCGACCGACCGTTCTTCGTCGATGCGCAATTCGACATCAACAACCACGTGCGCAAGATCGCGGTTCCTGCGCCCGGTGGGATGCGAGAACTCGCAGACCTCGTTGGCACGCTGTATCCGGTGAAGCTCGATCGTCGTCTCCCGTTGTGGGAGATGTGGTGGATCGAAGGGCTCGAGGGCGGGCGCGTGGCTGTGTTCAGCAAGACGCACCATTGTCTGATCGATGGTGTTTCCGGCGTGGGCCTCGCTGAACTCATGTGCGACCTGGAACCGGATCCGGCGCCCGCAGCACCGTCGCCGCGGCTTCGTCGCCGACGCGAGCCTGAGCCGAGCGATGTGGAGCTTTACGCGCGCGGGTTGTGGCATTCATTCGGGACGCCGTTTCGGGTCGCGCGTTATGTCGGCCAAGCAGCTCGCCGAGGCGTCGCCATGCTCCCCTTTGCGACGGAAGGGAACATGGCCGTGACCGGCCCAAAGCTGTCGTTCAACCAGGACATCGGTTCGAGACGAGCGGTGGCCTGGCAAACGATCTCGCTGTCCGATGTGCGCGCCGTGAAGAAGGCCTTCGATGTGAAGGTGAACGATGTCGTGTTGGAGTTGTGCGCGAGCGCGATCCGTCGGTATCTGGTGGCACGTGACGAATTGCCGGATGAGTCGCTGGTGGTGTCCTGTCCCGTGTCGACGCGAGCGGCAGATGACGAGGCGATGGGGAACCAGGTCGGCAGCATGATGGTCAATTGGCCCACCCAGATCGCGGATCCGGCCGAGCGGCTGAAAATCATCCACGAGAGCACGACGCAGGCCAAGGAGATGAGCGAAGCGATCCGCGCCAAGGAGATCCAGGCCATGGGGGACACGGTGTCGCCCACCGTATTGAACCTGGCCTACCGGATGATCGCGGCGACGGCGGCCCGCATGCCGGCAGCCGCGAATGCCGTGGTGTCGAATGTTCCTGGCGTGCCGATCCCGCTCTACATGGCCGGCGGCGAGGTCGAAGCATCCTACCCGGTGTCGATCATCATGCCCGGGATGGGGCTCAACGTGACCGTCGTGAGTTACATCGACCGAATGGATTTCGGATTCACGGTCGACCCCGATCTGGTTCCCGATCCCTGGTTCCTGTCGGAAGGAATCGCGCTTGGACTCGAGGATTTGCAGGCCGCTGCCGGAATCGGCCACTCCGTTGCACTCCGGGCGGATGTCCCGGATGACCGGGCGGATGTCCCGGATGAAACCCAACCAGAGGAACCCACCCAATGACCGCACGAAAGACGCCGGCTGCAAAGAAGAAGACCGTGAAGAGGAAGGCCGCAAAGAAGAAGACAGCGAGGAAGAAGCCGGCTCGCCGCAGCACACAGAAGTCCACACGAACCGCGGTCGGCGACGCTCTCCAGCAGCTCGAAAAGCAGATTCCGAAGAACCTGAAGCCGCTGGTCAAGGACTTCCGCAAGAACCTGAAAGACTTCCAGAAGCAGGTCGACAAGAATCAGGCCGAGCGGGAAGCGCGCTGGCAGAAGATGGAGACGCAGATGCGTCGCGATCTGGTGGGACTCCTCAAACGCCTCGAAAAGGCTGTGAGTCCCGCGCCCGCGAAGAAGACCGCGAAGCGGAAGAAGCCGGCGGCGAGCAGTGGCGCACGCTCGAAGCCGAAGAAGTCAGCTGCCCGAAAGACGACGCGCAAGAAGGTGCGGCGTTAACGTGGCGGGATGACGCGCTCCGACGCGATCGACCAGATTGTCAGCAGCTTTCTCAAGCGCCCGGTCGAGGTGAGTTGGGCGGGCGGGCTGGCCGAGCCGCTGCAGGGTTCTTTCTCAGAGGCCGAGGTTGCTTTCACCGGCGTCGCGACGGCGTGGCTGCCGCTCGAACGTGTCGCTCTGCGGGCACGAAAGGCCCGGATCACTCCGGGCGTACCGGCCCTCCTCGATGTCGAAGGACCCGAGATCGAAGTCACGATCGGCCAGGCGGACGTCGACGCGTGGCTCGCCCGATTCGACCTGCCATTCAAGCTCCAGCTCGCGCCCGAGGGTCTGCGGGTGCGGAGCGAGGTGGCTGGCTTTCCGATCAGTGATTTCGAGACGCGCCTCGATGTCGTGCGCGGCTGGTTCGTGTTGCGCCCAACGCGGGCCGCGTTTCTTGGGATGCCCCAGTACGTCTCGTCGTTCTTTCGGACCTACCTGCCGGTTCCGCCGCTCTCGGAGACGACGCGACTGGCTTCGGTCGACCATGCGCCCGGTGAATTCCTGCTGCGCTTCGCGTTGGACGACTTCAGCGAGGAGATCACGCCGGGTCTTCTCGACCGGCTCACGGCTCGGGTGCGGCCGTAGCGGCCGACGGACGCCCGTCCCGGGTTGGGTATCCTCGGCAGTCCGATTGGAGGTCTCGCATGGTCCGCGCAGCGCCGAATTCTCGCCCGCCGTACCCGCCGTTCGAGGACGAGACGGCCAAAGCGCGCCAACGCGGACCTCAGTGGAACGATCGCCGGCTCCGCGATTCCGCGAAGCGTGTGCGGTCCTGACGCGACGAGACGATTGTTGTCGACCGAGATTCCGCGCCCCGAGCATCCGCGCCCGCAATTCCAGCGGGACGACTGGCTGAACCTCAACGGGACCTGGCAGTTCGCGATGGACTTCAGCGATAGCGGGAGCCAGCGGGGTTGGCCCGGCGATCCTTCAGGCCTCGATCGCGAAATCCTGGTGCCGTTCTGTCCCGAGAGTCGTCTGTCCGGGGTCGGCTACACGGACTTCATTCCGTGTGTCTGGTATGCGCGGACCTTTTCGGTCCCCGCGTCATGGTCGAGTCGGTCCGTGAAGTTGCACTTTGGCGCCGTAGATCACGACACGGACGTCTGGGTGAACGGGACGCGGGTCGGCAGCCACGAAGGTGGGCAGTCCTCGTTCGCGTTCGAAATCACGCGCGCACTCGTGCCCGGCGAAAACACCGTGGTCGTACGCGCACGGGATGACGTGCGGAGTGGGCGACAGCCGGCCGGCAAGCAGAGTGTGCGTCGCGATTCATTCGCGGCCTGGTACACGCGCGTGACCGGAATCTGGCAGACCGTTTGGCTCGAAGCCGTTGCGCCGACCCATCTGGACGCGGTCCAGGTCCTGCCCGATCTCGGCCTCGGTGGGTTTACGATCATTCCCCGCTTCGCGGGCATGCGCCCAGGCCTCCGATTCCGGGCGACCCTTACGGCCGCATCAGGAGAGCAGGCCCAGCGGGAGCGCCGGCTCGAGGCCGGCGGGGCGCTGTTCCTCGACGCGCCTGGTGCCCGATGTTGGTCGCCGGCTGACCCTCACCTCTACGACCTCGTCTTCGAGATCGTGGAAGAGGACCGTGTGGTGGATCGCGTGACGTCCTATGCCGGACTGCGTTCGATCGCGATCGACGGAAATCGTTTCCGGCTGAACGGAGAGCCGCTCTTTCTTCGCCTGGTCCTGGATCAGGGGATGTTCCCCGACGGGATCTGGACGGCGCCTTCGGACGAGGCGCTGCGCCGCGACATCGAATGTGGGATCGAGGCGGGATTCAATGGCGCGCGTCTCCATCAGAAGGTCTTTGAAGAGCGGGCGCACTACTGGGCTGATCGCCTCGGCTACCTGACGTGGGCCGAGTTCGGAGACTGGGGCATCGACGGCCTGCAGTTCTTTCCGCCTGCGCATGGCGCGGATGTCATGCAACGTGGCTTCGACAACCATCTTGCCGAATGGCTCTCCGTCGTGGAGCGCGATCGGAATCATCCCTCGATCATCACCTGGACGCCTTTCAACGAGAGTCAGCGCAAGCCCGGGCGGGAGGGACTCCACGACCGCGCGGTGCGTCGGGCGGTGGCGCAGACGCGAGCCCTCGATCCCACGCGCCCGGTACACGATGTCAGCGGCTTTACCCACGTCGAGACGGATGTGTTCACCGCGCACGAGTACGAGCAGGAACCCGTGGCCTTCCGGGAGAAGTTCTCTGCCGTCTCTCCAGGCGCGAAGGAAGTGCCCGGCGCCCACGCGGAGTGCGCCTATCAAGGGCAGCCCTATCTGGTCGACGAGTACGGCGGTACCTGGTGGACCGAAGACGCCGAGGAGACCGCGAGCTGGGGCTACGGGCAACGCCCGGCTTCAAAGAAGGAGGCGATCGACCGCATCGAGGCCCTCACGGAGGTCCTGGTCGATCATCCGCACATGGCCGGCTACTGCTACACGCAGTTGACGGACGTGGAGCAGGAACAGAACGGGCTGTATACGGCGGATCGTGTCGCAAAGTTCGACCGGGCTCGGGTCCGCGCGATCTTTGGCCGAGACCCCGGCCACGAAGGAGAATCCGATGAGTGATGAGAGCGTTCCGGTCTTGAACAAAGAGACGATGGGCATCCAAGAAGGGCCCCCGCTGAACGTTTCGGGCGACGACATCGACTCGCTTCGTCGCGACGTGCAGCGCCTGATGGACATCGAAGCCATCAAGCAGCTGAAGCACAGCTATTTTCGCTGTATCGATACCGCCAATTGGGAAGAGTTGGAGACGCTATTCCACGACGACATCCAGGTTCACTTCGTGGGCGGTTTCTACGAGTGGAAGGTGCAGGGGAAGAAGGACCTGATGGTGCAGCAGCGCCAGGCCTTTCATCGTGAATCCGTAGGTCACCACAACGGGCACCATCCCGAGATCCACGTTCTGAGTGAGACCCGCGCGAATGGGATCTGGTACTTGTCGGACACCATGTGGGTACTCAGCCATGAGTTCATCACGACCGGAACCGCGCTTTACTGGGACCAGTACGAGAAGGTCGATGGCCGCTGGCTGGTGCGCGAAACGCGTTACCGGCGCATCTACGAAATCTCGCGGCCGAATCCCGAACCGCCGCAGTTCTCCGCCCACTACTTGAAGCACCACGGCACCGATCTCTCGCAGGGCGGCTGAGGCGGCCGATGCGCGCGCTCGAAGGCATCCGCATCCTCGACGCCAGCGTTGGGCCGGTGGCCGGTGTCGCGACCGCGGTGTTGGCCGACTTTGGCGCCGAAGTCCTGCACATCGAGCCGCCGGGTGGCGACGGCTTTCGCTCCTTGGCGGCGAGTCCCCTCTGGCTTCGCGGCAAGCACAGCCTGGAAGTCGACCTGAAGAGCGAGGCGGGCCAGCGAGAAGCCGCGGCGCTGTCGGCGGCCAGTGATGTGGTCGTCGTCAGCGGCCCGCCAAGTCGAGCGCGACGGTTCGGAATCGACGCGGATGCTGTGCAAGCACGGGCCCCCGGGGTCGTGCATGCGTCGCTGACCGGGTATGGGCCCAAGGGAAAGTGGGCCGAGGAAGCCGGCATCGAATCGTTGGTGGCAGCGAGAGCCGGGCGCATGCAGGTGTTCGGACGCCAGACCCGCGAGGACGCGCCGGGCTTCGCGGCTCTTCCTGTCGCGCAGCATGCCTGTGCGATGGGCGCTGTTCAGGGAATCGCTGCTGCCCTCTATCGAAGGGTGCGATCGGGGCAGGGAGCGCGGGTCGAGACGAGCCTGTTGCAGGGCCTGCTTCCCTATGACCTGGTTGACCTGCTCTTCGTCCAGTTGATCGAACGCGGGGTGATGGACCTTCCCGACCCGAGTGCCGGCGACCAGCCGACGTTGAACTATCAACCGGTCCGCACGGCAGACCGACGCTGGATTCAGTGCGGGAACCTGATGGAGCACCTGTTCTACGCGTTCCTGGAGTCCATCGATCTGCTGCCCGAGTTGCTGGTGGACGAACGCTGCCAGGACTCGCCTGGCGCCTGGGGGCCGGATGGCATCGAGTTCGCGCGCGACCGGATCCTGCTTCGCATGCAGGAGCGTACGGCCGCCGAGTGGATGGAGACGTTTCAAGCGAACGGGAGTGTCGCTGCCGAGACCTATCTCTCGACCGAAGAGGCGATCGGCCATCGCGACCTGCGCGCGAATGGAGAGATCGTCACGGTGGAGGACCCGGAGCGGGGCCCGGTTCGCCAGATCGGGCCGATTGCCAGGCTGTCGGGCACGCCCGGTGTGGTGAAGGGGCCCGCACCACGCGTCGGCGAGGGTGGCAAGGCACTGGCTGAAGCCTGGCGCGCCACGCCGCGCGAAGCACCGACCCGCGCGAAGACCTCGGCGTCGGCCCCGCTTGCTGACCTTCTCGTTGTCGATTTCTCGACGATCATCGCGGGCCCGTTGGCTACGTCGATGTTGTCCGACCTCGGCGCCCGGGTGATCAAGGTCGAACCGCCGACGGGCGACCCGGCACGCTCGATCATTCCGGGCGGTGGGCTCGCGCTCCGCATGAACGGGGGGAAGGAGTCCCTCTGCCTCGACCTGAAGACGGAGGAGGGGCGTGCGATCGCCCAGGAATGGGTCACGCGCGCAGACGTCGTCGTCCACAATTTCCGTTCGGGTGTTCCCGAGCGATTGGGGCTCGGTTTCGACGAGTGCCTCGCGCGTAATCCCAGGCTGCTCTGGGCCGCGATCCAGGGCTACGGACCCGATGGCCCGGACGGTTCGAGGCCCGCGACCCATCCCGTGGTCGGGGCCGCGATGGGCGGCGCCACATGGCAGGCACAGCCCGCATTGGCACTTGAATGCCGCAACCTTGCCGAGGTTCGCGAGGCGGCCCGTCAGATCATGCGAGCGAACGAGGCCAATCCCGACCCGAACACGTCGAGCGTGCTGGCCGCTGCGATCACGCTCGCCCTTGTCGCCCGTGCGCGCGGGAACGGTGCTGGCCAGCGCATCGATGTCAGCATGTTGGTCGCGAATGCCTGGGCCAACGTCGACGACTTCGTGGCATACGACGGGAAGGTCCCGCGCGCCGCATTGGACCCAGCATTGCGCGGCCGCGGTGTGGGGGAGCGGCTTTACGCGACGCGCGACGGCTGGCTCGTCCTGGCGATTCCGAATGAAGCCGCATGGCGGCGGTTCGCCGAAGCGACCGCGACCCAGACGTTCGCGGAGCCTGGTGGCCGAACCATCGCCGCGATGGAGCCATTGTTCGCGAGCCGGAGCACGGACGAGTGGATGGACGTTCTCGGCGCCGAGCGGGTCGGTTGCGCTCCCGCCGACGGTCCGGGCCCGGGCCGTTTCTGGGCCACGGACGCGGCTGCCCACGAGAACGGCTTCGTCCCCGTGGTCGAACATGCGCGCCACGGGCAGATGCAGCGCTGGGGGGCGATCGTCCACGTCGACGGTCCACCGGCCAATGCCGGCGCGGCCCCGCTGGCAGGCCAACACACGGATGCGTTGTTGTCCGAGTCTGGCCGAAACGAAGCGGCGATCGCGCAGCTGCGGCAAGATGGCATCGTCGCATCCGAGACCTGACGCCGTTCACTGCACTGGAGCCCAGCATGATCCTCGCCGCCCGAATTCTCTCCTCGCTCGTGAGCCTCGCGATGCTCGCCAGCGGTGTGCGTTGGCTTCTCGACCCGGCGGGCGCGGCGGGGGGGCTCGCCATGCCGCTCCTCGAAGGCATGGGCGCCAGCACCCAGATCGGTGACATGTCCTCCTTCTTCCTCACGATCGGGGTCTGCGGTCTTGTTGCGCAACGCCGGGGCGCGCGGCTTTGGCTGCTCCCTGCGGCAATGCTCCTCGGCACCGCGGCAGTGACGCGCTCCCTGGCGACCGTCCTGGGGCATGCGCCACTCGGCATCGATTTCATCGTGCCCGAGATCGTGATGACCGCGATCCTGGTCGGGACCTACGTCGTGCGCGCACCTGAAGACGCTGGTGGAGAAGGCTCCGCCTAGCGCAGCATGCCCGCCGTCTGCTTCTGCTGAGCCGCGGTCAGCGTCGAGCCATCGGGGGACCAGCCGGGCGGGCGAATCACGTAGTTCAGTCGGTCTCGCCAGCTTGCGGCTCCGCGGACGTCGCGCGCCAGGCCGACAAACTCGCCGAAATGGACGTCCCAGAAGCTTCCGGTGTCGACTTCCCGGGTGATGCCGTATTCGACGGGTTCGTCGTCTCGGAGCGCCTGGCGGGTTCCGAAGAAGACATCCCAGAGCAGCGTGATCGAGTTGTAGTTGGTGTCGAGGTAGCGCGGGTTTCGTGCGTGGTGCACCCGATGGTGCGCCGGTGTCTGGAGTATCCGCTCCAGCGGGCCGTAACGTCCATTCCGGACGGCCGCATCGCTGATGTGCAGGAAGCTTCCCCAGAACGTATCGATCAAGTTCATTCCCACGCATAGCATCGGGTGCACGCCGAAGAGCGCAGGGATGAAGCCCAGGAAGAGCGGGAAGTAGACGACTGATTCGAGGCAATGGTGGTTGAAGCCGACGAGCATGTGGATCGAGCCCGGCGCATGGTGGGGCGAGTGGATGCACCAGAGAAGCCGCACCTTGTGCGCGGCCCAATGCTGGACCCAGTACCAGAACTCGTAGACCACCCACGCGTAGAGCCACCACGGAGGCTCGAGGCTGGCTTCGATCGGGGACAGGGATGCGCCTGCGGCCGCCGCAATGGCTACCGACAGGACGCCGACTGCGCGTGCGACGAGGGCGGCCAGCGCGCCGCCCGACAGGACTCCCAGCATCGACATGCGGGCTTCCCGTAGACGGAGCTTCCTCCAGCGGAAATGGAGTGCGATCAACTCGATCACCGCGTAGAGGAGCAGCGCGCCCAGGAGCGGCCCTCCAACGGCATTGATGCGCATCTCCAGAAGGGCCGGATCCATCGCATGACGCTAGCCCGGAACGTCTCGCCTCGAACGTCTCGGAGGCGGCCGCAACGGTACCGTCGTGGGAAAGCCCACGTCCGAACGCGCTACAGAAGCGGTACGCTAACGGCCCACCCAAGGAGACTTCGATGGCCACCGCGACCACGACCCCCGAGCCCTGGTTCCTGAGCGGCAACTATGCGCCGGTACCGGACGAGCTGACCGAGACCGATCTCGAAGTGACGGGCGAAGTGCCGCCGGAACTCTCGGGCGTCTACATCCGGAACACGCCGAATCCCAAGGATGGGAAGGGCGACCACTGGTTCTTCGGTGACGGCATGGTGCACGGCGTCCGGCTCGAGGGCGGCAAGGCCGCGTGGTACCGCAATCGTTGGGTTCAAACGACCAAGCTCGAACGCGGGCTCGGCGCGATGGACCCGGAAGCCATGATGGACCGGACCGCGAGCGCTGCGAACACGCACGTGATCGGCCACGCCGGAAAGATCCTGACGCTCGAAGAGGGCAGCTTTCCGTATGAGATCTCGGGCGAACTCGAGACGAAAGGGTGTCTCGACTACGGGGGCAAGCTCCAGACCGCCTTTACCGCGCATCCGAAGCTCTGCCACGAAACGCAGGAGCTTCATTTCTTCGGCTACGGCCAACTGCCGCCGTACCTGACGTATCACGTGCTCGACGCAAGCGGCGACCTGGTGCACAGCGCCGAGATCACGGTCCCGGGCCCGACGATGATGCATGACTTCATGATCACGCGGGACCACGCGATCTTCATGGATCTCCCGGTGACGTTCGATCTGGAGAAGGCCATGAAGGGCGACATTCCGATCGGCTGGGACGAGTCCTATGGCGCGCGGATCGGCATCATGCCGCGCTTCGGAACCAACGATGACATTCGCTGGTTCGAGGTCGATCCCTGCTACGTCTTTCATCCCCTGAATGCCTATTTCGACGGCTCGAAGGTGGTCTGCGATGTGGGGCACCACGAGTACATGTGGCGGGACTCGATGGACGACTTCGCGCCGTCCTACATGCACCGCTGGGAGTTCGACCTGGAGAGTGGCGCGGTGGGTTCGAATCGCCTCGACGACGTCTCACACGGCTTCCCGCGCGTCGACGAGCGCGTGATCGGGCTGAAGCATCGCTACGGATGGGCCGTCGGCTCGCGTCCCGATGGGAGTGAGCGCGAGGGGATGGACGCGGCCTCCGTCGTCATGCGGTACGACATGCAGACGGGCGGTTCGACCTACCATGACTTTGGTCCCACGGCCCAGGCAGGCGAGTTCGTCTTCGTACCGCGTTCCGACGCGGCGGCGGAGGATGACGGCTACGCCATGGGCTACGTCTACGAGCAGTCCACGGACTCGAGCACGCTCGTGATTCTCGACGGTGCCAACCCGTCCGATACACCGGTGGCGACCGTGAAGATGCCGCGGCGCGTGCCGCACGGGTTCCACGGAAGCTGGATCGGGGACTGACTCCGGCCGTCAGCTCCGAGGATCGATCCGGAAGACCCAGAGAAGATCCGGGTCGGCAGTTTCGGCGGTGTCATATTTCTGGGCCACGATCCTGCCGACCTCGGCGTGGATCCCGGGTTCGTCGATCTTGACGAGTTCGACCGCATAGCGTTTTCCGCCCGTGCGAACGATGGCACGGCCGTCGGCAAGCGCCTCGTGCGGCCACTGCTTCCAGAGCGTGAAGCTCGGTGCGCCGCACGGGATATAGGCGGCGCCCTCATGCACGACGGCCCAGACCGTGCGCGATCGAATGGGCTCGACCAGCTGGAACTCGATCGTCTCGACATTCTCGAGCGAGGTCCAATCGAAAGCGGCGGCGGATGCTTCGGTGCCGGTCTGGAACGCACCGCCCGGGAAGAATCCGTTGGGTCCATCACCCGAGCGTGCCTGGAACACGACGACGGCGAGAACGAGCAGGAGGGCGAGGACGATGCCGCCGAGGATCTTGAGGACCTTCATATGGAACTCCGGGGTGCGTGGGAGCCGGAGAGTCGCCGACTTCGCGCGGATTCGCTTCAGATTGCTCGAACTGGACCGATAATTAGTATTGACAACTATACCAATCGAGTCATTCTACCTCTCATGACGTCCTTGAACCCGGCCTCCGCCGTTCCGCTCTACGCGCAGATCGCCGACGACCTGCTCGCGCGCATTCGGGCCGGCGAATGGCTGGCGGGCTCGCGGTTGCCATCCGAGAACGCCCTGGCGAAGCGCTATGGCGTTGGCCGCCCGACGCTACGGCAGGCGACGGAGACGCTGGTACGGCGGCGGATGGTCGAGCGCCGCCGCGGCGCCGGAACATTCGTTCGGGAAGCTGCGGCCCACGTCGATCTCTTCTCCCTGGGCGGCACGCTCGCATCCTTCTCAGAGCAGGGGATCGCCCTGGAGACCGAATGGCTGTCGCGCCCCACGTTGGGCGCGGGTCCGGCTGAAGCGGAGACGGCCGCGGGCCGGGACTTCTTCGTCTCGCTTCGGTGTGCCCGGGTCGACCGAGAGCCGGTGCTGCTCGAGCGGATCTGGATGGATGCGATGCTATTCGCCGATTTCGACCAGTTGCCGCTAGCGGGCGGTTCGCTGTCCGAAGTCGTGCGCACGCACTACCGCCGCGAGCCGCAGTCGGCCGATCAGTCTTTTCGCGTCGCAATGTTGAGCCCAGGCGACGCCGCGGCGCTGGATCTCCCGGTCGGCGCGCCGATTCTTGAAGTCGACCGAGTGCTGCATTTTCCGACGGCCAGGAACGCCGTCTTCGTCCGGATGAGCTGTCGCACGGACCGCTTCACCTTCTCCCAACACATCGGAGCCTTCGATGCCTGAGCCCGGTTACTACGGCCGTTTTGGCGGGGCCTTCATCCCCGAGATCCTGGTCGCCACGTTCGATGAACTGCGCGAGGCATTCGAGTCCGCGCGCAATGATCCGGCGTTCTGGCGCGAGTTCGAAGAGATGATGTCGACGTACTCGTGTCGACCGACTCCGATCACGTTCGCCGAGAACCTCACCGCCGATTTCGGCGGTGCGCGGATCTTCGTGAAGCGGGAAGACCTGAATCACACGGGTGCGCACAAGGCCAACAACGTGATGGGCCAGGGGCTCCTGGTGAAACGCATGGGCAAGACGCGCGTGATCGCGGAGACAGGAGCGGGTCAGCACGGGGTCGCGACGGCCACGATGGCGGCCAAGCTGGGCCTCGAGTGCACCATCTACATGGGCGAAGTCGACGTTGCCCGTCAGCGCCCGAACGTCTTCTGGATGGAGCGGCTCGGCGCAACCGTGGTGCCGGTGACCGAGGGAAGCCGCACGCTCAAGGACGCTATCAACGAGGCCTTTCGCGACTGGGTCACGAACATGGACGACACGCACTACGCCCTCGGGACCGCGTGTGGGCCACATCCTTTTCCCGAGATGGTCAGTTACTTCCAGAGCATCGTGGGCCAGGAAGCCCGCGAGCAGATCCAGGCCTCGGCGGGCAAGCTGCCGGATCGGGTCTACGCGTGTGTGGGGGGTGGATCGAACGCGCTGGGGATCTTCTCGGCTTTTCTCGAGGACGACGGCGTCGAACTGATCGGCGTGGAGGCGGGCGGCCGGGGCGCTGGAATCGGTCAGCACGCGGCTCGGCTGGGCCTCGATGACGCCACCGTGGGCGTCGCGCAGGGTTACAAGACCTACTTCCTGCAGAATGCCGAGGGCCAGATGCAGGAGACGCATAGCGTCGCGGCTGGGCTCGACTACGTCGGCGTGTCGCCGATCCTGGCCGACCTCCACGAGAAGGGTCGCGTCCGTTTCGAGTCCGCGACCGACACCGAGGTCGTCGATGCGCTCTCGCTCACGGTTCGAAGGGAGGGATTGATTCCCGCCCTCGAATCGTCCCATGCTTTCGCGCACGCGTTCAAGGAAGCGCCCCAGATGTCGCCCGATGAGGTGATCTTGATCAACCAGAGCGGTCGCGGAGACAAGGACATCT
Organism: Deltaproteobacteria bacterium; assembly: GCA_029261815.1. Classification (GTDB taxonomy): domain Bacteria; phylum Myxococcota_A; class UBA9160; order UBA9160; family UBA6930; genus JAJDAP01. The sequence continues at coordinate 36,864 of JAJDAQ010000032.1, forward strand.
TCACCGTGGCCGACGCTTTCGACGATCCGAAGTGGAAGGCATTCATCCAGGAAAAGGCGGAGGCCTACCGTGGCTAGTGCATCTCTCGAACAGTACATCCGGGAACGACGTCGGGAGAAGGACATCCTCCTGATGACCCACATCGTTCTGGGTTATCCGAGTTTCGAGGCTTCGATCCAGGTGATCGACGCGATGGTCGAGAACGGCGTGGATCTGATCGAGCTGCAGATCCCGTTCTCGGAACCGATCGCCGACGGCCCGGTGATCCTTCACGCCAACCAGAAAGCCCTCGCTGGAGGCTCCACCGTCGCCCAGTGTTTCGACGTCGCGCGCGCCGTTTGCGCGAGACATCCGATCCCGATGTTGTTCATGAGCTACTACAACATCCCGTTCATGCACGGGATCGAAGCGTTCGCCAGGGACAGCGCCGATGCCGGAATCCGCGGAGCGATCATTCCGGACCTCCCGCACGAAGAGGGCGCCGAGATGTTGGAGGCCATGGCCGGACACGATCTCGACCCGATCTTCATCTACTCGCCGAACACCAGCGATGCGCGAATGTCCGCGATCGCCGAGCGAGGCCGTGGCTTCGTGTACTGCGTTGCGCGAAAGGGTGTCACGGGTGCATCGACCGACTTTGGGGGTCTGGACGAGTACCTGGGGCGCTGTCGCGCAGCGACATCGCTTCCGCTGGCGCTCGGCTTCGGCGTGTCGAATGCGGACGATGTTGCGGCTCTCGTTGGCAAGGTCGATATCGCCGTCATCGGTTCCGAGACGATCCGCGTGATCGACGAGCGAGGCGTCGACGCTGTGGGCGAGTTCGTCGCGGGGCTTCGCTAGGCCTGCGTTCGCGCCGCTTCTGGGTTGCCGGTCTGTCGCGCATTGCCGTGTCGGAGGTCACGCTCGGTCTGACCGTAGGCGTCGATGAGAAAGGTTCGAGCCCGTGTTCCGAGGAGGGGAGGGCAGGCTCTGGAGCCCGATCCCATGTCTTCGATCAAACGTCTGATTGCTTCTGCGGCCATGGCCGGGATGTTCGCTGTCGGCACGTCCGCGGCTGCGGAGCCCGAGTCGCCGGCGATTTCGGCCGATGCCATCGTGGCGGTCCCGACGCGCCTCCTCGAGATCTCCACCCGCGGCGCGCGTTCGTGGCTGGCGAATCCTGCAGTGATCCCGCTCGAGGCCGCAGCTGAGCGATGGGTCCCCGCCCGCACCCGCTGGCAGCTCCAGGAGCGTCTCCAGCCGAATACCCGCGCTCCGCAGCTTGCCAGCGATGAGCGCGATCGATCGCTGATGTTGAGCCTCGCACTGGCGTTCTGAGCCGCAGGCAAGCGCCGTCGCTGGAGACCTTCCTCCGGTCGTGCTTTCGCAAGGAGATGGAGCCGCCGCAGTTCGGAGACTACGCGATTTCCGCTTGAACGGCGGAAGCTATTGCAACCGCGTTAGGCGTTGGCGAGTTCCAGGCGAATCTTGAGCGTGAGTACGGCGTTGCCGATTCCGCTCGGCGCTTCGGTCACGCCCACCGAGATCTCCCGCTCCTCGACCAGGGCGCTCGCGCCCGCGGCCGGGTTCGTCAGGCGGATGTCGACGGCCTTCTCTCCGGTGTCGTTGTGGAGCAGGTCGACCTCGGCCGCAGCGAGTCGGAGTTCAATCTTGAGGTCGGCGCCGGCGTCCCCGGCGGCGATGACGGCCGCGGCCGGCGGTCCCGGCGGCGTCTGGGTGGTGCCCGAAGTGAGGGTGTGCTTGGCGACCTCGACCGCGCCTTGGCCTGTCAGGGCACCGCTGTAGACCTTGGCCGAGAGGGTGTACTTCCAGTCGTTGCCGATGTCGCCTTCCTGGTTCTCGGAAAGGACGGACAATGTGAGCGTGCAGGGCATCGAAGTTCCTCGGAAAGTGGAGGCCAGCAGTGTAGGGCGGATGGCCCCCGGTGGTCCATGACTTCCTGAGCCGCCTCGGCAGGCCCACGGCCCCGGGCGACCTTTCCTATGCTCGGGCGGCCCGCCGGAGGACTCCCATGTCTGCAGCCACCGATCTCGATGCCACTGTTCAGCGCCACCGGGTCATCGTCCTGGGGGCCGGCATGTCCGGCATCTGTAGCGGCATCCGGCTCCGGCAGAAGGGGATCGACGACTTCGTCATCCTCGAGAAGGCGGCCAGCGTCGGCGGGACCTGGCGCGAGAACACCTACCCCGGGATCGCGTGCGACGTGCCTTCCCATGTCTACTCGTTCTCGTTCGCGCTGAATCCCGACTGGTCACACGCGTACTCGGGGGGCGCCGAGATCCGTGATTACTGTGAGCGTTGCGCGCGCGAGTACGGCCTCGGGCCGCACCTTCGCTTCGGCGAGGAGGTCGAGTCGGTCACGTTCGAGCGCGGTCGCTGGCACGTGAGGACGGCCAGTGGTGGTCGCTATGAAGCCGACGTCGTGGTGAGTGGCCTCGGCGGCCTGCATCTCCCGAACCGCGCGCAGATCGATGGCCTCGATGCTTTCGAAGGCGAACGTTTTCACACCGCCGAATGGAACCACGCACACGACCTGAAGGGTCGCCGCGTGGCCATGATCGGAACCGGCGCCAGTGCCGCACAGGTGCTCCCCGAGATCGCGCCCGATGTCGAGCACGTGACGGTCTTCCAGCGCTCGGCGGCGTGGGTCTTCCCGCGAATGGCGCGCGAGATTCCGGAAGCGCGCCGCGAAGTCTTTCGACGTTCGCCCTGGCGGATGAAGCTCCACCGCTGGTTTACATGGTTGTTGATGGACGCGCTGGGCGTGACGTCGCTCCGACGAGGAAGCTGGTTCAACGAACGCATGAAGCGAATCGGGCTCAAGCATCTCGAAACCTCGGTCCACGACCCCGAGACGCGAGCCAAGCTCACGCCCGACTACACCGCCGGATGCAAGCGGCGCTGTATTTCGGACGACTACCTCGAAACATTCAACCGCGAGAACGTCGCCCTCATCACTGACGGCATCGCGTCCGTCGAAGCCTCAGGGGTGCGCGACGCGAATGGGACGCTTCACGAGGTCGACACCATTATCGAGGCCACAGGCTTTCGCCCCTTCGACATCACCGACTACGTCGAGATCGTCGGCCGTGAGGGCCGCAAGCTGCGCGACGTCTGGGCCGATCGCGTCGAGACCTTCCGGACGATGATGATTCCGGGCTTCCCGAATTTCTTCCTCTTGCTCGGACCCAACAGCGCGACGGGGCACACCTCGGCCCTGATCATGATCGAGTCACAGGTCGACTACATGATCCAGTGTCTGGAGTGGATGGAGCGCGACGGCATTGCGCAACTCGACCCCGACCCGGATGTGGTCAAGACCTACAACGAGCGCCTCCAACGCGACATGGCGCCCATGGTCTTCAGCGGTGGTTGCAACTCCTGGTATACCGACGATGACGACGTGAACTTCACGCTCTGGCCCTATTCGGCGATGCGTTTCTTGTGGGAGCAGGCGCGTCCGCGACCGGCTGAGTTCGTCCAGGTCCGAGCCGCCGATGGAACACAGCGCTAACGCGTCCATTTGCGTTCCCGTGCCCCGCGTGGATCCTCTGGAACCATGTCCAACGAAAAGCACGAAGATGTCCTGGTCCGCATGTCGAAAACTGGCGCCGAAGGCTCCGTCCCGGTTCCGGCTGCGACCGTGATCCTGCTGCGGGACCACAGCAACGGGCTCGAGACGCTGATGCTGAAGAAGACCTCCAAGATCGCCTTCGGCGGGATGTGGGTCTTTCCCGGGGGCCGCGTGGACCCTGCGGATGCCCACGGGCTGGCCGACGATGACGACCTCGGGGCGGCACGCGTCGCCGCCGCGCGCGAGGCCGCGGAAGAAGCTTCGCTCCACGTGGATTCAGGCGCACTGGTTCCGTTCTCCCACTGGACGCCGCCGCCGGTCCAGCCGCGCAGGTTCATCACATGGTTCTTCGTTGCGAGCGCGCCGGCGTCCCAGGTGGTCATCGACGATGGCGAGATCCGAGATCACGAATGGATGACGCCGGAGACCGCGTTGGCCAAACGCGACGCGGGTGAGATCGAGATCGCGCCGCCGACCTACGTGAGTCTCTTCGAACTGGCACGGTGGAGATCCGTCACGGAAGCATTGGAGGCTGCGGCAGCACGGCCGCCTGAGCGCTTCGCGACCCAGATCGCGGTCCAGGCCGAAGGGCCGGTCGCTCTGTGGCACGGTGACGCAGGCTGGGAGGCGGGAGATGTCGCCGCGGCCGGGCCGCGTCATCGGCTGACCATGGTCAAGGGTGGCGTCTGGTCCTACGAGCGCCACGACGGTTAGGCGCGCCCCCAACGCAGAACCGCCCGCATCGCAGGGCGACGCGGGCGGTCAGGTCTGGGCTCCGGAGCCGGGCTAGAAGATCTCGAAGAGACCCGCTGCGCCCATGCCGCCGCCGATGCACATCGTCACGACGCCGTACTTGGCTCCGCGGCGCTTGCCTTCGAGCAGGATGTGGCCGGTGCAACGCGCGCCGGTCATGCCGAAGGGGTGACCGATCGAAATCGAGCCGCCGTTGACGTTGTACTTCTCGGGGTCGATGCCGAGCGTGTCGCGGCTGTAGAGGCACTGGCTCGCGAACGCTTCGTTGAGCTCCCAGAGGTCGATGTCGGCGACCGTGAGGCCCGCGCGCTCGAGCAGACGCGGCACCGCGTAGACGGGGCCAATGCCCATCTCGTCGGGCTCGCAGCCCGCGACCGCGAAGCCGCGGAACGCGCCAAGCGGCTCGATGTTTCGGCGCTTGGCTTCGTCGGCTTCCATCATGACGAGCGAGGCCGCGCCGTCCGAAAGCTGCGAAGCGTTGCCGGCCGTGATGAAGTGCTCTTCGCCGCGGATCGGCTTCAGCTTGGCGAGGCCTTCCGCCGTGGTGCCAGGCCGGTTGCACTCGTCCTTGGTCACCGTGTACGCGACCTCGGACTTCTCGCCGCTCTCCTTGTCGACCACGATCATGGTCGTGTCCATCGGCACGATCTCGTCGTCAAAGAGCTTGTTGTCCTGCGCGGCCGCGGTGCGACGCTGGCTCTCGAGCGAGTACTCGTCCTGGTATTCGCGCGACAGGTTGTAGCGCTTGGCCACGATGTCGGCGGTCTCGATCATGGGCATCGGAAGGCCCGGGAACTCCTTGAACAGCGGCTTGTCGACCGAGTTCGGGAAGCCGCCGCCCGCGAGGCTGAGCGTGATCGATTCGACGCCGGCGGCCACTGCGATCGGCACGCCGTCGTTCAGGATCCGGCCGGCCGCGGTCGCGACGGCCTGGAGGCCCGAGGAGCAGTGACGGCTGACGGTGAAGCCCGACGTGGTGACCGGGCAGCCGGCCTTCAGCGCGGCGAGGCGACCGATGTTGTTGCCCGTGGTGCCCTGCGGCGTACCGCAGCCGACGACCACTTCTTCGACATCGCCGGGCTCGACGCCCGAGCGCTCGATCGAGTGCTGGATGGCGTGGCCGGTCATGGCGACGCCCGTGGTGTTGTTGAACCCGCCGCGATGGGACTTGGCAAGTCCGGTCCGAGCGGTGGAAACGATGACGGCTTCGCGCATCTGCGCATCTCCTTGATGTGGATGGGGGTCGTTGGGCACTAGGGCCCAGGTGGCCATGACAGGCCCGGCTCGGCAGGTTAGCGCTACCGGCCCGAACATGCGCCTCCGGCTCGGTGACGCGCAACGAGCACGCAGCTGGCGGTCGCGACGTTGTTCAGACCGCGTTTCAGCGCCTAGGCGCTGGCGCCAGCGATGCCATCGCTCTTGCGGCTGAAGGACATGACTCCGTCATCGACCGACTTGTAGGACAGTGCCGCCAGGTCGAGCACGTAGTTCTGGTTGAGCTTCCACGGTGCCTTCGTGCCCTGCTGGGGCATCTTGTGGAGCGAGCGTTGGATGTAGCCCGACGAGAAGTCGACCCAGGGTTCGACATCGACAGTGCCGTCGCTGCGGGGAACGCACTGGTCGTAGCCATGCTGCTTCATGTGGTTGAGCAGGCGGCACAGGTACTCGGCGGTCAGGTCGCACTTCAACGTCCACGACGCGTTCGTGTAGCCCATGGCCCAGGCCAGGTTCGGGATGTCGCTCAGCATCATGCCCTTGTAGGTCATGCCCTGGGTCGGGTCGATGGCTTCGCCGTCGACCGTGATCGCCAGGTCGCTCAGGAACTGCACGTCGAGGCCCGTGGCGGTCACGACCAGGTCGGCTTCGAGTTCGTCGCCCGACTTCAGCCGGATTCCCTTCTCGGTGAAGGTGTCGATGTGGTCGGTCACGACCGAGGCACTTCCATCGCGGATCGCGTCGAAGAGATCACCGTTCGGGACGAGGCACATCCGCTGGTCCCACGGGTTGTAGGTCGGCGTGAAGTGCGTGGCCACGTCATAGTCGTCGCCGAGTTGCTTGCGCACCTGCTCGAGGATGAACGACTTCATCTTCTCAGGCTTCTTCTTCGAATAGCGATAGATGAAGATGCCGCCGAGGATGTTCTTCCAGCGGGTGATGGCGTAGGCCAGCTTCGCGGGCAGGCGAGCGTTCATCCAGTTCGCCATGCCGTCTTCTTCCGGACGCGACACGACGTAGGTGGGCGAGCGCTGCAGCATCGTGACGTGAGCCGCTTCCTTTGCGAGCTCAGGCACCAGCGTGACCGCAGTCGCGCCACTTCCAATGACGACCACCCGTTGGCCCGCATAACCAATGTCTGGCGACCATTTCTGCGGGTGGACGATCTGGCCGGCAAAGTTCTCGATGCCCGGAAAGTCAGGGGTGTAGCCGGCTTCGTAGTTGTAGTAGCCGCTGCACATATAGAGGAAGCCGCACGTGACTTGCACGGTCTCGCCGTTGTCCCCGACCTGGGCATCGACGGTCCAGCGCGCGTCTTCGCTCGACCAGGAGGCCCGCTTCACCATGTGCTGGTACCGGATCTTGTCGGCCACGCCGTACTCGTTCGCGGTGTCCTTCAGGTAGGACAGGATCGACGGGCCATCGGCGATCGCCTTTGCGTCGGTCCACGGTTTGAACGAGAAGCCGAGCGTGTACATGTCCGAGTCCGAGCGGATGCCCGGGTACTGGAACAGGTCCCAGGTGCCACCGAGGCGTTCACGCCCTTCGAAGATGGCGTAGGATCGGTCGGGGCAGTGCTTCTGGAGGTGCACGCCGGCGCCGATGCCGGAGATGCCGGCGCCAACGACGAGCACGTCGAAATGTTCTTGCATGGGGTCCTCGGAGCGCGCGAGATCGCGCGGGACAATGCCCGCGGAGTCGCTCGGAGGATGGCGAAATCTCTACGAATCGCCGCCCAGCGCCCGGGCCCAGGTCGTGAAGTCCTCGAGGGTCCTGGTGAGTCGTGCCTTCACGAGCTCGTCGGTCAGTGCGCCGGCCTCGTCGAATTTCTCGTGGATGGCCGGCACGTTGAATGCTGGGCCGTTGAAGATCGGCGTGAGAGTGCCGCCGAGTACGGCCACGAGCTGCGTATGCGCCCGGACGCCGCCGGTGGGCGCAATCGACTGCGAGATCACCAATGCGGGCTTGTTCTTGAGTGGTGACCGATAAGCGGGCCGTGATGCCCAGTCGATGGCGTTCTTGAGCGGACCCGGGATGCCGTAGTTGAATTCAGGCGTGACGAAGAGCAGGGCGTCGGCCGCGGTGACCTGGTCGAGCAGCGTCTGCACCGCCGCAGGCTTCTCGTCGCCATCGAGATCCTGGTCATAATGGGGGAGGTCGCGTGCGTCTGTAGACGTGAACCGCGTGCCGTCAGGCGCCGTGGCCTCAGCGGCGACCGCCAGCTTCCGGCTGAAGGACTCGGCACGAAGACTGCCGACGAAGGTAAGGATGTGCATCGCGGCATTCTGGCATGAATGGCGCCGGACGACATACCCTGGGTAAATGCGCGCACGCCCGCTTCGGACCCTCGAGCCTGACGAGATCTCGGCCTTTCACCGCGACGGTGCCGTCCTGGCCCGCCAGGTCTTGCCGCCAGAGTGGGTGGCGTGCGTCGCCGAGGGCCTCGACGAGGCCATCGCGGCACCGGACCGAATGAGCGAAGTGCTGGATCGCGACCTGCGGGTCGACCAGTTTCCGGCCGCGCGCGTGCCTGCGCTTCGCCGGATCATCGATGAGTCGCCGGTGGCCGAGATCGTGGCAACGGCGCTGAGGAGCCCGGTCCGTTTCTACATGGACCAGCTCTTCCATAAACCTGCAGGGTTCATTCCACCGACGCCTTGGCACCAGGACACCAGCTACTACAACATCGATGGCCACGACGTGATCCGAGCCTGGGTTTCGCCCGATCGGATTCCGCGAAACGCGAGTCTCGAGGTGGTGCGCGGTTCGCACCGTTGGAACGTCACGTATAGCCCGCTCGCCGGGCGGGACCCGGACCGCGACGCGGATGCGAAGCAGGAACTCGAATCGGCCGAGGGTGAAACTCCTATGTTAGGCGCTGAAGCCCACGAGCGCTGGTCCTACGCGAGCGGCGTGATCGACAAGACCTTGCCCTGGGTGCCCAATATCGAACGCCACCGCGATTCCTACGACATCCTCGGTTGGACGTTCGAGCCCGGCGACGTTCTGCTCTTTCACGGAAACATTCTGCACTCTGCGCGTGGTGACGTGGAGATGGAGACGCCGCGGCGTTCGCATGCCTCGCTCTGGGCGGGCCGCGACGTGCGTTATCGCCATCGTCCCGGGCAGGTGATCCCGGATCCTGTCGCGCTCTACGCACACAATCCCAAAACAGGTCAGTCACTCGCCGACTTCCCCGACGTCTTTCCGCTGGCGTTCGACCCGGAAGGCGCCGTAGCTAGGCGTTAGGCGGCTCTACTTGGCCAAGTGGGCCCAGGCGGCGGGCAGCGAGACATCCCGGTTCGGCCGCTTGGGGGGCATGTTGAAAGTCTCCGGCGGTTTCCACTGCATCCCGCGCAGGCTCTCGTTGACCTGGCCCATGTTCAGCAGGTCGAGGCTGTAACAGAAGCGGCCATCGCCGGCGTAGTAGAGGATGGACAGTCCGGGCACGCTCCAGAGCGAGCCGTCTTCCTTCTCGCCCATGACCTGGTCCCACTGGCTGATCAGGCGGTGCCCCTCGGCCATGGTCCAGTTCTCGGGCGTCGACCAACCGTGGCCCGTCAGACCCGCCATCGACTTCTCGAAGAATGCACGAATGCCGTCCTGCGTCTCGATACGGCCCCAGGCGGGGTCGATGTAGACGCCATCCTCCGTGAAGAAGTCCGCGAGCTGCGACCACTCGGCGTCGCCGCCGTCGATCTTGTCGCGCAGCGCGACGAAGCGGTCATAGGTGGCCTTGGCTTCGGCTTCGATCGACATCTTGGCTCTCCTAATCGATCACGGGGGAGCCGGGGCCGCGCTCGAAGAGCGTCACGCCGTCCGGCACGTGGTGGAAGGCCTGTTTGTCGATGCCGAAGATGGCCATCTCGGGGGTTCCGAACGCCGACGGGTCATCCAGTACGCCGGCCTTGAGCATCAACATCCCAGGCATGCCCTCGCCCTTGGCGAGGATGTGGGTGCCGCAGTTCCCGCAGAACTCGCGGGTAACAGGGGCTTCTAGATCGCTGCGCCGAAACGCCGCGGGCTCGCCCTTGGTGTAGGAGAATCCTGCCGCCATCAAGCCCATGACGTAGTTCACACCGCCGCCCGAGATGTACTGGCACTCGCGGCAGTGACATTGACCCTTGAATGCGGCGTCGCCTTCGTACGAGAAGCGCAAGTCGCCGCAGTAGCATCCACCTTCGATCGCCATGGCGTTTCCTCCTGGTTGGCTGGTACGGGAACGTACCGTGGCCGCGCGACAGCCGCCGACGGCAGAGATTTCGGCAGCGTGCGTGTCATGACGCCCGAGGTCGCGTATCGTCAGTGTCCGAACGAATGCAACCCGAACCCCGGGCGGCCGCCTCTTCAACCGCGCGCCGCTCGCACAGGGAGAAAACGACGTGGCGGGTATGGAAGATCGTGTGGAGATGTTCGACCTCCGGATGTCCGAGAAGGCGCGGCCCCTCTTTGACCGGGTCGTGGAGTTCATCGAGAAGGAAGTGAAGCCGATCACGGACGAGTTCTTCCAGCTCGGCCAGGGGCTAGAGGACCGCTGGTCCTATCACCCGCGTCAGCTCGAACTCCTCGACGGTGCGAAGGCCAAGGCGCGTGAAGCCGGGCTCTGGAACTTCTTCCTGCCGGACGCCGAGACTGGCGAAGGCCTCTCGAACCTCGACTACGCCTACATCGCGACCGAGCTCGGAAAGAACCCGCTCGCGTCGGAGTGCCTGAACTGCGCCGCGCCCGATACCGGCAACATGGAAGTCCTCGAGCGCGTCGGTACTCCGGAACAGAAGAAGCAGTGGCTGGAGCCGCTGCTCCGTGGCGAGATCCGCTCCGCGTACGCGATGACGGAGCCCGACGTGGCATCTTCGGACGCCAAGAACGTGGCCTGCCGCGCCGTGCTCGACGGAGACGAGTGGGTCATCGACGGCGAGAAATACTACATCTCGGGCGCTGGCGACCCGCGTTGCAAGATCATGATCTGCATGGTGCAGACGGACCCCGACGGTGCGCCGCACCTGCGTCAGTCCCAGATCCTGGTGCCGATGGACCACCCCGGCGTCGAGATCCTCGGACCGATGCACGTGTTCGGCCAGGACGATGCGCCCCACGGCCACATGCACCTGCGCTTCACCAACTGCCGCGTCCCGAAGGAGAACATCCTCCTCGGCGAGGGCCGCGGTTTCGAGATCTCGCAGGTTCGGCTCGGACCGGGCCGGATCCATCACTGCATGCGTTCGATCGGTGCGGCCGAACGCGCGATCGAAATGATGGCCAAGCGCGGCCTGACCCGGGACGCGTTCGGCAAGAAGATCGCGACACTGGGCAAGAACACCGAAGACCTCGCGAAGTGCCGCATCGAGATCGAGTCGATGCGCATGATGGTGCTGAAGGCCGCGAAGGCGATGGACGTGCTCGGGAACGCCGAGGCCCGCGTCTGGGTCAGCGCCGTCAAGGCGATGGTGCCGGTACGCGTTTGCGAGATCATCGACAAGGCCATCCAGGTGCACGGCGCGACCGGCGTCTCGCAATGGACGCCGCTCGCGGGCATGTACGCGAGCCAGCGAACGTTGCGCCTCGCCGACGGCCCGGACGAAGTGCACTGGTTCGTCGTGGGTCGGGCAGAGCTGGCGCGCTGGTCCGAGGACGACGCGACGGGCTACAACCCGAAGGAAGCCTATCTCGACAAGGCTTCGACCGAGGGCGGGATGTTCACCGGCCCGTAGGCCGCGCTTCTCTACCTGGTCCCGCACGATGTCGTCCGGCCTCTTGGGCCGGGCGATGAATGGAGTGCCTCATGGGAATGGAAACCAGCGGGAAGATCCACGCGATCTTCGACGCCCAGCAGAAGACCGAACGCTTCCGCTTGCGCGAGTTCGTCCTCGAACTCGAAGGCGGCGGGCGTTACCCGCAGTACGTGATGTTCCAGCTCACGGGCGACCGCTGCGAAGCGCTCGACGCCTTCAGCGAAGGGGACGAAGTGCGCGTCGAGTTCAGTCTGCGCGGCCGCGAGTGGAAGAGCCCGCAAGGCCAGGTCCGCTACTTCAACTCGCTCGATGTCTGGGATATCCAGGGCGGCGACGGAGCGGGAATCTCGCAGGCGAGCCCACCTGACGACGGCTTTGCACCGCCTCCGCCGGATGACGACATCCCGTTCTAGGACGCGGTGTTAGTCGCCGGCAAGTTCCTTGGCGATCGCGCGGAAGAGTGACAGCGTGATCTGGCCGTTCTCGAAGCCGTCCTTCTGGAAGTCGGGGTCGGCGCCGTTCTTGGCAATGACGACCCTGCGCGCCGGGTCGACGTAGATGTACTGGCCGTACACGCCGATGCCGGTGAACTCTCCCGTCGACCCGCCCGGGATCCACCACTGGTAGCCGTAACCCATGTTGCCGCCGTGCTCTGGGGCGGGTTCGAGATGCGGAGCGTCCGGTGTGACCGAGGCGCGAACCCACTGTGCAGGAACGATCTGCTGATCGCCCCGTCGGCCGCCATTGGCGTAGAGCCAGCCGAAGCGAGCATAGTCGCGGAGGCTCGCGTTCATGCCCGCGAACGCCCATTCCATCCCGGTTCCGTCGAGCAGCAGGTATGCACTGTGCTCCATCCCGAGCGGCTTCCACAGCTTCTCGCTGGCGTACTCGGCCAATGGTCGACCCGTCGCACGGACGAGGATCTCGCCAAGTACCTGCGTGTCGACGCTCACGTAGTGCTGCACCGTTCCGCTCTCGCGCTCGCTCTCCAGCGTCGCTGCGAAATCGAGCAGCGAACCCGACGTCATCGATGGCCCCATCCGGTTGATGTCCGAGAAGGGGTCGCCGTAGTCTTCGTTGAACCGCACGCCGGACGACATCTGCAGCACGTGTTTGATCGGTACACCGTCGTAACCGGAGCCCTCGAGCTCGGGCAGGATCTCGGAGACCGGTCGCATCAGGTCCGGAATGTGGCCTTCGTCGACCGCGATGCCGAAGAGCGCAGACACGAACGACTTGGTCACCGACCATGCAATGTGCTTCCCCGCGGCAGCGTGGCCGTTCGCATAGCGTTCGTGGACGATGGTGTCCTCGTGGAGGACGATCAGGCCGGTCGTGACGACCTCTTCGAGAAACGGATCGGTCTCGAAAGTCCTTCCGCTGTGTTCGAAGCGGGCCGGTAGCGTGTACGCGCCGCGTTCGAACGAGAGGACATCCGGTCCTGTTTCGATGGCTCGGGATCCGAACGTCTCGTCCATATGCTGGAAGTTGCGCACGATGAGGTCCGGATCGAACAGCTGGCTCGCTTGCAGCAAGCGTGAGATCTCGCCGCGATTGAGGATGGCGAGGACCGCGAGCACGGCAATCAGGGAAAGGGCGCCCCAGGTCAGCAGGCGGCCGGGTCGGATGGAAGAACCCATGGAGTCTCCTCGAGCGTGAAGGCGTGGAAACTAGCAGCGAAGCGGCTGACCGAGGGTCAGCGTCGCCAGACTTCCCATTCGCTATCGGGGCCAGCCTGTAATGCACCCATCGCGACGCGGTCGACGTCGGATTCGTCGAGCAGCGCCGCCGCGAGCGCGCGGGCGCGGTCGAGCTCCGCCGGCGTTTCCACCTTGTTGACCAAGATCGTGACGGGCGCCCCGACGGGAGCGTTCTTTCGGCCCCCGTCGCTGGAAGCGAGGACCCGAGCCAAGCCCACTGGCGTCAGCGCGCGGGCAGCGTCGAGACCCGCCAGTCGAGCCACGCGTTCGGGGCGGTGTGCGACGCTCTGGATCGAACCTTCGAACGCATCGATGCCAACAACGATGACGAGATGATCGGTTCCCAGCGGCAGGACGGGCTCGTGTTCGGCCGGCGCCTTGACCGGCAGCATGCGAGATCCGTCGGCTTCGACGACCACGAAGTCGACGTCGCCCCGGCGGAGCCATTCCTGCGGGAGTTCGGGCGAGACCCCGACGGCCCGCTCGCCCTCGATGCCGCCGATGATCAGGAGCGTCTTGTCGTCCGCGGAGAGCCGCGCGCCGATGTCTCCGTCCTCGGTACTGAACCAGGCCGGAGCGAGGTCGCGCTGGGCGGCGAAGATGCGCGTCGTCGTCGTCAGGACGGTGCGACCCGGAAGTGCGCGGCCGAGGGCGAACAACAGATGACTCTTGCCGCCGCCGCCGACCACCGCAATCAGGGCCGATGCGTCACGTACGCCGACGGCTTCGACGAGCCCGTGCACGTGCTCCTGTTGCACCGGATTGGCCGTCGTCACCCGTCCGTGACGTCGAGGGCGACGGCGCAGAACTTGAACTCCGGGATCTTTCCAACAGGGTCGAGTTGGTCCGTGGTGAGGATGTTGGCGGCTGCTTCGCGGAAGTGGAAGGGAATGAAGACCGAGCCCGGTTGGGTGTTGCGGCTGCGCCGCGCCGCGAGCCGAACCTCGCCGCGGCGTGAGCGCACACACAGGAACGCACCCTCTTCGATCCCGAGGCGATCGCAGTCGTCCGGGTGGATTTCGACAAAGGCCTCGGGTTGCAGTGTCGAAAGCGCATGGGAGCGCCGCGTCATGACCCCGGTATGCCAGTGTTCTAGGACCCGGCCCGTGACGAGGATGAATGGGAAATCGCCATCAGGAAGCTCGGCGGCGCCTTCGTGCTCGGCGGCGACGAAGCGGGCGCGGCCGTTTTCGGTCGGAAAGCGGTCGCCAAACATGACGACGGTGCCGTCGGACGATTCCGGATCGGGACACGGGTAGAGCTTTCCGGTCGCGCCCAGATTCTCGTAGGTGAGTCCACCGTAGGCGTCGGTCACCGAGACCATCTCATCGAAGATCTCGCTGGACGAGGCGTAGTTCATCGGGAAGCCCATCCGATTCGCGATCTCGCACGTGATCTGCCAGTCGCCACGCGCCTCGCCGGGGGCATCGAGCGACGGCCGTCCCACCTGTACCCGGCGATCCGTGTTGGTGTAGGTCCCGAGCTTCTCGAGTGCGGAGCTGGCGGGCAGAACGACGTCGGCGAACTCCGCGGTCTCGGTCAGGAAGATGTCCTGCACCACGAGAAAGTCGAGGTTCGTCAGGCCCTTTCGGATCTCGTTGATGTTGGGCTCCGACAGGAAGGGATTCTCCCCGAGCATGTACATCCCGCGAATGATGCCGTCGCGAGCCCCCTCGAGGATCTCCACCGAGGTCAGCCCTGCGGACCCGCTGAGTTCGGTTTCCCAGGCGGCTTCGAAACGCGCCTTGGCTGCCGCTGCAGTCACGGGCTGGTAGCCGGGGTAGCTCATCGGGATGAGGCCCGCGTCAGACGCCCCTTGCACGTTGTTCTGGCCGCGCAGTGGATGAAGGCCCGTGCCCGGGCGTCCGATGTTGCCTGTCATGAGCGCCAATGAGATGAGACAGCGGCAGTTGTCCGTACCATGGACGTGTTGGCTCATGCCCATGCCCCAGTAGCTGATCGCGCCCCGCGCCCTCCCGTACTCGATCGCGACTTCGCGCAACGTCTCGGCGTCGATGCCGCAGATGCCGGCGACGCGCTCTGGGGTGTAGGCGGCCACCGTGCGCGCCACTTCTTCGAAGTCCGTCGTGCGCCCGGCAATGAAGGCTTCGTCTGTCAGGCCTTCGGCGAGGATGACGTTCATCATGCCGTTGTAGAAGGCGACGTCGGTTCCCGAACGAATCTGGCAGAAACGCCAGGCGTGGTCGGCGATCTGACTCCGGCGGGGGTCGACGACGATCAACTTCGTCCCGTTCCGTGCCGCGTCCTTGAAGAAAGTGGCGGCAACCGGATGGTTGGCCGTGGTGTTGGTCCCCGTCAGGAGTGCCACGTCGGCGTTGACGATGTCTCCGTAGGTGGTCGTGACGGCACCGGATCCGATCATCTGCAGCAGTGCAGCGACGGAAGACGCGTGACAGAGGCGCGTGCAATGGTCGACGTTGTTCGTGCCGAACGCGGTGCGTACCAGCTTCTGGAAGACGTAGGCCTCTTCGTTGCTGCACTTGGCGGAGCCGAAGCCGGCCAACGCGTCCGGGCCATGTTCGCGCTTCACGTCGAGAAGCCGCGTCGCCACGAGATCGAGTGCTTCCTCCCAGGAAGCCTCCCGGAAGGCGGGGAGGACTTCGTCGTAGTCGACGACGCCGCCCGGCTTCCCCGGCCGCCGACGTTTACCCTCGACTTCGGCCGACAACGCGTGTTTCGGGTAGTCGATACGGATCAGCGGCTTCGTGAGGCGATGGGGATGGGACACGTAGTCGAAGCCGTAGCGTCCCTTCACGCAGAGTCGGCCCTGGTTGCCCGGACTCTCGCGCCCTTCGGCGAACACCACTTCATTGCGTGCGCGATCGACATGATAGGTGAGCGCGCAGCCGACACCGCAGTACGGGCA
>JAJDAQ010000033.1 GCA_029261815.1 Deltaproteobacteria bacterium
CTGATACCGCGGACCGGACGCCAAGGGGGCGCCCGCGAGATCACTCGAGATGATGTTGATCGTAAGGCGACCCCCTAGCATCTGATCGAGGCTCGCGAGCTGGCGGGCCAACATGGGCGGCCAGAGCTCGCCGCAACGGACAGCCACAAGGAGCGCCATCTGGGACAACGAGGGCGCCACGCCGCCCGCGAACGTGACGGAATCGATCCCGAGCGTGTAGCCGGACGGGAGCAGACAGTTGTCGAAGCCGCCGCGGTCGGCGCGCAACACGATGTCGCGACAATGCTCGAACGAGCTGGCGAGCGCTGGATCGGGGACGCCCAGGAACTCGTAATCGTCGTCGCAGAGGGCCGAGAACCAGGAGATCTCGACGGGTGCACGTTCAGCGGGCAAGAGTCGATCCTCGTGAAGGCGGGGAGCGTACGGTATCAAATCCGTATGAGTGACACCGTCCGCTATGGGATCATCGGTTCGGGCATGATGGGCACCGAGCACATGCGCAACATCGCGGCCGTCAGTGGTGCCGACGTCGTGGCGTACGCGGACGATCATGAGCAGAGCCGCGGGTTCGGCAGACTCACCGTTCCAGACGCCACGGCCTACGCCGACTATGCCGACCTCCTCGGCGACCCCGATGTCGACGCTGTCGTCGTTGCCACCCCGAACCACACCCACCGCGAGGTGATGGAGGCCGTGTTCGCGAGCGGAAAACACGCCCTGTGCGAGAAGCCGCTCTGCACGACCGTCGAGGACGCGCGCTGGGTCGCCGAAGCAGCCAGCTCGTCCGACGCCATCGTCTGGTGCGGCATGGAGTACCGCTACATGGCTCCCGTGACTCGCCTCGTCGATGAAGTCCACGCTGGCACCATCGGCGCGCTCAAGATGTTGTCCATCCGCGAGCACCGCTTTCCGTTCCTGCCAAAGGTGGCCGACTGGAACCGTTTCGCGCGCAACACGGGCGGCACGCTCGTCGAGAAGTGTTGCCACTATTTTGACCTGATGAGGTTGATCACCCGGAGCGAAGCCGTGCGCGTCTACGCCTCGGGCGGCCAGGACGTGAACCACCTCAACGAGCGGTACGACGGAGAGAAGCCCGACATTCTCGACAACGCTTTCGTGGTCGTGGACTTCGAGTCCGGCGTCAGGGGCCTTCTCGACTTGTGCATGTTCGCCGAGGCCTCGCGCAACCAGGAGGAGATCTCGGCGACCGGGGATGTGGGCAAGGTCGAGTCGTTCATTCCGTCATCGGACTTCGTACGAGGACTTCGACGGGGTGGCGAGAACGGCCGGCCCGACGTCCATACCGAGAAGATCCCGGTCGATCCTGTCGCGATGGCAGCCGGCGTACACCACGGCGCCACCTACTTCGAACACCAGGCTTTCGTGCGCGCGATTCGTGAGGGCCTCGACCCCACCGTGAGCGCGCTCGACGGGTTGCGCGCGGTCGAGATCGGCGTCGCCGCGGAGCAATCCGTGCGCACCGGCCTGCCGGTCTCGGTCGAATCGCTAAGGTGAGTCGCACCCGGATCCCGAGGACCCAGCATGAGCGATGAAGATGTCCAGTCCGAACTCGAACGGCTCCGCGCCGAGAACGAGGCCCTCAAGGCCAAGGAGAAGAAGGGCATCCGCCTGCAGGTGAGCCAGAAGGGGGCGGTCTCGCTTTACGGCATCCGCCGCTTCCCCATCACCTTCTACGGCGACGAGTGGGACACCATCCTGAACATGCACGACGAGATTCGCGCCTTCATCGCCGAGCACGAGAGCGAGCTCAAGCGGAAGGACTAGCGTCGGGGCGCGCGGCGCCCAGCGTGGTCGCAAGTGATCCCGCCACGACTGCGAAGCCACCGACCCATTGGCCTGGGCTGAGCACTTCGACCGCGAAGGCCGCTGGCCAGATCTCGGCGGCCACGCGCGCGAACACCAGCGTCATGACCGGCGTCACGGCCAGGATGGCCGAGACCCGCGAAGCCGGTGCGTGTTCGAGCGCCATCGAGAACGCACCGTATCCGATGAGCGTGTTGCCGGCACAGTACGCGACCCAGAGCCAGCCAACGCCCGAAACGGCGGCGAGGTTACCCGGCGTGGACGCCGGCAGCAGCAGGAAACCGCACGCGGCGTAGATCACACACATCAGCGGCTGCGACGGGAGCACATGCAAGAGCTGCTTTTGCGCCAGCCCGTAGGCGGCCCACGTCACTGCAGCCACGACCATGATCCCCGTGCCCATCACGTAGCGACTTCGCGCCGCATCGGGCACGTCGAGATTCCCTGCGAAGAAAAGGCCGAGACCGCTGACGAGCACGGCAACACCCAACCATTGGAGCCGCGTGTAGCGCTCGCCGAAGACAAAGAGGCCGCCTACCCCCAGCAGCAACGGCCCCAACTGAATCATCATCTGCGCATTGGAGGCCGAAGTCAGATCGAGGCCATAGATGAAGGCGGTGAAGTTCGTCGTCAGCATCACCACCGCGAACACGAACAGACCCAAGCCGGCGGCGCGCAAGCCAGCCCACGTCGGCAGCTCTCGGCGGGCGGCCAGCACCGCGCCGAGGACAGCGCCCGCGACGAGCATTCGAACGGTCGTCAGCGTGACCGGGTCGAGTTCGCGCAGGGCGCCTTGGAGTCCGATCGGGAGCGAGCCCCACAACACCATCGTGACCGTTGCGAGCGCGAGGCCCAGGCCGATGCGGCCCGAGGGCTCGTGGCGAGACATGGGTAGGGATCCTCGGACGCCGGCGGCGTCGTTCGTCGCCTCAACCGAGCGATTGCGGCCCGCGAATCAACTGCCCCGGAAGCGCACCGGTCGACTCGCCCTGTTCGAACGTCACGATGCCCGTCTGGACGGTCGCCACATAACCGGTGGCCCGCTGCAGCAGCCGCTTGCCACCGGCCGGGAGGTCGTATGCGATCTCGGGATGGTGCATTCCGACCCGCTCGAAATCGACCAGATTGAGGTCGGCCTTCATGCCCGGTTCAATCGTTCCGCGATCCTCGAGCCCGACAAGACGCGCGGTGTCGTGACTCTGACTCTTCACCAGCGCCTCCAGACCCAGTTTCTCGCCGCGTGTGCGGTCCCGCGCCCAATGCGAGAGCAGGTACGTCGGGAAGCTCCCGTCGCAGATCATGCCGCAGTGCGCACCCGCATCGCCCAGGCCCGGGACCGTGTGTTCGTGGTCCAGCATTTCCCGGATGGCTTCGAGGTCGGAACCGGCATAATTCAAGAACGGTCGATAGAGAAGCGCGTGGCCGTCCTGCTCCAGGAGCAGGTCGTACCCGAGTTCTTCCGGCGCAACGCCTCGGCGTCGCGCCTCGGCCGCGATGCTCTCGTCGGCGGCCGGTTCATAGTTGGGCGGGTCCCCGAGCACGAAGAGCCGGTCGAAGGAGGCCATTGCCGCGAGTCCCTCTGACCCTCTTTCGGAAAGGATCGCGCGCCGCACCTCGGGCTCCCGCAACTTGGCCACGCGCTCTGGGAGCGGGAGCCCCGCGAGCCGGGCATAGGTGGGATGGGACGCAAACGGGTTGAGTGTCGCCTCGAGTCCGAGCAACAGACCGATGGCGCGTGCAGCGACCTGCCCCTTCACCGTGAGTCCTTGCGCGTTCGAGACATCCAGTTGTCGCAGCTGCTCGCGGAATCCGTCCGGGTGTGCGTCGTTCTGTGCCAACGACACCGACAGGGGACGCCCCCCTGAAACCTTGACGAGTTCACGCAGCAGGTCCCACTCCCCTTCCTTCAGAAGGTGGTCGGTGACGACCTCGAAAACGCCCTGGCCCGCCTCGCCCATCGCGCGCGCGATCCCAAGCAACTCGTCAGCACCCGCTGTGAGGCTAGGCGTATAGCGCCCATCGCTGGTCCGGTGATTTTTGGTGCGCGAGGTCGTGAAACCGAGGGCGCCGGCCAGCACGGCCTCACGCACGAGGCGCCCCATCTCGGCGACCTCGGCCGGCGTCGGGTCTTCTTCGTGGTCCGCACCGCGCTCACCCATGACGTAGAAACGCAGGGCACCGTGCGGCACCTGGGCGCCAATATCCAGGCTATGCGGACGTGAAGCGACCGCGTCGAGATACTCGGGAAAGCTCTCCCATCGCCAGTCGATCCCTTCCGCGAGCGCGGTTCCGGGAATGTCCTCGACCCCTTCCATCAGCTTGATCAGATAGTCGTGACTGCCGGGCCGAACCGGCGCGAAG
>JAJDAQ010000034.1 GCA_029261815.1 Deltaproteobacteria bacterium
CGGCGTCATCGGCGCGATCCAGTACGAGGAGGAAGAAGACCCTGCGTACCGGCACGCGACGATCGACCTGTACCTGGCCCCCGCAGTGCATGGGCAGGGGATCGGCCCCGATGCGGTCCGGGCGCTCGTCACGTACCTGTTCGACGAGTGCGGCCACCACCGGCTCACCATCGACCCGGCGGCCGACAACGCACGCGCGATCCGGGCCTACGAGAAGGTCGGCTTCCGGCCCATTGGAACCCTGCGCGAGTACGAGCGCGCGGCCGACGGCAGCTGGCACGATGGCCTGCTGATGGAACTCCTGGCCTCCGAGTTTCGACGTTAGTCCTGGATTCGACGCCAGGGCTGGTCGGCCTCGAGTTCGAAGGCGAGTTCGAGGAGGGTGCGCTCGTCTCCGTGCGCCCCCATGATGTGGGCCGCGAGCGGCAGGCCGGCTTCGTTCTGCGCGACCGGCAGCGAAATCGCGGGCGCGCCGACGGCGTTCGACGCGGGGGTGTAGGCCACATACTGGCGCAGCCGGTCGATCAGCGTCGCACCCTCGAGTGCGGCTCCCAGGTGGCCGAGCCGCGGCGTCGTGTGCGCCAGGACCGGCGACACGAGGACATCCACATTCTCGAAGAGGGCCGCGTAGGCCTGCGTTGCCTGCTTCATCCGCCGCAGCACAAAGGGCAGCTTGTAGAAACGACGACCGAAGCGCTTGCCGAGTTCACGGGTCAGGTTCTCCAGCCCCTTCGCGTCGAAGCTCGGGTCCATCGTCCAACGCCCACCGCGATGGATCGCAAAGGCGAGCGCACCCCAGTAGTGGAGGAAGTCGTCCTCGAAGCGGGCGCCAAACGGAAGTTCGAGCGGCTCGACGCGGTGGCCGAGCGCTTCCAGCCGTGCTGCAGTCGCCTCGATGGCCGTGCGGGTCTCCGCGTCCGGCCCGACCGTGATCGAATCCATCGCGAGACCCACCCGCAAACGGCGGGCGCCCGGTCCCTCGACCAGACCCAGCGGCGGCAACGCCGGGTTCTGCCAGTGCGTCTCCATCGCCGCGTGGAACGCCGCCGTATCGCGCACCGATCGGGTCACCACGCCTTCGCCGATGATGTTCAGCGGCATCGCGCGCGCGCCGTCGTTGTCGACGTGGCGACCGCGCGTGGGCTTCAAACCCACGAGGCCGCACGCCGCTGCCGGAATCCGAATGGAACCGCCGCCGTCATTCGCGTGCGCGATCGGCACCACGCCCGACGCCACCAGGGCCGCGGACCCGCCTGAAGAAGCGCCGCAGGAGTAGCCGGTGTTCCAGGGGTTCCGCGTCGGCTCCGCGTCTGCGAATTCGGTGCTGGCGTTGAGGCCGAACTCGGGCAGCCGACTCTTGCCGAGGAAATGGAAACCCGCCGACAGGTACTGGGCCGCGTAGGCCGAATGCTCCTGGGCGGGCTTTGAATTCACAGCGCGCGAACCCTGGTCGGTCGGCAGGCCGGCGGCCGGCGTGTTGTCCTTCACGAACGTGGGCACACCCGCGAAGGCGCCTTCGTTTGCCGAGCCGGCCGCCTCGGTGAGTGCGGCCTCGAAGCGATCGCAAACGATCCCGTTCAGCAACGGCTCGACCTTGCCCGCACGCGCGATGGCGGATTCCACGGCTTCCACCGCGCTGATCTCGCCTGCGGCGATGCGGCGCGCGACTTCCACGGCGTCGGCATCGCCGAGCGCGTCGTCGCAGAACGCGTGGACATGGGTCGTTTCGGGCGATTCAGTCATCAGGCAGACTCCGCGCGCGCGGGCGGCGCGCCGTAGGGGAAGAAGCGCCGTAGCGCGTGGGCGTGGCGTTCGATCCCGTGCCACGAGAGGAAGCCCGCGAACGTCACCAACGGGAAGATGATGGCATAACGAAGCAGCTGGGTCGGGAAGAACGACCACTCGACGCCAAGCGCGGCCAGAATTCGCGGCACCACCATTGTGATGAGCGGCAGATGCAGGAGGTAGATGGCGTAGCTGTACTTGCCCAGGATCTGGAGCGGCCTTGCGGCCAGGAACCGTTCGAGCCGGCCACCCTTCTCTTCCAACGCCAGGACCAGCAGCGCCCCGAAGAAGACTGCGAGCGCCGAGTAGCCGATCGTCTGCATCAGCGGATGCGTCAGCACCGTGTTCCACTGGGTCGTAAAGAGGTCGGGCTTCACCTGGATGGCGAACACGATCGCGGCGATGACGGCGCCCTTCCCGACCAGGGCGCGGCGTGCCGAATACACCCAGGAGCCGAGGCCCTCGATGCGCGCTGTTGCGGCCAGCCAGGCGCCGACGGCCAGCCCGTCCATACGCATCGGTGTGAGCATGTAGGTGAGCAGCGGCGACGCATCCATCGCGACCGCGGCGCAGCGCAAGGCGAAGGCCGTAACGATCAGGCCGAGACACAGCGTGCGCAGGTGCTTCACGTTCAGGCGCGAGACGAGTAGCGGCCACAGCAGGTAGAACTGCTCTTCGATCGCCAGCGACCAGGCCACGGCCATGAGGCCGTGGTGGTAGCGGCCGCCGAGGCCATCGTAGAAGTTGCTGAGGTGGACCCAGTACCAAAGCGGCTCGCCGTCGGGCACGCTCCAGAAGTGTTGCGGGCCGCCGAGCCCCATGGCCGGGATCGCAAAGAACACGAATGCCAGCACGACGTAGTAGACGGGGAAGATGCGCAGGATCCTTCGGCCGTAGAAGGCACGGAAATAGTTCCCGGCTTCGCGCTGTTGCAGCAGGATGCGCGTAATCAGGAAGCCCGACAGCACGAAGAAGAGGTCGACGCCGGCCCAGCCGACGGCCGGGAACGCGAACAGCACGCGGCCCCAGAAGCCGGTCGCGCCCGCGAATGCGCTCGCGTGGCAAAGCACGACCAAGCCGATCGCGACGCCCCGCAGGCCGTCGAGTGCTACATCGCGATCTTGCACGGAACTCCTCGTTGGGCGCCACGATAGGGCACGCGGCGGCCGACTTCCCGCCGCCGCGTTAGCATCCCATTCCCCGGAAACGGACTCACCACGAAGGAAACACGATGCGACTCGGACTCAATCTCGGCTACTCGGGCGCGCAACTGAGCGTCAACCTCGACCTGGTGAAGCACGCCGAGAAGCTGGGCTTCGACTCCGCGTGGACGGCGGAGGCGTACGGGTCCGACGCCATCACGCCGCTGGCGTGGCTCGCGGGCCAGACCGAGAAGATCCGTCTCGGCACCGCGATCATGCAGATGCCGGCGCGCTCTCCCGCCATGACGGCGATGACGGCCAACAGCCTCGACCATCTCTCGAACGGCCGCTTCATCCTAGGCCTCGGACCGTCGGGCCCCCAGGTCGTCGAAGGCTGGCATGGTGTTCCCTATGGCAAGCCGCTCACCCGCACGCGCGAGTACGTTTCGATCGTGCGCCAGATCCTGGCGCGCGAGGGACCGGTCACGCACCAGGGCAAGGTCTACCAGCTGCCCTACACGGGCGAAGGCGCTTCGGGTCTCGGGACGCCGCTCAAGAGCATCCTCCACGGCCGGAAGGACATGGAGATCTTCACGGCCTCGATCGGACCCGCCGGCGTCGCCTGCAGCGCCGAAGTCGCCGACGGGCTCATTCCCGTCTGGATGAGCCCCGAGCGCATGGACCTGTTCCAGGACAGCCTCGACAAGGGCTTCGCCAATGCCGGCGACCCGACCAAGAAGGACCGCTTCGCCATCGCGCCCTTCGTCACCTGCGTGATGAACGACGACGTCGACGCCGCGCGCATGCCGGTGAAGATGATGCTGGCGCTCTACATCGGCGGCATGGGCGCACGCAACAAGAACTTCTACAACGACTACGCGAAGCGCCTGGGCTACGAGGAAGCCGCCGTGAAGATCCAGGACGCCTTCCTCGACGGAAAGCGCCCGGAAGCCATCGCGGCGATTCCGGACGAACTGGTCGACGAGATCGCGCTGGTCGGCAGCGCAGACCGCATCCGCGACCGGATGGCGGCTTGGCTGGACTCCGGCGTGACCGACATGCTGGTGGCCACGGGACAGCCGGAAGCCGTCGAGGTGCTGGCGAAGGCGGCGAGCTAGGGCGCCGACACGCCCCGACGTTTCCCGCAGAGCCGGTTGCTATTTCGCCGGCAGGCTTCGCGCGTGCTTGAGACCGCGCTCGATCCACGCTTTCAGGTCCGCGTCCTTGTGGAACCCCATCGAGGCCACGTAGACCATGCCCTTCATCGGCCGACCGGTGAAGTCCATGTCTCGGCAGTGGCGTTGGGCCAGCGCGTCTTCGTAGGCGTCGGGGCCCACGCGCACCATCAGCTCGTTCTTCATCACGCCGAAGGCCATGTTGCCGTTCAGCATGAAGCACAGGCCGCCGAACATCTTCCGCTCCGTGATCCCCTTGCGGCGCTTCAAGGTGGCGCGGAGACGCTCGGCGAGGGCTTCGTCGTAAGGCATGGGCCTAGCTTCCTTCCTTCGGGCGCGTCTCGAGCATTTCGTGGTAGGCGATGCGGGTGAGCCGTTCCACGAGACTCGGAACCCAACGCGCGACACCGAGCCGTAGCCGCGCTCCGAGCGGGGCCACGATCACGGCGCGATCGCGCTCGACCTGGTCCAGCGCATACTGCGCAAACTTGTCGACCGGGAACGGGCTGCCACCGATCCGCGTCAGGTAGGTACGGATGTCGGGACGCCACGATGCGCCCAGTTCGCGCGCGACATTGGTTTCGAGGAGCGGCGTCTCGATGGCCGTTGGGCACAGCACGTTCATGCTGATGCCGTGCTCAGACGCCTCGAACCGCAGCGAGTTGCTGAGGCCCACGACGGCGTGCTTGCTCATTGCGTACGGCGCCATCAACGGCAGGGCCAACAACCCCGCGGCCGAGGCCGTGTTCACGATGGTGCCGCTGCCCTGTGCCTTCATGCGCGGGAAGGCCGCAAGGATCCCGTGCACCACGCCGCGCACGTTCACGTCCAGCGACCGGTTGAAGTGGTCCAGGTTCAACTCGCTGATGTCGCCGCCGACACCGATACCGGCATTGTTGAAGACCGCGTCGATGCGGCCATGTGCTCGGGCCACCTCGTCGATGTGGGCTTCGACCGCGCCGGCATCCGTCACGTCGAGCGCGGCCGACTGCGTGTCGCCGCCGATCTCCCTCGCCGCCTGGGCAGCAGCCTCGCCGTTGACGTCGCTGAGCCATACCCGCGCGCCCCGGCGGACGAGTTCGCGGCCGAGCGCCTTCCCGACGCCAGACCCGCCGCCAGTGATGGCGACACTCTTGTTCTCCCAGGGGCCCATTCGCAAATTCTCCTTTGGGTGCAGCGGGTTGAACGGATTCGGCGCAGCCCGCTCGGCCAGCATGGACGATCGGGCCATGCGCGCGCAACGGGTTTGGAGACCTCACGATTCCTTGATAATTTATTGAACACGTTCATTTAATAGGATAGGATGCTCCGCAACGCGCACCCGGAGACCCCATGGCCCGCCCCTTGATCGACCGTGACTTCGCCGAACTCTTCCTCAAATCCACGGACCGCCCGCTCGAATACGGCGTCTACTTCCTCTTCCACGAGTGGTGGGCCGAGGCCCCGCAGAAGGCCATCGACGCGTACGCGAACCAGCTCGCCGCCGTCCCCGGCGCCGCCGAGTTCCTGGCCGCGCGCTACCTCGCCGAGCCGCTGCCGCTCGATCGCCTCGCGTCGTGCGCGCCCGGCACGCTAGGCCACGGCTACCACGCGTTCATCGTCGAGAACGGCCTCGAGGCCAACCTGGCGCGCAACTACAAGACGTTCAACGAGGAGCTCTCGGCTTCGGGCAAGCTCGACCGGCTGCCCGCGGACCTGAGTTACATGATCGTGCGCGGCTTCCAGATCCACGACTTCCAGCACGTGCTGACGGGCTTCGACTCGAGCCCAATGGGCGAACTCGCGCAGGCCGCGTTCCACTTCGCGCAGCTCAAGTTCCCGTACCACGCGATGCGCATGGCCGTGACGACGGCGCACATGGCCTTCCTGAACCCCGACATCATCGACGACGGGATGGACGCCATCGTCGCTGGCTGGAGTCTCGGTCGATCGAGCCAGAACCTCCACTTCGTGCATTGGGAAGACGAGCTCGACACGCCGCTCGACGTCCTTCGCGAACGCATGAACATCCACGTCCGGGCCCAGGCGGCCTAGCGACGATGGCCCGCCCCGCGGCTTCGCCTGAACAACGCGCCGAGCAGCGCGGCCTCATCCGCCGCGCTGCGGCCGAGATCCATGCGGAAAAAGGCATCGCGGGGATCAGCGCTCGGGCGGTCGCGGTCCGCGCCGGGGTCTCGACGGGCACGATCTACCGCTACTTCGGCAGCCTCCAGGAGCTGATGCGCTCGTTCTGGACGGAGCCCGTCGCGAAGGCCAACGAAACGCTCGAAGCGGCGGCGCGAGCACACCCCGACCCGCTGACGCGCATCGAAGCCCTGTTGACCACGTACGCGGACTTCGCGCACACGAACCCCGAGGTCTACCGCGGGGCCTTCCTGTTCGTGCGCCCGGAGTCGCTGGGGTCACCCGACGCCGAGCCGCTCGACGCCCTCCCCTTCCATCGACTCCTCTGCGACGCGATTCGCGAGGCGCAGATTGCGGGCCAGGTCCGGCGCGAAGATGCCGACGAGATGGCCCAGCTGCTGTGGGCCGGCCTGCATGGGGCCCTGTCGCTCCCGATCCACATCGACCTCTATGCGGTCGCACCCTCCGAGACCCTTGCGCCCGCCATGATTCGTGGCCTGATCCGCTCGATCACGGCGTAGTTCGCCGACGGCGCCCGGCCGTGGCACTGCGAGACCCTCGGTCAGCGAGCGGCATCAAAGCGACCCACATCACGGAGTCGCGGCGTGGCACAGTGCCAACGGACCCGATGAAGCGCCAGGAAGCGCGCGGGCGCCGGCTCACGCTGCCGCCGCAAGGAGGATCGCCAGATGCCTGAACTCGTGGTGACAATACTCGAGGGGTTTCGCCTCGTGGTCGACGGCATCGGCTTCGCCATCCTCGCCCTCACCGTGGCGAAGTTCGCGGTGCGCTACGCCGCCTTTGAGTTCGATCGCTTGCGCGGGCGGGAATGTGCCGAGTGGTTCCGCGAAATCCGGCTCGACCTGGGCAGCCACATCGTGCTGGCAATCGACTTCATGGTGATTTCGGACGTCATCCACTCGACCCTGGTGCACACGCGCGAAAGCCTCATCACGCTGGGGATCTTCGTGCTGATCCGCTCCACCCTCGCCTTCTTCATCGGCCTCGACATGAAGGAGATCCGCGCGGAAGCCGCGGAGAGTCGCTAGGCGACCTCCAGCCGGTCCCCCACACGGAGCGTTCCGGGCTTCGCGACCTGGAGGTAGGTGCCGAAGATGCGGCCGCTGCCGAAGCGCTCTTCCTTGGACTTCTGGGGCATGTTCTTCAGGAGGCCGGCCTTGGCGCGTTCTCCTGTGGTCTGATCGGTTTCGACGATGATGCAGCGCTCGGCCGAGGTGACGTGGAGCAGGCGGACGGCGTCGTTCTCGAGCGAAGTAAGGGCGCCCTCCGCGTACGCGTCGAGTCCTTCGACGATGACGTTCATACGGAAGCGGTCCATGGAGACGGGTGTGTCGAGGTGCCCGTTCAGCTCGTCGAGGGACGCGGTATTCGCGAGCGACACCGGCGATGCGGCGAAGAAGCTGTGCTTCGGCTCGTCGTGCAGGAGCTTCATCTGCGGGATCGGGAAGTTGATCTTCCACGGGTCTCCGGCCGAGACGAGGCGCACCTCCTTGCCGATCGCATCGGACACCCAGGCCGCGACCTCGTCGCCCTGGTCGACGGTCGAGAACTGGTCGAGCACCCAGCGCGCGGCGCGGGCCTCGCCTTCGGCCCGGACCGTGTGCACGTAGGTGCCGGCGTCCTTGTGGGAGAACGTGAGCACGCCCTCGGCCGCGTCGAAGGATGCGGCGAGTGCCGTGACCCGGGGCGTCTCCTTCGCGTCGACGAGTTCGCCATCGTTCCAGAGCACGAAGTCGCGGTCGCCCGGGATGCCGACCTTCTGGATGTCCAGCGACTCGGCGGCCACGGCTTGGCAGCCCTTCACGGGGTAGGTCCACAGTTCACGAACGATGACTTCGGGCATGGCGGCTCCTCCTTTGGATTGTCGAGAGCATCGGCCCTGCGGCGGCGTCCGTCTCCGCCTATTCTGACATCCAATGTCGGAAAACCGCCAAACCCCGCCTCTGGTCCCAGTCTCGCTCGCCGTGCCAATGACGGCCCTGGCCAGCGACCACGAGCCCGACGAACCCATCCCGCCGCACCAGCACGACGCCGCCCAACTCGTCCATGCGGCGCGCGGCGTGATGACGGTCGAGACCGACGATGGCCTCTGGGTCGTGCCGCCCGCCCGCGCGGTGTGGGTCCCCGCATTCGTCACGCATAGCATCCGGATGTCGGGCCACGTCGCCATGCGCACGCTCTACCTTACGCCTGAGACGGCGCCGATCCAGGGAACCACCTGCCACGTCGTCCAGGTCTCGCCCCTCCTCCATGCCGCCATCCTGCGCGCCATCGACTTCGAGCTTCCGTACGCGGCCGACGGACCCGAAGCGCGCCTCGTCGCGATCATCCATGACGAGATCCGTGCCGCAACGACGGCGCCGCTACACCTGCCCATGCCCACCGACCCACGCGCGCGGCGCGTCGCCAACGCATTCCGCCAAGACCCGGCGGACCGGCGCCCGCGCGATGCGTGGGCGCGCGAAGCTGGCGCCAGCGAGCGAACGCTCGAGCGGCTGTTCCACGCGGAGGTCGGCACGAGCTTCGGGAAATGGCAGCAGCAGGCGCGGTTGTTGCGAGCGTTGCAGGTGCTGGCGCAGGGGGAGAGCGTGATGGCGGCGGCACTGGAAGTCGGATTTGAAACGCCGAGCGCGTTCATCGCCATGTTCCGACGTGCAATGGGGACGACGCCGGGCCGGTATTTCGCCGCGGACGGCACGGATGCGGCAGTATCGAAGAACCCATGAAACCCAGTGACCGCGACCTCGGAATGGACCGGCCGATCAGCCGACGCGACTTCATCCAAGGGGCGTCTGCCGCGGTTGTCGCGGGCGCGCTGCCGTCCGTGGCATTCGGCGAGGCCGACGCCCCGCCCGCTGCGAGGAAG
>JAJDAQ010000035.1 GCA_029261815.1 Deltaproteobacteria bacterium
GATACCGGGCAGGAGCGAGACCAGTCCGAGGTCGAGCACAACCGCCACCACGAACACGCGCCGTGGGAGGCGCCAGGGCGCCGGAAGCGTCGCGGGTGCCTGGAGTTCGAGAACCAGGAGCGCACCGGCAAAGCCGGAGACAATCCCCGATGCCCCGAGCGCATCCGGATACGCGGCCCATGCGCAGCCGATCGCTGCGCCCGCCGCCGAGAGAGCGGCCACGAGACCCGCCCGCCCGCGTCCGATGCAGGATTCGAGCAGGTCACCGAGAACCCAGAGCGCGACAGCGTTGAGGCCCAGGTGAACGAGGTCCAGATGAAGGCCGTGAAGCGTCACGAACCGCCAGGCTTCGCCAGCCTCCGCATGTGAGGCCGCGAAGATGAACTCGGCCGCCAGGGTTGGCCACACCCAGGCGGCGGCTGCGATCCCGATGATGATCCCGGCGAGCACACCTCCGAGAAGCGGACGGGCCGCAGTTTCCATGCGCTCGTCGAGCGCCCGCATTCGTCGAAGCCGTTCTTCGCCGGTGGGGAGTTCGCGGACCCGGTCGCGGAGCATGGCCGCGATCGCCTCGAGTTCGCTGGGTGTGGCCAGCTGGCGGGCCAAGATGACCCAGGTCCCGCGCGTTGTACCGATCGCGAGGCCTCGTGCCGTCACCGCAACGTGAGTGAGCTCCCGGTACGGCGTAAAACGCGAACGCGAAGGGAACCACCGCGACGTCGGGTGCTGGAAGCCGGTGTCGAACAGCGCGATTTCGCCGCCGCTTCGTGTGCGAAAGCGAAGCGCTTCCGACGGACTGGGCGACTCGACCATGGGGCGATTCTAGCCGGCGCGAACGGTGCCGCGCCGGCTTGAAACTAGGCGCCCTTGGGAACCGATAGCGACGGGAAGACCCGCGTGTACACCAGCCAGGCGAGGCCAAAGATCCCGGCGAATCCGAGCGCCACACCGACCTGGATTCCGCCGAGGAAGGCCCATGTGTCGTCGGGTACCAGCGAGGGCCAGATGAGAACGTTGCGTTCCACCCAGAAACCGAGGACCGAGATCCCCGCGACCGAGCCGACCCACCAGTAGGTGCGCTTCGGCTTCTGTCCGAGCAGCAGCCAGAACGGGATGACCCAGATGCAGATCCAGGCGAAGAGCGTCACACGCGTCCAGGGCTGGTCCATGATCCGCGCGCGCCAGCCTTCCCAGTACCAGGTCGACTGGAGGAATTCCGGACCGAGGCGGTCCTGGAAGAACTGCGTCTCTTCAGGAAGGTTGCCGTACCAGATCACGATGTACTGGGAGAAGAACAGGTACATCCAGAAGATCGAGAAGGCGAAGATCATCTTGCCGAGATCGTGGAGACGATCCTCGGTGATCTGCCCCTCGAAACCGGGATAGTTCCGGTGCAGGACCGCGATCACGGTCGTGAGCGACACCGCCCCGAGGAATCCGCCCCAGGCGAAGTAAGCGCCAAAGAGGTTCGAGAACCAGGTGGGCTCAAGCGACATCACCTGATCGAAGGCAATGATCGACCAGCCGAAGGCAAAGAGCAGGGCAATCCACGGCGAGAGCACGCGCAACTTGTTGGCCGAATCTTCAGCCTCTTGCGCGTCGCCCTTCCAGTCCGCAGTCCAACGCTCGATCATGCGACCGGCAAAGCCAGAAGCTTCGATGCCGTGCATCCCGGGCCGGAGCGAAGCCTTGAGATAGAGGTAGGTCAATACGGTGAGCGTGCCCAGGAATCCGATATCGACGATGGCGAGGCGCGCCGGGTTCAGCCACGGGTCCTTCCACGGCACGGCTTCGACTTCCCCGTGGAAGCTGTGGAGCCACGGGTAGACGTAGTCGGCGCCACCGAACCAGCCGATGATGGCCATGATGAACGTGATCGGGACGAACGCGGCGAGACTCTCGGCGATGCGCTTGATCGGACCGGCCCACTTCGCGCCGACGATCGTGAATGCGACCGAGATGATCAGGCCGCCTTGGCTCATGGCTCCGAAGTACAGCGTGTTCACGTGGAACGAACGCCAGGTCGTCTCCGGGTCGCTGACGAGACCGCCGAGGAACGAGATGATTCCGACGACCGTCAAGGTTCCGAAGAGCGCCAGCGGCGCCTTCGGAAGCGAGCGCGGGCTCGCCTGGTCGACGTAAGCAGCAGCAGCGCTCACGGCTGGCCTCCGTTCTGCAGGTACCGGACGTAGTTGACGATGTGCCAGCGGTCTTCCGACGGGATGCGCTTGTAGTTCGGCATGCGCGCGCCACCGTTCCGGATCAGGTTGTAGATGTAGCCGTCCGTCCGCCCGGTGGCCGTCACCAGCGGGAAGACGCCAGCGAACGGGCCCTGCTGGGGACCCGCCATCGACACGGGCCCGTCACCCATGCCGCTCTCGCCGTGGCACGTGGTGCAGTAGGTGCCGTAGAGCGCCTGGCCCTTGGCTAGTGAGCGAAAGTCGTCCGACGCAATCGGGTTGATGAAGCCGTCTGCGGCGGGATCGTACTGACCGACCGCCGGCTTCTCGGAGTCGATGGACACCGCGCCTTCGGGCGGCATGAAGGGGTCGACCTGGTCCTGGAACTGGACCCGCTCGAACGCCTGCACGGCCTTCTGCCATTTCATCTGCGGGAACCAGGTCTCGCTCCACTGTTCCCAACAAGCCATCCCGCCCGACATCAGCACGATCACGAAGAACGTGAACACGTGCGTCTTCATCCGGCGCGGGCGCGCCTGGGTCACGTCAACCTTCGACAACGTTGACCTCCTTCGAACCGTGGGCCCGCAACATCGCGTCGACTTCGTTCACGTCACGGTCACTGCAGGTGACGACGAGGCCAATGTCCTCGGCCGAGAAGCGCGCGTCGTAGGCGTCGTCTTCCTTGCCGAAGCTTCCATACGGCAACTTTCCGACGACGAGCAGACCGATCAAGGTGGCTAGGCCGCCAAACAGGATCGTGAGCTCGAAACCGATGATCGTATACGTCGGGATCGAAGCGAAGGGCTTGCCACCAATCACGACGGGCCAGTCGTAGGACATCCAGATGGTCACGGCATAGCCCGTGATCACACCGAGGAGACCGCCGATCAGCGTATAGATCCGTACGCCGGACGGCTTCTCGTCGAGCGCATCATCCAGTTCCGGGAACGCAGCCGGCGAGTAGATCTCCAGATCGTCGAAGCCGCGGTTGCGCAGCTTCTTGGCGCAGTCGGCCACCGGTCCGGGCGTTTCGTAGATTCCAACGAGCGACGGCATTAGTGCGCCCCTCCGTGGGCCTTGTCGTGGATCTCAAGCTCCTTGACTTCCGTGATCGCGATGATCGGGAAGAGCTTGATGAACAACAGGAACAGCATTCCAAAGAACCCGAAGCTGCCGGCGAAGATCACCAGCTCGGCCCAGGTCGGTGTGTAGATGCCCCAGACCGCCGGGTCGTACTCGGTCGACAGCGAGGTGATGATGATGACGTACCGCTCGAACCACATGCCGATGTTGATGAACGTGCAGACCACGAACACCAGCGTGAGATTGTGACGGAAGCGCTTGACCCAGAAGAGCTGGGGCAGCACGACGTTGCAGATGATCATGGTCCAGGTCGAGAACCAGTACGGGCCGAAGGCACGCAGCCAGAAGGCCGTCTGTTCGGCTTCGACACCCGAATACCAGGCAATGAAGTACTCGATGCCGTACGCGTAACCCACGATCCACGAGGTGAGCAGCAGGAACCGCGTCATGTTCTCGAAGTGGTAGTCGTTGATGTACTCCTCGAGACCGTAGATCCGGCGCATCGGGATCATCACCGTCAGCACCATGGCGAAGCCCGAGAAGATGGCGCCGGCCACGAAGTACGGAGCGAAGATCGTCGCGTGCCAGCCCGGCACGATCGACATGGCGAAGTCCCAGGACACGACGGAGTGCACGGAGAGCACAAGGGGTGTCGCCAGGCCCGACAGGTGGAGCACCGCGCGGCTGTGGCTCTTCCACTGGTTCGCTGTGCCCTGCCAGCCGAGTGCGAGCGCCGTGTACAGCAGCTTCTTCAGGCCCTTCGAGCGGTCGCGCAGGATCGCGAGGTCGGGGATGAGTCCGATGAAGAAGAACACGATCGAGATCGTCGCGTAGGTCGAGATCGCGAACGTGTCCCACTCGAGTGGCGAGCGGAAGTTGACCCACAGCCCGCGCTGATTCGGATAGGGAAGGATGAAGTAACTCTTCCACATCCGCCCGACGTGGATGCCCAGGAACTGGGCCGCGGTAAGCACCGCAAACACCGTCATGGCTTCTGCACTGCGGTTGATCGCGTTTCGCCATTTCGCCCGGAACAGGTAGAGAATGGCCGAGATCAGGGTGCCGGCATGTGCGATACCGACCCAGAACACGAACGTGACGATGTACACGCCCCAGAAAACCGGGTGCGTGTATCCGCCGAGACCGAGGCCGTAGTAGACCTGGTAGAACCAGGTCGCACCAGCGGCGGTCACGGACAGGATGCAGAGGCCGAGCAGCAGCAGGTAGCCCGGGCTGATCCCCTCCATCACGTACATGATGTCGCGATTGGTCTTGGAATCGCGCGGGTCCTTCGACGTCGGCGGCGGCGTCATGGAATCCGCGACAGCAGTGGCAGGCGGCGGCGTCATTCGTCCTTACCCTTCCAGCCCACCGCGGTCGACCTTCGAGAGGTACGTCACCGCGGGGCGGGTGTTCAGCACATGGAGCGCGTGGTAGCCACGCTTCGAGTCGGCCTGCTTCGAGACCTTGGCGTCATCGTCGCGGAGGTTCCCGAAGGTGATGGCACCTGACGGGCACGTCTGCTGACACGCCGTCTGCACCGCCCCATCGGGGATCACGGCGAGACCGTCGTTCCTGGCTTCCTGGCGTCCATACTGGATCCGCTGCACACACATGGTGCACTTCTCCATGACGCCCTGGCCGCGAACGGTGACATCGGGGTTGAGGCCGAGTTCCATCGGGGACGGCCATCGGCCCGGCGTCGCATCTTCGATCTGGTGGTCGATGTAGTTGAAGCGTCGGACCTTGTACGGGCAGTTGTTCGCGCAGTACCGCGTGCCGATGCAGCGGTTGTAGATCATCCCGTTGAGACCTTCCTCATTGTGGTAGGTCGCAATGACGGGACAGACCGGCTCGCAGGGCGCGGCGCCACAGTGCTGGCAGAACATGGGCGAATTGCGGATGTCCGTGTCGCCCAGCTTCTCGTTGTTCTCGTGCGAGAAATGACGGCCGGTCATCATCTTCGCGTCGCCGTCGCCGACCCAGCGGTCGATCCGGATCCAGGCCATCTGACGCACACGGCGCGTTTCTTCTTCCCCAACGCGCGGCACGTTGTTCTCGACATAACAAGCCGAGATGCAGGCGCTGCAGCCGGTGCACTTGTCGACGTCGACGGTCATGCCCCAGCGGTAGGGACTGGCCTTGGCCGATGCTTCGCCCTTCTTGTGGAAGGTGCGCTCGTACTGCTCGTCGGAAGCGTCATCGGCAGGATCGTACGGCTCGCGGATTTCGTGGACCGCTCCCGCGCCATGGCCACCGCCATGATCCTCGCCGTGGCCACCGCCGTGCCCGTCACCCTGGGCCGCCGCTGCATGCGCATCCGGCGCATCTGCGAGGGCAGCGAGGGTCAGCACTTCGCCGAGCTGACGGCCGCGCTTGTTGTCGTTGAACTGCAGGACCGGGAGCCGCCGGAAACGGCCGGTCTTCGCAAGACTGGCGTTCTCGGTCAGGAAAGCGCGTCCGCCGCTCTCGTCCACGCCGTCGGCCGGCAACAGGTCGAGCACGTTCACGCCACGGGGCGTGTCGGGCAGGCCCTGGCCCGCCTTCGAGGCGAAGTAGCCCACGGTGTGGCCTTGACCGGTCGGGATGGCAATCACGTCGTCTCGGATGCCGCCGCG
>JAJDAQ010000036.1 GCA_029261815.1 Deltaproteobacteria bacterium
AACCGCCCACGGCATCAACCCGAACGCGATCAGCGACGCGACATATGCAGATCCGGCGACCGGGTCTCGGCCAGCAAGGTAGTCGGACATCGTTAGTCCCCGAAAAAGCCCGACCACGGCGAGCTCGAACAGCAGTAAGACTGCAAGGGCCAATAGGCCCGATCGAAGGTGTTCGGAGCGATCCCGGCTCGGATACCGCTGGACGCACCAACGAGCCGTGAGGAAACTACCCGCGACCATGAACGGTATCTCGATCAGCTCCGCAAAGCGCTCCCCCATGCGCGGGACGAGCCACAAGACGCGCGCCGTACCCAAGACGAAACCAAGGCTGAAGACGAGTCCGAAGTAGGTAAGGGCTCGGACGATCACAATTCGGCCTGCAAGCGGCGACCGTTTCGAGGCGCCCGCCAGCTGATGCGCTTGCTAGACGGCATTCTCCGGAACCAGCTCAACAGCTTCTTGGGCAACCTCCACGTCCGAGAGGATGTCGAGACCAAGAAGGTCTGCCAACTCGCCGCGCGAGACTCGTGCATCGACAGCCGCGACGCGGCGACGGTAGTGGACTGGGCCCACCTCATGCAACGCGAAGGCGACTCGAGGCCACATCCTGCCGGCTCGCTGTCTTCCCTGCCGCCGTGTTTTGACAAATCTGCATGGCCGGGTAGATCAGCGCCAAGACGAGCCCCACGCCTCCGATGAAGTCGCCGAGGTTTCCAGGTACATCGAAAATACCGGACTCCTGCCGTCTAGGAGAGTGGACACCCAGGTGTGCTTCGACACATTGTTAGTCACCGTGCGCGAAGAGCAGGCGAACGAACGCGTAACAGCCGACCGCGAACAGCGCAGAAAGGAGGAGCAGAACCGGCCAGAACTCGCCCAGATCGACGAGATTCCAGACCTGGGCGGCGCATACCAGCAACAGCGGTCCATTGATGGCCACCAGCGCAGGTGTGCCTTCGCGGCGACCCTCAGGAGTTGCCATCACGGTCTGGGTGCTCTTGCCACCGAAGTACAGCGTGACGAGGACGCCGACACCGCTGATCACGCGCCAGACGATGGGGTCTCGCGTGCCAGCCGCGAGCAAGACCAACGCCGCAAGACTCAAGAACAGCGCCGCGAGTGAGGTCGCCAACAGGTTCACGAGATCGAGGCGGTGCAGCCGCGGCAACTCGCTTGCGCCACGCTTCGCCAACACGGTGATGACACCGGCGAATCCCGCGAGCGCGAGAGATGCCTCCACGATCAGGTAGAGCGCTTCGCTGGGATTCAAGGGTTCACACTCCTTTCGCCTAACGCACGGAGCCGAGGCTCAGAAACCGGCGGCACCCTACCGCGGTACCTGTGGTGCGCCGAGACCTCTCCACCCTACCACGGCCGGATCGGCGACGGCCCGTCTGCGCGCCGGGGACTTGTTCGGGCGCTCCGCCGCGCAGACCCGGTCGTTCTATTGCCGCGCGATGTGCTGAAATTCCAGGGTGAGGGGCAGGCAGTAGCGCAGGCGAAATGTCAGAAGGGCATCGTCGTAGAGCGACCGGAGCTCGCCTAGCTCCATCGTCGGGAAGTCGGACGCCAGTGCGGAGGCTCGTCCATGAACAGCCCGAAGCTCAGGAGCGGAGTCCAGGAGGACCCCAAGATGCTCGTACCCCGACGTCTGCATCGGCTCCTCTGCCGCGCGGATGGTGAGGTATTGGGTGTCAGTCGGGGCGCGGAGAAACAGCCGCTGCCCCGCCCGCGAGAGGCGTGGGTTCTCCGTCCAGCCGAGGAGCTCGCCATAAAATCGAAGGAGGTCGGATCGCGCCGAGCCCTGAATCTGGTCCGGAGTCACCGTGACCGCGACATGAGAGAAGCGATGATCCACCAAGCTCCCTGACCAAACTGAGGGCTCGGCTGCGTGCGGGCGCGGTGCCCGAATCAGCCGACCGCTTGTACTTCTTGACGATACCGAAGCATCATTCGGTTCCAGACGTAGTCGGCTCTCGAGCCGCGCCGTCACGTTCGATCATCACGTAAGAGGAGCTCGATTGCCGGATTCTCTCGACGAGATTTCGCGGCGTGGAAGTCTCCAGGGAGTCCACGACGGCTCGGATTCCGGGATACGTGTGGTAGAGGCCCCCGATGACGTTGAAGGCATCGAAGTGCAGCGTGCGAACGTCTTGGGAAGCCTGCAAACCGTCCGCATAGACGGCCACGTTCAACACATCCTGGGTAAATGCCCTGAATCGCTCGAGTTCCACCGGGTTCAAGGCGTCGAGGTCTCGCCGCCCCCTCAGGAACAGCTCCGCGAACTGCTCGTCGCTGCTGATGCGCGAGTTGATGCTTGCGAAACTTGCATTGATGGACGCTGACGTGGATTCCGCGAGGCCCTTGTTATTCTGTCGAATCTGGGCGGCCAGGTAGATGAGCGTCATGACGGTCGCGATGGCCGCGATCAACTCGCCGAGACTGCCAAGTTCTTGGATCGACACTTTCGCCGCCTAACAAATGTGGCGCGCAGTTGGAGGCGGGCACGCTGCCCGGCTGACCTGACTGCCAGTACTCTCGGACACTACCAGAGTGTGTTCCCACGCACTGGTAGCGTCTCAGCAGCCGCGGCTTCGAGTACGACACGCTCCACGTCGGCGCCGTCTAGGGCGCATCTGGATCCGGCGGAAACTCCGAAAACTGCGGAGCGTCTCCGCCGATGTGATCCCAATCAGCCTTCGAATCCACAAAGATGTGCATGTCGATCTGGACTCCAGCGTCGCCATCGACACTCCCCAGGGTGACCCCGTGCACCTTCCCTTCGTGCAGCCCGCACAGGGTGGTGCCGCACGAACGACAGAAGGCCATCCCCCACCCAGGGGAGGTCTCGTAGTGCGTCAGGCTCTGTTCCCCGCTCGTCCACGAGAAGGAGTCGGCCACGACTTCGGCGTACGCTGAACCGGAACCGCTGAACGCCTTCCTGCAACGAGAGCAGTGACAGCTCCGGCCATTGCGAAGCGCCGATCCGATTCGATATCGGACTCGGCCGCATAAACATCCGCCCGTCCAGATCACATCTTCTCCTCGATCCCATGCCGCCTAACGGGTCGGCGTTCATCTTCAAGCGAGCACACCGCCGACGGCCGAAGGCCCGGCAAGGCTAACACGGAGCGTTGGACGCAGCGGTAGCCTCTCAGCTGCGATGCGTCGCTAGACAGTGGCACCCGAGGAAGGGAGCGACGTCTTCCGAAATGCCAACCGCGTCCACGTCACTTGGGTCTTGTTCGGCAACACGCTGGGTTGGTTCTCCAGGCGGAGTTCGACGGCCAGGTTCACGGTGGCGGCAAGTTCGACTGTCTCTTCAGCGCTCGAAGGGAAGTAGTGCGTCCCCGCGCCGGGCGGACCGTGGCGCAGCCCGAGCGCGAAGACTCCGTTGGGCCTCAGCAGGGCCGCCACCCTTGCGAAGGCCTCGGCACGTTCTGCTTCGCTCAAGTGCTGCCAGACCGCATGGCACAGCACAAAGTCGAACTGCTCCGGCTCGGGTGGAAGCTCGTCGAGACCCGGCAGGCTGTCGGAAACCCAACGAATCTTCGGAGAGCGATACGTGGCTCTCGCCTGCGCCAGGAACGGGTCCATCGGCTCGATCGCTACGACACTGTGGCCCATGGCCGCCAAGGCAGCGGCGTCTCTGCCAGTGCCAGCGCCGGCGTCAAGGACGGTCGAGCCGGGCTCCGGGATCAAATGGAGGATGCACCTGTGAAGCTCCCGGAATTCGATTGAGCTGCTCAGGTCATGGAAGCGCGAAACCACTCTCGAGTATCCCGAGACTCCAAGGACTTCCAACAGCGTCTCCTCGCTCGACCCCGGTTGTCCCACCGGCACCAAACTGGGTAGGCGTTCAGCTGCAGGCGGGTACAGCACCCGGCTCGGCTGACCGCCAGCGTCTTCGCAGGATACATCAGTCCCGTTTGGACGTGGCGTTGGAATACCAGCTTCAGTGACTGGTTAGGTGGGGGATGGCAAGCTCAGCCCCCCGCAGGTCCCGGTCGGGCGAGACGCCCTACACAAGGATCTCCGAGCATTTGCAGACTGCCAAGGACCCCGCGAGTGCACCAGGCGTGGACCAGATGGCATTGTGGTGCTCGATGATCTGTTCGGCAGACAGATGCGCTCTGTCGATGAGAGAATGACCATCTTCGGGAACCGTGACGCGGTATCCCCGAGCGAGTGCGCTGCGTACCGTTGAGTCGATGCAGAACTCTGTGTCACATCCAGTCACGATCACATCGCACCCACTTGGCGCGCCTAGAACCGCCTCGAGATCCGTGGATTGGAACGCGTCGCTCGCGGGTTTGCGAACCTCAAGGTCATCTCGCTCGACCTCGAGACCTGGCGCGAGTTGCCAGCCGTCGTGTTCAGGGTGGTAGGGACTACCGCGCGGCCCGGTGAACCGAACGACGATGACTCGACCAGATGCCTGGCGCACGCGTCGAGCGACCGAGTTGATGCGCTGCACCAGGCCGGCTGCGTCGAACACGGGTGTCGCTCGATCGAACGAAGCCCGCTGCATATCGATGATCAACAGCGCGTAGCTCAAGTCGTGACAACTCCGGGCTCTCGTGTGACAGGTTTCCGTCGAACGGACTTTGGACTCCGCTGCACGCTACCACGCGCAGCATCGGCCCCGAATGCCCAATCGGCTACTGCGTTTCATTAGACAGTGGGCATGGCAGCGAGGACTTCCGGGAGCACGTCGGACCAGGCTTGGTCCTTGTACTCCTCGATGAACCGCTCGGCATTCCGCAGGTTGATGGGATAGGGGACAGGATCTCGGTTCGTACGCGGCCGGTACACATGCTGAAACAGGAAACCCGTTCGGCACGAAGCGACGATTACCGTAGGAACTCTACGTAGAATCGGACGGTGCCCCGGGGCTCGACCTCATGGGGATCTTGCGGCGCAACGACGCCCTCCGCCCCGGGGCGCAGCAGATGCTCCTCCGCTGGCGGACCGTAGATCCGATACACGAGTTCGCCTTCCAGAACGACGATGCGGCCCCAAACCCCTTGCTTGGTTGAATGACTCGCGCGCAGTGCGGCGGGAACG
Source organism: Deltaproteobacteria bacterium (assembly GCA_029261815.1). GTDB lineage: Bacteria > Myxococcota_A > UBA9160 > UBA9160 > UBA6930 > JAJDAP01. Next base: position 5,068 of record JAJDAQ010000036.1, read on the forward strand.
GTGCCTTCCGTGAACTCGGGCGTTCGGTTGTAGGCCACAACGTCGCTGGGGAGCACCTGCATGAGTACGACCTGCTGCCTAAGCCCGGTGATGAGCTGCAGGGAAGAGAGGCGCGCCCTTCGCTCTTCTCCTTGGGAGAAGAGTGACATCCTTGACTGACAGCCCCGTTTCGACCCACCGGTAGCCTGACAACTGCAGCACCTGGCTAGGCCGCACTTCCCGGAAACACCGACTCGTAGACAAGATCCACACCGGCCGCCGTCAGCGCATTCCGCTTGCCTGGTTGACTGAGGTCGCCGCCAGCAATCGCGGCGGAAATGACGGCCGCGTGCGGCGCTTGCCAGACTTGCCTTTCGTGGAACCAGGTCGTGCTTTCGCACCACCCCGGTTGACCCACCTTTTCTGCGTAGGGGACGAGTTCGCGGAAGGGGCCGGCGACGGAGAAGATGGGCACCCAGTTCCCGGATTCTTCGTTTGCGGCGATGCACACGAAGAAGTGGGTACCCTGAACGCGGCCCCGGTCGGCGCCGGTGCACACGCCACCCTCTGCTTCGAGCTCATCGGGCTCAAGGTAGAGAACGATGCCGTCCTTGATCTCATGCTTCGCGATCATGCGTTCTGCCGCCTAACGAAACGACGCTCAGCGGCTCGCGCCAACCCGGCACAAGGGCCACGACGCCTTTGACTGTCTTGATTCTACCATGATCGCCAAGCCGGAACCGTCAGCCACTCCGCTTCATGGGCTCGCTAGACGGCTGGCGGCGCATGCGGGCGGCTGACCAGCATTCGGACGAAGAGCAGGGCTGCGAATGAGCCTTCCATTGCTTCCTGCCGTCTGATGGAACTGCGTTTCAGCTGCGACCCGCAGCGCTCACTGCCAACGTCAAACCGCGGCGCCTTGTTGAACCGCAGACCGATGTGGAGAATTGAGCCATGCCTGAGTTCCGACTGCGACGCGCACTGCCCGAGGATCTAGCAGGCGCTGTAGCGGTGTGGGAACGCGCCCGTTGGGATGCGAGGCAGCCGCGGTTGGTAGAACGGACGAAGTACAGCCATGCGGACAACCTTCGGCACTTCCGCGACGTGGTGATGCGCGATAACGAGGTCTGGCTGGCGGTGGAAGCCAACGCAATTGTCGGCTTGCTTGCCCTTGGCGAACACGAGATCGACCAGCTGCATGTGGAACCTCGGTGTCAGCGACGAGGGGTCGGAACGGCACTACTCGACAGAGCCAAGCAGCTTTCTCCAGAAGGGCTGTCGCTGTTCACGCACCAGGGGAACGAGCAAGCCCGGGCCTTCTATGAGCGCCATGGCTTCCGACCTGTGGCGTTCGGGGTGAGCCCTCCCCCGGAGAGCGAGCCTGACGTCAAGTATGCCTGGGAGCCCTCCGGAACCAGTTGAACCTGCCACCTAACGGGCCGACGCCTGGCGGCGACACAGGAAGCGGTCATCTAAGCGGTGTCGCCAAGACAGCAACTGACGAGGGAAACTCGCCCAGCGAACGATGCTCGTTCCAATGGCACTCGCCACCGAGGCGCTGGGTGGTGCTAATCCGGACAAGGACCGGGCGGCGCTCCGCGGTCGTAGAGCTGACGTAGGCGAGCGACGGGCTCTGGAACCTGTGCGGCGGGTGTGTAGCCGGCAATGGTGTGCCAGATCATGGAGGGCCAGGAGAAACGGAGCGGCGCATCGAGTCGGAGTGAAGGAGCACCAGGATCGTCGCTCGGCTGTGCGACGATCAGGAACGCCGCCAGCGACGACGCGGCGATCGGACAGCGGTTGTCACCGCCAACATCCCGGCCGGACTCTAGGGTGCGAAGCAAGCGTTCCGCCAGGGGCCGACGACACGAAGCGGCTGCGTCTTCGCGCCACCTCGCTGCCATGGCTTCCACGACACCGGGCCGCAGGGTGTTTCCCTGGACCGCGAAGCTCTCGCGAGCATCGCCGGCTTCCCGGTGCTCGGCGCCCCACTCGGCTGGCACCGACGCGCCCGTCAGCGTGCCGGCGGTGGCCGAGGGCCGGAGAGTCGCGACCCCGTACTGCAACCGGCCGAGGCCCACTCGAAAGGGGCTGGCGTAAAGCGCTTCATCCGCGAGCGCGTCGATGATGGCGGCAGCGGGTTCAGCGTCGGCCAGCATCGACATCGCCCGGTCGCGGCCCACGAAACTCGTGGCGGCCTGCGAGGCGACCACACCCGAGCCCGGGACGACACCGGCTATCAACCGCACGCCCGTCGAACAGCTCGCTCCCGCGATCCCAACTTCCCCAGTTTGGGCATCGACCGCAACGACGGACCAGGTGGCGTGCGCGGGAGCACTGCCGACCAAGCAGGCGGCCAGCACGATCGGGATCCACTTTGCTTGCATCCAAGCCGCCCAACGGACCGGGCTTCAGCAGCAACAGACAGCGATGACCATCAACGCTATGCCACAGAGCTCCGAAGACAGGATGCTACCGGACTCTGGAACACCCGGCCGTCTGTTGTCCGCTGCAAGCGTTTGTTGGGCTGCTCGTGCTTACGGCTCCGCTCGATCGAGTCGTATGACGACTCTGTTCGCCGCGTCGCCAGAGAGAGCGACGATCCAGTCTGCGATGCCGTACTTCTCTTCGTAGGCGCGATTGACAGCTTCAGCAGCTGCGCGCTCCGACACTGGCACAGCCATGCGAGCAGACAACTCCCCCCGGCGTTCCAGTTCGACCACAGGATTGGCCAGAATGCGAAGGAACCACGCCTTTTCCGCGTGGCCGGTTCTCGTCCACTCCGCTCCGCCATGGTCGACGACCCAGAGACGGGTTGAATACTGCTCCGCGTGGGCATCGGAGGTCCGAAGTGTAATGACTTCGCCCGATTCTGACGCGAGAAATACGATGCCGAAGAATCCGACAACGGACAGGACGAGGGCGATAAGGATGACGACGAGTCTGCGCAAGATCAATCCGCCTAACGAGCATGGCGCTCACTATTCGGGCCTACCGCCTGAAGCGCCCACGTTTCGATCCCAAACTCTACCCGAGGTCGAGTGGAACTCGCAGTGGCCCGGCCACCTGCAGCGGCTTGTTGCGCAACATGCTCAGTCTCTACGCTGCAATTCGTCCGCGGCCGGCCTCTCGAATCGCTCGATCCACGGTCGCATCATTTCTTCGGGGATATGGAAAGCCAATCCCGGCTGTTCATTTCGGTAGGCCAGCCGCCGAAGTAGCTCGTCGCTGGGAACATCTAGGAAATGCACTTCGCTACTTGCCCCAAGCTGCTTTGCGCGTGATCGGAAATCTTCTCGCTCTTCACGCGCCCAGAAGCCGAAGTCGAGTATGACACTCGTCCCCAACGCCAACGCTCGTTCAGCGACTTCCCACTGCAAACCTTCAATGAGGCTGTGGCGGGCGTTGTGCTGGGGATCTACCGCGTCTTGTCCGAAGAGCCGCACCTGCCACTCATCGGGCGTAAGGCGAAGTGCCGCGTACTTCTGCTCGAGCGTACGCGCCAGCGTTGTCTTCCCAGAGCACGGAAGCCCAGCCATCAGATAGAGCGTTGCCATGGCCTCTGCCCTGTAGTGCTATGCGTCGTTCCAGCCAAGGTCGTGCTGCCACGGACCAGGCGCTCGGCTGCAGGCGGCGAGCTGCTGCCTGTCTCCTGGACGCCGGTTCTTTCGCAGACAGCCACGGCTAGCCGTGCCGCCGAATAGCCTGTCCGCTGAAGCCCCTTGTTATACGACATGCGGGACCAGCTGTTTGTACCAGAGGATCTGAATCTCGTCCGGGAACGATGGGTACGCAAACCGGTTGAATCCGCCAAGCGTGCATCCCTGGGCACGGTAGAACCTGCAAGCTGGGACATTGATGTTCTGAGTCTCGACCTTGAGCTGCTTACATCCGCGTTCCCGCGCCCAACGCTCGGCAGCAGCGAACAATGCGGCCCCGGCTCCTGTGCGGCGTTGCGCGGGAGCGACACGTGCGTCCCAGAGAACGGCTAGGTCCTCCCGGCGTTCGAGGAGATCGAGGTTTGATGTACCGAACGCAATCGTTACGCCGCCAACCAGGTCTTTGCCCGACTGCGCGACGATTACGCCCCAGCCGGAAGTGTCGAATCTCCGCGACCATTCGGCAGGACGACTGCCCGGGTCGGCGTCGTAGTCCTTGATGTATGGCTGGGCAAGGCGGCGCTCTGTGAACCGGACACCGTCGAGCCCACCGGACTCGAGCGTGAGATCCAAGACCGAGTTGACGGTGAAGCGTATCGGGACCCGAGCGTAGTCTTCAATTGCAGAAAGATGGGTCTCGGTGATTTCGAGCACGTGCGCTTGCCGTCTAACGGACTAGGCGCTCAACTGCAGGTGGGCATACTGCCCGACTGACCTGACCGCCAAGATGTCTTCAACCCTACCACGGCCGTTCTGGCCGTGGCGGTAGTCCGTCGGGCGTAGCGCCTTGTCAGACGGTCGGCACGCCGAGGCCGAATCGCTCGCGGTTGGCCGCTGACGCGGGATAGATCGACCATTCAGCGACTTGATCGCCCGCCACCTCGCACCGCCAGATGACGCTACTCGGGACGAGTTCGAGCTCCCTCGCAACGTGTGACCCCGATGTGTGACCGACGAGGTACGTCGCATCGGCCCGCTCGTGGGCCTCGTCCATGAAAACCACGTAGTCAGGAAAGGCTTTGAAGTAGCCGGCCCACGCTTCCCGGACGCGCCCCCGCCCGACAGTGGGAGATTCGCCCTCGACGAAGAAGCGCGTGTCGCTGGAAACGGCTCGGGCGATGCCGTCGACGTCGCGCGCGTTGATGAGCTCGACGAATGCGGATGCGACTTGGAGGCGTGTCGGCACTTCCTACCGCCTAACGGACGGGCGTTCGGCTGCAGTCGGGCACTGAACCCAGCTGCCGAGAACGCCGATTCTCCTGCACGATACCGAAATTGGAAATGGCCAACCGAGTCGCCTCTCGGCTTCAACGCCTCGTTGGACGCCAGCCTAGTCGAAGAACCAGTCATAGATTCCACCTGGGTCGGCGTAGGAGGCAGCGAACCAAAGCCCCCATGCAACCAACCCAGTGACGGCAGAGCGGATTCTGTGACCAGGCTGAAGATACGCGGGAACCGCGACTACCACCGGCAAGGCGACGAACGTGATGGATGAAGCCACGAAGAGGGCGAAGCGAGCCCACCCGAATACTACTGGGAGCGACTTGGGGTCTGGATTCGCGTAGGCGGGCCAATGGCCGAGGTACAGGGCCGCAGCGGCTGCGAATCCGACGACGCCCGCGTAGACGATGAGTGGAGAGACTGCGATGACCCACGCAAGACTATTGAGCACGCCAGCTGCCGCCGTCTAACGGAGTAGGCGCTCAGCTGCGGGCGGCGCACTGCTCCCCGCCACCTGAACGCCGGTTTCCCTGGAGGCTACCACGCCCAGCAACCGCACCGAATAGCCTGCAAGCCACGGCGCCTTATTACATGGCAGCAAGTCGCTGACGAGCCTCCATGAGTGCGAAGCCCAAGAGATTGAGGCCTGGCCACTCGGTCGGACGGATCGACCGTGGGTCATTGGCGTCCAAGCCGATGCCCCACACCAGGTCGGCCGGACTCGCTTCCGCTAGGACACGCTTGGCGGTCCCCAGCAGGAAAGTACGCAACGCTTCGTTCTGACCGAACTTGGCAACGTTGCCGTCAACGACCACCTCGAATCGTACGGCCTCCCAAGTGGCACCGACGAAGCCCCTTACCGAACGGCCGATCGCCTTCGCCTCCCCGGGACTTGCTGCTGAAAGGATGCCGGCTTCGGCGCGTCGGTCCCGAAACAACCTCGCCTTCGCGGCCATCAT
>JAJDAQ010000037.1 GCA_029261815.1 Deltaproteobacteria bacterium
GGCGGCCCCTCGAGCTGGGCGTTCGCGCGTCTCGGCGTTGAATGGGACGACAACGTCGTACTTCGAGGCCAGGGCGTCCGTCTGCCGGAAGAGATCGGCGGCGAAGACGACGGACGTTTCGTCTGGCTGCTTCACGGCGGAGTCGAACTCCTGCAGACCGAGAGATGGGCCGGCGGCCTCACGCTGACGTACTACGGGTCGGAGCACTTCGACCTGGACGGATTCGACGAGCACTATCCGGTACTCGGGCTCTGGCTGGATCGCCGGTTGGGCGACGCCACGACGTTCCGGTTCAGCTACGACGTTGGGCATGCCTGGGTCGGCAGCGATCCCTTCCTGTGGAACCACGAAGCCGAAGCGGCGCTCTTCCACGACTGGGGCGAGATCGGTCGGACCAAGGCCTATGTCCGTGGGTACAAGCGCAACTTCCTGTTCGAGACGTTCGACGAATTCGAAGCGAACGGTGCGGTCTGCAACGCTGGGCGCTGCGGTCCTGTCGGCGTCAACGAGGCGCCCTTGCGCAACCGCGACGGCATCGGCGTCGTGCTCGGGGCCGATCACCTCTGGCGCCTTGGGACCGTCAACACCGAGCTGACAACGGGCGCGCGCTGGAATCATTATTCCGCGCGTGGCTCCGAGTACGACTACGACGGCCCCGAGCTCTGGCTCGCGACCGAGACGCAGCTCCCGTACGACCTCGAGTTCCGCGCTTACGTCTCCTGGGCCAACTTCGACTACCGAAGTCCGTCCACGTATCCGTCCGTGCTGCCGCCCGCCGGCGGCACCTTCGCGCGGATGACGAGTGACAAGGACGAGGACCTCTGGCGCGCCTCGGCTGAACTGGAGTGGTTCTTTGCCGATCGCTGGTCGCTGATGGGTCGCTACGCGTGGTCCGATGTCGACTCGAACGTCGGTGTCTTCGATTACAGCCGCTGGATGATCGGCTTGTATGTCACTTATCGCTTCGAGGAGCCACTCACTCCGTAGAGGAGTTGAGTCATGATTCATCAACGCGCGGGGTGGCTGACATCCCGATCCCTGGTTTCCTGGAGCGCACTCGCTGTGTTCTGCTGCCTCGGGCTCGCGACGGCGGCCTCCGCTGGCGGTGAGGGCGCGCAGCCGTTGCCTCCGGTCTCCGCGGCCCCGCGGTCCGTGGCCGATCCGTCCGAAGTTGCGTGCGAAGACGCCGGCACGGTCGCCGGTACGGTTTCGTCGGTCTCTGGCGCCGTCTTCGCGCAGGCGCCGGGAGAAGATCCGCGCTCCCTCGCTTGCGACGACGTCGTTCGCGCCTGCGATCGAATCTTCACGTCGGACGGCGCCACCGTGGCGTTGATGATCGACGACGTCTACGTGCAGCTCGGACAGGGCGCAGTGATGACGGTCGAGTCGCCGCGTGCCGACTTCTTCGTGCACGCGGGTGGGGTCCGCGTCATCGACACGCGTGCCAGCGATGCGCCTCATTTCGGTCTCGCTACGCCTCAGCTTCGTAGCCGCGGCCTCGGTAGCGACACCGAAGTGCATGTCGGCATCGCGCTCGCGCAAGAGCGCTCTCGACTGTGCAGCTTCGGAAGTGCCGTCAATGTCTCGACAGCCGCAGGCGTACGAAGTGTCGCTGACGGTGCGTGCATCGAGGTCATCGGCACGGCGATCTCGGCCGCCGCGAACGGCACACCCTCGATCGCGCTCGAAGCGGCGCTCGAATGTCGGCGGGACTTCGCCGGCCTGGCGAACCGCTTCCTCCCGACGGATGTCGCGGCGCCTCCGCTTCTCGCGTTGAACAACCCGCCGGTGGGCCCGCCGAATGGGGTGCCTCCGCGCATCGCCTGTGACGTGGCTGCGGGTTGCCTGGGACCGCCGCCGCCGCCCGTGAACGGAGCGATCTTCCGGGACCCGAACCCGAATCTCGGGGGTGGGTTCCCCGGCGCGCCGCCGGTGCCGTAGGAAGCCTCGCGAAGGTCCGTCTCGTTCCAACGGGGGAGTCCAATCGGACTTCCCCGTTGTTGTATGCTGCGCCGGCTCGTCCCGCTTGTGGCCGAGTGAGGAGGAGCAGCGATGGCTTTCGCAGGACACCATGTCACGTTCGCGTCGGCAGCGGGGGAAGCGCCGGCGTACCTGTCGGTTCCGGCGTCAGGCCGCGGCCCCGGCGTCGTCGTCTTGCCGGAGTGGTGGGGCCTCGTCGATCACATTCGCGAGGTGTGCGATCGGCTCGCAAGGGAAGGCTTCGTCGCATTGGCCCCCGATCTCTACCGCGGAGACGCGACGACGGACCCGGACGCCGCGGGCCGGATGATGATGGATCTCGAGATTCCCCGGGCCGCCGAAGACCTCGACGGGGCGATCGCGGCCGTGCTCGGCCACGATGCCGTGGAAGGCAGCCAGGTGGGTGTCATCGGGTTCTGCATGGGCGGACAACTGGCGCTCTACGCGGCAACGCGAAACGAGCGGGTTCGCGCGGTCGCCGATTTCTACGGCGTTCACCCGAACGTCTCCCTCGACCTATCGAACCTGCGGGCGAGCGTGCTGGGGATCTTCGCCGAGAACGATGAATTCGTGCCGCCCGAGGTCGTTCGACAGCTCGAGGCCGATCTCGGCGCAGCGGGCGTCGAGACCGACTTCACGATCTTTCCCGGGGTCGACCATGCTTTCATGAACGACGCGCGTCCCGAGGTCTTCGACGCGGAGGTGTCGACGCGCGCCTGGGCCATGACCCTGGCCTATCTCCGGAAGGAACTCGGCTGATGCCGCTCTTCGTCGTGATCGGCCGCGACCGGGAAGGCAGCGTGGAGAAACGGGCGCAAGTTCGAGACGCGCATCTGGCGAATGCGAAGCCGCTGGCCGACGCGGGACGCGCGCGCTTTGCCGGACCGCTGAAGAACGCGGAAGGGCAGGCGTGCGGGAGCGTGCTGGTCTTCGAATTTGATTCCCTGGACGAAGCGAGGCGCTTCGCCGAGAGCGATCCGTACTGGACCGAAGGCGTATTCGAGCAGCTCGAAGTGTTCGAGACGATCCAGGTCTTTCCGGCAGCCTGAGCCGCCGCCTAGCGTTCGATGGCTTCGATGTCGTGCGGATGCGAGAACGGGCGGATGATGTCGAGGTGAACGGCGATGCCGCCACGAGCGGATTCCATCTGGGCCTCGATCAAGGCTTCGCCCGGGATCTCGTAGAACAGGTACATCGGGCGCGCGGCGTCACAGGGATCGTTCTTGAGGCGCTCCGAGACGTGGGCGTGGGCGAGCATGTAGCCGGCCACCTCAAGCGTGTCGTCGCCCGTCATCTGCCGGTATCGAAGCTCGCGGTCAGGTCCCATGCCCTGCTGGAGCGGACGTGCACCGGGGCGAAAATGAAGACGTTCGCCGCCGGTCGCCAGGGCGTAGCGGAGCATGCGGACGAAGGTGGGCTCGTCGAGCGGAAGCAGCGGTTCGGGCGCGGTCGCGGTCATCAGGAATCCCCCAGAACCCGGAAAAACCCGGGCGATAGAGGACTTGTCGGATCCTGTTGCCGGTTCTTGAGGACTTTCTGCCGGTTCCTGAGGGGCGCGGTGGGCGCCCCCGGCGACTCAGCGCTTTCGCAGGTTGCTCGCCAGCACGCGCTTTCGGAGCCGCAGCGACTTGGGCGTGACCTCGAGGAGTTCGTCGTCCTCGATCCACTCGAGCGCGCTCTCGATGGTCATCTTGCGCGGCGGCGAGACGACACTGGCTTCGTCCTTCCCGGCGGCGCGAACGTTGGTGAGCTTCTTCGGTCGGCAGACGTTCACGTTCATGTCGCCGATGCGCCGGTTCTCGCCAACAACCTGGCCCTCGTAGACCGGCGTGCCTGAATCCACGAACAGGGTCGCGCGCTCCTGGATGTTGAACAGTGCGTACGGGGTCGTCTTGCCGGTCTCGCTGGAAACGATGGCGCCGACGCCGCGCCCTTCGAGGGCTCCGGCGAATGGTTCGTAGCCGCGGATCGTGCGATGCAGGATGCCTTCGCCCCGCGTGTCGGTCAGGAACTCACTGCGGTAGCCGAACAGCCCCCGGCTCGGCACGATGAACTCCATCATGGTGCGGTCACCGCGCGGTTCCATGTGCGTCATCCGGCCCTTGCGCTGCGCGAGCTTCTCCATGACCGAGCCGGCAGCCCACTCGGGGGTTTCGGCGACCACGTCCTCGACCGGTTCGCACTGCTTGCCGTCGATCTCGCGGGAGATGATCTCGGGCCTCGACACCGCGATCTCATAGCCTTCGCGGCGAAGCGTCTCGATCAGCACCGAGATCTGCAGTTCGCCGCGGCCCGCGACTTCAAAGACTTCTCGCGAGCCGGTGTTCTCGATCTTGATCGACACGTTCGAGAGCGCTTCGCGCTCGAGCCGATCGCCGATCTGGCGACTCGTCAGGAATTGTCCGTCCTGGCCCGCGAACGGTGAATTGTTGGGCGTGAAGTTCACGCGGATGGTCGGCGGGTCGATGGCGATCCGCGGCAGGGACTCGGGGTGGGCCGGGTCGCAGATGGTGTCACCGATGTCGATGCTGTTCATTCCGGCCAGGATCACAATGTCGCCGGCCAGCGCCTCTTCCTTCTCGACGCGCTCGAGCCCGTCGGTGCCAAACAACTTGGTGACACGAAAGCTCTCGGGCTTTCCTTCTTCAGGGACGCGCACGACCATGCTGCCGCGCTTGAGGCAACCGCGCGCAACGCGGCCGATGACGAGCCGGCCCAGGAAGGCGTCGTAGCCCAGGGTGACGGCCTGGAAGATCATGGGGCCGTTGACGTCGACGGCCGGCGGTTTGGCATGCTCGATGATGGCGTCGAGCAGCGGCCGCATGTCCTTCATCTCTTCACCGATGACGCGACCGGAAATGCGCGCCTTCGCGGAGCAGAAGACCACCGGGAACTCGAGCTGCTCGTCCGTCGCGCCGAGTTCGACGAGCAGGTCGAAGACCTCGTCGACAACGGCGTCGCCGCGTTGGTTCTCGCGGTCGATCTTGTTCACGACCAGGATCGGGTGGAGCCCGTGCTCGAGGGCCTTGCCGAGGACGAAGCGCGTCTGCGGCATGACGCCTTCGACGGCATCGACGAGCAGCAGCACGCTGTCGACCATGCCGAGGACCCGTTCGACCTCGCCGCCGAAGTCGGCGTGGCCCGGGGTGTCGACGAGTTGGATCCGCGTGCCTTCGAACTTGATGGTCGTGTTCTTGGCCGTGATGGTGATGCCGCGCTCGCGCTCGATGTCCCCGTCGTCCATCACCCGGTCCCCGAGGTCCTGATGGGACTCCACCGTTCCGGTGAAACGGAAGAGGGCGTCGACCAACGTCGTCTTTCCGTGGTCGACGTGGGCGATGATCGCGAGGTTCCGCAGGTCGTTGCGGCGCGAGACGGTTTCTTGGACGGCAGAGCTCATGGCGCGCGGAACCTAGCGGTTTCGCCCCACGCCGCCGGTCGCGTTCAGTGGGGTCCGCCGTCCTCGTGGGTGTGCGCGCAATCTTGCGCACGACATGCGCGGAAGTTGACCCAGTGGCCGCTGGCCAGAACGGCTGAGGAGGCCACGGTGACCCAGCGCTCGACCTCGTGCCCGACCGCGTCGTGGAGGAAGATGGCCGCGATGGCGAGGCCCAGTACGCCAACGGCGCCGAGAGCGAGGGCCCGCCAGCTTCCGTGGTGCTGGTGCCCGGTGACGAGGGCATAGCCACTGATCGGCACGACGAGGGCCAGCAGCACGAAATGGACCATGTGGTCTGATATGCCGCCAAAGGGCAGGGCGCTGCCCACGACCAACAACAGCGGGCTGGCCAGGCAATGCACCAGGCAGACGGTCGACGCCGCGATACCGGCGCCATCGGCGCCCCAGGTGCGCAGCATCGTCGGGTCCTCCACGGAGGCCGCCGAAAGGGCCGCCCCGGCGCGTGGAGATAGCAAAGATGGCCGGCGGCTTCGCCTAGATCGCATTCTGGGAGCGGAGATCTTCGATCTCGGGCCATTCGAGGCCGATCTCGAGCAGGATCTCTTCCGTGTGTTGCCCGAGTTCAGGCGCCGTGGTCCCCGGGCTCGTCGGAGTCTCGCTGAGGCGGATCGGGCACCCGACGACCAGCTCCGAGCTTCCGTCAGCGCCCTCGACCCGCTGCAGATAACCGTTCTCGAAGACCCCGGGGTCGGCAGCGACCTCGGTGTACTCGCGTACTGCGGCGTACCGCTGGCCGGCCGCGCGCAGGCGTTGCTCCCAGTCGGCCGTGGTTCGCGTCCGGAACGTCGGTTCGAGCGTGTCGAAGAAAGCGCGTTTCTGCTCCGGCGTGAAGAGCGGAGCATCGAAACGCGGATCGGTCGTGAGTTCCGGCCGTTCGATCGCTTCGAAGAACGCCTTCCGCATCGGCGGCTGCACGCCCACGATGGCGATGTAGCCGTCGGCGGTCGCGAAGATGCCGTAGGTCATGAGGAGGAGCGGGTGGCCCCGGTCGACATCGCCCGGATTCTCACCGGTCAGGAACGTGTACGTGTATTCCGAGGCCTGGGCGAAGATCTGTCCTCCCAGCAACGACACGTCGACGCGTTGTCCGCGCCCGGTGCGCTCGCGCACGAGCAGCGCAGCCAGGACGCCATTGCACATGTTCTGGGAGCCGATGTGGTCGGCGATGGTGACACCCACCGGTGTCGGATTGTCCGGGCCCGTGCGGCGAATCAAGCCGCCGGCTGCTTGCCCCGCGAGGTCTGCGCCCTTGCGATCAGCGTCAGGGCCCTCGGGACCGAACGTACTGCCGCAGGCATAGACGATTCGGGGGTTACGGGCGGAGACCGCTTCGTAGGACAGGCCCCATCGATCGAGCGTTCCCGGCAGGAAGTTGGACACGATCACGTCTGCGGTGTCGGCGAGACGCAGGAAGACGTCGCGCCCCGCATCGGTCCTCAAGTCGATCGTGATGCTGCGCTTGCCACGGTTGCAGCCGATGAAGTAGGCGCCACGTCGGTCATCGGGGGAAACCGGAATCCAGCGCGATTGGTCGCCCATTCCGGGCAGCTCGACCTTGATCACGTCAGCGCCGAGATCGCCTAGCAACTGTGCCGCCTGCGGCGCCTGCACGAGCAGTCCAAGGTCGAGAACGCGAAGGCCATCGAGGGCGGACGGGGCGGATTGGTTGTCGGGCACGGCGAGAGACCTCAGTTCGCGCCCAGGTCGACGCGCAAGATCCGGTCTCCCTTGAAGGAGCCGATGAAGAGTTCTTGTCCGACCTGCAGGCCAACGGTTCCGGCGCCCATGGGGGCGCCGTCGCTCTCGTAGACGGTCCCCAGTGTCGTCATCGACTCCGGGTCGACTGCGATGATCTTGAACGGGATGCCGCATGCGCCGTGCTTCAGCGTCGCGCAGGCAGCGAAGTCGTCCCCATTGAAGCCGGAGAGGGACGCGACCAGCAGACGCCCGTCAGGTGCCCAGGAGAGGTTGTCGGGTGTTTCCACGGTCACGCGTGCGACCTCGCGACCGGTCGTGAGGTCGACCTTCCGCAGACTGCTCTCGCCGGACGCGTTCATGTAGAGGAAGCGACCGTCGAGGGAAATCTCGAGGCCGTTGGGCAGGATCCCGTCAGTTCCACCGATCCTGCGAAAGGCTGCGTCGGCTTGAGACCAGCCGAACGCGTGGCCCGTTGCCTCGGTGGGAAGCTCTCCCGTCAGATCGACGGGCGGATCGATCGGCGTCATTTGCGTGGTGTAGAAATCACCGTTGGGCAGGGCGGTGACCTCGTTGAGCGATGCGTTCGGGGGAGCCGGGACGCAACCCCGCCACTCGACGCTCCATTCGGTTCCTTCGCCCATCACCTCGAACATCTCGACGGCCTCTCGTCCGCCGTGCTGTACCACCAGGAGTTGGAGGCGTCCGTCTTCCCGTTCCACGAGGTCGATGCCGTGGCTGTTGAATGCCGAGGAAGGCGGTGTCGAGCAGCCCGGGTCGCCCCAGCCGGATTCGAAGGTCGCGCTGTCCTGACCCCCTTGGAAGACCACGCGCCGGGTCTCGCTCTCGAGCGTGAAGACGACGAGGCCTCCGGAGTGCTCGTCGGCCGACGCCCCGTACTCGCCGATCAGGAGAGCCTGGGCGCCCGGCAACGCGACGATGTCTTCGGGATTCGTGAAGACACAGATCGGCCGCGCGTTGCCCTCCGGCTCGCAGTCGGTGATGGGATCGACTGCGTGCGCGGGCAATGCCAAGAGGATCGACACAAGCAGGAAGAGGGCTCTCGGCGACATGGATTGTCTCCTTGGGTCAGCAGGTGTGCGCGCACGGGTGAGCGCGGTGAGCAGGCCGAGGGTACGCCATCTCGCACGGTGGCCTGTTATGCAACTTGCGTCGCGACGGCCTCCGGGGAATCAGGCAGCCAAGGCCTCCAGAAGGACGTCGACGCGGGCACCGTCCAGGGCCAGGCGTTCGACACGGCCGCGCGTCGCGCTGTCGGAGCGCATCAGGTCCCGCACGGGAACGCCGGCTTCCACGGCGGCCTTTACGCCCTGCACCGATTCGTTGTCGACATTGGAGGCGAGGAACGTGCGGGTGAAGAAGCTCGTATCGGTCCACGCCGCGCTGTCCATCTCGGGGTCCGTGAGCGGGGGGACGCCGAGTGCGGCACGCGCATCTTCAAGCGGTTGCGGTAGCAGCTCTTCCCAGGGAGCCGACTCGAAGGAGAGGTGGCGCCTCGCAGCGTGGCCACGCTGCCACGCTTCGCGCAGGACGCCGAGCCAACGACGCCGGTCGATGTTTGGGCGCATCAGGCGCGGCGCAAGCCCGAACGGGGTCCACGACGTCGCCCGCCAGGAAAGACCCAGGTTGTAGCCCCCCGTGAAGTAGATGTTGAGCCCTTCGCCGGCGAGGTCGGCGCCGTATCCGCTCACCACGTGCATCAGGTCGTGGGTCTGGATCCAGCGCTCGAAGCACCAGCGCAGTTCGCCGTCCATGGGGACCGAGTCGATCCAGTCGTCGCGGTAGATCAGGCCCGAGAGCATGTAGCCCGGGATCGTCTCCGGGTGATCCATGAACGCGTGGTACGCGCGTCCGAGTGACCCCTCCGGCATCGCGGCGAGTGCGGGCATGTCGTTCAGCGCCTGGGCCAGCACCGGCCGGTCGTCCAGCAAGCGCCGGCCGATCGCGTGCTCGCGCATTGCGAGCCGACGCTCGTGGATCGTGCGACCCCCCATGTGAATGGCGATGC
>JAJDAQ010000038.1 GCA_029261815.1 Deltaproteobacteria bacterium
GCACCCGCCGTCATCGAAGCGCTCCACCGCGCGGTCGACGAGATGGGCAATCTAGAGACCTTTCGCGGCTACGGGCCCGACTACGGCTACGACTTCCTGGTCGATGCGATCCGCGAGCACGACTTCGCCGCGCGCGGCGTCGAAATCGCGGGTGACGAGATCTTCGTGTCCGATGGCAGCAAGCAGGACTCCGGCAACATCCAGGAGATCTTCGGGAACGATTGCTCACTGCTCGTCACCGACCCGGTCTACCCGGTCTATGTCGACACGAACGTCATGTCCGGGCGCGCCGGCGCGGCGGATGCCGAAGGACGTTATGCCGGGATCACCTATCTCCCGGCAAACGAAGACAACGCGTTCACGCCTGCACCGCCGACGGATCGCGTAGACCTCGCCTACCTCTGTTCGCCCAACAACCCGACCGGCGCCGTCATGGATCGCGACAACCTCACGGCCTGGGTCCAGTGGGCACGCAGCAACGACACCGTGATCATCTTCGACGCCGCGTACGACGCATTCATCCAGGACCCGGAGCTGCCGCGTTCGATCTACGAGATCGAGGGCGCCCGCGAGTGCGCGATCGAGATGCGGAGCTTCTCGAAGCGCGCCGGATTCACGGGAGTTCGCTGCGCGTACACGGTCATCCCAAAGGAGTGCACCGGGACGACGGCCAGCGGCGAGCGAGTCGCCCTGCGGGACCTCTGGTCGCGCCGACACGCGACGAAGTTCAACTGCGTTCCGTACATCATCCAGCGTGCCGCGGCCGCCGTCTTTTCGCCGGACGGGCAGAAGCAGACGGCCGAGCAGGTCTCGTTCTACATGGAGAATGCACGCCGCATCCGCGAAGGCCTGGGCAACGCCGGCTTCACCGTATTCGCGGGGGAGCATGCGCCGTACATCTGGATGCGGACGCCGGACGGCCTGAGTTCCTGGGATTGTTTCGACCGCCTGCTCGAGCGGGCCCATGTGGTCGGCACACCCGGCAGCGGGTTCGGCCCCTCTGGCGAGGGCTACTTCCGCATCTCGGCCTTCAATTCGCGAGAAAACGTCGACGAAGCGATCGAGCGCATTCGCAACGCCTTCGGCAACTAGGCATGGGCATCGACCTGCGACGTGAAGGCGCGGTCTTCATTCTCCAACTCGACGACGGCGAGAACCGTTTCCGCACGGATTCGATCGCTGAATGGAATACCGCGCTCGACGAAGTCGACGCGGCCGACGGCCCGAAGGCCCTGGTGACGACCGGAACCGGAAAGTTCTACTCGAACGGGCTCGACCTGGCCTGGGCCATGGGAAACGAAGACGTCGACTTCGGTGCCTTCATCGGGGGGGTGCTCGCGATCTACGGACGGGTCCTCACGATGGGATGCGCGACCGTGGCGGCGATGAACGGCCACGCGTTCGGCGCTGGCGGCCAGGTCGCCCTCGCCCACGACTTCCGCGTCATGCGCGAAGACCGGGGCTACTTCTGCATGCCCGAAGTCGACCTGAAAGCACCGCTTCACCCCGGGATGACGGCCATCCTCCAGGCGCGACTGCCCAAGCAGACAATGCACGAAGTGGTCGCGACGGGTCGCCGTTATTCGGGGCCCGAGTGCCTCGCCGCCCACATCGTCGAGCAAACGGCTCCCGAGGACCAGGTCCTCGCGCGCGCCATCGAAGTGGCTGAACCGCTTGCCGCAAAGGCTCACCCGGCCATGTCCACGCTGAAGGCCGGCATGTACCCCGATGTCCTACACGCGCTCACGCTCTCGATGGAAGGCGGACCGCCGGAGAACGCTGCATGACCACTGCATCTTCGCTTCGAATCGGCGTGGTCGGCGCCGGCGTCATGGGCGGCGGGATCGCCCAGAGCACGGCGGCCGCGGGATACACGACCGTGTGTACCGACATTGCGGAGGACGCCCTTGATGTCGCCCGCACGGACGCGCTGGAGAGTCGCTTTGGCCTCGCCGGCGCGGTGCAGCGGGGCAAGATGACCGAAGCCGAGGGAGACGCGGCGCGAGAGCGGATCACGTGGACGCGCGACTTCGAGGATGCCGCGCACTGTGACCTCGTCATTGAATGCGTGCCGGAGAAGCTCGACCTCAAGCTGCGCGTCTTTCAGGACCTTGATGCCGCAAGCCCCGAGGCCAGCATCCTGGCGTCCAACACGTCGGGCTTCCCGATCGCGGCCATGGCGGGTGCGACGAAGCGCCCCGACCGCGTGGTGGGCTGGCACTGGGCGTCGCCCGCATTCGTGATGAAGTTCGCCGAGATCGTGGTCACCGAAGCGACGTCGGCAGAGACACGCGACGCCGTCGTCGAAGTCGCCAGCCAAAGCGGGAAGAACCCGATCGTGGTCAAGGACAACCCCATGGCCTGGGGCTTCGTCGCCAACCGGATCTACATGGCGATGATGAAGGAAGCCGCGCGCGTCGCCGAGGAAGGCGTCGCCACGCACGCTGAAATCAACCAGCTGATGGTCGACTGCTACCGCTGGCCCGTTGGCCCCTTCGCCATGGTCAAGGGCGCGGGCTCCGGCTGGAAGTAGCGGGCGCTCCGCCTACGCGTCGATGCGCTTGAAGCGCATGCGGTGCGGTTGGTCGGCGTCGCCGCCCTTGCGGCGCTTGAGGTCCGCTTCGTATTCCTGGTAGTTGCCCTCGAACCACTCGACGTGGGAGTCGCCCTCGAAGGCCAGGATGTGGGTCGCGATGCGATCCAGGAACCAGCGATCATGGGAGATCACCACAGCGCAGCCGGCAAACCCGAGG
>JAJDAQ010000039.1 GCA_029261815.1 Deltaproteobacteria bacterium
GAAGCGTGAGCCACAGCCGAAGCACGCCCACTTCAAGCCGAGGCCGGGCTTGGGCTCTCGCGTGAGAGCCTCCGGCTTCACGTACTTGATCTTCGGCGCCTTCTTCTTCTTGGCCTTCTTGGGCGCTGCCTTCTTGGGCGCTGCCTTTTTGGGAGCCGCCTTCTTCGCAGCGGCCTTCTTGGCGGCCGGTGCCTTGGCGGCCGTGGCCTTCTTCGCACCAGCCTTGGGAGCCGCGGCTTTCTTGCCGGCTGCCTTCGTCGTCTTCTTGGCCGCGGCCTTCTTCGGCGCAGCCTTCTTTGCGGTCACCTTCTTGGCGGAGGCCTTCTTGACGGTCTTCTTCGCCGCCGCCTTCTTGGTGGTCTTCTTTGCGGCCGCCTTCTTGGCGGTGGGCTTCTTCGCGGCGGCCTTCTTGGTGGGGGGCTTCTTCGCGGTGACCTTCTTCTTCGGCGCCGGCTTCTTGGCCACCTTCTTCTTGGGGGCCGTGGTCTTTCGTGCGGTCATCTGGGATTTCCTCCAACCATGAGGACGCCCGGTGGGACGTCCGATGCAGTGAGCGGCGCACCATTCAAGAGGTGCGCGGGGTCCGGGAAGTGGGCGGGGTTGAGCTCCACGATCGTGTTCGGCGGAACCTTCGCTCCCGCCGCTTCGAGCCAGCGTCGATTGCGGTCAGCAAGTGCAGCACGGGCCGCTGCGGGTGAGTAGTCGCCGGCGGCATTCTTGACGGGCGAATACTCGTCACGGCGCGACACGCGAATCGCCTGCGCGCGTGACACGAAGGGCAGGGCGTCGAAGACGAATCGCTCGAGCTTGAACCCGTTCGGCTGGGTGTCCGGGCTCGACTGCGGACCTGAGTCGACGCTGGGAATGACCTTGGGCGAGAGGTGGATCGGAAGGGCGTGGCCCTCTCGAACGAACTCCCTGAGCCAAGCGAGGTCGAATAGATGCGCGCCAATGGATCCGGCGGACAGCACGAGATCCCCTGACGGCGTGCGTTGCGATCGCTCGGAAGGGTTGAGTTCGGTGTACTCGACGATGCGTGCGCCGCTGTCGCCGTGCTGAACCCAGGCGCCGAGCTTCTCCGCCGGGGTCTCCTTGCGGATGACCTTGGCACTCCAATCCACCCGGGCGCGCCGATGCAGCGCGATCGCCACCGGATCGATGACCGGAAGGAGTGGATTGTCGACCTGGAAATAGGACACGGTCTCGATTCCGCGCGCCGCGAGCCTGTCGAGCAGGTCCGTAGCGGCCAGGGCGGAGAAGAGCCCTCCGTGGCCGTCCGGGCTGAGCGCCGGTTCGTGGGGGGTGGAACGCATCAGGTTCCCATCGAAGTCGATCGCAGGAAGCTGGTGCTGCGAGAAGAAATGCACGTTCGCCGCGTCGAGTCCGAAGAATCCGGCGGCGTCGAAGTGCGCCCGCGTCATGGCCTCAGTGCGGGGGCTTGTCATGACCAGCCAGGGGATCTGGCTCCCGGTCGCTTCGGACCATCCGCGAATCTGGGCAGCATGGTGTCCAAAGAGTGTGCGCTCGCTGACTGGACCGATGGGCAGGGCGCCCTTCGGTCCGTCGAACCCGAGGCGTGTTCCCATACCGCCTGCAACGACCAGGGCCGCGACGCGGCCGGCCTGCAACGCGGCTAGTCCTTCCGCATGGAGGTCCTCCCGCTCCGTGGGCTCCGCTTCGACGATGCTGCCGGGCTTCAGGACCCCTCGGGGTCCGGAGTCCGCCTGGACGCCCATACGCGCGAGTGCGACGGCGTCGGAAACCCCGGCCCAATCCACTTCCGAGAGCTGGCCGAGCACGTCCCCATACGCTGCCGGCCCGGCAAGCCGGAGCGCTTCGAGCAGGGTCTCCTGGCCCAACGCCACGAGGGCGCTCTCGACTTCCAGGAGCCGATCATTCACAGGCTCGGAAATCAACCTCGGTCTCGCGTTCCTCTGGAGAAGTGAGGAGGACCGCAACTGTCAGGAAACGGGCATCCCGACGGGGTTTCTACTGTCTGGGGGCGGGATCTGAGTAGCAGAGCGGCACGCCGCCGCCACTCTCGCGGGTGCGCGCCGTCAGAATCCCGAGATCCTGGAATATTCCCGACGGTGGGTGGCCTGACCCCGGGGTCAGGTCTGGGCCAGCCCCTCCGAGAAGATCCGCTCCTCCAGGGCCTCGTGGGCCGCCATCTGCTCGCGAAGCTTGACGAGCAGGTGCCGCTCGATCCCGTTGGCCGAATTCGGCGCCGAGGCTGCCTCGAACACACGCAGAAACGCGACATGCTCGGCTTGCAGGGTCTGGATGTCCGCCTGGGTGGCCGGCGCCAGTTCCGCCAGCAGGGGGAACAGGGTGTTCTGTTCGAGCCGGAAATGAGCGTCCAGCGCGGTCCTGAGTCGTCCTGTCCAGACGTGGACGGCTTCGGCGTTTGCCAGTTCGAAGGCACGATCCAGCTCCTCGTGGATCTCGCGCAGTCGCTCGTGTTGTGACCGGGTGTGCTGCAGGCTCCGCTTCAGTACGACCAGGAGCCCGCTCGGGGTGTTGTCCAATGCCTTGGTTTCCCGTCTATGGAGGCAGCGGTCGGCCGTGCCGGAATTCGATCAGCTCGTGACTTCGTCGAATGTAGAGAAACCAAGCTGCCGAAACTCGACGGGTATGGCCAGCGCTGCGTGAATGGAATCGAACTCGCCCCGGCTTCTCTTGCGAGACAGCGAAGCCGGCAAAGGTTCGACAGGTGCGCACCGTATCGAATTGGGGCGGGAGTCGGATGTCGAGGGCAGCAGGGGACTGACGATGGAGCATCCTGTGACGGCCCTTCGTCGTTCACAATCTTCTACTTTACATAATCTATCTTATCGGACATTGTGGAATCGCGAGATCGGCTGGTGGCGAGCCCCCGATCACCTGGCAGCCGGCATGCGCCCGGCTCACACGCCTTCCAAGGCACTGGGCCGATTGAATGTGTAAAGATGCGCCGCGCGAGAAACAATCCGTTCGGTCGCGACCATCCGCATCTGGCCACCGCAATTCGGCGACGACGCGTGGATGGACCACGGGTGCATGGCGTAGAGATCGCCAGCTCGTCCCGACGTTTCAATCACGCGCACCGGTACGCCATCGTGTACGGCCTCGGTCTCGACGAACTGTTCCACCCGTTCTTGTGGATGACCGGTCCGCGTCCAGAGCGCCCTGAGCCACGGCACCTGCTGCGCCAATGCCTTCCGCAGCTCCGCTGAATGGCCTGCGAAGTCCGGACTCCGACGCTCGGGCAATCGCTGGATCAGCCGATGGGACCCGCCGACGATCAAGGTCGCGCCTCCGCGCGACGGCAGGTCTTGTAGGAGCACGAACAGCTGGACCCCGGGAACCGCAGCAGGCTCCCAGGCCGGCGCCGGGAAGTCGGTGTGCCACATGCTGTGCGGCACGTTCCAGACGTCCGAGTCCGGTGGCGTCATCAACAGCTGGCCAGGATCCACCGGACTGTCCCATGTTCCGGGGCCCAGGAGCAGATCGATCGCTGTGTTCACGCGATGGTTGAGGATTCCGGCGAAGATCCCTGCTGGGGCTCCGTTTCCACGCATGATCTTGGGCGGAACACGCCGCCAGGTCTCGGGGACCGCGCGGTCGATGTCGAGCACGCGCTCCGCACGTTCCCACACCCGGTCGCGAACCGCCGCGATCTCGGCGGGCGCGAGCGCGCCCGCCAGGCGTACGACCCCGTGGGTATCGAACTCGGTTCGCTGTTCCGGCGTCATGCATCCGCCCCTCTTGGGCGACTGCGCCGCCCGGACCTACTCGACCGCGTTGCTCGCGGCAGCGCGCGCTTCGCGGAGGCGCGCTGTGACGAACGCGGGCGCCATGATCTCGCCGTCGGTCTCGGCCGCACGCGTTTCCATCTGCTCGTACAACGCCAGGGCGCGGGCCTTATCGTCGGCATCCAACGCCGTACGGGCTGCGTGCGCCAGCGCCGCTGCGGCGCCGGGGAAGTCATCGATCTCGCTGGCGCGCTCGTAGGCCGCCGAGGCCTCGGAGGCGCTCGTGGCTTCGAGCAGCGCGGCGAGGTCCATCAATGCGGTGGCCTGCAGTGCGGAGGCACTCGGGGCCTCATCGATCGCGGCTTCCAGGGCAGCGCGAGCGCCGGCGGCGTCTTCGAGTTCGCGCAAGATTCCGGCCGCCTCGACGCGCCCTGCCGCCGCAGCGGCGGTGCCGGCGTGGGCATCGGCGGCCTCAAGGAGTTTCGCCGCGAACTCTTCGCGCGTTGCCCGCGCGGCTTCGGGGTTGGCGGGCTCGACGAAGGACGCGGCGAGATCGGGCGCCCCCATCGCCTTGAGGTAGTCGAACTGGGCCTCGCCCACGGCCTGGGAAGCTTCTTCCCGTGACGACGTCTGGACCGTGCTCACGATGGACGCGATCAAGGCAATGCCCAGGATTCCGCCGACCACGCCCCAGGCGATCGACTGGTTCTCGGTCGCCCAGTTGGCGATCCGGTCGAAAAAGCCGTCGATCTCTTCCAGGGCTTCGGTGGCGGCGTTCGGTTCATTGCGGGCCACGGGGGCCTCCATCCAGGAATCGGCGGCTCGATCACGAGCGAGCACGCAGCGGAGTTTCGGGCCGGAAATGTATCCGTTGCGCCCGCATCGCGCTGCGCCCTACTCGTGCCGGTCTTCGCTCCGTCGCCGGAGGCGCAATCGGACCGGCACCCCCGCAAGGTCGAATGTCTCGCGCAGCTGGTTCTCGAGGAAACGCCGGTAGTGGGCCTGGATCGCCTTCGGATCCGTGCAGAACAACAGGAAGGTCGGTGGTGTGGCTTCGGTCTGGGTGGCGTAGAAGAACTTGATCGGACGCTTGCGCACGCCCTTCGTCGCCATCGCCGGTTCATGGCGATCGACGCAGGCCTGCAGCCAGCGGTTGAGCTGCGACGTCGAGATCCGGATCCCGGCCGCGTCCCCAAGCTGGCGAGCCAGGGGCAGGACCTTCTGGACGCCTCGCCCCGTCAGGGCGGAAATGCGGAGGACGGGCGTATCCGAAACCGGGCGCAAACGGCGCTCGATCGCGTCGTCGAGGAAGCGGATCTCGCCTTCGTCGTCGCCCTTCTCGAGCGTGTCCCACTTGTTGACGATCAGCGCGCAGGCGCAGCCGCGATCGCGCACCATGGACAGCACACGCATGTCCTGGTCGGTAATCCCCTCTTCGGCGTCCATCAGCACCAGCGCGACTTCGGCACGCTCGATGGCGCGGACGGTCATCAATGCGCTGCCGCGTTCGACGTGACGGTCGCGCTTGCCGGCGCGTCTCAGCCCCGCCGTGTCGACGAAGACATAGCGTTGGCCATCGAGTTCCAACTGGATGTCGATCGAATCGCGCGTCGTCCCCGGAACGTCCGAGACGACCACGCGTTCCTCGCCGGCCAATCGGTTCAGCAGCGAGCTCTTTCCCACATTCGGTCGTCCGACCAGCGCGACGCGCAACGCACCATCGTTCTCGCTGGTCGCTGCATCTTCCACCACAGGCGGGAGGGCGGCGACGAGTTCTTCGAGTGCATCCCAGGCGCCGCTGCCGTGTTCGCCCGAAACGGCACGTACGGGTTCCAGCCCGAGCGCATGGAACTCGAACGTTCGCTGGGCATGGACTGGCGCATCGATCTTGTTGACGGCGACAAGGATCGGACGGGTGGTTCTCTGCAGCTCGGCGGCCAGTTCCTGCTCTTGCGGGAGCAGCCCCGTCTGACCGTCCACGACGAAGAAGATCGCGTCCGCACCTTCGATGGCCTCGCGGACCTGCTCCTGGACGGCACTCTCGATCGCCGAGTCCGCGTCCGGGTCCAGGCCGGCTGTATCGACGAGGAGGATGGAGCGACCCTCGACTTCGATCTCTTCTGCGATGCGGTCGCGCGTGACGCCAGGCTGGTCTTCGACCAGCGCACGGCGCCGACCGGCGAAGCGATTGAAGAGCGTCGATTTTCCGACGTTGGGTCGGCCGACGATGGCAACGATGGGAAGCGGTGCGCTCACGAGGCATCTCCGAGGAAGCGAGTGACTGCCTCCTGAGCAGTCCCCGAGTCCTTCACGGGGTCGATCCATTGTGCGTCCGCAACTGCGCGAAACCAGGTCCGTTGTCGACGGGCGAATTGCCGGGTGTCGTGTTTCATCTGCTCGACGACATTCGTGAGGATCTCGCGGCCGTCGACCACGGCCTGTAGGTGCCGGTATCCGATGGCCCGCATCGACGCGAGTTCGGGGCCGTAGCCGCGTTCCCGGAGATCGCGAACCTCCTGGAGCAAGCCACTCTTGACCATGATTTCGCAACGTCGGTCGATGCGATCGTTGAGGGCCTCGCGCCCAGGATCCAAAACGAGGTACAGGGCCTCGTAGCGTCGTTCGGCGGGTCCCTGGCGAAGCGACTCGCTGGCCGGCCGGCCCGTGGTTTCGCAGATCTCGATCGCCCGGATCAGCCGCATGGCATCGTTCGGGTGCAGACGTTTCGCCGATGCGGGGTCGAGTTCCTGCAGTTTGCGGTGAAGCGCGCCGGGGTCGCCGGCCTTTTGCGCGGCCTCGTGCTCGGCTTCGAGTTCGGCACGGCGATCCGGGTCGCTGCCGACTGGCGCGGTCAACCCTTCGAGCAAGGCACGGAGATAGAGGCCGGTTCCACCCACGACGAACACGTGCTTGTCCCGCCCATGGATCGTCGTGACGGCGGCTTCGGCGTCCAGCGCATAACGTCCGGCGCTGTAAGGGTCGTCAGGCGGCACCACGTCGATCACGTGATGCGGGACCCGCTGTCGTTCGGCCGCCGTGGGCTTCGCGGTTCCAACATCCATGTAGCGGTAGACCTGCTGAGAGTCCGCATTGACGATCTCGCCGCCAAACCGCTCCGCCCACTCGAGCGCGAGTGCGGTCTTTCCTGCGGCCGTCGGGCCTGCGACGACGACGAGGCGCGGAAGCGCTGCGGGGGAAGGAGCGGACATGGCGGGAGACCTTAGCCGGAGGGGCCGAGAGCGCCGCTTGCGCCCTCCCCCGCTCCGGAGGCGGCCGCCTCAGCTGCGCCCGAAGCGCCGCTCGATCTCGCCAAGAGACATCCGCACGGCCACCGGGCGGCCGTGTGGGCACGTTGGAGCCCACGGAATGGCATCGAGGGCTTCGAGAATGGCGCGTTGTTCGGCGTCTACGAGCACGTCGCCGGCCCGGCGAGCGGCATGGCAGGCCATCGTCGCGAACAGGTGGTCGGCGGTGTCGAGGATGCGGCTGCCGGCCCGGAGGGCGGCGGCTGCCCCGCCGCTTTCTCGCAGCTCTTCGGCCAGGCCGCGGACCAGTCCGGCAGGATCGCGCTCGGCAAGCAGCTCGGGAACCGCGCGGATGGCGATGGTATTCCCATCGAACGGCTCGACCTCGAACCCGAGCCGCATCACGAGTTCCGGCGCATCGAGGAGCGCCTCGCGGCTCGCCGCTTCGATCTCGACCGGGATCGGCACCAGGAGCGCCTGGCGTGGCGCGTCGCCTTCGAGCCAGCCGGCCCGCATCCGCTCGTACAAGACGCGTTCGTGGGCGGCGTGCTGGTCCACCAGGACCAGGCCTTCCTTGCCCTCGGTCAACAGATAGGTGCCGAGGAGTTGGCCCAAGGGCCGGAGGTCGGCGAACCGGAAGGGTCGCTCGCGGCTCGACGTAACAGCGGTCTCTTCAGCGCTTTCCGGAAACGCCGCGCCTTCCACGTCGCGGCCGGCAAACAGCCAATCCGAGCCCCCGCTCGACGCACGAGCGCCGGCCGAAGGGGTCGTCCCCGCATGCACGTCGGGGCGCGGACGCCCTTCGCGGACACCTGTTGGTGCCGCGGACGCGCCCACGTCGGCGGAAGACTCTCCGAGCCAATCGCGCCCGCTCATGGCATCTCGCACCACGGCCGAGACCAATCGATGGATGGCCTGCGAATCCGCGAAACGAACCTCCCACTTCGCGGGGTGCACGTTCACGTCCACGCCGCCCTCGGCGACATCGAGAAAGAGCAGTGCAGTCGGGAAGCGACCTCGGGGCAGGATGTCGCGCATGACCTGGAGCAAGGCGTGCCGCATCGTCTTGTCGCGGACCGGACGTCGATTCACGAACAGGTGGATGCCGGTTCCGGTGGCGCGGTGTGCATCGGGACGGGAAACGAAAGCCTCGATCCGAAGGTCGCCGTGGTCGCGCTCGGCATGAACCAGCGTGGCCGCCTCGCGCTCTCCGAGCACCGCGGCGATTCGGACCAGCGGATCCTCTGTCGCCGGCCATGACAGTGCCGCTTTGTCCTCGCGAAGGACATCGAAGTGCACCTGGGGAAGTGCAAGGGCGGCCCGTGAAAGCCAATCCGAGACATGGCCCCATTCCGTGCCGTCCTTCTTGAGGAACTTGCGTCGCGCGGGGATCGCACCGAAGAGCTGCGCCACCTCGATCCGCGTCCCTTCGGGCCCGGCCGCCGGTCCCGCGGAGACGCGTTCGCCGTTCTCGATGCGGATCTCGAAGCCTTCGTCCGCACCGCGTGCGCGCGTCCGCAGGCGAAAGCGCGACACCGATGCGATGGCCGGCAACGCCTCCCCCCTGAAGCCGAAGCTCTGGATGTCGCTCAGGTCGTCGATCGCTCGCAACTTGCTGGTCGCGTGGCGTTCGAGAGCCAGTTCGGCGTCTTCGGCCGACATGCCGCGCCCGTCATCGGTCACGGCCACCAGTTGCGACCCGCCGCCGCGAATCTCGACGCGGATGCGCCGCGCGCCGGCATCGATCGCATTCTCGACGAGTTCCTTGACGACGGATGCCGGCCGTTCGACGACCTCGCCGGCTGCGATCTGGTCGACCAGCGCATCGGGGAGCCGCTGGACGCGGCGCGGTTCGAGCGGAGCAGCTTCGGCCACCAAGGCCTCCTGTGGCCCGGAGAACACAGCGCCCCCGGCACTCAGGACGTATCATGTTTCCGGCAGGGGCGTCAACGAACGGCGTCTACTCGCAGGTGCATTGACAAACACCCCGTATTTCCAATAGTTTCCGATCGGATGAGGGGGGAGTGCCTCGCATGGGAACCGTGAGCCGCGTCACAGGGTCTGTTGAATCGGGGGAAAAAGTCGTCGCCGACGGCTTTGGTGTCGGTCAATCCGACGTCTCCGAGCCGACGGGTCGCCGTTTCGAGGACCGCATCGTCGGCTCGAGCGAATCCAACCGTCGACTCGTGGCCCAGGCCACGATCGCCGCACGGAGTGATCTTCCCGTTTTGATCTCGGGCATCCCCGGGTCGGACAAGGAAGGTCTCGCCCGCGCGATCCATACGTGGGGTGCGAAAGGCGAGCGCTCACTCGAGGTCCTGAACTGTGCCGCGATCCCCGAAGCCCTGCAGGGTCGCGAGCTGTTCGGTTGCTCCGAGGGCGTCTATCCCGCCATCCCGGGCGAGTATGCCGGCGCCTTCCAGCGAGCGGCAGGAACCTCACTCGTCCTGCACGACATCGATGCGCTGCGCCCAGAAGTCTTGAATGCGGTGCAAGAAGCCGTCGCGAGCCGACGCTTCCAACGCGAAGGCGAGAGCCAGAGCCGAACCCTCGATCCGCGGATCATCGCAACGAGCACCGAGAACGCCGACTTCCTTGGTGAACTCGCGCACCATGCCATCGCGCTGACGCCGTTGGCCGATCGTGCGGAGGACGTGCTGCCGCTCGCGGCGCACTATCTGCGTGCATTCTGCGAAGAAGCGTCGGTTGACCCCGTGGGCTTCACCGCCGATGCGCGAGCCTTCCTGGAAGAGGAAGTCTGGGCCGGCGACGTCGCCGAACTCCGATCGCGGATTCGAGAGGCCGTGCTGCTGGCTGGTGACGGGACGGTGAGCGCCGAGGCACTGCTGCTGGCTCGAGATGAGGTTCCCTCGTTCAAGGAAGCCAAGCGTGCGTTCGAGTCGCGCTATGTCTCCGGTCTACTGCGCCGCTGCGGTGGCAACATCAGCCGCGCGGCACGTCTGGCCAAGAAGGACCGCAAGGACTTCTACGACGTCATTCGACGCACCGGCATCGACCCGCAGGACTTCCGGAAGTAACGGGGCGCCCGCTCCGGGCCTCGCTCAGATACGCCATAGCGGCGGCCGGCTGGCTTCGATGCGCGCACGTTCGTCCGCGTAGCCTTCCCGCCCGATCAGGGCGAAGGCCGCCACCTTGCCAGCCTCGACGCCGGGCTGGTTGTAGGGATCGATGCCGTAGAGGCTCCCCGCCGCCGCGGTCATGAGTTCGAGGGCCACCAGTAGCTCTCCCAACGGACCCGGTGCGATCTCCGGGAGATCCCAACACAGGCTTGGGCGTCCGGCTTGGGCGAGCGCGACTTCGGTGCCGGCCTGCTCCGCGCGGAGTAGAGCGCCAAGTTCCACGCCGTCCAAATACTCGGCGGGCCCGTTCCCCGGAATCGTGAGCGCTCTGCGGTCGCGCGCGGAACGCACGAACATCACCAGCTTGTCCGCGGGTCCCTCGACGAACAACTGCACCTGGGAGTGCTGGTCCGTCGTGCCGCGCGCCGGAAGCGGTGTCGGGCCGACCGAGCGGGCGCGCGATCCAGTCCCCCGCCGTTTCCCGAGGCTCTCTCCGCAAAGCTGCACGTACCAGCGGCCGAGGGGTTCGAGCGCGTCGGCATAGGGCATGAGCACCTGCATGGGCTTCGAACGGGTCGTATCGAGCAAGAACGCGACCGTGGCCGCCATCAGGGCCGGGTTCTCGGCTGGCTGGAGTCGCGCAGCACGCTGTGCGAATCGGCGCGCACCTGCGACAAGCCCGGAAACGTCGACGCCGGCGATCGCCGGGGTCAGCAACCCACTTGGCGTCAGCGCCGAATAACGTCCGCCTACGTCGTCCGGAAACGGCAGCATTCGTATCCCGGCTTCCTGGCCGATCTTCCGGAGGGCGCCCTTGCCGGTCGTGAAGACGTTGTGCCTGCGCCAGTCGACGCCGGCCTGGGTCAGCGAGTCGCGCACGATCTGGAATCCGGCGGCGGTCTCGACGGTTCCGCCCGACTTCGAAACCGTGTGAACCACGGCGTGGCGAGGGTCGACCCATTCGAGGAGCGCGCCGAGGCGCTCCGGATCGACATTGTCGATGAAATGTACGCGGGGGCCGGAACGGCGCGCGTCGGGAAGAAGATTGTGATCCGGGTGTGCGAGGGCCCTCAAGATGGCGTCCGCGCCCAGGCTCGAGCCGCCGATCCCGATGTGGATGACGTCGCGTACCTTGCGCCTGCGCCAGTAGCGGGCCTCGGCTTCGATGGCGCGCACGGGCGCGCTTCGCTTTGGCAACTTCAGGAAACCCGATGGTGCGTCTCGCCCAAGCAGCTGGGGCACGACCTCGCGGGTGCGTTCGACGGTCCGGGCGATCGCAGACCTGGTCAAACCATGCGCGCCCGGCAACGGCGGCGAGAGGACACCGCCGAGCGACAACGAGATCGATCCGGGGCGGGCGCGTTTCTGGCTCAAATGGAAGATCCTCGACGGTGCTTGATCGCGTTCGCTGTTTCGGTGAAACGGTCCAGCAGCTTCATCCCTGGTCTATGTTCGCGGCCATGCGGGTGGGTGTCATCCAGATGTGTTCGGTCGACGACGTTGATCGGAACCTCGAAGCCGCGGCGGCCAGCGTCGCCGAGGCTGTGGGCGGGGGTGCAACGTGGGTGACCCTGCCGGAGATGTTCGGCTACCTGCGCCGTGAGGGGCAGACCTTTCCGTGCGCGGCGAGCCTCGAAGCCAGCCCGATCCTCGCGGCCGCTCGCGGTTGGGCGCGGCAGCACGGCATATGGATCCTGGCGGGCAGTATCCCAGAGGCGCGCGACGACGGTCGCGTCTTCAACACGAGCGTGATGATCTCGCCGACCGGCGCCGACACAGCCGTCTATCGCAAGATCCACCTGTTCGATGTCGACTTGTCCGACCAGGGCGGCCAGGCCTACGCCGAATCCATGAGCATCGCGCCGGGCGACGAAGTCGTCGTCGCGGACACGCCCTTCGGCGGGGTCGGCCTTTCGATCTGTTACGACCTGCGCTTTCCAGAGCTCTATCGGGCACAGCTCGCCGACGAACGCGTGCGATTCCTCGTGGTTCCGAGTGCGTTCGCTCCCGAGACCGGCCGTGCCCATTGGGAGACGCTGCTTCGCGCACGCGCGATCGAGAACCAGTGCTTCGTCCTCGCGCCCGCACAGTGCGGCCAGCACACCCCGGATCGCGCCAGCTACGGCCATGCCATGGCCATCGACCCGTGGGGACAAGTCATCGCCCAGGCCGCTGACCAACCGTGCGTCTTGTTGGCCGATTGTGATCTCGACGCCCAGGAGCGGACGCGCGATCGCCTCCCAGTCCTCTCCCACCGGCGCCTGTAGGGCTGCGGCCGCAGCGCGCGGAGGCCTCTTCCGCACTCAAGCGCCGCTCACGCCTTTCCGATGAACCCGGGACGCAGGAGGAACGGCGTGGCGGAAAACCCCGCAATTCTCACGATCAAGAACGGTGGTTTCGAAGGCATGACCTATGAGGTCGCGGCCGAAGAGACGCTCATTGGCCGAAATCCGACCACCGACATCACCCTGCTCGACGAAGGCATCTCGCGCGAGCACGCAATCGTGATGTACGACGAGGAGACCGATCAGTACGCGGTCGAAGACCTCCAGACCACGAACGGGACGAAGGTCAACGGCAAGCGGGTTCGATCCTCACCCCTCCAGGACGGTGACGAACTCCAGGTCGGTCACACGCTCTTTTCCTTCGAGCGCGCCAAGGGAACCGAGTAGCGCGGCCGGGGTTCCGACCACTGATGCGCGGATCGCCCTTAGCGCCAACGCAACGGTTAGACTGCCGTCCTCGGCTTTCCAAGGAGACAATCATGCAGCGCTCTTCGCGTCTGGTTCTCGTGCTGTTCTTGCTCGCCCTTTCCGTAGGTCTTGGTGCCTGTTCCACGACGTCGGTCGGCCTGGCGCCGCCGCCGGCGCCTAAGACGCTGCCGTATCGGATCGGACCGCCGGATCGACTCGAGATCACGGTGCTCCCTGAGCCCGCCATCTCGCGGAACGTGGTTGTTCGTCCGGATGGCATGATCTCGATCGACCTCGTCGGCGACATTCCCGCATCGGGACGGACCGCCGAAGACGTGGCCGCAGACATCCAGAACCGAATCTCCCGATACAAGCGCGACGCGAGCGTCACCGTCGCGTTGCAGGCGTCGCTGAGCAGCGAGATCACCGTTCTGGGTGAAGTCGGTGGCCAGGGCACCTTCCCGCTCACGCGCGAGACGCGCCTTGTCGAAGCCATCGGAAACGTTGGCGGTGTTGGGCGGTTCGCGGCGAAGGATCGCATCCGCTTGATCCGCCTGATCGATGGCAAGACCCATGTCCTGGTCGCAGACCTCAGCTCGATCGAGCAAGGCGACCTGTCGACCAACTACCTGCTCCAAGGCGGCGACGTCATCGTGGTTCCGCCGACCGGCATGGCGTCGACGGGCTACGCGATCCAGAGCATCTTGTTCCCGATCCAGCAGCTCATCGGATTCGGGACGACGGTCACGACCAAGGTCGTCACGGGCGGACTCTAGGGGCTACGGTGCCCGAACAGTCCGTTGCCTAACGTGCGCCGATCCCGAAGGCGACGACGGGCAACGTGCGGGCCATGATCCGGAGGTCGCTGCCGACGGACCATGTGTCGATGTACTCGAGGTCCATCCGCACCCACTCGTCGAAGCTGCGGACGTCACTGCGGCCGCTGACCTGCCAAAGGCATGTCAGTCCGGGGCGCATCGAGAGGCGTCGCCGTTCGAAGGTCTCGTATTGGGCAACTTCGTGCGGCAACGGCGGACGCGGGCCCACGAG
Source organism: Deltaproteobacteria bacterium (assembly GCA_029261815.1). Lineage (GTDB taxonomy): Bacteria > Myxococcota_A > UBA9160 > UBA9160 > UBA6930 > JAJDAP01. The sequence goes on from JAJDAQ010000039.1 coordinate 13,803, forward strand.
GCTCATGTCGCCGCGGAGCACGTTCCAGAGCTGCGGCAGCTCATCGAGGCTGTAGCGGCGGAGGAATGCGCCAACGCGGGTCACGCGCGGGTCTTCGTCCATCTTGAACGCGGGACCGTCCATCTCGTTCAGGTGGACGAGTTCGGAGCGGCGCTCCTCGGCGTCCTCACACATCGTGCGCAACTTGAGGATCTCGAAGTTGCGCCCATGCAGCCCGCAGCGAATCTGCCGAAAGACGGCCGGCCCTGGTGAGGTGACCCGCACGGCGACCGCGGCGATTCCCAACACGGGCGCGCTGAGCAGCAGGCCGATCGAGGCCCCGACAATGTCCATGGCGCGTTTGATCGCGATCCCGGTCGGGCTGTGGTGCACGGGCGCAAAGCGCAGTGCCGCCAGGGACCCGAAGCGGGTCGGCATCGGCGGGGGCAGATAGTCGCCGAAGATGTCCGAGAGCAATGTGAACGGAACGCCCGCAGCGCCGCAGGCGGACACGACTGGAAGGACCTCCGAGAGCATCGACCGTGGCGTCGCGACCAGGACTTCGTCGATGACGTGCGACCGCAACAAATCGGGCATCTCGACCAACTTGAAGACGCGTTCGCTCGGAATCAGCGGATCCATCGGGATATCCACATCATCCACGAATCCGACGATGCGCAGGCCCCATTCCGGGTGCGTCGTGATCGTGTCGAGGACACCCGCCGCGCGCGGCCCCGTTCCGACGACGATCACGTTCCGCGTGTTGCGGCCCACACGGCGTGCGACCCGCAGGACGCCGAATACGGTCAACCGCTCGGCCGTGAGCAGCGCAAATTGGGTCAGGCCGAAGACGACGGGAAACCGCGGACCGACCGGAGCCTTCGAGATGAAGGCGGCCGCGGTGACGACCAGCGTGGAGAAGGCTCCTGCCAGGACGAGGCGAACGATCAACTGGTCGAGGCTTCGCAGCCGCTGGGAGTCGTAGAGGCCCATCTGCTGGAGCGTCATCGGCCACGCGAGACAGGCGGCCAACGCCGTGGCCAGGAGCCCCGGTGTCATGGTCCAGTTGGAGCCGGCGTTGAGCCCTGTCGCGGTCGGCAGCGAGAGCATCACGATCAGCAACACGCCGGAAATCGCCACATCGGCGGTCACCAGCATGGAGTGAAGGCGTTGGCTCTGGAGTCTCAACATCAAGGGCGCGGATCCAGTCGATTCAGGCGGCCACTTCTCGGCACCGCCACGGCGGTAGGGTCTACCAGTCTCTCATCTTATGTGGCCCGAAGCAGACAGTGGGTTTACTCAGATTTTCGTCAGATCGCGATTTTCTCAGTTTTGCCTCATCTGAGAGCGAACCAGGCGGCCCGCCATGGACACCTATCCAGCGAGGACGTGCGCGAACGGCATTCGGCCGACTCCGCGGAAGAACATGTCCCCGTGGGGAGAATCGCCTCGATTCCGAGCCACTGCTTTCTACGACCTCTTCCATACAGCTCGAGCACGAATCCAAGACAATGCCCGCACACTTCGGAGAGAACTGTCGCGAATTCCGCCATTTGGAGCCGCTAGCTGCAAGTGCTCCGCTAGTCTCCAAAGACGGTACACGTGCACCTTCATCCCAGCGCCAGACTGGCCGATGGGGGTTTGAATTCCTGTGCAGCGACGGTGGACTTGCCCCGATCGCGCAGACTTTGAACGAGGCTCCTCTCCATGTATGAATCCTTCTTCGGATTGCGAGAGCCTGCGTTCAATCTGGCGCCGGATCCGCGGTTCTTGTGGCTGTCCGACACCCACGAAGAAGGACTGGCGGCGCTGGTCTACGGCATCACCCGCCGTAAGGGTTTCATGCTTCTCACCGGCGAGGTCGGGACCGGGAAAACCACCCTGCTCCGCGCGGCCCTGGACCAGATCCCGACCGATACCGATGTCGCGCTGGTCCTGAACACGTCGGACCTTTCCCCGCTCGACCTGCTCCGCCTGGTCGCGAATGAGTTCCGGCTGCCCGATTGTGAATCGAAGGTCGACTACGTCATCGAGTTGAACCGCTTCCTCCTGGCCCAGCTCGAAGCCGGTCAGAACACCGTGTTGATCATCGACGAGGCCCAGAACCTCGATGCCCGGCTCCTCGAAGAGGTGCGGCTGCTGTCGAACCTGGAGACGGACACCGAGAAGCTGCTCCAGATCGTCCTGACAGGACAGCCTGAATTGCGCGAGAAGCTTGCGGCCCAGGAACTGCGGCAGCTCCGCCAACGCGTGGCGATCGAACACCACATCCTGCAGCTCCAGCCGGACGAAGTCGGTGCCTACCTTCGCCATCGAATCGAAGTGGCGGGTGGCGACTACGACGAAGTGTTTCAGGCGGGCGCCGAGACGGCGTTCTACGATTACTCGGGCGGCTGTCCCCGTTTGATCTCCCTGCTGGCTGACCGCGTGATGTTGTCCGCGTTCGCCAAGGAACTGAAGCCGATTCCGGTCGCCATGATCGAGAAGAAGGCGAAGCAGATGGCCGAGGCACGCCTCGCCCCGACCGCGGAGCAACGAGATGGGTGAAATCTCCGACGCGCTCCGGCGCGCGCGAAACTCGAACCGTCGACCCGGTCCGGCCACCCCGCCGCCGGAGACCCGGGCCGGGAACGAAGTGATGTTGCCGGAGCCGACGAACGAGTCTCAGCCGTCGGTTGAGATCTCGACGAACGCGTCCAACCAATGGGTCGGCCGGTCGATGCTGGTGGAGCCGAATGGCCCGATTGCCGAGCAGTACCGGCACACCGCCATCCGTTTGTCTCGGCGCCTGAAGGAGCGCGACGCGTCGATCGTGGCGGTCACGAGCGCCGAGCGCGGCGACGGCAAGACGACCACGGCGTGCAATCTCGCGATGGCGATGGCGTCGACCGCGGGTGGACGGCGTGTGGCATTGGTGGAGATGGACCTTCGCCGGCCGTCGCACTGCGCGACGCTCGATATTCGGCCCGAGATCGGATTCGAAAGTGTGTTGGCTGGACAGGCTGCGCTCGCAGATGCACGGGTGCCGACCCAGCTCACCGACCTCGATCTGTTCCCGGTACGAGACCGCCCCGAGGACCCGCTCGAACTCCTCGCCAGCCCGATGACGGCCAGTGTCTTGAAGGACCTCGGGCGCCGCTACGACACGGTCATCGTCGACACACCGCCGGCACTCGCGGTTTCCGACGTCCCGCTCCTGATGCCGTCTTTGCACGCGGTGTTGTTCGTGGTCACGGCCGGCACCTCGCGGCGGGGACCCGTCGAAGCCGCTCTTCGGGCGATCGGTCACGACAAGGTGATCGGCGTGTTCGTGAACCGCTCGCAGGATGCGGGCGAGAAGAAGTACTACCGCTACGAATACAAGACCGACGACGCAGGGGAACGCGAAGATGGAGCCTGACGAACAGCCGGTTGCCCTTCCCGTCTTCCTTCGGGACCCGGTCGGGGCCTTCAAACGCCGCTGGAAGTGGATCGCCGGCGCGGTGGGTGTTGGCGTCGTCGCGAGCCTGATCTTTGTCGCGACCATTCCGGTCACCTACCTGGCGCAGACAACCGTTTCGGTGTCGAGTCAGCAGATTCCGGAACGCTTTGTGACTTCGACGGTGACCGAAGATGCACTCGATCGGATCAACGCGTTGGTCGGCGAGCTTCTCTCGCGCGGACGTTTGCTCTCGATCATCGAGAAGCACGACCCCTACCCCCAGTTCGCGGACGACGTAAACGCCGCGGTCGGAACGATGAAGGCCAACGTCTCCGTCACGCCCGAAATCGGGATGGCTCGCGGGCGACGGGCGATTTCGGACAGCGTGATCTTCAACATCACCTTCCGGCACTCCGACCCCGAGATCGCGGCCGACATCACGAACGACCTCGCGAGCTTGTTTGTCGCGGCCAGTAGCCGTCTTCGTGGCCAGCAGGCGCGTATTACGACCGAGTTCATGCAGACCGAACTCGACCGCAGCGAGCGCGAGCTTCGCGAAGCGGACCGCGTGATCAGCACGTTCAAGAGCAAGTACCGTGGCGAACTGCCGAGCGAACTCGGCGCCAACCTGGCGAAGCTCGAACGGATGGCAGCCGAGCGGGAGAGCCTCTACGCGCAGATCCGAGGCGGCGAAGCTCGGGTCTCGACGATCCTCCAGTCCGCAGACACGACGTCGGTGAACTCGCCGTACGCACGCCTCCAGGCACTGCAGGCCAAGCTTGCATCCGAAACCGCCATCCACACCGAAGAGCACCCGAACGTGATGGCCACGCGCCGTCAGATCGAGGCCCTCGAGAACGAGATCAAGAGCGGTCGGATCAGCGGCGGTGTCGGGGATCCGATCACGGCGCTCTCGGTCCAGAACGAACGGCGTACGATCAACGAGATGCATCGCCGGGTCGCGCAGATCGACGCCGCGATCATCGATCTCGACGAGCGCGTCGCCCGAACGCCGCAACGGCAGGAAGAGCTGACGGGCATGGAAGAGCGGGCGTTGGTCCTGCGCGAGAACTACACGTCGAGTCTCCGAAAGGTGCAGGCCGCCGAACTCGCGGAGAGTCTCGAAGTCGCCCAGCAGGGAGAACGCGTTCAGGTGATCGACCGGGCGCTGCCGCCCTCGGAGCCCGAGCGGCGTCGCATCAAGTACTTCATCGCCGGCCTGGCTGCCGCAGTACTCTTTGGCCTTGGCGTCGCCGCATTGCTGGAGATGATCGATCCCGTCATCGTCTCCCGCGCGCAGATCGAGCAGGAGTTCGGACTCCCCGTTCTCGGAGGCGTGCCTGAGATTGTCTGAGCGCACCCGCCTCTGGGGGGTCGCTGCAGCTTTGCTCGTGGGACTCTCTCCCTCGTTGGTTGCCGCCGGGCGGCAGGTCTGGGCGGAGCCGCGTCTGTGGTACGTGGTCGCGATCTGGGCCCTGTTCGCGCGCGCGATCACCCGCTCCCGACGTACCGATCCTGTCGCGATGAGTCCTGGATCGATCCTTCGGGCAGCGCCTTGGATCGTGGCTGCGGTCCTGATCCAATTGTTGTCCTGGGCCGGAGGGTTCCCCCAGGTTTCGCGCCTCGCAGTTCCGCTGGCCTTGATCGGCTTCACGACCGGCCTTCTGGGAGTTCCCCTTCGCGTGTCTGCGTTGGCCCTGTTGTGTTTGCCGCCGCCTCATTTTCTCACCCAATGGGTCGGGCTCGACCTGGCCGACCTCTGGGCCCGTATCGCTGGGGCCGTCGTCGACGGCGCCGGAAATGTGCCGCGGTCGACCTGGGACGGCGGCGTCCGCACACTCGCCCTCACCGGGGCTTTCGTGTGGTCGCATTGGTCAGTGAAGCCGGGTCCCGTGAATCGCCTCGCGCTGGGGCTGCTCGCGGCGTTAGGGCTCACCGTGGCCGCGCAGGTGCTGACGTTCGTCGTCGCGGGTGTGCTGCCGACAGACCTCGCTGCGATCTGGCTCGTGCATCTGTGTTGGATGGTCGTGTTGGGCGCGTGTTTCGTGGTTCCGGGGATCCGTCCGGGTGCGCGCGCGGAGACGATTCATGCAGACTGAACGCCTCTCCCTGGCCGCGTTGGTTCTCGCGCTGCTCCTGGCCGGTGCGGCGGGATGGGCGCTCGCCCTGCAACCCGCACTGCGCGGCGATCCGACCACGCTCGGCGCACTCCCGCACAAGCTCGCGGGCTTCAAAGGCGAGGACCTGCCGATCGAGGGCGCTGTCGAGGCGATGCTTCAGGCAGACTTCAACCTGCAGCGAGCGTATGTCCACAGTTTTGGCGACCTCGTCTGGCTCTACGTCGGATACTACGGGACCGAGCGCGGCGGAACTCCGGAACACACCCCCAGCGTATGTTATGGCGCGAACGGATGGGACGTCGTCCACGATCAGAAAGTCGACTTTCCCGACGCAGAGCGGGGGCGTGCGCGCGAGTTCATCGTTGAACAAGGTGGCCACCAAAGGCTGGTCTTGTTCTGGTTTCGGTCGTATCGCAACCGGACGTTGGCCTCGACCAACGAACTCCACGTCGACCACTTCCTGGGCCGGCTGAAGCAAGGTCGCGCCGACGGCGCGCTCGTCCGCTTGAGCACGCCACTCGAAGGCGATGATCTGGATACCGCGCGACGTCGGCTCCGCGTCTTCGCGGCCCGACTCGAACCCGAGATCCAGGCGATCTGGCCGACCGAGACGACGGCGTTCGAAGCCGCGCATCTCGCGGACAACGACCGCACGCCGGAACGCTAGGCGAGGCCGACCAGGCTCCTCAGCCGTTGCCATTGCCAGCGACGCAGACCCTCGCGGAAACCGGGGGACTCGTAGCGTTCGTCCCCTCGCAGGGCCGCGATGAGGAAGCCGGCGACAATGAAGACTCCGCCCAGGACATACGGCTTCTCGCGCATCCGGAAGACACCGCTTGCCAGGACGTAGGCAAAGGTGGAGCCCATGAAGTACTGCCCACGGCCCCAGCGCATGCGCCCACGGTAGATGTTGCGATCCGACGAGCCCATCGGTCTGAAATGGATGATCCGCAGGTCCTCGTCCTCGACGCTCAATGTCCGATAACCGGCCTGTCGCGCGCGATGGAAGTCGATGCCGTCCCACATGACGGCGCGCACGAAGCCCCCGATCGCCTCGAATGCCCCCCGTCGGTAGAGCTTGAAGCAACCCGCCACCGACTCATCGACCATCGAGAATTCGGGCGCGAAGTCGTCTCCAACGCGGTAGTAGACCTTGCCGCTGACCGCGGCGAGTTGGTCGTCGGCCGCAAAGATCTCGAGCGCGCGAGCGAGGTAGCACGGACTGAACTCGAGGTCTCCATCGAGTTTTCCGACGAAGTCATGCTCAGCGTCGGCAACCGCAAGGCCCGCATCGAAGGTTTCGATGACGCCGCCGCCAACCGATCGGTGCCCACGGTTCTCGCGACGGTGCACGCGGATCCAGGCGTGCTCGTCTGCTGCGCGGTCCGCGATGGCAGCGGTACCGTCAGTGGAACCATCATCAACGATGATCCACTGCACAGGCTGAACCGTCTGCGCAACCACGCTGTCGATGGTCCGCTGCAGCGTCTCGGCCTCGTCGCGTACCGGCGAGACCAGCAGGATGCGCCGTCCGATTTCTTCCACCAATCAGTCCGGGTAGCCGTCAGGGTGGTCGCGGTGCCAGCGGTAGGCGGTCTCGACCACGTCGCTGATCGACGCGTACTGCGGGTCCCAGCCCAGGGTTTCCTTGAGCTTCTTCGGAACCGCCACGAGACGCGGCGGATCGCCGGGACGCCGGGGCTCGATGCGGGTCGGAATCTCGTTACCGCTCACGGCGCGGCAGGCCTCGATGATCTCCATGACCGACGCGCCGTTTCCGGTGCCGATGTTGAACACATCGCCCTTCCCGGATTCGGTCGCTTCAACCGCGAGCTGGTGCGCGGATGCCAGATCCGACGTGTGCACGTAGTCGCGGATGCAGGTGCCGTCGGGCGTCGGGTAGTCCGTCCCGAAGATCGCGAGTTCTTTTCGTTGACCGAGCGCGACCTGGAGCACGAGCGGGATCAGGTGCGTTTCGGGACGATGGTCTTCGCCGTGCTGGCCGTCCGGCGACGCGCCCGATGCGTTGAAGTAGCGCAAGATCGTGAAGCCCAATCCGTGCGCGTGGGAGAAGTCTCGAATCATCCACTCGACGGCGAGCTTGGTTCGCGCGTACGGACTCGCCGGAACCTGGGGGGTCTCCTCGGAAAGGAATTCATCGGTGGCCAGGCCGTAGGTCGCGCAGGTGCTCGAGAAGACGAGCCGCGACACATCGCACGCCCGCATCGCGTCGAGCACGCTTTGCGTGCCGGCGATGTTGTTCCGGTAGTGATACTCGGGTTTCTCGACGGACTCTCCCACGTACGTTGCGGCGGCGAAATGCATCACGGCATCCGGACGGAAGTCGCGCAGGGTCTTCTCGAGCGTGTCGCCATCCAGGATGTCGGCTTCGACGAGCTCACAGAACCCCTCGACGGCGCCACGGTGTCCCTCTTTCAGGTTGTCGTAAGCCACCACCGAATGTCCGGCGCCGACCAGGTGACGCAATGTGGCGCTGCCGACGTATCCGGCACCGCCCGTAATCAGGATCTTCACTCCGCACTCCCCGTGTTTTCGTCGATCGCGCGGACGACGCCAAGTTGTTCCATTCGCTTGAGGCCTTCGTCGATGATGGCGCTGCTCGGGGCGGCATCTTCCAACCACGCCCGATAGGCCTGCACGCTGTCCTGCACGGTCCGCTTCGGAGCCCACCCGAGTGCCCGAAGCTTGGAGACATCGGAGACGATGTGTCGGGTGTCGCCGAAGCGGTACTTGCCGCAAGGGGCCGGCGTGTAGTCCTTCACCTCGAAGGCTTCCGCGACCTCGCTCGCGAACTGCGAGACCGTGATCGCGTGGTCGCCGCCGACGTGGAACATCTCCCCATCGGTGCGGGCGTCCTCGAGTGCGAGAAGGTTCGCGTCCACGACATCGTGGATGTTCACGAAGTCGCGAACCTGCTGACCGTCTTCGTAGAGGATCGGGTCGCGGCCGGCCGCGAAGCACATGGAGAAGACACGGCAGGCACCGCTGTACGGGTTCGAGAAGCTCTGGCGCGGGCCCTGCAC
>JAJDAQ010000040.1 GCA_029261815.1 Deltaproteobacteria bacterium
TCTTCCCGCATCCAGGCGTACGTCTCGTACGGGTCATCCTGGAATTCCCGGGTGAAGAGGTCTTCGTGGATCGTCATGGGTGGGGTTCCATCGGGGGTTCGCGCCGGCCGCAGGATCGAGTGTAGCCCCGTCGCGAGCACGGCCGCGCGGCACCGGAGTGCACCACGCGTCCCACGCAGGCTAGCCTCGCCTCTGGAGGATCGAATGGACACGAACGAACTCGCCGATCGGATGGCCCTGCGGAACCTGGTGGAAGACTACGCGCGGACGATTGATGACCGCACATGGGACGAACTCCCCAAGGTCTTCGCCGAGGACGGCGTCCTGACCGGGCCCGGATACGAAATGGTCGGCCTGGTGGCGTTGCGCGGCGGCCTCGAGTTGATCGGCCAATACGACTCGACCCTCCATCTGGTGCATAACCACTATGTGACACTCTCGGGCGACGAAGCGACCGGTGAAACCTACGGCGTCGCCTGCCACCTGTACGAAGCCGAAGGGGTCGCCCGAAAGCTCGATATGGGCATCCGTTACCGCGACCGCTACCGGCGGGAAGCCGGCGGCTGGCGCATCGCGGCTCGAGAGTTCCACCTCGCCTGGGAACAGGACCTGCCGCTCAGGGGCTAGTCGACGACTCGGAGTGGGGTCGCACCCAGATGGGCGACGACCAGGCGCGCTCTTCCACCGGACCGAGGCAGTCTTCGGGCGGACGACTCCCGGCAGCCCCGGTCCCGGGACACAGGCTCGCTCGCGTGCAGCGGCCCGACGCGTCGCGCTCACAACGCAGCGGGTTCCCGTTCACGGCCGGCGACGGCGCCTGGATCGCTCGAGCGTAGTACAGGGTCTCCTGGGCCAATTCGTCTGGATCTTCGAAGCTGACCGAACAACCCTCCGAATTTCCGTCGCAAGCAAACACGCGCCAGGGGTCTTCGATGCCAGCGCCGCGGCTCGCCCCGACGTCGAGCACCGGGCGGATCCGCACGACCTCGATGCGCGTGATCGGCTTGCGGGTGTCCGACGGGTGGAAGCATTCGCCCATGCAGAGCCACTCGAGCCGCTCCGGATCCAGGGCTTCGTGCACGAATGCGGGGCAGCCGGGTTTCTGTGCGAACGCACCGACGGCACGCACCTCGAATCGAGGCGTCGTCGTCGCGACGTCGTGCGAACCCATCGGGTGGCTTGCGCCGGCGTCGTCGATGGCGTCGAACCAGAGCAACATCCGCTCTCCCGAAGTTCCATAGACCTCGCGGCGATGAAGCGCGTCGAAGACCGCGCCCCGGTCCCGACCGGTCGCGTGGACGGCGGCGAGTCCGCCGGTAAAGAAGTACGACCCGCTCGGGCTCTCCACGCCCACACGGGCGTTTCCTTCCGTGTTCTCCAGGCGGCCGAACTCCTTGAAACCAGTCCCGGGCCTGGCGCTGTGGTTGTCGCTCGACCCGATGATGCCGAGCCGCCAGTAAGCGGGCGCCTGGTCTTCGCGGACGGCAGCGCCGGCGTAACCGTACTGGGCGCTCATCTTCGGTCGATAGTCGTAGGCCGGCAGGAACGCGTCCTTCAACTGGCCGCAGTCGCCATAGGCCTCGACCGGGATCCCGGGCACCCAGTCGTTGGCGTTCGCGAAGCGACCCAGCAGCCCCTGGGTGGACTTCGCGACGCGGGCCCGCACGCCCTCGACTTCCGCGCGACACGCCGCACTCTCCGGGTCCGCGCAACGCGCGCGGACGAGATCGCCGGCGCGGGCGCAGCACGGCTCGAAACGATCGGTCGCCACCGGGCACGCGGGTTCACCGTCCGCGTCGGTCGTTGTGCGATCAAAATCCGAGAACAACTCAGAGGTACCGTGCCCCGAGTACACCTCGATCAGCCGTTGCCATTCCGGATTGTGCATCGGGGGCTCGAGCTGATTTGCCAGGTCGCCCTCGACCGGGTTCGTGACTCCCCATGCTAGCCCGTGCGGAATCACGATTGCCGGCTGGCCCCACTGCGCCAGCTTTTCGAACAGCACGTCCGGCGTCGCAGCGACGTCGGCGCATCCGGCCGGTAGGTCGCGGGAATCGACGCCAGCAGGGCACACATCGCGCTTGAACGAATCCCGCAAGAACCGATATAGCCCGCGCAGCTCCTCGTTCGGAATGTCGCGGGTGGCCGCGGACCCGAGCGCCATCCCGAGATGGATCACCGGGTTCACCGTGCTCGCAGCGATCGGTCGGTCCGGCACCCGGCTCGCGTCGGTTTCCAGCAGGACGACATTCTTGTGCCCGTAGTGCTCGGCCGGCTCCAAGGCACTCTGTGACCACTCCCAACCCAGGAAACTAACGAGGTCTGGCGCATCGGGGTTTCCGGCTGCGGCATTGCACTCGCGGATCGCGCGCGTCGTCTCACGCCATTGGTCCGGGCCGAGGCCTTCCGCGTGGTCGTTGATGCTCCAAAAGTCGAGCTGCGAGCAGAACCGGGCGAAGTCACAGGCATCCGACGGCGGCCGAGCGCCCGCTCCCTGGTACAACGGCAATGCGTAGGCGAAGGCATCGGCCGAGAACGAGGTATGAACATGGAGGTCTCCGAAGAGCACCTGCTTGGCGTCGCGTGTCGGGGCAGCGCGCAATGGGCGCGGCGTCGCCGTGACCTCTCCCGCATCCCAGGGCGGCGCTTCATCGGCCTGGCCCTCCAGCCACAGCCACCCGACGCCTGCAAAGACGAGGGTCGCGGCGATCAAGCCGGCGGCCAACGCGACGACCCCTCTCAGCACCCGCAACGGCTTCCCTCCGATTCGGTTCCAACGGTACTGCACCGGCGATTTGCCCTCCCCCCGCACCCGATGGATACTCCGCTCCCATCGCCGCACCCGAGGGGCCCCCATGGCCATCGACTTCAGCGTTCCCAAAGAGACCCAGCACCGGATCCACAAGGTCCACGCGTCTTGCGACAACGTCGTCCGCAGCTCCGAGAAGGCGATCGACGATGCCCTCGACGACATGCCCCTCTAGCGCATGGATGGGGAACGGGGCGATCCGTATCGGCCTCCGCCGACCGAGCTCGGGAGTTCGCAGGACGATCTCGGGGCGCTGACGCCGGAAGGAATGGCCGCCTATGCAGGCGTGCACCGCGACCCCACTGACGCTTACTACCTGGCTCAGCTGGAGCGCGCGCGCACCGGCGCACCGCTCTCGTTCAACCTTCCGGCGGCCTTCTTCGGCGTGCATTGGTGCTTCTACCGGAGACAGTTCAAGACCGGCTTGTGGCTATTCGCCGCCGAGCTCGCGTCCAGTATCGCCGTGTTGGTGATCGTCACCGCGACCGGCCTGATGGATGTCGAGGAAGAAGGCGCTCAGCAGATCTGTGCCCTGATCGCGACCGTGGCCGTTCGCGTTCCGTTCGGGCGGATGGCCAATGGCCTCTACCTGCGTGCGGCAGCCGAGGCCGAACGTGCCGCCGGACCCGGCAGGGTCGACGAACTGCGCGGAAAAGGCGGACCCTGGTTGCTAGGCGTCGGCCTGGCGCTCCTGATCCAACTCGTGGTCCAGTTCAGTCTTCTTGCTGCCGGCTTCGCGCCGGCGGCCTAGATCTCGGCCAGGATCCTGGCGCGGGTCGACTGGAATTCCTCGTCGCTGATCAGGCCTTCATCAAGCATCAGCTTGAGTCGGCGCATTCGATCCACGGGATCGCCTCCCGTGCTCCCTCCGCCTTCGGCGGGCGCCGCCTGGGGCGCAGGTGCGCTCCTCGGGTCCGGCGCGGCGGGCGGAATCGGTGCGGATTGCGGGCTCGGTGCCGGTTGCGGGCTCGGCGCGGCTTGCGGGGGCGGCGCGGCCTGTGGCGCCGGAGCTCGCGGAGCGACCGGCTCGAGGATCTCGTCCAGGTCGAGGGTGGGCGGCGACAAGCGCTCCACCGGTGCGGGTGCTCGCGAGTCGTCCAGTTCGAGCGTTGACGGCATCCCACCCGCTGCCGGATCTTCGTCGAAGAGGAGGTCCATTTCGTCCGCGGTGTTGGAGAACTCGCGCATGTTTGCGTTCATGCCGGCCTCGAACGACTCCTCTCCGGTCGAACGCATCGGCTCGATCACGAAGTCGTCCATGTCCTCCGACACCATGGGCCCCAGGCCGAGCACCGTGGCGCTGCCATCGGCACCGGCCGGAATCTGCCCCACCGTCTTGAGTTGCGACCCATACACCAGCTTGTGTCCAAGCGTCGCCGGATGGGTTTCGCCGTGCTGCAGGATCAGCCGGGTCTTCCCGATCTCGATCACGCTCCCGGGGAGGAAGCGCGCGCGCTCGTCTACCGGGTTGCCGTCGAGGTAAGTGCCATTCCCCGTTCGGTAGTCGCCGATCTCGAAGCCGCCCGCGTCCTGCGTGATGATCGCGTGGTTCCGCGAGACCTCGTCGTCGTCGAGAACCAGATCGGCCTCCGTCGCGCGACCGATCTTGAGCGTCCGCACATCCCACATGATGATCTGCGTGGGTTGCTCGGGCTGTTCGAGAAGGAAGTAGAGATGCGCCATGGGACCCCTCGGCCGACTGGGTTCCACGGCGTATCGGCGTTCCCGGGGATGCACCTGAGGAGCACTTCCGACGACTCCGGCGGCAGCGTCGTGGGTCGCGAAACCCAGGGATTCTCCCTAGGCAGGCGCGATCTCGACTGGAATTCCGTTCACGGCGGCGTTTCCGGACGGGACGTCGATGAAGTCGCCGGGCGCGATGAAGTTGTTGCAGACGCCGGCGTTGTCGCGCGCGGTGGACTGGCGGACGCCCGGACGGTCATGGCCCCAACCGTGCGGCATGCAGACGACGCCGGGCATCATCTCGTCGCTGACCTCGGCCGGGGCCACGATGCTGCCCACCTCGCTGGTGATGCGCGTGGGCTTTCCATCTTCGATGCCCTTCTGCTTCGCATCGTCCGGATGGATCAGCAGCGTGCAGCGGTCGCGCCCGGAAACGAGCCCCGGGACGTTATGCAGCCAGGAGTTGTTGCTGCGGACGTGACGTCGGCTGACAAGCAACAGGCCGGGCTGATCGCGGTTCAGCCATGCATCGAGTCGCGGAAGATCGTTCGTGATGTGTTCGTGGACCAGTTCAACCTTGCCCGACGGCGTGCGAAGCACCTCGTCGAGGCGCGGAACCATTGGGCCGAAGTCGAGCCCGTTCGGATGTTCCTTCAGCTTGTCCAGCGTGAGGCCGTCCGGGTTCGCACCGAAGCCGTCGCCCAGGCGACCGGTCCGAAGCTGGAGATCGTTGAGCCGCGCCGGACCAACACCCTGTGAGGCCGACACGATCGCACCCGCATCCCGGCCTTCGATGGGCGAACCCGGCATCTGCGCGAGCCCGGCCACGAGGCCGCCATAGAAGAGATCGTCGAGGGCCTTCACTTCGATGTCGCCCGGGTCCGCGCCCTGAACGATCGCGGCCAGCGTCAACAGGATCTCCCACTCTTCGGGGCGGTCGCCGGCGTCGAAGAGCGGCGGCGTGTACTTGACCGCACTGCGGACGGCCCAGCTCCAGATCGCCTCGTCGAAGTGGGCTTGCTCCATGTTCGAGAGCCCGGGCAGGATCACGTCCGCGTGTCGCGTCGTCTCGTTCACGGCGTTGTCGATGCAGACGAGGAACTCGAGGGCTTCGAGTGCTTCCTCAACCTGGTCGGCCCGCGGCGCCGAAACCGCCGGATTTCCGGCGATCGTGATGAGGCCGCGCAACTGGCCTTCGCCCGGCGTCAGGATCTCTTCCGCCATACAGGAGACCGGAATCTGTCCCAGGATTTCGGGCGCGCCCCGCACGCGGCTCTTCCAGCGCCCGAACTCGACGCCGTTCGCGTATTCGGGGTTGGGAAGATTGAGCAGCGACCAGGCGACGGGGTTGCCGAACATGGCGCCGCCTTCGCGGTCGAAGTTCCCGGTCAGGATGTTCAGGACGTCCACCAGCCACGAGGCGAGCGTGCCGAATTCCTGATTGCACAGGCCGATGCGACCGTACACGGCGGCGCGTTCGGCGCCGGCGAGGTCGCGCGCCAGACGACGGATCTCGTCGGCCGCGATGCCGGTCGCGTCGGCCACGCGTTCGGGCGTGTAGGGCGCACTGAACGCGCGCAGTTCATCGACGCCGTTCACGCGTCCGTCCATCGCTCCGAGGTCCACGAGATCTTCGGCGAAGAGCACCTGACACATCGCCAGCATCAAGGCGGCGTCGCCGGCGGGCCGGATCGGCATCCACTCACTCGCGGAGCGACAGGTTCCGGTCCGCCGCGGGTCGACCACGATGACCTCGCCCCCGCGCTTCACGATCTTCTCGAAACGGCCGAGCAGGTCGGGCGCGGCCAACAGCGAGCCCTGCGATGCGTGAGGGTTCGCACCCATCACCATCAGGTAGTTCGTGCGATCGACGTCGGGGACAGGGAACCGCCACATGTCGCCAAACATGAGCAAGCAGGTCACGTTCTTGGGCCACTGGTCGACGGTGCCGGGCGAGTACGTCACGGGAAGCTGCGACATCGGCGCGAACGCGGCGACATAACGAGACAGCGAGTAGTTGTGGATCGTCGGGTTTCCGATGTACGAGGCCACCGACCCGATTCCGTGCTCCTGGATCAGGCCCTGCAATCCTTCCGCGCAGCGGCGGAACGCTTCGTCCCAACTCGCTTCGTGGAGCTCGCCGTCATCGCCTCGAACCAGCGGCGTACGCACGCGATCCGGATCATGATGCAGGGCGCCCAGCTGCGTCCCCTTCGGGCAGATGAACCCCTGCGACCAGACGTCGTCCTTGTTGGGGCGGATCTTCGCGACCTCGCCGTCGGCCACGGTCACGTGCAGGCCACACATGGCTTCGCAGAGGGGGCACGTTCGCGTGTAGGTGCCGTCGGCAGGCAGGCTCATCGGGCGCTCCTTGGGCAGGCCGTGTTCGAGAAGCTGGCTATCCGGGGCCGTTGCAGTCGCTAGGCGCTCTGCGCACCCCGAACGAGCCGTCCCGGAAGTGCGCCGGTCGGCTCGTCCTTCTCGAGAGTCACCTCTCCTCCGACGATCACGGCCTCGTAGCCGTTGGCGCGCTGCATGAAGCGGCGGCCACCGGCCGGAAGGTCGTGGATCATCTCGGGCGGCTGCAGCCGCAGACCGTCGAGGTCGATCAGCGCAAGGTCGGCCTTCATGCCCGGCGCGATCACGCCGCGGTCGTTCAGGCCGAAGAGGCGCGCTGTGTCGCTCGTCATCCGCTTCACCGCGAACTCGACCGGGATCTTCTCGCCGCGCGTCCGGTCGCGCACCCAGTGGGTGAGCATGAACGTCTGGATCGACGCATCGCAAATGATGCCGCAGTGTGCGCCACCATCGCCGAGGCCAAGGGCCGCGCGCGGGTGGTACATCATCTCGCGGATCGGGTCGGCGTTGAGCCACGAGTAGTTCAGCACCGGGACCAGGAAGAGTTCCTTGCCGTCGCGCTCGAGCAGGCGGTCGTACAGGTAGTCGACCGGGTCGCGGCCCTGCGCCTTGGCGATGGCTTCGACGGAATCTTCGTAGGCGGGCTCGTAGTTCGGCGGGTCGCCCATCGGGAACATGCGGCCAAGCTGCTGGAGCATCATGGCCGGCGCGTCGGGGTTTCCCTCCGAGAGCAGCTTCTTCTTGAACTCGGGGTTTCGCATCCGCGCAATGCGCTCTTCGAACGGGAGTTCGAGTAGCGCGTTGTAGCTGGGACGATCTGCGAAGGGATGGATGTCGGTCTGGTGCCCCATCAGCATGCCGAAGGGACGGCCCGCGACCTGGGGATAGATCTCGGCGCCCTCATTCACGGCATCGGACGAGAGTTGGAGGAGTTCGCGCCAGAGTTCAGGCGCAGCGTCGACCTGCAGCATTGCGAACGTGACGGGCCGATGGATCTCGGCCGACAGCCGACGCATCCAATCGAGCTCGGCCTTCGGCGCGGCGATGTCTTCGCCCGCGGCACCAGCGCCCGCAACCTCGAAAATGCCCTCACCGAGTTCGCCGAGCACACGACCGATGCCGAACAGTTCGTCCTCGGCCGCAAAGGTGCCCGG
>JAJDAQ010000041.1 GCA_029261815.1 Deltaproteobacteria bacterium
GTCTCGATCCCCGATTCCGTCGCTCGACGACGCTCGCGTGAAAGCACTGTCCCGCGCAGTTGCTTCGGGCTTTGCCCGCGTCGCCGTGGGAGGCAGCGCCTGCGTATCGCGCGTGGCCAGTGGGCCGCTTGCCGCCTACCCCGAAGGCGCGGTGCATCCGGACCCGGACATGATGGCCTCGCTCGTCGCGCCGCTCGCGGGAGCGGTATCCGGGACGACGATCGTCTCGTTTCCACCGGAACAGGCACTGGCCCTGATCGATGCCTGGTCCGAGGTCGCCGTCTCGGGCGCCGACGCATTGGCCCGCTATCGCCGGGGAACCCGCGCGCTCGCTGAAGCCGCTGCCGGTGCGCTCGGGCTTCGAGTCGGCGAGTCGGACGCCCTCGAAGAAGACGCGTTGGTCTCCACCTTGCTGGCCACCCACGCGCCCGCGGACACTGCGGTGTTGAGTGCCGCCATCGATGTCGATCTCGGCGGAATGCCGTGCCAGGGCGTGTTCCTGTTGCTCGTGGATGCGAAGGCCCTGACGGCCCTCGTGGGCTGACGGGTTCGGCCTCAGTCGGCCGGGCGAATCGCTTCGACCGTGGCCGGACCACGCCATGCGATCCAGGCCGCGAGGCCGGCCGCGACGAGGACAAGTCCCACGGTCAGCGCGAACCAGAGACCCTGGAGGCCGTATCCGGCGACGAGAGCCAACCAGTACCCGAGCGGCAACGCGATCAGCCAATAGCCAACACCGTTGGCGACGACGGCCGGGAGCGGCCGGCCCATTCCGCGCAGAACACCGCAGCAGGCGTTCTGGACGCCATCGAAGATCTGGAACGCGGCCGCGAGTGGGACGATCGCGACGGCGACGGCCACGACGCCGAGGTCGTCGGTATAGACCGACGGGATCGCACGTCGGCCCAACAAGAAAATCGCGCCAAAGACGGCCATCACGACGCCGCCCATGATCACGCCGACCCAGGCGGCACGTTGCGCATCGTTCGATCGGCCGGCACCGATCAGGTTCCCGACCCGGACAGTCGTCGCTTGTGAAATCCCCATCACGAACATGAATGAGAACGAGGCCATGTGCATCACGATCACGTGGCCGGCCAACGCGTTGCCCCCGAGTGCGCCCGCGATGAAGTTCGAGCCCCCGAATGCCCACATTTCGAGGCCGTGCTGGAATGCCATCGGGATGCCCAACGCCAGCAGTTGCCAGAAGCCGGCGCGCCGGAAGACCTGTCGGCTCCAGGGGATCCATGCGCCGCGGTGCAATCGCGCGACGTGCACGAAGGTGAATAACAACCCGAGGGAGATGACTCGCGTCGCCGCGGTCGCGATGCCGGCCCCTTCGAGCCCGAGCGCCGGGAATCCCCAATTGCCGAAGATCAGGACCCAGTTGAATCCGAAATTGAAGACATTCGAGATCGCCACGACCCACATGGCGGGTCGTACGATTTCCCGAGCCTGGAGGTACTGCCGCAGCGCCGCGCTCAGCAGGAAGAACGGAATGCTCGGGATCTGGACGCGCACGTACTCTTCTGCCGCTTTCGCATGTTCGGGGTTCTGGCCAAACAAGGCCAGGACCTCGGCGGTCTGCGTCCATGCGAGTGCGAGTGGGATCGACAGCACGACAGACATCACGATGCCGCGCTGAAGCGCGCGGGCGGCGCGGGCGCCATCGTTTGCGCCGTGGGCCTGGGTCACGATCGGGTCGATTCCCGAGATCAGGCCGACGGCGAAGAACATCGTGCCGAAGATCAGGGGGTTCGCGAGCCCAATCGCCGAGATGGCGTCGCCGCCGAGGCGGCCGACCATCAGCAAGTCGACGAACCCGGCGAGCATCGTGGCGGCCTGGGCGATCGCGACCGGCCAGGCAAGCGTCGCGATGCGCCGGATTTCGCGGCGAACGGGGGAATCGGGCGCCATGGGTTCGCCTAGAAGTCGAGGCCGGTCAGGCCACCCAATTCTTCGAGCGCGACATCGGGGTCATCCACCTTGATGGTGTGCATCCCCATTTGCCGTGCGGTCTTCAGGTTGCTTCCGATGTCGTCCAGGAAGATCGCTTGCGCCGCTTCGACGCCGAGTGCCTCGAGGACATGTTCGTAGATTCGCGGGTCGGGCTTTCGCAAGCCGACGACGGCGGATTCCACGAAGACGTCGAAGCGGTCGTGAAATTCGTGGTTGTCGGTGCTGCCATCTTCGCTGGCCCAATTGTTGGTCAGGGCCGCGGTGCGAAAACTCCGATCGCGCAGCGTCGACACCGCGCGCAGCATACGCGGGCGCGGACCGCATTCGCCGATCCGGGCCATCATCGTGCTTGCCGAAATCTGATGACCGGCGTCGAGACACTCGCGCTCGAAGTCGACGAAGAACTGACTCATGGCGACTTCGCCACGCTCGAGCCGGGACCAGGCGCCGCTCGGGCCGGTCTCGACAACCACATGGTTCACGAAGTTGGCGGGGATTCCCAACTCTTGTTCGTACCGGGCGATGGCGTGCAGGGGAGAGTCGATGATGACGCCCCCCAGATCGAAAATGACGGCGCTTCGTTCCATGGGCCGGGGACCGTAGCGAAGGGTCCCCGGCGCGCGAAATGCAATGGAGGCCGGTCCGACACGAAAACTCAATGCCGGGGCCCGACTCGCCGATGCAGGGCCAGGAGCGAAGATGCTGGACCCCGAGAAGGAAGAAATGCCCAACGACCGGCCGGTCATCCTTCCCCGCCTGGGGGAGGTGCTTGCACCGATCTTTCAGCGCTTCAGCGCGCTGCCCGTGCTCGGAATGGTGCTCGTGGACGCTACGGCGATCGCGAGTGTCGAACTCGCGCATGGGCACGAAGCGCGGGAAGAGATCCTGGGTCGTCTTGGCCAGGTCGTGCGCGACGTTGCCAGCGAAACCCTCGACGACGGCGACTTCATCGTCAGCGGCGAAACCGGCCGCCTCGAAGTGGCGGTCCTTGCGTTTCGCGGCGAGGCCGATCGGACGTTCTATCGAAACGACCTCGTGGACTTCACGCGAACGCTCGAGCGAATGATCGAGAGTCGCATGGGTCGGATCCTCTACCCCTACATTCGCTCCGAAGTGATCTTCGGTGTCGGAATGGCCGCGGTGGTCCGGAATCCGATTCTGGGCGCGGACACACAGCTGCGTGGAATTTTCGAGGAAGCGCGGATCGACGCGGCGCTCTCCCGCGGTGTCGCGCTTCGCCGACGGCGGCAGGATTTCATGTCCGTGCTTCTCGGTGGCCGGATCAGTTCGGTGTATGAGCCCATCGTGTCGGTCGAAGACCGCACGGTGTATGGCTATGAGTCGCTCGCGCGCGGTCCCCAAGGGACAGCGTTCCACTCGCCGATCGCACTCTTCACTGCCGCCGAAGACGAAGGCTTGATTTTCGAACTCGATTGTCTTTGCCGTCAAAGCGGCCTGACAGGCGCGGAAGAGCTGCCGGAGGGCGCGAATCTCTTCCTGAACGTGCGACCCACGACGATCCATGACCCGAAGTTCCGGCCCGATGCCGTGACGCGGACGCTCGAACGGACGCGACTGCGGCCGCAGGATGTCGTCTTCGAGATTTCGGAGCAGGAGTCGATCGCCAACTTCGATGTCTTCCGCGAGATTCGTGACGAGTATCGGGCACTGGGTTTCCGGTTTGCGCTGGATGACACAGGAGCTGGCTACGCGAGCCTCCAGGCCGTCCTGCAGCTCGAACCCGAGTTCATCAAGGTCGATCGCGCGTTCATCACGGGCCTCGATACCGATCTCGCCAAGCAGAACATGTTGCGCGCCTTTCAGGATGTCGCTGACAACATGGGTTCGCGCATCATCGGCGAAGGTCTCGATACGCTCGAAGAACTCGAGATGCTGCGCGAACTCGGCATCGCATTCGGCCAGGGCTGGCTCTTCGGAAAGCCGACTCCACTGAGGGCTTCCTAGCGCGCGAGCGTCCGCCGGCTCCGGTAGGCTGACGGCATGACGAACGTCCCCGACCTGGCCGGCTTCGAGGCCCAATCGTTCGATGCCCTGGGAACCGAACGCGTGGTCTATCGCCGCGGTTCCGGCCCCGGCGTATTGGTGATGCACGAAGCGCCTGGCATCACACCCGAGGTGGCCGGCTTCGCCCTGAAAGTGGCCGACGCCGGATACTCCGTCGCGTTGCCGGTGCTCTTCGGTGTGCCGGGAAAACCGCTCAGCCCCGCTTACGTGTTGTCGTCCCTGACGCGTGCGTGCATCAGCCGGGAGTTCCATGTCCTCGCTTCTCACCGGTCGAGTCCGATCACGAACTGGTTGCGTGCGCTGGCGCGAGAGCTTCACGCTGAAGTCGGCGGCCCCGGCATCGGGGCCATCGGGATGTGCTTGACCGGCAACTTTGCCCTGGCGCTGATGATGGAGCCCTGTCTGCTGGCGCCAGTCCTGTCGCAGCCGTCCCTGCCGTTCGGTCTCACGCCGAAGATGAACGCAGCCCTACACGTCAGTCCGGAAGAACTGGCGAATGCCAAGGCGAGAAGTGCACAAGGCGTGACGGTGCTTGGCTTGCGCTTCACGGGGGACCCTCTTTGCAAGGGGGCCCGCTTCGAAACGCTCCGGCGAGAGTTCGGAGCTGGATTCGAAGGGATCGAAATCGACTCCACACCCGGGAATCCCGATGGCATCGGTCGCACCGCGCATAGCGTCGTTACGACCGACCTCGTCGATGAAGCGGGGCATCCGACGAAAGAAGCCTACGACCGGGTCATGTCGCTCTTTGAGGAGCGGCTGCGCGCGGACGCCTAGCCTACCGTCCCGGCGCGGCGGGTATCCCAGCTGTACACAGCGAGCGCGCTCCAGATGAACACGAACGCGAATCCGTGTGCGGGCGTGAACGCTTCACCGTAGGCGAAGACCGCGATCCCCAGGCTCAGCGTCGGTGCAATGTACTGAAAGAGTCCCAACGTCGAGAAGGGGAGTCGCCGAGCCGCGCTCGCGAACCAGAGCAAGGGGAGTGCGGTCACCGGCCCCGCGATGATCAGTAGCCAGCGGGTCGCGGAGGGCTCGCTGACGAGGGCGCCGCCGAGGGGCTCGACAAAAAATGCGAGGAAGCCCGCGGCGAGCGGCGACATGACCGTGACTTCGATCCATAGACGCGGGATCGGCCGCACCAACGTCACTTTATGCGCAAGCCCATATCCGGCGAAGGTTCCGGCCAACGCAAGACTGATCCAGGGGAGACCGCCGTGATCGATGACGAGACCCAACACGCCGACGGAGGCCAACACCACCGCGATGGCTTGCATGCGTCGTAGCGATTCCCCCAGGAACGCGACGGCCAACACCACGTTGATCAGTGGATTCAAGTAGTAGCCGAGGCTGGTCTCGAGGATCCGGTTGGTTGCGACCGCATAGAGGAAGATGAGCCAGTTGGTTCCAAGTAGCAGCGCCGCGCCGCACACGATCCAGGGCTCGCGCGGGCGGGTGAAGCAGGCGCGGATTTCGTCCCAACGCCGCAGTCCGGTCAACATTGCGGCGCAGAAGAGAACGGTCCACAGAATGCGGTGGGACAGCAGCTCGGCTGGAGACAGGTGGGTCAGCCATTTCCAGTAGACGGGAGTGATTCCCCAGGCGCCGTAGGCGAGCAGGGCATAGACGACGCCAGCGGGGTTCATGGGAGCCTTGTACTCTGGGAGCGTGATTGTGCTGGAGCAGCTTTCGAAACGCTACGGCGAAGCGGTCGCGGTCGACGACGTTTCGCTCGAAGTGGCGCGCGGCGAATGCGTGTTCCTGGTCGGTGGGTCGGGCTGCGGCAAGACGACCACGCTCAAGATGATCAATCGTCTGGTGGAGCCAGACGCCGGGCGGGTCGTGATCGATGGCCAGGACCACCGTGAGCTCCCGCCCCATACGTTGCGACGGCAGATTGGTTACGGATTCCAGCAGGTCGGGTTGTTTCCGCACTTGAGCGTGGCCGAGAACATCGCGGTGACGCCGGACCTGCTCGGCTGGGATCCGGAACGCCAACGTGCCCGCGTGCACGAGCTGCTGGATCTGGTCGAACTCCCCGCAGCTGACTTCGCGGCTCGGGCACCCTCCGAGCTGTCCGGAGGACAGCAACAAAGGGTCGGCCTCGCGCGCGCGTTGGCGGCTGAGCCGGCCGTGCTCCTGCTCGACGAGCCCTTCGGCGCAGTCGACCCACTGACCCGGGACCGTTTGCAGCAACGCTTCCATGAGATTCGGACGCGCCTTGGGCTGACGGTGGTATTCGTGTCCCATGACATGAGCGAAGCGCTGTTGCTGGCGGACCGGATCGCGGTGATGCACGAGGGCCGGCTGCTCCAGATCGATACTCCCCAGGCCCTGCTCAAGGCGCCCGCGCATGGGCAGGTCGAAGCCTTGCTCGCGACACCGCAGCGCCAGCGCGAGGCGGTCGCGAGAATTCTGGATGCGCAGCCTTGAGTGATCAACTCGCGCTGTTGCCCGGCTATCTGCTCGCACACCTCCAGCTGACGCTCGTCGCGCTTGGCCTTGGTGCCGGCTTCTCGATTCCGGTCGGCATCGCGGTGACCCGAAATCCCGCACTCGAAGGTCCGGTGTTGGGCGTCGCCGGCGTGATCCAGACCATTCCGAGCCTGGCGTTGTTGGCCATCATGGTGCCCGCGCTCGCCGGGCTCTCGGCCGTCGGGCTCGAAGTGCGGAGCATCGGGTATCTGCCCGCGATCATTGCGCTGACGCTCTACAGCGTTCTGCCGATCCTGCGGAACACGGTGACCGGCATTCGGGGCGTGGACCCCGCTCTTCTCGAAGCCGCGGCCGGGGTCGGTATGACCGCGGCGGAGCGACTTCGGCGCGTGGAGTTGCCGCTGGCGATGCCCGTCATCGTGGCAGGGCTTCGTACCGCCACGGTATGGGTGGTCGGCACGGCGACGCTATCGACGCCCGTGGGCGCGACCAGCCTCGGGAATTTCATCTTCAGCGGCCTTCAGACGCGCAACGAGGCCGCGATCCTGACCGGCTGCCTTGCGGCCGCCGGTCTGGCGGTCTTGCTTGACCAGCTCATTCGCCGCATCGAGGTGGGGCTCCGCGAGCGTCGACGTGCTTCCTGGATGGCATCGTCGGGCGTGCTTCTGCTGCTGGTTGCGGTTGCCGGGGGGGCCGCCATTCCGCGCAGCGACGCGGTCCGCCCTGTCACCATCGGGTCCAAGACGTTCACGGAGCAGTACATCCTTTCAGAGGTGCTCGCGCAGTGGATCGAAGCCGAAACGCCGCACCGGACCGAGGCCGTGCAATCACTCGGGAACACCGTGCTTCTCGATGCCCTGGTCGCAGACGATCTCGATCTCTATGTCGACTACTCCGGGACGGTCTGGGCCGAACACATGGGCCAGAAGAGTCTCCCCGGTCGCGCCGAAGTGCTGAGCGGCGTCACCACGTGGCTCGAAGAGGAGAAGGGCCTCACCGTCATCGGCGGGTTGGGGTTCCAGAATACGTATGTGCTGGGAATGCGTCGGGAGCAGGCCGACCGGCTCGGCATCCGGACGCTCTCGGATCTGGCGCGACACGCAGGGTCGCTTGAGATTGGCGGTGACTACGTCTTCTTCGACCGCGCTGAATGGGCGGCTCTCGAGGAACGTTATGCGTTCGTCTTCCGGGCGGAACGAACGATGGACCCCGCCCTCATGTACGAAGCGGCCGCCGCGGGCGAGGTGGATGTGATCAGCGCGTACTCGACGGATGGCCGGATCGCCGCGATGGACCTCGTGATGCTCGAAGACGACCTCGGCGTCATCCCGCCGTACGACGCGCTGGTTATTGCGAGCGCACGATTGGCACGGGACGCGCCCGACGCGGTCGCTGCACTTCGATCCCTGGCCGGGCGGATCGACGAGACGAAGATGCAGCGGATGAACTTCTCGGTCGATGACGGCGGGCTCACTCCAGCGGAAGTGGCACGCCGCTTTCATGCGGAACGGCCCGCGGACTAGCCGCCGGAAGTCGGATCCTCGGCGGACGGGTCGGGCGGAACGTCGTCGTCGAGTTGGTCGAGGTAGCCGTCGGGCAGCGCAACTTTCTGGCGGCCGCTCTTCTTGCCGCGAGGGACGCGCATGGCTCCGGGCGGGAAGGGCAGCTCCGGGTCGAATGCGCCGAGCACGTCTGCGAGTTCGTCGAGGCTCGAGACCTGGATCAGGCGGCCGCGAAGCGCTGCGCTGCCAGGGAAGCCTTTCGTGTACCAGGTGGCGTGCTTGCGGAACGCCTTCATCGCGGGGCGCTCGTCGAAGAATGCTGCCAGTCGCTTGGCGTGGTCGAGCATGACCTGGGTGACCTGGCCCAGATTCGGCGGGTCGTCGGGTTCGCGCCCAGCAAACACGGCTGCGAGATCCCCGAAAATCCACGGCCGTCCGAGACACCCACGGCCGACAACCACGCCGTCGCATCCCGTGGTGCGCATCATTCGCAAGGCATCATGCGCCTCCCAGATGTCCCCGTTGCCGAGGACCGGGATCTCGGGGACATGCTCGCGGAGCCGGGAGATCGCGCTCCAGTCCGCTTCGCCGTCGTAGAGCTGGGCGGCAGTACGAGCGTGAAGGGCCACCGCGGCGCATCCTTCCTCGGCGCCGATCCGGCCAGCATCGAGGTAGGTGTGGTGGTCGTCGTCGATGCCGACACGGAACTTGATTGTCACCGGGACGTCTCCGGCGTTGGTCACACAGGCGCGCACGATGTTGCGCAGGAGGCCGCGTTTCAGCGGGATCGCGGCTCCCCCGCCGCGGCGCGTGACCTTTCGAACCGGGCAGCCGAAGTTGAGGTCGATGTGGTCGACCCGGTCTTCGCCGGCAAGTCGCGCGACGGCCTCTCCCGTGTATTTCGGGTCGGTTCCGTAGAGTTGGATGCTGCGCGGGTTCTCTTCGGGTGCGAAGGATGCGAGTCGCATCGTCTTGGGATTGTTCTCGACGAGCGCCCGCGCCGTGATCATCTCACTGACGTAGAGCCCGGCCCCGTAGCTTCGACAGACGGAACGGAAGGGCGCATTGGTCACGCCGGCCATCGGCGCCAGCACTACCGGGGGATCGACGGTCAGGGGGCCGAGGGAAAGTGGTGCGAACTCGGCAGGGCGCGCGACAGGAACGTCGCGGTTCACTTCGCTCCGGTAGATCGGGTCCACGGCGCTAGGAGGTGCGCGTCGTCATCCGGTCGACTGCGTGCACCGGAGCGGAATCTCCGGCCATGAGCGGCTGGATCGTCGCGTAGACGCGCTGCTGCTGCTTGACGCGCGGCAGGCCTTCGAACTCGGCCGAGACCACATCGATCTCGAAATGGCCGGGACTGATGGCAGTGACGGTGACCGCCTCCGTGGGCATGCCTTCTTCGATGGCGGCACGGATACGCGCGGCGATCTCGGACGGTTCCGGCGGCGGCTCACTCATGATCTGGATGGCCATCGATGCCTCCTAGTACCGCGGAACGGACGGGTCGACTTCGCGCGACCAGGCATCGATCCCGCCGGTGAGGTTCCACACGTTGCTGAAACCCTGTGCCGCGAAGTGCTCGGCAGCCTGTTGGCTGCGTCCGCCGTGGTGGCAGTGAAAGACGATTGTCGTGGCACGATCGAGCCCCTCGAGGATGGCCTGGCCGGCACCGTCGAGAAGCTGCGCCCCATCGATCGCGGCGGTTGCGCGTTCTTCGGGCGTGCGCACATCGAAGAGTTCGAATGGATTGCCCGAGTCCATCAGTGCCTTCAGCTCGGTCACGCTCATGGCCTGGACCTCGGGAGCCGCCGGGGCATTCGGATTGTCGATCTTGAAACCAGGCCCGTCGCCGGTGTCTTCCGCGTCGATCGACAGACCGTTCGCCCGCGTGGCGGAGAGCGGGTCGATCTGGAGCGTGATGCCGCCGGACTCGATCGAGAAACTGGTGTCTTCGCCGGGCGCGAAATAGAGTCCGGTCTGGAAGCGTGCATCGATCCGAAGATGCAACATGCGGCCTTCGGACTGCTGTGCCGTGATCTGCTGCAACGCGGCACCGGCGGCCGGGCTGATCGTGATCGTCGGCGGATCGCCGGCCTTCAAGTCGACGCCCAATGCGTTCGCCAGCGATCCATCGGCTGCCATCTCCTGCAAGATGTCGCAGCCGCCGATGAACTCGCCGCCCACGTAGAGCTGGGGGATCGTCGGCCACTGCGAATAGGCCTTGATGCCCTCTCTAACGCCCGCATCGGCCAACACGTCGACCGTCGTGTACTCGGGGAGGAAGTCGTCCAGGATCTGACACACCGTCGAAGAGAATCCACACTGCGGGGCGCCTCGCTGGCCCTTCATGAAGAGAACGACGTGATCCGATCCGATCAGCTGATCGATCTGGTCCTTGACGGCGGCTTCGATATCCATGGGAATCTCCTCGGGAAGATCGGGGAAGGTAACGAACGCCAGCACCCTTGCCGGTGCGTCCTGCGGGGGTCTAGCCGCCGCAGGACGCGGAGACGGGAGGGGTCCGGATGCATGCCAGTTCCCGGGTCATCGAGCCGGAGAGGATGCCGCAGGCGGTGTTCTGGGCCGCTGACAGCGCATCTTCCTCGGTCGGGGCGCGCGCGGTTCGGCAATCGGTTGCGCCGAGATACGTGACACAGACCTCGCACTCGGCACCGCTCTGTTGGGACATCGCCCAGGCGATCACGCCGCCAAAGGCGAGCAGGGCCAGCACCGTCCAGAGGGCCTTCATGTCCGGCCTCCTTCCGGTGTCAGGGCCGACTTCGTCGCCGACCTAAGCGCCAAGTTCAATCAGGTCGGCGAGAACACGAAGCGCTTCCTCGAGATGCGGTCGAGGTCGCTCCTCGTCGTCGTCTGCGTCGTCGTCGGATTCGCCGGGGTCCTGACTCGCGGTTTCCTCGAGGGCGGAAACGGTCTGCCCGCCGTCGGTCGCGGCCATGTCGCCGAAGAGCCCGTCCGAGGCGTCGTGCAGATCCGAGACCCTGAGGATTCCGTCGTCGGCGTCGCGTTTCGCGATTTCTTCCAGGATCTCCTGGAACGTTTCGTCCCCGGACACCCGCGACTCTGAACGTCGCGCGAGTTCGGCGAGCATTCGGTTGTCGATCGCCTTCCAGGCGCCGGGCCGCGTCGGGTCGACCGCGGTCCGGAACTGGGGAATCGACTCCTGGGCCAACGCGTTTTCATGCACGCCTTCACCGATCCGCGGCGTCGCGAGGAGCGACGGCAGCACGATATCCGCACTCACGCCCGAGAGCTGGGTCGAGGCACCACCGGGTCGGAAGAAGAGACCGGTGGTCACCTTCAGCGCGCCGAGGCCCGGGCGGCCCAGCGGGAGCATGCTCTGAACGGTTCCTTTGCCGAAGGTGTGGTCGTCGCCGACGATCACCGCGCGTCGGTAGTCCTTCATCGCACCCGCAAGGATTTCGGACGCCGATGCGCTGACGCGAGAAGTGAGAATGACCAGAGGGCCCGCGTACAGGATTCCCCGGTCGGGGTCCCGATGGATGCGGCTCTGGTCGCCGGTGTCACGGACGGAAACGATGCCGCCCTCTCGCAGGAAGAAACCGGTGATCTTCACTGCGTCTTCGAGCAGGCCGCCACCGTTTCGCGACAGGTCGAGCAGGATCCCGTCGACTTCGGCCGCGCGCGCCTCGTACAGCAGCCGGCGCACGTCACGCGAACCCTGTCGTTCGGTGCGCGGGTCGCCGTCGCCATAGAAGGACGGCAACTCGAGGACGCCGAGCTTCAGCATGGCGTCGCCGACAGGAACTTCGCGAATCTCCAGTTTCGCAGCCGACTGCTCGAGGTCGATCCGATCGCGCACGATGGTGACGTGGCGTCGTTCCTTGTTTCGCAGGATGGTGAGGTGAACCGCGGTGCCCTTCTTGCCGCGAATCAGGCGCACGACGTCGCGCAGGCCCATGTCGATGATGTCGACCGGCGGCTTCCCCGGTTCGGCCACCGCGATGATCCGGTCGTCCGGTTCCAGCGCCTTCGTTCGATCTGTCGCGCCACCGGGAATGATCTCGCGCACGACCGAGTAGCCGTCCTCCTCGTTGAGGGCGACACCAATGCCCTCCAGAGACAGCTGCATCTGGATCTGGAAGTCCTCGAAGATGTCAGCGCTCAGAAAGTTGGAGTGCGGGTCGAGCGCGCGCGCAAAGCTATTCAGGAACAGCGCGTAGAGTTCCTGCTTGTCGAGTTCCTCGGTGCGAAGGGTTCGCAGCTCATAGCGGTGAACCAGCTTGCCGCGGGCCTCTTCGAGGTCCATGTCAGCCGCGAGGTAGTTCGAAACGCCGAAGTGCACGAGCGAACGCATCAGCGCATCGCGGTCGCCAGTCGTCTTCGGATAACCGCGTTCTTCAGGGTCGACCTGGATCTGGGCGTTCTCGTCGAGGGCGTAGCCCTCGTGCCCGACGAATCCGCGCACGAATCCCTCGACCTCTCGGCTTCGAGCGACGGCTTCGCCATGTGCACTTTCGAGTCGAGCGCAGTTTCCGGCGCGGGTCTCGTGGAAGACCTTGTCCAGCGACTTCTGCAACCGGGCGGCGTCTGACTCGAGGAACAGCACGCGCTGCGGGTCCAGCGCTTGAAGGTAGTTCTCGACGGTTCGCTCACGGATCTCGGGCGTCAGCTTCCGGAACTTCACGTGCTTCTGGAAGAACAACGTGGTGAGATCGGGAAGGTCTCCGCAGGACAAATTGGCGGAGGCCGGAGCAGCGAACAAACAGGGAAGAAGCACCAGGGCGGCCCAGGCCGACCTCGCGCGTAGGGTGCGGCGCGACATCGGCCAAGCATAGCCGGAGCCCGGTCCGGCGCCCCTTCGCAAACCCGATTCAGTTGGAATCCCGAGGAGTTGCGGGCATGTTGCCGCCGCCAGATCCGGTTCGGAGCGCCTCCTCAGCGCCTTGGCGAACTCGTGCAACGGCCTGTGCGGCGGCCCGGATGGCGGGCGCGCATGCGATCATGCGCTTCGTCCATCCAACGCCCGAAGGGAGCCACCCATGTCGATTCCGCCCAACGCGTCCGAACGCTACCGCGCGGCCCGCGAACAGTTGCACCAGGCAGAGGTTTCGCTGCGCGATCAGCGGGAGCAAGTGGCCGCGCTGCGCCGCGAGCTGCCACGCGATACGCCCGTTGACGATCTCGTCTTCGAAGAGTGGCGCGGCGGCGCAGCCGTGCCGGTGAAGCTCTCGGAGCTCTTTGGCGACCCAGAGAAGCCCGTCGTCCTCATGCACTTCATGTACGGAAAGGCCCAGACGTTGCCGTGTCCGATGTGCAGCCTCTGGGCCGATGGATATTCCGGACTGCGAGATCACATGGATCAGCGCGTGAACTTCGCCATCTTCGTCGCCGGCGATCTCGAAGGGTTCGCGAAACATGCTGAGGCGAAGGGCTGGGATCGACTACGGCTCGTGTCGGCCGCGACCACGACGATCAAGCGCGATCTGGGGTTCGAGGACGACGAGGGCAACCAACGGCCCGGCGTCTCGGTGTTCGAGCGGTCGAGCGCAGGCGACCTGACGCACTTCTACTCCGTCTGCGCATTCGGGCCGGATGGCGGCCGAATGATGGACCTGCTGTCGCCGTTCTGGAACTTCCTGGATCTCACGCCGGCGGGGCGCGAGGAGTTCCTCCCGAATCTCGTTCGCCCTTAGGCGGAGCAACCTAACGTTTTGGCAAGTACCCCGCGTCTCGGCACCCTTGCAGCAATTCGAGCACCGACTGTTCGGTGTCGATGCAGTCGGGGAAGCCGGCTTGTCGGAGCTTGATGGTCGAGACCAGTGCCGGGCGTTCTTGAGCGGTCGGATTTGACCAGAGCGCATCGGCATATTGCCAGGAGAGTCCGATCCATCGATCGAGGTCTGGCTCGCGAAGCCTCTCCCGCTCGGAGATCGTTCTCCAGAGTGCGTTGTGCTTCGGCATCTCCTCTCGCATGCGTAGCGGAGCTGGTTCGCCGAGCGGCATCCCGAAGAAGTCGGCGATCGCTGGAAAGAGCTCGCTCCAGACGGTGATGTCGCCGTTGGTCACATTGAAGGTCTCGTTGACGGCGCCGGGCGCGTCCCACGCCCACATGATGGCGCGTGCCTGGAGGCGCGCATCCGTGCATTCGGTCATCGCGTGGGGATGCCCTGGGTGGAAGAGCGGGAGCCCTCGCTCGCGCTGCAGCACGGCGAACGCGCCGAACGTGGCGATGGGGTTCATGGCACTTCCGGACGCGACGCCGCACACGATCTGGGGCCGGAAGATCGAGAAGCGGAAGCCCTGCGCCTCCGCGCGGGCACGGAGAAGGTCCTCCTGCTCCCAGTAGAAGTTGTCGTGATCCCGGTGCGGCGCGTTCTCCTTCGCTGGAATCCGAATGGGAATGCCGAGGTGTGCGCCGTAGGCCTTCGTGCCTTGGAGAAGGGTCACGTGCTCGAGGTTCGTCAGCGCGTCGAGCGTATTCGCGAGCATGCGGCGATTGGTTTCGATCTGGTCCGGATCGAACCAACCACGAAACAACTCCGGTTTCTCGTGGAGCGCGGCGTAGACCAGGTGCGTGGCGTCTGCGTGTGCGGCGAGACCGGCTCGTGCAGCCTCCGCTTCCCGTAGATCGACCGAGACGAAGCGGGCGCTCGTTTCGAAGTCCGGGCTACGACGCGAAAGGCCGACGACGGTCGTCCCGTCGTCGGCCTCAAGTTGATCGATCACTGCGCGTCCGACGACACCCAGTGCTCCCGCGACGACGACCTTCTTCGGCATGGGCCGAGGATAGGTCGCCGGGTCTTGTTTCCTAGTACCGGTAGTTCTCGGGCTTGTACGGACCTTCGACCGGAATGCCGAGATAGTCCGACTGCTCCTGGGTGAGCGTCGTGAGTCTCACGCCGAGCTGGTCGAGGTGGAGTCGCGCGACTTCCTCGTCGAGATGCTTCGGCAGCACGTAGACCTTGCTCTCGTAGTTCTCGGGGTGCTGGTGCAGCTCAAGCTGCGCGATCACCTGGTTCGTGAACGAGGCACTCATGACGAAGCTCGGGTGGCCAGTGGCGCAGCCGAGGTTCAACAGTCGGCCCTCCGCGAGGATCAGCACACTGTGTCCGTCGGGGAATACCCACTCGTCGTACTGGGGCTTGATGTTCTCGCAGCGGATTCCGCCGAACTTCTTCAAACCGGCCATGTCGATCTCGTTGTCGAAGTGGCCGATGTTGCCGACGATGGCCTTGTCCTTCATGCGGGACATGTGGTCGGCGGTAATGATGTTGAAGTTGCCCGTCGTGGTGACGAATATGTCGGCCGTTTCGACCACGTCTTCGAGCGTCGCGACCTGGTAGCCCTCCATCGCGGCCTGGAGCGCGCAGATCGGATCGATCTCGGTGACGACGACGCGGCAGCCCTGGCCCCGCAGCGCCTGCGCCGAGCCCTTGCCGACTTCGCCGTAGCCGCAAACCACGGCGACCTTTCCACCGAGCATCACGTCGGTCGCTCGCATCAATCCGTCGGGGAGGGAGTGCCGGCAGCCGTAGGTGTTGTCGAACTTGCTCTTCGTGGCCGAGTCGTTGACGTTGATCGCCGGGAAGAGGAGCTGACCGGCTTCTTCCATCTGATAGAGCCGGTGGACGCCCGTCGTGGTTTCTTCCGACACGCCCTTCATGTTGGCCGTGATGCGACCCCAGCGGCCGAGGTCGTCCTGCTGCCGCGCGCGGACCAGGTCGAGAATCACGCCCCACTCTTCGGGGTCGGTCTCCGGATTGAAGTCCGGGACCTTGCCGGCCTTCTCGAACTCAAGGCCCTTGTGAAGCAGCAAGGTGGCGTCGCCACCGTCGTCGACGATCTGGTCCGGGCCGGATCCGTCGGGCCACTGCAGCGCCACGTCGGTGCACCACCAATACTCTTCCAGGGTCTCGCCCTTCCAGGCAAAGACCGGAATGCCCTTGGGATCGTCGGGCGTACCTTCGGGCCCAACGGCCACAGCGGCTGCGGCCGAGTCCTGGGTCGAGAAGATGTTGCACGACACCCAACGAACATCGGCGCCGAGTGCGGTGAGGGTCTCGATCAGGACCGCCGTCTGCACCGTCATGTGCAACGAGCCCATGATCTTCACGCCTGCGAGGGGCTTGGCCGCGCCGTAGCGTTCACGCAGGGACATCAGCCCCGGCATCTCGTGCTCGGCCAGGCGGATTTCCTTGCGGCCGAATTCATGGAGGGAAATGTCGGCGACCTTGAAGGCCGGGGTCTCAACGGACATCGGATGGACTCCTGTGGATGTGGAGCGGCGCTGCGCCGCGGGGGACCGCGTGCGCGCGATCGGAAGAGAATCGATCAATTCATCGATGCATCTCTATATGCGGATGAATTCTGATCGATCTGAAGCGGAACGCAACCCGAAATCTGGTGTGATACGCAGAAGAGCTGCCAACCTACCGGAACCTCAGGGATATTGGAGGCCGGTCATTTCCTCGCTCAGGTCCCACAGCCGTCGGGCGCTGACGTCGTCCGTCGCGTAGGCCTTGGGCTGCGCCTTCTTGGCCTTGGCGTAGTACCCACCCGTCTCTCCCTCGACCGCCGGATCAGCGGCCAGGTATAGCGACGTCCGGGCGCCTTCCTCGGGCGACTTCAAGAACAGCGAGACGACCTTGTGAACCAGGCCCAGGAGGGCGCCCTGGTTCGCGCCGAGGTTGCTGCGGATACCGCCAGGGTGCAGGGCATTGACCGTGATCGGTGTGCCGGTGAGTCGTTTCGCCAGTTCGTGCGTGAACAGGATGTTTGCGGCCTTGCTCTCGCCGTAGACACCGAGCGCGCTGTAGCCCTTCTCGCGGCCAAGGTCGTCGAGGTTGAGCTGGCTCACGAAGCGATGCGCATCCGACGCGACGTTGACGATCCGAGCCTTGGGTGCCAACTGCAAGCGCGGAAGCAGCAGGCCGGTCAGCAGGAAATAGGCCAGGTGGTTGACGGCGAAGGTGCGCTCGAATCCGTCCTCCGTGACCTGGCGATTCGAGAGTGTGATGCCGGCATTGTTCACCAGAATGTCGATCGCATCGACGTTCTCGAGTACCTCCGCAGCGGCACTGCGGATTCCGGCCAGCGTGCCGAGTTCCGAACGAACCAGTGTGATGTCTGTCCGACCGGTCGCGGTCTCGATCGTTTCCAATGTCTCTTCGCAGCGTTGCGGGTCGCGGCCCAGGATGACGAGCCGTGCTCCGCGTTCGGCCAACCCTACCGCGGTCGCGCGTCCGATACCTGAGGTCCCGCCGGTCAGGACCGCGGTCTTGCCTTCAAGGTTTGTCATCGAGCCTCTCCTTCGTCAGTGGACGGCCGTTGGTGCCCCGAGCCCAAACGGTGCGATCAGGGCTTCGAGCCGATCTCCGTTGGCCGAGACCAGTTGATAGGTGCCGTGCATCGATCCGACGGGCGTCGTCAGCGGGCAGGCGGACGTGTATTCAAAGTGGTCGCCGGGCTCTAGCACAGGCTGTTCGCCGACGACGCCAGCGCCTCGGACTTCTTGCTCCTGGCCGTCTCCATCCGTGATCACCCAGTGGCGACTGACCAATTGGAAGGTGTTGTCGCTCTCGTTCTGGATCCGAACTTGATAGGCGAAAAACCAGTGTTGGTCTTCGGGGCTCGAGCGCTCCTCTACATAAACGGATTGCACGCGGACGCGGATTCCTTCGGTCACGGCTTCTGACGTGGTACTCACCGGCTACTCCATCTTCGCGATCGGCGAGATCGCGAGGACCACGCCGACCAGTACGAGCATGGCGCATCCCAGGACCGCGAGCGCCTGGGACGGGCCCAGCAGCCCAGAGAGGAAGCCCGCGAGGGCGGCTCCGATCGGTCCAGAAGCCATGAAGCCCAGCTGGTTCATCGAGAGTACCCGTGCGCGCTCGGCTTCCGGTGCGCGTGTCTGGAACAGCGTCCGGCTCATGTTCATGAAAACGGAGCCCGCGAGACCCCAACCGAAGATTGCGAGCTGCATCCCGAAGAACGGAAGTGGCTGCGCGAGGGTGAGCACCATGGCGGCGCCGAAGAGGAGGGCGGCGACCATGGCGCGGCCCTTCCGCCTGATTCCGCCGCGCCAGAGCAACAACCCACTGCCGACGAGCGTGCCGAACTGGAACCCGAACAGAAGAGCGCCGAGGTCTTCGACCGAGCCGAAGCGCTCGCGCAACAGCAACGGAGCCGCGGTCCAGAAAGCGCCACCAAAGAACAGGCCGATGCCGAAGACCAGGACGAGCACCCAGCGTAGGTCGGTGTTCCAGACGAAGCGAAGCCCGGCCATCATCTCGCTCAGCCCCGGGCGTTCCTTGGGTACATTCGGGGGGACGGACGGAAGTCGCGCGGCGAAGAGCGCGCCGAGGGCCGTGACGAACGCCTGGACCAGCAGAACCGGTGCACTTCCGACCACGCGCGCGATGTCGACGACACGCATGCCGATGGCCTGTGCGCCGAACTGGGCCATCGTCTGGGCGGTGACCGCTCGTTCGATTCGTGCGTGGCCGAGGCGCCAGCACATGGCTTCGCGCGATGGAAAGCAGAACGGATTGACCGCACCGATGCCGATGGCGCAGAGCAGAAGGAGTGGGATGGAAAGCTGGTCCGCAAAAAGCGCGGCGGCCAGCGCCAGCGGCGGAATCGCGCCAGCGAGATGCGTGACGACCAGCATCTTTCGCGCGTCGACGCGGTCAGCGACCGCACCACCGAAGAAGAGGAGCGCCACACCGATCGCCATACTCGCCGCCTGGACCGTTCCGGTGACTTCGTCACTGGCGTTCAGATCACCCACGACGAGTCGCGCGATCATGGTCTGGTGCATGCCGTAGGCACCGAACCAGGTGCCCGCGCTTGCCAGGAACCAGCCGAACCCCGGTTCCATGCCTCCCAGCGGTGCGACGGGCGGCGTGCTGGCGGAGTGCGACATCGGCGCACGCTAGCGCGAACCCGACCGTCGGGCGGGGTAGAGTCGTTGGGTCATTGAAAGGAGCCGCGCATGCGCATCGGTCTGCAGGTCCCGAGCTTTACCTGGCCCGGGGGCCCCGACGAGATCGCGGGCCGTCTGGCCGAGATCGCACAGCTTGTCGACGAAGGCGGTCTGCACAGCCTCTGGGTCATGGACCACCTGTTCCAGATCCCGAACGTGGGCCCTGCGGAGCACGACATGCTCGAGGGCTGGTCGACGTTGAACTTTCTCGCTGGGCTCACGAACCGCGTGAAGCTGGGAACGCTCGTCACAGGCGTGACCTATCGCCACCCAGGATTGCTGGTCAAGCAGGCCACGACGCTCGACGTGCTGTCCGAAGGCCGCGCGATCCTGGGGCTGGGTGCCGCATGGTTCGAACGCGAGCACCATGGCCTCGGGATTCCCTACCCGCCGAAGCGCGAACGTTTCGAACGCCTCGAAGAGACACTGCAGATTGCCGAGCAGATGTGGAGCGATGACAACGGCGAGTTCCGGGGCCGTTATCACCATCTGCAGGAGACGTTATGCGTTCCGCAGCCTCTCCAGCGCCCGCGGCCTCCGATCTTGATCGGGGGGATGGGAGAGCAACGAACGCTTCGTCTCGTCGCCGAATACGCCGATGCCTGCAACCTCTTCACGTACCTCGGAACCGACGAAATCGAGCGGAAGCTCGAGGTTCTTGCCGGCCACTGTGACGACGTCGGTCGCGAGTACGACGAGATCGA
Organism: Deltaproteobacteria bacterium; assembly: GCA_029261815.1. GTDB lineage: Bacteria > Myxococcota_A > UBA9160 > UBA9160 > UBA6930 > JAJDAP01. Next base: position 19,599 of record JAJDAQ010000041.1, read on the forward strand.
GCGCACGAGCCTCGGGACGATTCAACTCGGCCCCGAGCACCTGTCGATCGCCGACGTCATCGGGCATTGCCGCGAACTCGCCGACGTCGGAATCCAGCAGGCGATCTTCAACATTCCCGACGTGCACGAGGT
>JAJDAQ010000042.1 GCA_029261815.1 Deltaproteobacteria bacterium
CCCCCCACGAGCGACGAGCCAACCGCTACCATGGCGCCACGGCTGGAGGTCTCCGATGTCCGATTCGGACTGCGAATCCCATCAACGAGCAGGCAGCGCAGCACGAGGGGCCAGCCGCCTCGCCTTCGAGGCGGTGACCGAAGTCGCCCGCATCGTCGAGGGCATGCACTCGAACATCGCGGCGACCCCGCTTCCGCTGGGAGAGGGGACCGACGGCCAGACCAGCGGAATCACCCGCCTCGTCTACGACGGGATCCGGAACGTGACCGGCACGCTGGGCTACGGGGTCGATCAGGCGCTGGCCGTGCTCGACCAGATCCCCCAAGCGGGTACGCCGCTTCCCCAGCCCCGGTGGGATGCCGTCGTCAGCGCGGTGAACGGAGTGTTGGGCGACCACCTGGTCAGGCGGGAAAACCCTCTGGCGATCCGGATGCAGCTTCGCCGTGATGCGAAGCCGGTCGAACTCGGCGAGGCGGTGGGCCCGCGGCCCCTCCTTCTCATCCACGGCCTGTGCATGAACGACCGCGCGTGGCGACGCCACGGCCACGATCACGGGGAGGCCTTGGCGGAGGAACTGGGTTTCACGCCGATCCATCTCTTCTACAACACCGGCCTGCATATCTCCCAGAATGGACGCGCGCTTGCGGATCGACTGGAGCTCTTCTTCGGCGAGCTGGCGGACCCCATCGAAGAACTGACGATCATCGGCCACAGCATGGGCGGCCTGGTCGCTCGCAGCGCCTACGAGTACGCCGGACAGCTCGGCCACAGCTGGCCCGAGAAAGTCCGCCGCATCGTGTTCCTCGGAAGCCCCCACCACGGCGCGCCTCTAGAGCGCGTCGGCAACTGGGCGCTCGGCATGGCCGAGATGAGCCCTTACATCGCACCTCTCGCTCGGCTGGGGACGCTGCGCAGCGCCGGTGTCTCCGACCTCCGCCACGGCAGCCTCCTCGACGAAGACTGGGAGGGTCATCACCCCCGCGTGAGGAACGACCCTCGGGCGCCCACACCCCTTCCCCGCGGTGTCGCCTGTTATGCCGTTGCCGGTGCCCTTCCCGCTTCCTACAAGGCGCCAGGCCTGGCCTTCATCGGCGATGGCCTCGTCCCCTTGAAGAGCGCCCTGGGCCAACATGACGACCCCGACCGCGAGCTGCGCTTCCCCGACGGCCACCAGGCGATCTTCCCCGACATCGGCCATCTCGACCTGCTCAGCCGTCAAGAGGTCTACGAGCAGCTGCGCACCTGGCTCTCCGACTAGCCTGTCGCTCCCAGCTGACGGCTCATCGAAGAGGGAATGCCTTCCCTCCTGGCTGGCGCTGCGCGGCTGAGGCCCTCGGCGCCGGCCGGGGTCGCGCTTCCCGGCAGAAGTTCGCGATGCTGCTCGCCGTCTCGCGGCTGATGTCGGGGCAACTGATCGCGAAGATCTCGGTGCCGTGGATGGTGCCCATGACCTGACGGCAGCGTGCCGGGACGCCGGCGCGCAACAGCAGGCGGTAGAACTCGATGCCCTCGTCGCGCAACGGGTCGCATTCGTTGACGCTGATGATCGTCGGGACGAGACCCTGCACGTCGGCCTCGGTGGCAAAGCCCGGCCAGGCCAGCGGGTTCCGCTTCTCAAGCTGGTCGATGCCGTAGGCCATGGCGCCCCGGTTGTTATGCAGGTGGAGCATGATGCCGTCGTTCTCGGTGCTGGAGGGGAGGCGGTCCTGGGGCCAGGTTCCGGCGATGTATGGGCAGAGCGCGTAGAGGCCGCGGATCAGGGCCTGGTCGCCGTCGAGCTTCAGCCGCAGTCCCGTGGCGAGCGTGAGGTTTCCGCCGCCGCTCTCTCCCGCGACGATGATGTGCTCGCGATCGATACCCAACGTCTCCGCGTTCTGGTGCAGCCAGCGGACGCCGCTCGCGCAATCGTTGAGCCCGGCCGGGAACGGCTCGACCTCAGGGGCCGACGAAGGGGTCAGGCAGTTGCGGAAGTCGACCATGGCCACCGCGACGCCCTGCGCGGCGATGATGCGGCCCCAAGCGCGGTACATGCCGTCGAAGCACGACATGGCCTGCATCCCGCCGCCGTGGATGTAGTAGACGCACGGCAGCGCGGCATCTCCCTCGGGCCGGATGAACTGCACCTTGATCGTGTTGCCGTCGGGCGCGGAAGTGAACTCGTGCGTATTCACGACGAGCCCCTCGGACGGCGCGATCTCTTCGCTGTCGGCCAGCTCCATGAACTGCGTCATCTGTTCGCGCGCTGCGAGCGCGGCCGGCGCGTTGACCTCGGCAAGCAGCGCGTCGCGGCTCTCGATGTCGTCCTGGGGTGCGGAGGGCATGGCGCCCATCACGGCTTTGATGCGCGGGTCGATCCGGGGGTCGTCAGCGAGCTTGCTCATGGGCAGTCCTTGTTCGATCTGGAGGGTGCAGAGGCGGGATCTCACCCGTGCCGCGCGGATCGTACACCGTGTCACCGATACCGGGCCGGTACCACGTCGCGGCCAATCGGGCGCCCGCGACGAATGCCCCGCGGTCACGGCCCGCCATCCTCGAAGGCATTGTCGCCGAGATCGGCCGCACCCTCGACCTGACCGAGGCGGGTATCGCACCAAGCCTCTGGAGCGCCGATACCTCCGCAATCGTTGGGGCCGGAGGAAACATCGAGGTCGAGGTGGGCGAGCCAGGCCTTCCTCCTGATCGAGGAACTGCGCAATGCGGCCGGGATGGAGCGATGCGAGGGTTCCAAACTGTTCCGCGAGCCAACAGCGTCGAGAACCCCAGGTCTCGGCGTGCTGCGCGAGATCCAGCGGCTCGACTTGGCGGCTGGAAGGCGTAGAGCCCGCGGAATGGTGATAGACTCGAAAGATCCCGCAATCCGTGGGTTTTGACACCCGCTTGGCTGTGGTGCAGGAGGTTCCGCTGAGTCTTCCCAGCGAAAGACCGAGTGTTTCACCTGAGCGTCTCGAGCGTGGGCCGGCGCGCGTAGTCATGCTTGTTGGCGACGCCGGAAGCGGCAAGAGTCGGCTCCTCCGCGAGCTGGAACACTCCCCGCCCCGTGGCATGCGAGGCGTCTACGTCCCGGTGCCGACCTTGGTCTTCGACGATCTGGCGACCTGGTGCGTCGAGACGGTTGGCGGCGCGAGTTCCAAGAACGTGCCAGCTGACTTTGGCCAGTGGATCTCGCAGGCGCCCGAGGGGGTGCTGCTCCTCATTGACGATGCAGATCACCTGCCTCCTGACACTGCGTCGCAGTTGGCTGCCGCGGTTGGGGCGAGTGACGGGGCTCTGGTCGTCGTGGCGGGTGCATGCCCGGGCGACGCGGCGGATGAGGTTGCGCGGCGTCTACGAGTCGAGCAGACGATCGAACTCACACAACCCGGAGCAGGGCTCGTGCACCTCGGAGAGATCCAGTCGCAGCTGCTGCGCGGCGAACCGCGAGCACCCATGGCGCGAGTGGCGCCGAGTCCGGCGCCGCCTCGGCCGCAACCGCTGGCAGCGGCGGCTCCTCCGCTGATCGTTCCCGAACCCGACGAGCCGGCGGTCGGCATGCGAGCAGCGCTCGATGCGGCCCCCGACATCGAGCCCGAACCCGAACCGTTGTCCGGAGCCGAACCGCCTCCGCCCGAGGTCGCTGCGAGTCAGCCGATCGCGGCCGCGCTCGAGCTGGCCCTGTCGTGGGCAGGGGTTGCGAAGCTCGCCGGCGCGGCCGTAGCTGTCGCGTTCCTGATCGGCGTGGCCTACCAGCTCGGTCGCCAGTCTGTGCAGTTGTTGGAGAGTCCTGCGACCGCGCCACCCGAGGTGTCGGCGGCGCCGCCCGAGTTCCGGGAGGAAAACCCGCCTGCGGTGGCGACGGGCAGCGCCCTGGAAGCCGCCGTCATCGCAGCACCGCAAGCGTTCGAGGGGCCGCCGGCGCCCACCGCGTCGAAACCGGTCGAATCCAAGCCGCCGGTCGCGGCCGAAGTTGTCACCGAAACCCCGATCGAGCGGGTCATGCCGGCCCCCGAACAGGCGGTCTTGTCGGCCGCTGTCGCGGCCGTCGTCGATGCGGAGTCGGCGGCGGACACCGGGCCGGGCGATGCAGTACCCGCGGCTCCGCTCGGCCCGCGCGAGGTCGAAGAGGCTCTGAACCCGGACGGAACCGCCCCGGCCTATGAGACGGCCAGCGTCGTCGCAACGACGGACGCCGTGGGCCTGTCACCGGAGCCACCGACGACCGAGGCCGAAACGTTGGATCCAGACGTCGTCTTGATCGTCCCTCGGCTATCCCGGCGAGCCTTGCCGGCGCCTCCGCCGCCCGCTCCCGCAACGGACGATGGTTGGATCGAGGTGGAGTCGCTGGGCGGGAAGAGAGCGCAGGTGTGGATCGATGGGACCAGCGCGGGGGTCACGCCGATCGAACGGGTTTCCCTCGCTCCCGGGAAGCATCGGATCACCCTTCGTACGCAAGACGGCAAGCGAATTCGGCAGACCGTCGAGGTTCGCCCCGGCCGCGGGAGCCGGGTAAGGCTGCAGTTCGACTGAGGTCCGGGTTCGTCAGGCCAACGTCGGTGCCCCTGGGCTGCGCATCCGGGATGCAACGCGTCCCCGGCCCATTCTGCCGGCCAGAACCGGCCACGCGCAGGCACTACTGCCTTTCGGATGCTGCTCCCAAATGCGTTTCGTCATCGGTTCCCTTCCGCCTAGCGGATAGGGCATTCAAGCTGCGTCCGGGCACGACGTCCGCGCATGGGCGTTATGCAATGCCCCCACTGGGAGCCCGTGACAGGGTTGCGGGGTGGAGCAGCCTGGTAGCTCGGCGGGCTCATCACCCGCAGGTCGTCGGCTCGAATCCGGCCCCACTACCAACCACAACGCCCGGCGTGCGAAAGCGCTCCGGGCGTTTCTCGTTTGGGCACGTGCTCTCTGGCTCCAGCAGTCGGGGCAGCTGCTGCATGCACGGCTGGGCCTGGATTGGAGAACGGCGGCACCGAGCCTGACTTCGCATGCCTTCTTCCGCGATCACAGCTCCTGGCCGAGGGGCTTCCGGGTTCAAGCCCCCCTTCCCTGCCTATACGGGCCCTCTCGTCTCCGGGCAGGTACCGCGGGGAAGCGACGAGTCGATTTGGCGCTTTGGCCATCCTTCGTTCGGTCTCGGCTGCGCCCGGCAACGCGGCGAGCCGCGATTGGGCCGGGGCCCAAAATACGAAAGCCCCGAAGAACGGCTTGCGTTCGCTTCAATCGCAGATACTATTTATCCGCGATTAGGCGACGCGAAGGAGGCACGTGAAAATGAAGCTTGGAAAGGGTGTCGAATGGTCGGCGCACACCTGCGCGCTCCTCGCTTTGTTGCCGCCGGGCGCAACTCTTCCAGGGGAGGCGTTGGCAGACTTTCTGGGTGTGCCGTCACCGTATCTGGCCAAGCAGCTGCAGGCTCTGAGCCGGGCGGGCATCGTTACAGCCCGGAGCGGCGTCGCGGGGGGGTATCGGCTGGCACGGCCACCTGAGACGATCTCATTGTGGGACGTCACGGCTGCCATCGAGGGCATTGCGCCAAGCTTCCGATGCACGGAGGTCCGACGCAGCGGCCCCTGCGGTGCGTCGCGGGCCGAGTGTTCCGGGCCGTGCACCATCGCGGCCGCCTTCCAACGGGCGGAGGAAGGCTATCGGCAGGCCCTGTCCTCTGTGCCTCTGACGAACGTGATCGCCGGCGTAGCACGCGACGCGACCCCGGCCCGGAAGCGTCGCATTGTTGCGTGGCTCGAACAATGCGCAGCCGGTCCAGTCTGATCGCAATCCAACTGCAACCGTACCCTGACGGATGCCGTCAGAGGAGAGGAACGATGCTCACAGAAGACAAACTCCCGAACCACTGGGCCCTCACCTCGACCGCGCGTGTGCTCTTCACGCTGGTCTTTTTCCTGTCGGGCGTAACTCATTTCACCGACGTTTCGGGCTACGTCGCGCTCATGCCCGAGGCGATTCCATTCCGCGAGTTCTGGGTCCTCGTCTCCGGAGTCGTCGAACTAGCTGGAGCAGGCATGATCCTGTTCGACTGGCGACCTCGTCTAGGGGGATGGCTGGTAGTGGCCTTTCTGCTCCCCGTCACGATCGTGGTCCATGGCTACGAGATGATTCACGCCGAGGAAGCGGCTTGGCGGGCGATTCAACAGGCGTCTTTCCTGAAGGGGCTGTCTCTTGTGGGGGCCGGCCTCCTCATTACGCAACTGGGCGCGAGCCACCGACAGGCGCCGGAATCCGCCTAACAGAAACGAGAGAACCCAGACATCCCGAAGCAAGGAGAAGGAGGAGAGATGGACCACTACAGCTGCATCATCCAAGAAGGCCAGGCCGCAGACCGGAAGACGGACACTCTAGAAGCCGGTCTGAAGAAGTTGGGACAGACGTTCTTCGGTGACGATCCCGAAGAGGTCGGAATCCGCTGGACCCGTCAGGCGCCCGGTTGGGCGTGGACGGCCGGAAAACCGAGCACTTCTTCGATCGTGGTTCGGTCGGTTCCGGTCGGATACGACAACGTACAACGCGAGGCCTTCCTTCACGCCGTCTGCGACCTCTGGGTCGAGACGACCGGATGCTCGGTCAACGAAGTCGTCGCCACGGCCTTTGATGGGCCACTTGCACTCTAGAGAGGAGAATCTTCATGCCCTTGTATCGATGCGCGATTCGGCAGGGTTCGAGCAATGAGGCGCAGCGCGCCCAGATCGCCAAGGAGGTCGTGCGGATCCACTGCGGCGTCACCGGGGCACCGCCCGGTTTCGTTCATGCCTTCTTCTCCGAACGTGCGCCCGAGGACCTTCCGGAGGACCACGTGGCCTACGTCTTCGGGACGATTCGGTGGGGTCGGACCGATGAGCAGAAAGCCCGGATCGCGTCGGAACTCCGGACCAGTGTCGCGACCGCACTCGGATGCGCCGAAGACGAGGTCGGTGTCACAACCGTGGACATCCCGTCCAGGTGGAACATGGAGGGTGGCTCGCTCCTCCCCGAGCCGGGTGAGGAAGCCGCTTGGCTGGAGAAGCATCGAACCTAGTCGCTGGGCGGCACGCAGGCGGTCACGCTTCGGCCGGTGAATGGGGCTCGCACTGGTACGGTCTGAACTCGTCGGTGTGTGATGTGACGGATCTAGTCGGACGTCTTATTCAGCCTAGCTTTTCTAGGAGCGCCTCGTACGGGGTCTTTCCCTTGTGTGCGCCGTGCGGACGATCGTAGTTGTAGAAGCGTTCCCACGCCTCGAGCTTCTTCCGCAGGTCCACGTCGTCTCGGTACGTCAGTAGCTGGTAGAACTCGTCCTTGTCTGTTCGGTGGGAGCGCTCGACTTTCCCGTTCAACTGAGGCGTGCGTGGTTTGATGTAGACGTGTTCCATCCCCTGGTCGGCAACATGCCAATGGAACAGCGCCTGGAACTCGTGGCCACGGTCTGTTCGGATCGTGCGAATTCGGAACGGGAACTTGTCGACGACGTAGTTGATGAAGTCGATCGCATTGGCCTGAGTGTGTCGTTTATAGATCTTGAGTGCGCGAACGCGGGTCGCATCATCGATCGCTGTGTACTGGTAGCGGCGAACCGGTCCGCCTCGTTTCCTCTTTAGAGTCAAGAACTTGACGTCTACCTGGACATGGTGGCCGGGAACTTGTTTCTCGTAGCGATGCGTGTGAACGGCTCGCCGCCCGACTCGATTCGGAAGTCGATTGATTCCGTGCTGCTTGCAGACGCGGTAGACCGTCGCATCGGATGTCTTGATGCCGTGGTAGCGCTCCAGGTACCAGACGATCCGGATCGGGCCCATGTGATACGTGCGGCGAAGATGAAGAATCTTCTCGACCACAGCGGCCGGCGTCTCGTTGGGATGGTTATGCGGGCCATGATTGCGGCGCTTGAGCCCGGCTTCGCCGTCCTCGCGGTACCGGGCGCGCCACAGGTAGAACGTCGACCTTGCGATCCCGAAGTGCCGACAGGCAAGCCGGACATTCCCGGTCTCCTCTGCGTAGTCGAGGACCCGCCTCTTGCGTTGAATCTCCCGCTGCTCGTGAGTCATTCAGATCTCCTAGCCACCCCATGCGAATACGATGGCAAAGGGTCCGGCTAGATCTGAAATTTCACACTCAGTGGTCAGGCATCACCGCCAATAGGTCCGCGACCTGGTCAGCCCCGTCCTCCTCGAGCTGTTGTCCCGGAGTCTTGCCCGCGTTGTTTCTCAGGTCGGGATTGGCACCGTGGGCGAGCAGCAAGACAAGAAGTGGTTCGGCCAGATCGATGTCGGCGTTCAACTGGTGGAGAGCGGTATTGCCTTCCGGGCCTCGCTCGTCCACAACGTGAGGGGCAGCCTCTAGAAGCTCGCGTGCGAGCGATACGTGGCCCGCTATCGCGGCATCCAGCAGGCTGCGACTCTGCTCTGCGTGAAAGCGTGCCATCTCGCGATTTCCGGCCCGGAGAGCCCACTCGCAAGCGGTTCCACCGAACGCACGACCACGTGGGTCGGCCCCGTGCCGAAGTAGTAGTTGCGCAATCTCAACATTCCCGTTCGCGTTGTGGAGTGCGCGGTGGCCGTGTTCCGATTCAGCATCTGGGTCCAAACCGAGTGCAAGCAGCGTGCGCACGACCTCCGTCGCGCCTTGCTGCGCCGCGGCAGTCAACGGTGCGCCGAGCTCTAGAAACTCCGGGTGCCCTTCCAACAGGCGCGCGGCTTGGTCCCGGTCGCTCGCGCGCACTGCCGCAACGAAGGCATCGTGTCCCTCGAGCCCCGTCTCTGTAGCTCCGCTACGAAGCAACGTCATCGCCGCATCCTCGCGCCCGTTCACGAGTGCTAGTTCGTAGCAGCTCTTGCCGTCGTAGATGCTTCGAGCGTCGGGGTTCGCGCCATGCTCGAGCAGCATGGAGATCCGATCGGTGTGGCCGCTAGTGGCGGCAGCCGTCAACAAGTAGTCGAGGATCGCTGGACACTTGTCGGCTCCGGACTCCACCGCGGCCTCGGGAACCGCGTGCCAGGCGATAGGCGATTCGGGCCCCAGGCCGTACGAGAAAAGCAGTTCGAGCCACCGTGTGTCGTCGCCGACCAGGTGCGTGTTGTACAGACCCTGACTGTCGTTCGGGTCCGCCCCTCGTTCGAGGAGCATTCGCGCAAGCTCATCGGCGTGGGGATGTTCGGGTTGGCCCATCTCGCCCTGGCCCATCACCCCCGTGAGTGCGTTGAAGCGGAGCTTCCATGAGTCATCGGTGACGAAGTGCGTGTTCGGGTCGGCGCCGGCGTCGAGGAGCAGCTGCGCCACCTCGATCGAGTGCTCGCGTGCCCTTTCATTCGGTAGGCGCCCGTAGCACCCGAACAGAAGAGGTTCCCATTGCTGGGGTCCGGCCTTTCGGCGCACCGCGCTTGGGTCTGCATTGAGCACCTGCCTTACGTGGTCTACTTCGCCGCACACCACCGCGGCGTGGATGTTGGCTGTGGCCACGGCCGAGTGGCGGGCGCGGATTCGTTCGGCGCGGTGCCACTTCGAAGGGAAGTCTGCAGGTGCGGTGAAGATGCACGCGTACTCGAGGAAGACGTCAATGAGAGCTGCTTCGTCCTCCCCAATTGACGTGAGGGTCAGTTGTTCCTTGAGTGCGGCCCAGCTCTCATACCCCTGCTCCCGGGCGAGAGCCTGCTGTATCTCCCGAAGTCCGGGCGACTCGGAGTGTCCAGGAAGAACTTGCTCGAGACGCTCCCGAGCTACCTGGTCGCCGCCACGCAGCGCCTTGAGCCAGCGCTTCGCTTGCTTGCGTTGCCGATTGAAGTCAGAACCACGATTGGAATTTGCCATGACCATCCCTTCGATTTGCCCGAGGTCCGCTTTGCACAGGCAGAAAGGAGGCTATGGGTGCTGTCTTCGACGGTCGGGTGGAAGGGACCTTGCCACGGACAGGGGGCGCCCCGATGCGCACTGTCCAAAGCAAACCACGACGCATCGCGGTCGTCAATCCATTCGTCTCCGCGATCGCAGACCACGGTCCTCAGGTTCTCAAAAACTACGAAGAACGACGGCACATCGCGCGCGGAGTGCCGCTACCCGTGGAATTGAACACCACGTGCGCCGTGAGTTCGGTCGCGCAGGACACGACATCCTCGCCTCCACAGACAAGAACCGGCCGCAGTCGAGAAGTGAGAATAGAAGGGAGCGGTATCGTCGGAGTGGGGCGGCGCAGCATGGTAGTTGGCCGATCTCGTGTGCCAGAGGCTTGGATCTGGTGCCGTCCTACGCGCCGGTCCGTGCCGCTCTATGCCGCTTCCTGCCACCCTCCCGCTCCTAAGTCCCCGTTATTCCTTACGACGCGAACGGGCTTCGCACCTGTCTTCGCGCCTTGTGCGCAGGGTCGGGGGTGCGACTCTAGCCTTGCAATGCCTTGATCAGGTACGGATCCACGTCGGTCTGGCCCAGGAGCCAGCGCTTGTAATCGGTCGGAACCTTCGAGATGGGTACACCCTTGTGCTTGCCGAAGGGCATGATCGCGGGAACACGGGCGTCCTCGGAAGCCTGCCACAGTGCCTCCCAAGTCGTCGCGCCGATGTGTTCAAGGATGTGTCCCAGGATCACCAGGCAGATCTGCGCATCAACGGAGGCGGAGTGGGCTTTCTTCAATTGCTCGCGGGCGGTGGTGCGTTCAAGCAGGTAGAGCATGGCGCTTTGAGTATGGGCGTCGGCTTCGGGCCAAAGCGAGCGGCATAGACTGAGGGTGTCGATCCGCTTGACGTCCGGTTGGCCTATCGCCTTCCAGTCGTAGTCCACGTTGTGCCCGATGAGGTATTCCGCGTCGTCTGGCAGTCTGAAGCTCGTCGCCGGCGGGCAGTCGACGAGGTCCTCGTCCATGATGTGGTGAACGGCCATGGCTCCGAGGCTGATCGGCCCTTTGGGCTTGAACATCTGATCGAATGACTTCGTGACCCGCAGGGAACCGGGGGCATCCAGGCGCAACCAGGCCGCCGAAATGACTTCAGGCGACTCGATTCCAGTGGTCTCTGTGTCGAAGATGATGGCGCTCATCTGAACTCCCCATGAACGGGTCGGATGCCAGGGCTCGGCTCACCGGGCCCCATGGGCACGATACGACAGGGTGGATTCCGTGCCCGGGGGTTGCAACTTCATCGTGCGATTCGAGCCCCTCTCCACCTGGGAGCTTTGTCGCCGATTTGAGTCTCAAACAGACGCTCTCAGACTGAATCAGTCGGGGCGCCTGCTGCGCAGTTGGGCTCGCGCGTTCTAGGACTCCCGCCCCGTTCTCGGGTACGGGGCCGGCCCGATGAAGGGGCGCGGGAAGTGGCCGGTGTGCCACTGCTTCGAGGTTTCGCGGCGGATGATCTTCCAATCGTCGCCTACGCGAACCAAGTCGTCCTGGTAGCGCAGGCCGAGAACGAGATGCTCGAGCGGGCTGTCGTCCGCCTCCATGTGGTAGCCGACGACCCAGCTCTCCACGAAGCCCTGGTCGCCGTCGATCTCGACGTACTGGTTGCCCACGAAGTGCATCGAGGCGTCCCACGCGTGCAGCGCTTCCTCCATCCCATCCAGGTACTCGTCGAGCTGGCCTTTCTCGGCCGTCCCAACGCAGACACAGTCCGGATGGAACACGGTGCGGACGAGGTCGAAATCGATGGAGTCGACGCCATAGGCATACCGCCGGTAGAGGTTCTTGATGACCTCGCGGTCGCGGAGCCATCGGACCGTCGCCTCGTGGTCGTGGATCGGGGGCGCCGAGCACTCCCGAAACTTCATGCTGCGTCGCTTCTCGTTGCGGATGTCCTCTTGGGTCATCGTTTCCCCCACTGGGTGGCTAGGTGGTCGTGAGTCGACACCCGATGTCATCACGAGCCGAATTCAAGCGCGTCGCGCTTCGGTTCCTTCATCATCGCGTAGAGCTCGGCGGTCTCGTAGGGCGTGTTGACGAGGAGCCGCCCATCCTTGTCGACGTAGTAGTTCCGTTCGACGGAGCGGGTGTCCTTGATGAACGCCAGCTCCGACCCCACCGCATCGCTATCGGCGTTGTAGGCCTCGAAAGCGGCTTCTGAAACGGAGACCCGGGAATCGCCCTGCTCGAACATCGCGTCGAGACATTGCGCAACATAGGCGCCCCAGATCTGAAACCACGACGGGAGCGAGATCCCACCGGAGACGGGCTGGGAGTTGGGTCCGTACAGCATGAAGAAGTTCGGAAAGTGCGGGACCATCATGCCGAGGTAGGCGCGCGGACTCGCTGGCCCCCAATACTCGCGGAGGCTCCGCCCGCCCTGCCCGTAGTAGTTCGCGGGCCAGAGAAACTGATCGACCTCGAAACCGGTCGCGAAGACGATCACATCGATCTCGTGATGCGTTCCGTCTGCCGTTTCAATCCCGGTCTTCGTGATCCGCTCGACCGGCGCAGTCACGAGGTCGACGTTCTCGCGGGTGAGCGACTTGTACCATCGGTTGTCGACGACGGGACGGCGCACCATCGGCGCGTAATCGGGGACCAGCTGGTCGAGCAGGTCTTGTCGATCGCCGAGCTGCTCCTGGATGTACCCGATCATGAATTCGCGCAGCTGTTCGCTCTTTTGCGTGATGTGCCCGCCCTGTTCCTCCCACTCGGGGTCCGGGATCAGGAAGTCATCGTGCCACGTCATCAAGCCGATGATCGACGTGTAGCGACACCAATTCCAATAGCCGGGGACGTGGTCGAACAACCAACGCACCTCGGGTTCAACCGACTGACCATACTTGGGGCGCTGGGCGATCCACTGGGGCGTCCGCTGGAAGACCGTGACGTGCTCGGCCTCCTCGGCCACCGGCGCAAGCAGCTGCACGCCCGTCGAGCCGTTGCCGAAGACGGCCACACGCTTTCCCTGAACATCGACGTCCGGCGTCCATTGCGTCGGATGAAGCATCGTCCCTTCGAAATCGTCGATCCCCGCAATGTCCGGCAGCTTTCGCTTCGCGAAGACGCCGGCCGCACTCACGACCACGTTCGCGTCGCGCTCGACGCGTGCTCCGCTGGGCCCGCGAAACGTTAGGTTCCAGACAGAGGCGTCTTCATCGAAACGGGCCTCCTCGAGATCGTGATCGAGTCGGACGTGTTCGCGCACGCCGTACTTGTCTACGATGAAGTCGAGATATCCCCGCACATCTTCACCGCGCGCGAAGTATTCCCGCCACGGGTATTCGTCGTCGAAGCTGAACTCGTAGGTGATGCTGAGGGTATCGACGCGGATATCGGGGTACTTGTGAATGCTCCAGGTGCCGCCGATCTCACTGCGCCGGTCGTAAAGGACGTAGGGAACTCCGAGCCGACCGAGCTGTACGGCCATGGCGATCCCGGCCGGCCCCGCACCGACGATCGCGACCTCGAAGCCTTCAGGAACCGGCGCGGCTCCTTTCGGTCGCTCGTACTGGAAGGGATATGGCGTGAAAGCCAGGAACTTCTTGCGCACCTCGAAGTGCGCGTCGCGCGTCGGCACGCCGAGCACGAGGTCCATCAGCTTCCGTAGCTCCGCATCGTCGGGTACGCGTCGCTCGAGGTCGTCGACTCCGTGCTCCAGGAGTTGGGCCGCTCGATCGGCAAGACGCGCCTGCTCCGCTGCGTCGAGCGTCGCGACCGGGCCGAATGCGGCCAAAGCTGGATCCCCTGTGGCCTGATAGAGCGCGACGCGCAGCGCCGCCAGGTCAGAGGCCTCAACAGCCCGCCGGATGAAAGCCGCATCAACGTTCTGGTCCATGGTCGAGTCCCCGATGGCGAGGCAGTCGCCCGCTTCCGGAACTGTGCGGGTTCCCGGGGCCTGCCGTCTATCGAAATGGCAACTTCCTCGTTGCAATCGTAATATCGAGGTCATCGTGTCCCGACGCGCCCTCTCTGCGACCCGAGCCGCTGACCTGCTGAACTTCCTGGCGGCCCATCCCGACGAGCCCCTGTCCTACTCGGCGCTGTCGACCCGACTCGGCGTGAACCAGGCGTCGACGCACAATCTGCTGATGGCACTGACGGAGTGCGGCTACCTCAGCCGAGATCCGAAGACACGCACCTTCTCTCTCGGGGCCGCGCTGGTCGCGATCGGCGACGCCGCGCTGCGCGTGAATCCGATCATCGATGAGACCCGTGTCGAGATGGTCAAGCTGTCGAAGGCACTCGACATGGGCGCGGTCGCGCTCGTCCGCGCGGGCCGGGATGCCCTCTGCATCGCCCGCGCCGGCACGCGCCGGTCCCGCGTCGACCCCCCCGAGGTCGGTCAACGCATTCCCATCATGGCGCCGCTCGTATCGGTCTTCGTGGCGTGGGCCGACGACGACGCCGTCGACCAATGGCTACGCCGTGCGCGCTTGTCCGACCGGGCGCAGGAGAATCCGCGAGAGATCCTCGAGCGCGTCCGGAACCGCGGCTACAGCGTCGCCCTGGAAGTCCCCGGGCGACGGCGGCTGGGTGGACTGATCACCGACCTTGCCGAAGATCCACACTCCGAAGCGCTCCGAAATCAGCTGCACCAAACCATCGAAGAGCTCGGGCGCGCGCCTTTCCAGCTCCGCGAGGTCGACGGTCAGAGGCAGAGCATCAGCACGATCACGGCACCGGTCTTCGATCGTCATGGCGACGTCTGCGCCGCGGTCTCACTCCAGGTCTTCGCGCGCGAGATGGAGCCGAGCGACGTCGCCGCGATCGGAGATCGCCTGCTCGACATGACCCGGTCCGTCTCGCGCAGTTAGTGGTGGCCCGCAAAGCGATCAGGCGTCGCGACAGAACTGCGCGAGGCTCGCTGCCGTGTCCCGACTGATGTCCGGGCAAGCATTCTGGAAGATCTCCGTGGCGTGGATCGTGCCCATGACCTGTCGGCAGCGGGCCGAAACCCCGGCCCGCATGAGCGTGCGATAGAACGCGATTCCCTCGTCGCGCAACGGGTCGCACTCGTTCACACTGATCACCGTCGGCGGGAAGCCGCGCACGTCCTCTTCGGTCGCGAAGGCTGGCCAGGCCAACGGATTCTCGCGCTCCAGTTCCTCGATCCCGTACGCCATGGCGGGGCGATTGTTATGCAGGTCCAGGAGCAACCCGTTGTTCTCGGTCGACGATGGGAAGCGGTCCTGGGGCCAGCGCCCAGCGATGTAGGGACACAACGCGTAGAGACCGCGCACGAGACCGAGATCGCCCGCTTGCATGAGGCGCATCGCGGTCGCGATCGTCAGGTTTCCGCCACCGCTCTCTCCGGCCACGACGATGTGCGCGGCTTCGATCCCGAGTTCGGCCGCATTCGTCGAGACCCAGCGAACGCTCGAGACGCAGTCGTCGAGACCGGCCGGAAACGGGGCGATCTCGGGCGCTGACGAAGCGACGAGGCAGTTGCGGAAGTCCACCATCGCAACGGCAACGCCCTGTGCGGCGATCGTACGGCCCCAGGCCCGATAGATTCCATCGAAGCAGGACTGCGTCTGCATGCCACCGCCATGGAAGTAGACGACGCCGGGTCGGGGACCGTCGGACTCCGGTCGGATCAGCAGGACCTGGATCCGATTGCCGTCGGGCGCCGAGACGAACTCGTGCGTCTCAGTGACGAGACCCCGCGATGGGGCGATCTCCTCGGAATTGAGGCGATCCATGCCAGCCTTCATGGCTGCCGCCGCCGTCTTCGCGGCTTCGCTGTTCGCCTCGGCGAGGAGCTGCTCGCGGCTGTCGGCGTTCGCGCGCGCCTGCGTCGGGAACGCGCCCATCGCGGCCTTCAGCCGAGGATCAATCCGCGGGTCGGCTTCCATCTTCGTCGGCTCCGTCTTCTGGGTCACGATTCGTCTCCCGCCAATTCCAGGACCCCTCTCGCCAGGCTTCCCGCCTTCATGTCCTCGAGCACGTCGGCGATCGCGTCCATCGGGTAGACGCGCGTCACGAGCTCATCGAGCAAGAACCTGCCGGACAGATAGAGCTCCGCGTAGCGGGGAATGTCTCGCTGGGGACGGCTCGAGCCGTAGCGGCAACCGAGGATGGAACGGTCCAGGAAGAGCGCCTCGGGGAGGAACTCGACGCCGGTTCCGAAAGGCGTCACGCCGAGGATCACGAGGCTCCCGCCCCAATCGAGATAGCCCAGCGCATCTTCGATGACCTGCTTGTGCCCCACGCACTCGAAGACCCAATCGGCTCCGCCGTGCGCGAGGTCGGCCACGGCCTCCGCGACGTTGGTCGTGCGCGCATCGATGAAGTGCGTGGCGCCGAACTGACGCGCGATGGCTTCCTTCTCGGGGTTCGCATCCACCGCGATGATCGGATCCGCGCCGACGAGCCGCAGCGCCTGGATCGCATTCAGCCCGATCCCGCCCACGCCGACAACGACCGCCCGCTCCCCGGCCTCGACGCGAGCGCGGTTGAGCACGGCTCCGGCTCCGGTCAAAACGCCGCAGCCGATCAAGCATGCGGAAGCCAGTGGCACCGCCTTCGGGACGGGGACGGCTTGCGTGGCCTTCACGACAGTGACTTCCGCGAAGGAGGAGACATTGGCAAACGCGTAGTGCGGGGTTCCGTCGAGCGTGAACGGTGTCGGTCGGTGGCCGAACGTGTCGCGGCACATCGTCGGTCGGCCACGATCGCAGTGCGCGCACGTGCCGCAGTTGCCGAGGGTCGAAAGCACGACGTGGTCGCCCGGCCGGACATGGTGCACGCCCGGCCCGGTCCTTTCGACGATCCCCGCGCCTTCGTGGCCCAACACCACGGGGGTTTCAAACGGGATCGTGCCGTTTATGACGCTGAGATCGCTGTGGCAGACGCCCGAATACGCGATGCGGACGGACACTTCGCCCGCGCCCGGCGCACGCACCTCGAGCCCCTCCCGAACTCGCAGCGCGTCTCCATCGAAGACAATCCCTTTCATGTCGACCTTCTCCTTGCCCGCCGTCGCCCACCCACTGGCCCAGGGACGGGCCATCTGCGCGTGTTTACCTTTTGTACCCTGAGAGTATACTTCGACTATGCCGTCCGCTCTCGACGCGTACCCTTCTCGTGACACCGCAGCGTACCGCCGGATCCTCGCCGCAGCCGAGGCGCACTTCGGAACACTCGGATTCCAGAAGGCGACCGTGGTCGAGATCGCGTCCTCGGCCCAGGTCTCAAAGCCCCTCGTCTATCGTTATTTCAAGTCCAAGGAGCACCTCTACGAGGTCGTGATCAGCCAACTCGTCGAGGGATGGAACGAAGAGCTGCTGGCGGAACTCAGCTTTTCCACGGCAGCCTCCAGCGAAGCGTCCGGCCCAGCGAGCGGAGACACCGTGGCCGAGGCACTGCGTCGGATGCATCGCGTCTCGCTCGACTTCGCCCGACAGCGGCCGCTACTGCGCGGGCTCCTGGCGAAAGAAGGCCGCCTCCTGCTCGCGTCGTACAGCGACATCGTGGAGCGGACCAACGCGACGTTGAAGGCACAGATCGAGCAGTGTCTCCAAGCGGGCATCGAGGCCGGCGAAGTCCGGTTGAACCTTCCCGTCGACGCGATGGCGGACGCGGTCACGGAAATCCATCTGGCCTACGTCGAACGCATCGTGTCGGGTACGGAAACGCCCGACGCCAAACAAGTGGCGCTCGACGGGTTCGAGTGCCTGCTATTCGGCATCTGCTTGAACGATGGAGGCGCCGCTGCGGCGCCTCGGAAGCGACGGAAGCGATCGAGATGAGTCCCACAAAATCCGACCTCAGCAATCTCCCTGATCTCGACGCGATGCGCGAGAAGTACCGACGCGAGCGCGACAAGCGGTTGCGCCAGGACGGCTCCACGCAGTTCCGCGAACTGATGAGCGAGGGCTCGCACAACGACATCGATCCCAACGTGGAACCCGGCTTCACCCGAGAGCCGACGAACGCAGAAACCGAGGTCGTGATCGTCGGCGGCGGCTTCGGCGGTCTCCTGATGAGCGTGCGCCTCCGTGAGGCCGGCATTGAAGACTTCCGTATCGTGGAAGCGGGCGGCGACTTCGGCGGCACCTGGTACTGGAATCGCTACCCGGGCGTGCAATGCGACGTGGAATCGTACGTCTACATGCCGCTTCTGGAAGAACTCGGCACCATCCCGACCGAGAAGTACGCGCATGGTCCGGAGATCTTCGCCCACGCCCAGGCGATCGGCCGACACTACGACCTCTACGAGCGCGCCCTCTTCCAGACCCAGGTGAGCGCGCTCGACTGGGACGAATCCGAAGAGCGCTGGACTGTCGCGACGAACCGCGGCGACCAGATTCGCGCGCGGTTCGTGTGCATGGCCAACGGGCCCTACTCGAAGCCGAAGCTGCCCGGCATCCCCGGACTCGGTGACTTCGAGGGACATACCTTCCATACGAGCCGTTGGGACTACGAATACACGGGCGGCGATACCACGGGCGGACTCACTCGACTCAGGGACAAACGCGTTGGCGTCATCGGAACCGGCGCGACCGCGATCCAGGCCGTGCCCCACCTTGGGCGCGACGCGGGCCACGTCTATGTCTTCCAGCGCACGCCCTCGACCGTCGACGTGCGCGACAACGCGCCGACCGACCCGGACTTCGCGAAGACGCTCGAGCCGGGCTGGCAAAAAAGACGGATGGACAACTTCAACGCCCTGATGGACGGCCGGGCGCAGGAAGAGGACCTCGTCGGGGATCGATGGACCGAACTCACCAACGGCATGCACGCGGTCATAGCCGAGCACCCGAACCCGGCCGAACTCACGGAGGACGAGATCGGGCTCATCGCCGAGCGCGTCGACCTGAGAAAGATGGAACGCGTACGGGGACGCATCGATGAGGTCATCGAAGACCCCGCAACGGCCGAAGCCATGAAGCCCTGGTACCGCTATCTCTGCAAGCGCCCGTGCTTTCACGACGAGTACCTGCCGACGTTCAATCGGCCGAACGTCACGCTCGTCGATACCCAAGGAAAGGGGGTCGAAAGGGTCACTGCGCGCGGCGTTGTGGCGGGCGGTCAGGAGTACGAACTCGACTGCCTGATCTTCGCGACAGGCTTCGATGTCAGCCAGAACTACACGCGACGCGCTGGCTACGAAGTCACCGGCCGCGGCGGGCAGAAGCTGAGTGACAAGTGGGCCGATCGCACGTCGACGTTTCAGAGCTTCTTCACCCGGGGTTTCCCGAACTGCTTCTTCATGATGGGTTTCCAGAGCGGGCTCACGCCCAACATCCCACACAGCATCGATGAACAGAGCCAGCATCTGGCCTACGTCATTCGCGAGGTGCGAAGTCGCGGCGCCAGATCGGTCGAGCCGGCCCAGCATGCCGAAGACGCCTGGGGCGCCGAGATCGACAAGGGGAACGGCTTTCTCCAAATCCAAGCGAGCTGTACACCCGGCTATTTCAACGATGAAGGCAAACTCGGCGAAAGCCAGGGGTGGCTGGCGGGCTTCTATCCGGAAGGCACCGAAGCCCTGTTCGCCCACTTCCGCGACTGGCGAGCAGACGGAAAGCTCGAGGGCCTCGAACTTTCCTGAGCTCGCGAGGTTGGAGGCAACCGGCCACGAGACGCGACAGGGTTCAGAGGGCCATTCCTGCGTACGTGGCGACGACGGGCTGATTCGGCTGCCGCGCCTGCTGCGCAGGACGTGCGGCTGTTCATGACGCCGGGGGTCGATCGCAGCTTCGGTGGTATCTGTCCCGCCTAGGTCCACTATCTGACCACGAGCGACCGCTCGATCGAGACCGGCTCCGCCCAGAGCGACGGTATCGCGTCCTGACAGGCGCCGGTCCGGAGATCCTCGTAGCCGGTACTTGTCTTTTCGTGGTCTCGGACGCTAGGCGCGGCGAATCACGCCGCGGTCTTCGAGCGCGGCCAGGTCCTCGCTCGATAGCCCCAGCTCGCCTTGCAGGACGTCTTCGGTGTGCTCGCCCAGGAGCGGTGCGCGTTCGAACGGGACCTCGCTGTTCGAAAGCCGCGGTGCCCAGCCGAGCAGCGGGACTTCTCCAAGCTCCGGATGCTCGACCGTCTGGATGAAGTCACGGGCCTGCAGGTGCGGATCCTCGTATAGGTCCTTCGTGTCCAGAGTCGCAGAACACGGGACGCCGGCTTCCCCGAGGATCTTCATCGCTTCGTGTTTGGTGTGCTCGCGCGTCCACGTAGCGATCTCTTCGTAGAGCGCGGGGCCGTTCTGCATGCGAGCGATACCAGTCGAGAAGCGTTCGTCGGCCACCATATCGACGCGATCGATGGTCATGCAGAGCGCGTCCCAATGCGGGTTCGTCACGGTGATGAGGTAGAGCCAGTCGTTTGAGCCGAAGGGCTTGCACGGGTAGAGGCCGGTCGGCCCCGAGCCCATCGAGTTGCCGGCGCGCGGCGCGACGCCCTTGCCCCACTCGCCTGCAAACGAGATGCGGGTGCGCATGAAGTACGTCATCGCTTCCTGCATCGAGATCTCGATGTGTTGGCCTTCGCCCGTTCGCAGCCGCTGGACATACGCCGCCAGGATCGCCATGCCCATCTGCACGCCAGTGCCGGAGTCGCCGAACGTCGGGCCGGGCAGGAGCGGCGGGCCGTCGGGCTCCCCCGTGATCGAGAACGCACCCGACGCGGCCTGCGCGACCATGTCGTACGACTTGTACTGCGAGTACGGGCCCGAGTCGCCGAAGCCGCGGATCTGCGCGTGGATGACCGCGGGGTGCACGGCCTTCAGGTCTTCGTATGCGACGCCGAGCCGCTCAGCGACGCCCGGTCCGTAGTTCTCGATGAAGACGTCGAACGCTGGCAGCAGCTTCTTCAGGAGGTCACGCCCCGCTTCCTGTTGCAGGTTCAGCGAGACGCTCTTCTTGTTCGCGTTCCAGTTGCAGAAGTACGGTGAGTAGTCGGACCCGGTCGCGATCCCACGGCCCGGGTCTCCGAAGGTCGTCGATTCGATCTTCACGACATCGGCGCCCATCCAGGCGAGCGCCTGCGTGCACGAGGTGCCCGCTTCGTACTGGGTCATGTCGAGAATGCGCAGTCCGTCGAGTGCGGGCATCGGGAGCCTCCGTGCAGGGCGAGTCGTTGAAGATTAGCGAGTCCGCACCTCTCCTGGGCGGTCACCCGATCGTGGACGGCCCGCGCGGACCGGGTCTGGCCGACGCGACCCGTTCCTTTCGGCGTGGCCCGAGTACAGGCAGGGGAGCTTCGGGCCGAGCACGAAGCGCTCGCGGGTCCGCGCGGACCGGCGACTAACGTTCAGCCGGTAGCGTCGGCCACTTGTCCTGCGCGCCCTTGCGCGCCCCCGTGAGCAGGCGAGAGGCGCCTCGCTTCAGGTCGTCGGCGATGACGATCGATGCCGGGACGAGTAGCAGGGTGAAGAATGTCGCGATCAGGACGCCGAACCCGAGGGACACCGCCATCGGGATGACCATCTGTGCCTGGGCGCTGGAGTCCAGCATCACCGGCGTCAGGCCCGCGAAGGTGGTGAGCGAGGTCAACATGATGGCCCGGAAACGCGACTGGCCGGCCTGGACCGCCGCCTGGTCCAGGGGGAGGCCCTTGTCCCGGAGTCGGTTGAGGAACGTGACGAGGACCAGGCTGTCGTTCACGACCACGCCTGCGCAGGCCATCACGCCGATCAGCGAAAACATGCTGAGCGTCGTTCCCGTGACGAGATGGCCGATGATGGCGCCCACATAGCCGAACGGAATCACGATCATGATGAAAACCGGCTGGAGGTAGGAACGCAGCGGAATCGCGAGCAGTGTAAAGATGGAGAGGAGCGCGACCAGCAAACCTCGGGCGAGACCGGCCAGTGCCTCGCGGCGCTCTGATTCTTCGCCGTCGAACACGAAACTCACGCCCGGGAACTCGGCCAGCAGGTCGGGGAGCACGACACCTTCCATGTCGGTCAGGATCTCTCCGGCGTTGGCGGACCCTTCATCGAGGTCCGCCGTAATCGTGACCGTCCGGTAGCGGTCGCGTCGGAGGATCGACGATGGGCCTCGGTCTTCGACAACCGATGCGACCGCGCCAAACGGCACGGCGGTTCCGTCGGGGAGCCGGATCCGCATGTTCTCGACATCCGCGAGGGAGAGTCGCTCGCTCGCCGGATAGCGGACCATCACCTTCACCTCGTCGCGGCCCCGCTGGATGCGCTGTGCTTCTGCGCCGTAGAACGCCTGTCGCACCTGTCGCCCGACGTTCTCGAGACTCAAGCCCAGGGCCTCGGCACCGGGCAAGATCGCGAGCTTCAGCTCGCGTTTGCCGTCGCGGTTGGAGTCCCGGATGTCAAACACGCCCGGGTACTCGCCGAGCTTCTCGCTGACCCGCAGGGCGGCCTGGCCCAGGATCTCTACGTCGTCGCCCCGGAGTTCGATCGCGATCGGGTCTCCGAAGTGGTGGTGGACGCCACTGAACTTCAGTTCCTCCACGCCAGGGATCGATCCCGTCAGTTCGCGCCAGCGGTTGGCGATGTCGCCTGCGTGGAGGCTTCGCACCTCGGAGGGGCTGAGTTCCGCGGCGACCATTCCAAGGTGGGTTTGTCCCGCCGCCGCGCGCCCGCCGGGCCGGCCGCCTCCGCGCTGCGAGCCGACGATGCTCATCACGTGCTGGAACATCGGGGGTTCGTTCGACCGCTGTTCCTCGGCGAGTTGTGCACGCAGCCGCTCTGCCGATTCCTCGATCCGCCGGATCGCCTTTTGGGTCTGCCAGGCGGGCGTGCCGAGGGGCATCGTCAAGCTCGCCCGAACCGAGTCCGCCTCCATCGGCGCCATCATCACCGTCTTCATGTGGCCGGAGCCGATCAAGGCGAGCGCAACGAAGAAGAGACCGAAGGCCGCTGCAGCGGTCACATAGCGACGCTCGACGCACGCGGTCACCGCTGGTGCGTAGATGTTCTCGGTAACATGGCGGAGCCAGACTGCGACCCGTTTCTGGACGCGCGCCCAGGCGATCGAGATCTTTCGCTTCGGCGTCGAGCCAACCCCCGATCCATGCGCCAGGTGCGACGGCAGGACCAGCTTCGATTCGATCAGCGAGAAACCGAGAGCGATCATCATCACGCCCGAGATACCGAGCGCCATGAATCGCATCTGGCCGCCGATCAGCGCAAACGGCGCGAATGCGGCCACCGTCGTGAGCACGCCGAATATCACTGGGACAGCGACTTCCTCCGCGCCCTCGATCGCGGCCTCGATCGGGTTGTCGGGGTTGCGTTCCTGATGGGTGTAGATGTTCTCACCGGTCACGATCGCGTCGTCCACCAGGATTCCCAACGCCATGATGAATGAGAACAACGTCATGATGTTGATGTCGATGTCGAATGCCGGCATCAGTGCGAGCGCGCCAAGGACGGAGACGGGTACGCCCATCGCCACCCAGAAGGCGACGCGGAGTTTCAGGAAGAAGGCCAGCAGCACGAGGACGAGCACGAAACCGCCCGACGCATTGCGCAGCATCATGCCGATGCGATCGGCGAGAAAGCGCGATTCATCGTCCCAGAGCGTGAGGCTGAGCCCCTCCGGAAGCCGTGCCGCTGCCAGCGCGACATGGGCCTTCACGGTATTGGCGACATCGAGGGCATGCTGGTCCCCGACCCGGAATACCTTGACCAGCACGGCGGGCTCACCGTCGAAGCGCGCGAACTTGGCCGTTTCCTCGAAGCCGTCCCGGACGCTGGCGACATCGCCGACGACGACGCGAGACCCATCGTCGCGCGTCACCAGTGGGATTGCCGCGAACTCGGCGCCCCGATAGGCCTGGCCTTCGGTGCGCAGCAGAATCTCGCCTCCCTCACTCTTGACGCTGCCGCCTGGCATGTCGAGCGAGGAGCGACGCACCGCGAGAATGACGTCGTCGAATCGAAGCCCGTAGCGTTGCAGTGCCGTTTCGGAGACTTCGATGGAAATCTCGTAGGGCCGGATCGCCGAGAGCGTCACCTTCGAGACGCCGGGGAGCGAGGCGAGTTCGTCGCGCAAGCCGTGGCCCAATTCGGTGAGCGTTCTTTCGTCCGCATCCCCGTGGAGCGCGATATCGATGACCGCGCGGCTCCACACCACTTCACTGACGACGGGTTTCTCCGTCTCTTCGGGCAACGTGCGGATGCCGTTGATCCGGGAGTTCAGTTCGGTGAGCGCCCGGGACATCTCGTAGTCGTCTTCCAACTCGAGCATCAGGTTCGTGGCGCCTTCGTTGGCCGAGGCGACGAGTTCCTTGATGCCTTCGACATCCTGCACTTCTTCTTCGAGCCGTGTCGTCACCGAGGATTCGACGTCTTCGGGAGAAGCGCCCGGATAGACCACGGTGGCCGAGACATAGTTGATCTCGAAGTCGGGCATGATCGTCTGCTTGATCGTCGGCACGCTCAGCAGCCCCGCGATCATGATCCCGAACATCAGCAGGTTGGCGGCGACGTGGTTGCGCGCGAACCATTCGATCCAGCCGGTCATTCGGCGCCCTCCCGGTTCGAGCGCACACGCATGCCATCCACCGCAGCCCGGATCGGGCTGACGATCACGGTGTCGCCGGGAGCCAGTCCCCGATCGATCACGACCTCCGCACGGCCGCGCCGCAAGACCGAGACGTCCGTGAAGTGCAGACGATCTTCCTTCACCACGTGGACCCGATCCCCGTCGCGGAGGGCCGCGTTCGGGAGGACGAATACGTTCTCGAGCCGGCGCCCGCTGATCTCGGCACGAACGAAGAGGCCGGAGGGAAGCGGCACACGTCCATCGCTGGGGTTCAACGGATCGTCGACACGGGCGACCGCGTGCATCATGCGCGTGCGCAGATCGATCTCACCTTCAGTGCGCACGAGTCGCGCGGGCCAGGTGCGTTCCTGCCCTCCGAGGCTGGCGCTGAGGACGACGCGGGCGCCGGCCACATCCTCGGCCTCCTTTCCGCTCGGGAAGGTGAGGTAGGCGAGTTCGCTGGTGCGAATCGGCAACCGCACTTCGGAATAGTCGACGGCATAGACCCGTGCGAGCAGGGACCCGGGACTCACGAACTGGCCCAGGTCGACCGAGCGCGCACGTACGCGCCCGGCGAATGGTGCGGTCACGACCGTACGTTCAAGGTCGAGTTGAGCCTGGGCCAGGTTCGCGCGCGCCTGATCGAGGGTTGCGCCGGCGACGAGTGCACGATTCTCGAACTGCTCGAGGTCCGAGGCGCTCACCACCCCTTGCGCAACGAGTTCCCGGCGGCGCCGTGCTTCGGATTGGGCGAGACGACTTTCGCTCTGGGCCAGCTTCACCGCGGCGCGATGGCGGTCGACCGAGATCCGATATTCACGGGCGTCGAGCCGCAGCAGCGCCTCTCCGGCCTCGAAAGATCCACCGGCTTCGAGTGCGGGTGCCACTTCGACGACCCGCCCGCGTACCTCGGCCACGAGGTCGCTCTCGGTTCGCGGTTCGACGGTTCCGTGCGCGACGACGGTGAGATCGAACGATTGGGGTACGACCGAGACCACGTCGACGTAGGGAATCGTCGGCTCGGGCCGAACCCGCGTCGGCTCCGGTTTGGTAACGAAGAGCGCGGCCACGACCAGAAGCGCGCCGCCTAGCACCACGAGTGGAAGAAACCAGCGCGGGCGCTTCGGCTTCGCGGACTTGGGGTGAAGCGGGCTCGGCGCACTGGGGGGCGACGCGGGCGCTTCCTCGACCGGCAGGGGCGTCTCGTTCACGTTGCGGCTCCTCGGCGCTGGCTACCCGGGGTCTCGAGTCCGGCGGCCAGGAACGGGATCAGGCGTTCGAGTCGGTCGGCCGCCGTGTCCTCGTCGTCGGTCTTCGTGGTTCGCGCGCGATGGAGCATTCGCACCGTCGCACTCACCGCATACTCGAGACGTTCGGCCGCCTCTGCCCGTTCCAGGTCATTGCGTCCCCGGCATGCTGCAGCCGCGAACTGGGCGACGAGGTCGTCCATCGCGAGCGGCGGCCGCGGCATTTCCTCGCGCTCGATCCAAAGTCTCGCCATCAACTTGCCGAAAGGAGCAGTGCGCTCGCCGAGTTCGATCTGCTGCCCGATGAACGGTTCGAGGAACGCTCGGAGCAGAGCGCGGGGCGGTAGCGGTGCTTTCTCGGGGAGCGACTGGAGCTGCTCAAGGCGCTTCAACCGTTCCTGGTTGAGGGGCAGTACGCGGCGGGCTACCACGGCTTCGAGGAGGTGTTCCTTCGAGCCGAAGTGGTAATGGATGGCTGCGGCGTTGACGCCGGCTTCAACCGTGATCGAGCGCAGCGAAGTCGCGGCGATTCCACTCGCGGCAAACGCCTGCTCGGCCGCATCGAGGATGCGTTCCTTGGTGGTCGCGGAGGGAATCAGGGGGCTCCAGCGGGCGGATTCAAGCGAGTGCTTGAAGCGTATGATTGACCCCGGGATGCGTCAAGAGCGTCCCTCCTCACCTGTGGGATGCCGTTCCCGTCGGTCGTTGAGGAGTGATTCTGCCGTGATCGGGCCACGCACCAGGCGGTCGTGCCACTCGCGCAGCATGAGGGCTCGTGTCCGGACCATCCGGGCCATCGTTCGGTCCGCCCTGCCCGCGCGCAAGGCGATCTACATCGTGCCCGGCGAGCGGTAGCTGAGTCATCGACGTGCGCGTTCAACGCGATGGTCGAATCTCGGACCGAGATCCAATCCCGCTGCGAGGTCCGCAGCTTCTGCTTTCCAGCTGCGTCAAGAGCACCCATGAGCCTTCGGTACTGGAGGTTCGATTCGTGATCCCACAACGCCAAGAGACGATGGCAGCGGGGGGCCATCGAACCGCCACCTGCACGAGACAGGCACAGCGCGCGGTCTTCGATGAGGATCGCCTTGAACGCCTCCACACTCTCGAACTCTTCGAGTGCAGGAAACGCGGGCGCTTCGCCCTCGTCTGCAAGTGCGCCAGTGACGCTGCCCAGGAACAGCGCCGTCGCGACGACGGCGAGCTTGTGGATGGGCATCACTCCGACTCCTATCGAGCACGAGACGTTGAGGCCTTGAACGTAGCGGCAACGCCAAATGACCGGCTCCAGCCACCGGCACAGTTCGGTCGCGAGGCCTGGCTTCGATCGAATGATCGGGTCCGCGGCTGCAGACGAGGCCAGGCCGGCGATTGATTGAGGCCGCCCTCAGGGCCGTCCCCCACGACCGTGTGTCGGCGATCTCTGCTATTGGCTGAGCGGGGCCCTGTATCGGCGCCCGCACCTGGAAATCGCGGAGCGCATGAGCTTCGCTTCCTCCATCACACACGAGATCAAGCCTCGATGAACACCAACGATGTACTACGGCACGTTCGTTATGCCTTCGACTATCGCGACTCGAAGATGATCGAGATCTTCGCTCTGGGGGGACACGAGACGACTCGAGCCGAGGTCAGCGATTGGCTGAAGCGTGATGACGCCGAAGATTTCAAGGTGTGCATCGACTCGGCTCTGGCGAGCTTTCTGAATGGATTGATCATTGAGCGTCGTGGCCGCCGGGATGGGCCGCTCCCTGAACCCGAGAGTCGGCTCACCAACAACGCAGTTCTCACCAAGCTCAAAATCGCTATGAGCTTCACCGCGGAGGACATGACGGAGGTCCTCCGGCTAGCCGATTACGAGATCAGCAAACACGAACTCAGCGCCTTCTTTCGTCGTCCAGACAATCGACACTACCGCGAGTGCAAGGATCAAATTCTGCGTCGCTTCTTGCGCGGCCTCGAGGCGAAGTGTCGGACGGAAAGCAAGCAGTAAGAGCAAGTCGTGGCAACCCGTTGCCGGTAGCCGAATGTACGACCGGCCGGGTACGGCGCTACAGTCGACCCGTGAATGTGTTCGCGACACTTCGACTACGAACGAAGTCTCTGCGGGTTCGCCGATGACTCCGAAGCCGACACCGCAGCGCTTGACCATCGACGACCTGCTCGCGGAGGCGCGCCTCCAGATCGATCGTCTCGAACCCGCGGCTGCCGCCGTTGAGATCAAACGTGGGGCGGTCGTCGTCGACACCCGTTGCCAGGACGACCGCCGACGCGAGGGGACGATCGGTGGTTCCGTCCACATCCCGCGCACCGTGCTCGAGTGGCGTGCCGACCCCGCTTCGAGCCACCGCGACGAGAGAATCGCCGCGCTGGACCGGCGGCTGATTCTGGTCTGCAACGACGGCTATTCCTCGAGCCTTGCCGCCGCCAACCTCGTGCGCCTCGGGTTTCACCGCGCCGCGGATCTCGATGGGGGCTATCGCGGCTGGAAGGCTGCGGGATGGCCCACCGAGGAAGTCGAAGAGAGCGGCCATTGAGACACCGGGTGGCCATGGCGAAGCGCTGCCGGCGCTTGAGCATCAGGTATCGGAGCTGTCTTCCCGGGTCCTCTCGCGCGAAGCCGCCGTCCGTCGGCCAGGGTCGGGGGTTCGAATTCATCGCGGCGGGCCCACCGGCGAGCGGGCGTGTTGCCCTGATACTCTCTTGCGCTTGAGAGTCTCATGTCTTCTCGCGCTCACAGTCCTCTGCTTCGGTTGCGGGAGTCCGGGCGCGCCCGTCGAGCCGCTGCTCCCGGGGAACCTCGAGACGACGCGGATCGGGCACGAAGGCCGCGACCGCGGCTGGGTCTCGTACGTGCCGGTAAACCTCGCGGACCCCGCACCCCTTGTGCTCGCATTGCCGGGTTCCGGACAGAGTGCCGAAGTCTTGCGCCAGGCGACGCGTTACCGCCTAGAGGAGCTCGCCGAGCGGGACGGGTTCGTGGTCGTCTACGCAGAAGCCTGGGCAGAGGGCGGCGCGGCCAGCTACGAATGGAACGACTGCCGCAAGAACACGCCGCAGCCGGCGCATCTCGAAAACGTCGACGATGTCGGGTTCCTGCTCGGAGTCCTCGATCGGATTGGCGCGAGCCAGCCGATCGACCCGCGGCGCGTGTATGTGTTCGGGGTGTCGGACGGCGGACAGATGGCGAACCGGATGACGACGGAACACACCGCGCGTTTCGCCGCGTTCGCGAGCATTATCGCCCAGCAGGCCGCGCCCGAGAACTCGAACTGCCTCGACCCGCACGGGCCGATCCCGGTGCTTTTCATGGGTGGAACCGACGATCCCATCATTCCCTGGGTGGGCGGCGAAGCCGGGATCCGCTGGTTTCCCGGAGCGACGGCGGGAATCGTGCTCTCGATGGACGAGACGATCGCGCACTGGCAGGTGCGCAACCGCGCGAGCACCGAGGGCCTAACGACCGTGCTGCCGGACCGCGACCCCGACGACGGCACAACGATGGTCCGCACCGTCTGGCCAGGCCTCGCGCCGGTCGTCCTCTACGAAGCCCGTGGCGGCGGGCATACCATCCCGGGCGGGTGGATGGGCGTACCCGAGTTCATGGTCGGCAGGACCAACGAAGACATCCAGGCGATGGACGAAATCTGGTCGTTCTTCCAGGAGCACGAGCGGGACTGAGGCGCGCCGGCCCGAAGCCCAAGAAGGTCACCGGCGCGCTGGTACGTTCTCCCCGAACCGAACGTCTTGATCCCGGGCTGGGGCGGCCAGCGGGTGGGACGCTGAAGGCTGCCCGATGGACTCCGCTAGGCTGAGAATCCACAGACGTGAAGCGCGGTTGGTTCCGGTGCCCCTCGGTTGCGTCGTTGAATCTCCAAGAGGCTGACATGTCGCGAGTTTTCTGGGCGAGTGCGCTCTTGCTGGTGTTCGTGCTAGCGGGTGGCTGGTTCTACATCGACCGTGCCGGACTGGGAATCCCGGGCTTCATGGTTTGGCGCGTTGTGACAAGTACCGCCCACGGTGGCGAGTTCGTGGAAGTCGGGCCCGAAGCCGACGTGCGGATCTACGTCGAAACCTACGGGTCAGGGGAACCCCTGCTGCTGCTGCACGGGGGCTTCAGCAACATCGAAACGATGCATCGCCAGATTCGGGCGTTTGCGGAAGATCGATACGTGATCGCGCCAGACAGCCGAGCGCACGGGCGTTCCTCACCCATCGAGGGCGGCCTGCACTACTCCGATATGGCCGAGGACATGATCATGCTTCTCGACCATCTCGATCTTGCAAGTGCGGACGTCTTTGGCTGGAGCGACGGGGGTGTCATCGCTCTGGACATGGCCATGAGATATCCGACTCGTGTTCGGAAGGTTGCTGTGTTTGGCTCCAACTTTCATCACGATGGCTTGATCGTCGAAGAGGATGACCCGCTCGAGAAAGGTCCGGACGCCGAGGAGCTTGCAACAGTACGGATGCTCTACGAATCCCTGGCGCAGGACCCCGAGCGCTGGCCGCTGTTTTATGAGAAGACGAGGACGATGTGGTCGACGGAGCCAGAGTTTACTGAAGGCGGCCTCTCCGGGATCGTGGCACCCACTCTCGTGATGGCCGGCGAGCACGACATGATCAAGCCCGATCATCTCCGAGCACTCGCGGCCGCTATTCCAGATGGGCGATTGGAGATCCTGCCCGGGGACGATCACTTTGCGCCGATGCAGAATTTCGCGGCCGTGAACGCTCGGCTCAAGGCCTTCTTCGCGGAGTAAAGAGGCCCGCCGGTCGCCAGATTCCAGAGTGCAGCCGATGCTGGCAGTTTCTCCATCGCGCGCGCCTACACTCCGCCCCGAGACCATTCCGCCTGGGCCGATAGGTGACGCGATGACGAAGCCGTTTTCTCAAGCTTGCGAGAACAACCAAAGGCCGCTCCTTGAGGTATTGCGTCGCGTGCTTGCTGAGCCGACCGATGTCCTCGAGGTCGGAAGCGGAACCGGGCAGCATGCCGTCTACTTCGGCGAGCGGCTCCCGCACGTACGGTGGCAGACTTCGGACCGCGCAAGCAACCATCCCGGCATTGAAGCCTGGGTCAGCGATGCAGCGCTCCCGAACGTACTGCCGCCGCTCACGCTCGATGTGACCTCTGAGCCGTGGCCGGTCTCACAAGTGGGCGCCGCGTTCTCTGCGAATACGGTGCACATCATGAGTTGGCCGGCCGTCCAGAGTTTCTTTCGAGGCGTTGCCCGCATCCTTGAACCGGGGGGGAAGCTTCTCCTCTATGGGCCCTTCAACTATGGAGGCCGCTATACGAGCGAAAGCAACGCCCGCTTCGACGAGTGGTTGCGTTCTCGCGACTCGGCGAGCGGAATCCGCGACTTCGAGGCCATCGATGGTGAGGCAGCGCAGGTTGGCCTCGTCTTGTCCGACGATGTCGAGATGCCTGCGAACAACCGTCTGCTGATCTGGGAAGCCCCGCGCACAACAGATCGTGGCTGACTCCCGTAGGTGCTGCGGCGCGTTCATGGCCGTCCGAGGTCCCGGTCTCAAAATGGGTATGTGGTCCGCTTGCCTAGCTGGGACCAGAAATGGAACCGTCGAGACTCGCGGCTTGCTCTTGCATGCTGTCAATCTGAGCGGTCGCATGCAGGCCCCCGCTACCAACCAACAACGCCCGGAGTGCAAAAGCGCTCCGAGCGTTCTTTGTTTGGCCAAGCACCTCGGGCACTTCTGGCGTGCTTCCTAGATGCCAGCAGCGCTCATGCTCGGGCACCCGGTGTCATATAGAACCACAGCGGAAACGGCGCCTCTGAGTCCCGCATCGCGCGACGCGCTCCGAGGACGGCCTGGCCTGCCTGCGTCTGGTCATAGAACCAGCGTTCCGCCGCCCAGGCTCCCGGCGGTGCGTCCGCCAGTTCGACCGCCAATTCTTCGTAGTAGGCACGGATGTCGTGCGCGACGGCCATGGGGAGGTCCGGCAGGCCGGCTTCCGCCCATGGGGTCCCCTCGGCGATGCGCACGAAGGCGCCGATCGCGTCGGGAATCTCGTCGGGCCCGATGGCCCGTCCGACGGATGTGCGGCCACTTGCCACGAGCGCACGGTCGTAGGCCGGACGCAGGCCCTTGGCCTCGTCGACGGCCGCCGGAAGCTCGGCGTCGTAGCGCGGCGGCAAGGCACAGGCGAGCGGTGCCTCGTCGGCACTCTCGATGGTTTCGGGAAAGTCCTCCAGGACCGGGCCGCTCGGTCGTTCGAGCAACGCGAAGGCATCGGCCAATACCCGGTGCTGATACCCGGAGTCCCGCGGCTTTCCCAACGGGCGGCCGAGCGGGAACTCGCAGTGGAGGGCGCGCGGCGGCGCCATCTTCACTGCAACCGGGCGAATCGCGGAGAGGACGATCGTGGCGAGACCCGCGGCCTCGAAGACGTGCGCGAGCGTACACACGGTACGCGGGCACAGCGGTCACACAGGGGTCAGCAGCACGACATCGACGCCTTCGTCGAGCATCTTGCGTGCGCATCGCGGGCCGGTGTCGTAACGCAGCTCCGAGAGCGTATCCGGCTGGTTGCCAGCGAAGGCGTAGTGGTGTTCCGCCACGCTCCCGATCACGCCGCGTTCGGCCAGTTCGTGGAGACGATCGACGGGGTACACGACGTTGATGTCGCTCGCGAAGCCGGAGCGGTCGAAGTTCGGGCTCAGGTGCCCGAGCTTCAGGTCACGGGCACCGTCGGGGATCGTCTCGAAGTGGAAGTCCTCGGACTGCCATGAACCGCCGCCTTCGCGCACGAGCGCGGCGCTGGTGACGATGGCGACCTTGGCATCGCCAAGCGCAGGCGGTTGGGTAAAGGCGGGCTCCGAAAACTCCGGCATGGGCGTTGTGGCGGCATGCTGGCGCATCGCGGCGTCGTTGTCGGTCATGGCTTCCTCGGTGCAGGGAGTGCGTCGCTAGCGTACGAGATCGGCGAGCCGGAAGCGATCGGCACGCCAACGGGACCGTCGACGACCCCGCCGCGGAGTGGGACGCTCGCGGCGTCACGATCGCGGCCTTCGCTGGGTCCCGTCATTCGTCCAGCGACGCATCGATCGAGACGAGGATCGCATCTGTGGCTGCGATGAGTTCGTCGAACTCGTCGGTCGTGTGCGTCAGAAGGTCGTAACGCAATTCGAGAATGCTCAGGAACTCGGGATCTCCGAAGAGTCGCTGCATGGCGGCGGGGTCATCAGAGAGAAGTCGTTGGTCCGCGTCCAAGGGCGTGTTCGCGCTGATCGCCGCAAAGTCCGTGTAGACCGTGTGCGGAACCCCGTGGCGCGTCCTGTAGGGAAGGATGAAGTCGAAGACCATGCGGATGCCGTTCTGTTGGTCATCCGTCAGTTCGTCGGCCACGCTCCGCCACTCGGCGAGCTGGAACCGCAGGCTCCGGTTCGAGATCGCGCCGAGCCGCCCGGAGTTCAGGAGCGCGTCACGTGCACCCCCAACGAGCTCCGTCGTCACCGGGAGCCACATGACCGCCATCGCGACGTCGACCGTGGCCTCTTCGAGTTCCCAGGTTCCGCTACGACACGCCGCGATCAGGCCGGCAACAGCGCGGATGATCGCGAGATGGCCCTCCCGATGACTAGCGAGAAGGACGCGGTGACCCTGGTACTGTTCCTTGAGGGCCTGAAGCGTTTCCTGCTCGAATCTACGCTCTTGCCGGTCGTCCCATGCCGCGTCGATCGCAAAGGCCAGGAGGATACTGAGGACGATCGCCGAACCTTCCAGGAGGAGGCGGGTCCACGAAGTACGCGCTTGGTTCCACATCGAAGCGAAGCTTAACGTGCGGAGCGGCAACTGCCGCCAGGTCGGACATGACCGATACGGATACAGCGTGGGCCTCCACAGCCGAGCGAACCGCAGGCGATCGGCTCGCCTTCGTCGTCCTCGGAGATCGTCGGCGCCAACTTCTCACTTACGCTGCCCAGGGAACCTGGAGTGCCGTCGCGTAGCGCGTGTTCCGAGGTTGAATCAGGATCGGCGGCTACGGCGCCCTGCTCGCGCGTGCTTCAGAACCCCCACCATGCCCACGAGGAGTCCAGGCAGCGCGGGCTCCGGCACTCGAATGTTATTCATCACTCCGGCCTGGACCGAGTTGACAGTGGCGCCTGCGCGAAGTCCGATGAGCGCGCCATCGACCCCTCCCCCGGCGCGCCATGGCCCACCGACGACTGCTCCAGTGCTTCGATCACTTTGGCGGTTCTTGATCTCGTTGCTGGCGGGCTCCGCTACCTCGGAAGGTCGGGACCACCGGACGAGAAGAAGACCAGCAGGGTCATGTCCTCCTCGATCTCGAAGAAGCTGTGGCTCTCGGTGGCTGGAATGTAGAGGAGAGAGCCGCGCCCGACGGTTCGCTCAGTGCTGCCCACCCGCAAACGGGCCTTTCCGTCGACGACCAGATAGACCTCGTCCTCATCGTGTGGCCCCTGGAGGTCCGTCGCTCCGGCGGGAAGCCGGTAGATCCCCGAGCTGAGCGCCGGCACACGAAGGAACTCCAGGTAGGGAGAACTCTGCCCTTTCGCCTTCTCCTGCAACTCCGCCAGATCGAATACACGCCATTCATCGTTCGCCATGTCGGAAGACTACCGCGGCGGTGGTCGGTGCCGCCGCCCGGCTCGGGCGGCGCGTCGGAGGCAGCAACCTCGCCGATCAACGACGGCTGGTGGTCGAGCCGCATACAAAGCCTCTCCTCAGGGCCTAGAGCGAGCGCCAAGCGACTAGTACTGGACGCGTGCTTCGAGCGTGCCGGATTCGGATCGCACCACGGTGAGCCGGGAGAAACACGGCATGCAGTACACGCGGTCGCCCGGGCGCAGGTCCCGCGCCGAGCGGATGACGACCTTGCAGACCGGACAGATGACCTCGTTCGGAGCCAGTTCGTCGCCCCGGCCGCCCCATCGGCGATAGAAACGCCGGTATTTCTTCGGCACCTCGTCGAAGCCGGTGTCGTCCTTCAACTTGTAGCGCTTGCGCGGTTCTTGCTGCGCAGCCGCGTCGCTCTCGGCCGGGTCGAATTCGGATGTTTCGAGCAGCGGATCGATCATGCGGCGAAACCCAATCGCGCCACTGTGTCGAGGTAGAGGCGGCCGAGCTGCAAGCGATCCGACGCCGGGACGCCCAGCTCCCGCTGGCTGCCCTCGAAGGTTGCCAGGACAAGCGCATCGAGCTCTCTCTTGATCCGCTGCAGCCGCGCACGCGCGTGCGGCGCCTGCGCGAGATGTCGTCCGAGATCGTTCTCACCGAAGCCCATGTGCCGGCGTTCGTCCTTCAGCACGCCGGCCAGCATCTCGGCTGTCCGCACGTCCGCCGTCTGCATATGGGAATGGAACGCCGCGAACTCCATCGACTCGAGGATCACGTTCTGCGCCAGTACCGAAGCCTCCCAGTCCTTCGCCTCGACGAACTCGCCGAGCTTCTCGCGAAACGCCAGCAGGTTGCGGTTGGCGCGAGACTCGAACTCGCCCTCGGCATCCGTGACGCCGAGCTCCGCGAGCCGGTGCAGCATGACTTCGAGGTGACGCGCCTCGTCGACGGCCTGGGTGGCGAGGAAGATCTTCGCCTGGCGATTCGGTGCGAACCGGATCATCCCGCTGGCGCCGTCGAGCGCGGCGACCTCGCCGACACAATAGGTCGACAAGGTCGCGACGAGCGCATCCCTCTCCGCCCCGCCGATCTCGGGAATGGGCGCGGCGGGATCGACGCCATAGGGATGTTGGTTGAGATAGCCCTCGACCGATTGGAACCAGAATTCGAACGAGTGCACTTCCTTCAGGAAGGCATCGTGATCTCGAGCATGGATCTCGACCGTATCCATCGCCATGACGTCGGTTCTCCTGCGCGTGTTTCTGGCCGGAATCAGGGCCGGTCGGGCGTCTGGTAGTCGAGTCCGATCCGCCCCAGCCGGGTCTTGAACTCCTTCAACACCGTGCCGGACAGGACGTTCTCCATCTCGGCCGCGTCCGCGTGAGCGATGTCCGTGCCGTGCCAGACCACCTTCGCTTCTTCCCCGCCGGCGGCCTGGGCGACCCGTCGCGACTCTTCCATGGCCGAAGCCTGCCCGCGGAACCGGTCCGCGAAGGTCG
This sequence comes from Deltaproteobacteria bacterium, assembly GCA_029261815.1. Taxonomy (GTDB): domain Bacteria; phylum Myxococcota_A; class UBA9160; order UBA9160; family UBA6930; genus JAJDAP01. The sequence goes on from JAJDAQ010000042.1 coordinate 35,678, forward strand.
CCAGCATGTGGTAGGTCATCTCCTTCTGCATCTGTTCGATCTCCGGCTTCTTCTCCGGCTGTTCGACCAGGAGCGACCCGATGCGATTCTCGCCGAAGCCGACATGGCGCCGTTCGTCAGCGATCGTGCCCGCAAGCGTGTGGGCGAACTTCGGGTTCGCGTTCTGGTTGCCCGCATGCATCATCTCGAACACGCTGAACGCCATGCCTTCGAGCACGATGTTCTGGCCGACGACGCCGGCCAGGAAGTCGCCCTTGTCGACCTTCTCGAGCAGCACTTCCGCGAACTTCACCAGGTTCGGATTCGCGTGCTGGGCGATCACGTCTTCGAGTTCGTCCTGCTTCACGCCGAGGTCATGAAGTCGCTGGGTGAAGACCTCGACGTGTCGCGCTTCATCGAGGGTCTGCGTCGCCAGGAACCGCTTGCTGGGATAGTCGGGCGCCGAATTGATCAAGCCCGAAGACGCCGCCAATGCGCAGCGTTCACCCACGACAAGCTGAACCGTCGCGCCGATCGCTTCATCGCGCAGCGTGGGATTCTCCAGGATGAGCTCGGGCTCCTTCTCGCCGGGCAAGTGCCCGAAGTCCGTGTTCTCGAGGTATCCCTGCGGGCAGGACTCCAGCCAGGTCTGGATCGAATAGGCCTTCAAGAAATCCGACATCGTTCATTCCTCCAATCGGGTTCGGCTCATCGCCGGGGCGCGCATGCTCCGAAGGACTGCCGAGTGCAGCCGACGGAGCTTCTGTTCCAGGGAATTGCAAGGCGCGTACCAAACTGACGTGCACGTCAGTCGCTGGAGAGCGACTCGATCGGCGGACGACGGGACAATTCGTCCTTCGGTTGCACCGCAGCGTGGCCGCTTGCCCCTCCGGCCCAGGGGCGAGCCGTGGGGCGCATCCGAGCCGACAAGGCCGCTCACGGTCCGGTAGGAGCCTGGATCTGCCAGCACCCGGTTCGCTCCGTTGGATGGCGCGCAAGGGCACGGCGACCGCCGCCGCACGCCGCTGCGACCGGCTGCAAGCAGGCCCACTCGACGAAGGGCACTCGGATGGTCGGCGCTAGAAGAGATCCCGAAGGAACCGGATCAGGTCCGTCGAGGTGACCAATCCAATCAGTTCCCCGTCTCCGTTGGTAACGGGCACGGCATGAAAGCGGCCGTCCGAGAGGGCGTCCGCAGCATCCGCAATGGTCGCCTTGGCCGGGAGCGTCTCGAGCTCCTTGTTCATCAGGTCTTCGATCGAGAACTGGTGGTCGAGATACGCGTCCATCGATCGCCCGTCTGTCCCGACCCCCTCAACGCTGATCCCGAGGATGTCCGAGGCCGAGATCATGCCGATGAGCTTCTTCCCGGAAACGATCGGCACATGGTGGAAATCGCTCTGCGTCAGGATCTTGCGGACGTCGCTCACGCTCTGGCCGACATGGGCTGTCACCACGTCGCGGGTGAGGACTTTCTCGATCGGTTGGTTCTTCTTCATGCGTTCCTCATGAGGGTTGAAGGCTCATCTCTTCGTTAGTCGGCGAGGTATTGCAGCAGGTCTCGATGGGTGACGATCCCTGCAAGCCGGTCGCCCTCGCCGATCACAGCCAGGGCGTGGATGTCGCCCTTCCCGATCCGCTCGATGGCGGCCTCGACCGGATCTCCGTCGGGAATGGTCTCGACATCGCTGGTCATGGCGTCGGCCGCGGTACCGTCCTCGAACGACCTCCGACCGGTACCCTGCTCTCGTGCGAACCGGACCAGGTCTCTCGCGCTGATCATGCCGACGAGTCGATCTCCTTCGAGGATCGGCACGTGGTGGAAGTGTCCTTCGATCAGCATCTGATGGATCTCGGTCAGGCTCAGGCTGGACTCCGCGGTCTGGACCCCGCTGGTCATGACTTCGGAAACGAGTGTGGGGCGATGGCTCGGCGGTGACATCAGGCGGCTCCTGTCCCCTTCAAAAGCACAATGCGTGCCAACGCGTGGGTCGCTCAGAAGCACCAAGGCGCCACTTCCGCGAGACAATTATTCCCGCGCCGGGGCGAAACGCCTCGGCGTCGCCGCGTGGTGCGGTCCGACTGCGAACATCGGACTGATCGGCATCGAGCAGGAGCCGACCGTGAACGCCGGATGCGGCGGCTGTTGGAGCGGATGGCCCGATCAGTTGAGGGCGCCGTCCTTCCAGTAGCGGGTCCCCGCGACCATGGCCTTCAACGCAAACCCGCTCTCGGTGATCTGATAGATCTCCACCCCAGAGCCGGCGGCCTCGGCCGCCGAGGCGTCTGCCGACCCGACCGCACCCGTGGCGGAGGCGCCCGCAGAAGCGCCGGCGCTGCCGACGCGCCCCGAGGCACCGGCCTGCGCCCCCCGATCACCAGAGCTGATCAGGGCCGCATCTGCATCCACGCCGAACTCCCAGCCTTCCGCCACGAATCGCTTGAACGAGATCTCGTCGCGAAACAGGAACAACACGCGGAAGTCCTTCGCCCCCAACCCGACGCCCACCCCGACCTGGGCCATCTTCATGAACGTCTCGCGGCCGCTGCTGCTGCGTGCCACGCCGTAGCCCTGGCCTCCACCGGCGAGCAGGATCTGCACGTTCACGTTGCTGAACACCGCATGACCTGGAGCACGCGCTGCGCGCGCGGAAACACCCGGATGAGCGCGCTCGAAGTCAGCCAGTGCGGCCGTACGCATGGCGCGCGCGGCGGAGCGTTGGTCCGAAACGGTGGCGCCTTTCGGTGTGGCACAACCCAGGGATATGCCCAATGCGAGCGAGAGGCCGATGGCGACGCACCGCCGACCACGGACAACCTTGCGAACCATCAGGAATCCCTCCCAGTCGGGTGAACGCGAAGGACTATCGCGCACCCACACGATTCAGGCGTGATCGGCATCACTACTGGTTTCACCTCAGTGGCGTTCCGCGTCGACGGCGACTGGAGATCGCACATGGCCGGAGACCCCTGGCCAGGGATTCGACCGCACGCGGCTCGACCGAGGGCGTATGCTGTGGGCACCAAGCTCCGGGAGTAAACCTTGGAACTCGATCGCCGCACCTTGCTCAAGGGCCTTGGCGGAGCCGCCGCGCTTGCCGCCTGGGGCCTTCCGTCC
>JAJDAQ010000043.1 GCA_029261815.1 Deltaproteobacteria bacterium
TTCCAGGCCGTGGCGGGCGGCTAGCCGTCGCCGTCGTGCCCCGGCGCCCGGACTGCCGCGCGACGTCCGGGCGAAGTATCGTCTGGGTGACTCGCCGACTCGCCCGAAGTCGATCCCCTGCGAGTCGGGAGCAGACATGACTGAATCGAACGCGCCGGTAGCAGCCCCGGTCGACCAGTACGCAGAGTGGGCGAGGCTCAGAGCAGATCAGCCGGTCTCTCGGGATCCGGGCGGACCGTGGCGGGTCGCGAGATACGATGATGTGCGGCATGTGCTCAAGACCCATGGCGATTTTTCGTCGCTGGTGTCCGAGCGAATGTCCGAGGACCCCGATTCGGCACCGACGATGCTGTTCACCGACCCTCCCGAGCACGATCGGTTGAGGGCATTGGTCAGCCGCGCCTTCACACCGCGTCAGGTGGCGGCCCAGAGCCAGCAGATCGAGGCGCGTTGCCGCGCCCTGATGGCCGACTTCGCCAGCGATGAGCGCGCGGATCTGGTGACGTCCTTCGCTGCGCCCCTGCCGGTCGGCGTGATCGCCACAATGCTAGGCGTCGAGGACGGAGATTTCGTCCAGTTCAAGCACTGGTCCGACGCGATCTTCAAGAACATCGGAGACATCCTGCTGGCGACGCCCAACGAGGCCTCGGTCAAGGCCGCCGACGAGATGCGTGCCTACTTCCTCGATCGCATCGGCGAGCTTCGCCGGTCGCCGCGGGCACACCTGCTGTCCGATCTGATTCAGGTCGACACCGAAGAGGGTCGCCTGACGGACGACGAGCTGCTGATGTTCTGCTTCCTGCTGTTGATCGCCGGAAATGAAACGACGACGAGTCTGATCGTCGGATGCACCCGGGTCTTCCATGAGAAACCCGAGTTGTTCGACCACCTCAAGCGTTCGCGCCAGGGCATTCCGGACTTCATCGAAGAGACCCTGCGGTTCTACTCACCCTTCAAGGTCACGTTGCGAAGGGCGGCTCGGGACCTCGAGTTGGCGGGTCAGGAGATCGCGAAGGGGGAACTGCTGCTGCCCATGATCGCGTCCGCGAATCGCGACGAACGGGTGTTCGAGAACGCCGATCGATTCATCGCCGACCGTTCACCCAACCCCCACCTTGCCTTCGGCTTGGGGATCCACAGCTGCCTGGGCGCGACCCTCGCCAGGCTCGAGGGGCGTATCGCGATCGAATCAATGCTCGACCAATTGAACGGCATCGAGTTGGTGGACCCCACTGACCCGGAGCTCGACGCCTTCGGTGCTCCCAACTCGATCGCGGTGAGGCTCGATCGCGCGGCTTGATGCCAGGCCGCGAGCTAGCATGATCGGATGGCCTCGAAGTCCTCGCCCACCATCGACGTTGCGGGCCACCTCGCCGAGATCGAAGAGCGCGGCTTCACGATCCTCGAAGGGGTACTGCTCCCCGACCTCGCTGACGAGATCGCGGAAGCACTCGCGCGAGTGGAACGCGAGACGAGCGTCGCACCCGCGGCGAACGATTTTGAAGGGCGGGACACGCTCCGCGTCTACAACCTTCTCATCCACGGGAAGACGTTCGAGCGCATTCCAGTCCACCCCGACATCTTGCCCGTCGTCGAGGGCGTGCTCGATCAGGGCTGTTTGCTCTCCTCCCTCTCGTCGATCCACATCGGTCCGGGCGAGAACGCGCAGATGATCCACACCGACGACCAGCTGATCGCGCTACCGCGACCCCATCCCGCGCTCGTGTGCAACTCGATGTTGGCACTCACCGACTTTACCGAGGCCAACGGCGCGACCCGCCTCGTGCCGGGTAGCCACGAGTTTGACCACTACCCGGACCCGGCGAAGGCCTACGAGTCGATCGCGGCCGAGATGGAGAAGGGGAGCGTTCTCGTCTGGCACGGGAATCTCTGGCACGGCGGCGGGGCCAACCGGACCGACGCGCCGCGCATCGGCATTGCCAACAACTACTGCGCTGGGTTCATCCGACAGCAGGAGAATCAGCAGCTTGGAATTCCGCGCGAGATCGCGCGTGGTTTCGAGCCGCGCCTCCGCCGCCTGGTGGGCTACGGCGTCTACAGGAGCCTCATCGGCCACGTCGACAAGCACGATCCGGTCGAGCTGCTCGGCGAAGACGGCGCGCTGAAGGTCGTCTGGGACCGCTGATTCGCCTCGCGCGTCCGCGGCTCTCTCCGCCTGTCCTGTCTACGGAACCGCGGGCGAGAGTCTCACTCGGTGGCGTCTGCTCCGGTACTGACGTCGCACGGATGGGGGGCGGGGTGGCCGCCGGCTTCGCCGATCTCGAAGCGTTGGGTGCCGAGGCCGTCGATGTGGGCGCGAACGACACTGCCCGGTGCGAGATAGCGCGTGCCGCCGGCCGCGACGCGTTCTTTCTCCTCGGCAAGGAACTGCGCGAACGGGCCGCGAAGCGCCATCAAGCCGCGTAGCGTGACGCCGAGTGGGCTCGGCGCATTGAGCGCAACGCCTTCGGGCGTTCCGGTCTGCACGATGCTTCCGGCTGTGAGCCTCGGCGACTCCTCGGGCACCGCCAGCGGATAGAAACGCACTTCATTCTCGCCGGGACGGACAAACGTCATGACCGATCGGCGTCCGTGCTCTTCGATCCAGGTTCCGATCCGCGCCACCAACTCGGTGGACTGGAGGATCATCTGCTCGGTGCTGGCGTCCTGGCGCGGCTCGGCTTCGTCATCGACGAAGAGTCGAAGGCCCAGGCCCCCGGACTTACAAGCCTTGAGGCCGCGATCGAGGTCGGAGCCCAGGATCATCCAAGGCCCTGAAGGCATGAATCCCGGCTGTCCCTTGCCATCGGCGAAGCCCGTCCCGGGCCCGGAGAGGGATGCGTTTCGGACGATGGCTTCGCGGTCCGACACATCATTGGAGAGGAAGAAGGCGCTCCTTGCGAGGAGGTCGTCGCGAGACGGGGGGTTGGCGGGATCGACATCCTCGAGCAACACGAACGCGAGTTCGACTTCGTAGTCGAGCAGCGTCACGCCGGCCCGTGCATGGACCGGAGCGTAGGGGCGCGTGGGCGCGCTTGGTTTGGGGAACAGGAAAACATCACCGCCGCCCGCCTCTTCGGCATGGGCCGCGTAGTTCAAGCCGGTCGAGACGATGACCTTGTTCTCGGTGTCGAGGTCGTTCTCCGGCAGGTCGACAACTGCGCAGACGCGGTCGAGATCCACCGCATAGTCGTTGTCGTCCGCGGCTCTCGAGAAGACCTCGGCCAGGGCCGTGCCGTCCGGTGCGATCGTGCTGGCGCGGGTGATGAACCCGCTCTCCTGGGCGGTCACTCGCGCGTAGACGATTCGACCTTGGGGGTCGAGAACGCGCGCGATGCGCGAAACGCCCTGCTCGTTCAAGCAGGCATCGAGGTCCTCAGCGCCGTAGGCATCCGTCGCGGCGAGCGTGCCAATTGCGGCGATGCAGATCGCGGTCAGTCTTCTCACGAAGCTTGCTCCTCGGTGGCGATGGGGCATTCGATCAGGGTCGTCGCCAGGCATCCGAGTATAGATGCACCCAGCACAGGAAGTGGGCCTCGCCTATCAATGCGCCGCCGGGGTCTAGACCGAAAGCTCCCGCAGCAGCGTATCCTTGAGGAAGCCCAGTTCGAGACGGCGTTGTTCCGCATTCGGGCCCTCGAACTTGCGCATGGCAGCGAGGCCCGAAAGGGCGCTCACCGTATAGAACTGGAGGGCGACGCGGCGGCTCGCCGGGATGTCAGCGTCACCGAAGAAGCGATCCCAGATGTCGCCCCAGATGCGCAGCGTGTTTCCGCGCAGTGGATCTCCTTCGGCCGACCAGTCGGGGCCGGCCAGGTTCAGCAGGATCTCGAACGTGCAGCGGTAGTGGGGGCCACCCATGTGGCGCCACGCACCTTCGACGAAGCGTTCGACGCGCTCCTCGAGTGCGGCGCCCTCGTCCGGTTGGTCCTCGAGTTCAGCCACGAGTCGGTTGAACGAATCGACCAGGACGGCGACGAGAATGCCGTTCTTGTCACCGAAGTGATGTTGGGCCGCTCCCCAACTGACGCCCGAGCGGCGGCTGATCTCGGCCGCTGTCGCGCGGTGGAAGCCCAACTCGCTGATCGCCTCGACCAGGGCATTCTGGATACGGGCCCGCGTCTCCACCCGCCGCTCGGCGTGGCTGCGGCGGAGGTGTCGAGTGGCCGGGACGACGAGCGGCTCCTGGCTTTTCATGCCCGCGAAGGTGGCAATTTGCAATTTACAACGCAAATGAATGGTATATGATTCTCGGCCAGGAGAACCCATGGCGGCCCAACCCGACCCGATCCCGACGCAGTCCAAGGGCGCGCTGCCGCCGCGGCTCTCACGTGCGATCCCGGGTCTCGGTCACCTCCTCGAACTCCGACGCGATCCGATCTCGTTGATGCGGCGTGTCCGCTCCGAGTGCGGCGAGATCGGCACCTTCCGCCTGGCCGGCCACCACGTGACGCTCGTGACCGGGGCCGAGGCCCAGGAGGCCTTCTTCCGTGCGCCGGATGACCAGCTCGATCAGGCGGCTGCCTACCCATTCATGAAGCCCATCTTTGGGGAAGGCGTCGTCTTCGATGCGAGTCCCGAGCAGCGCAAGCAGGCGATGCGGAACCAATCGCTTCGCGACCAGTTCATGCGGGGCCACGCTGAACGGATCGCGGAAGAGGTCGACCGCATGACCGCAGGCTGGGGCGACGCCGGCGAGATCGATGCGATGTCGTTCTTCGCCGAGCTCACGCTCTACACGTCGAGTGCCTGCCTGATCGGCCCCCAGTTTCGCGAGGAACTTGGCGCCGACGTGGCGGAGCTCTTCATGGACCTCGAGCGCGGAACCGATGCACTCGCGTACGTGAACCCCTATCTGCCGATCCCGGCGTTGCGCGCCCGCGACCGCGCACGACGCGAACTCGTGAAGCGGGTCGAGGGCATCTTCGAGCGCCGCGCCAAGACCGACGAGAAGTACACGGATCTCTTCCAGATCCTCCACACCTTGCGCGACAAGAACGGCGTGCGGCGTTACAGCGATGACCAGATCACGGGCATGTTCATTTCGATGATGTTCGCCGGGCATCACACCACTTCGGTGGTGTCCTCCTGGGCGCTCCTCGACCTACTCTTGAACCCTTCGTGGCTGCAGAAGGTCACGGATGAGCTCGACGAACTCTTCGCCGACGGTCGCGACGTGAGCTTCCAGGCCCTTCGCGAGATCCCGCAGCTCGAATGCGCCCTCAAGGAGACCCTTCGCCTGCACCCCCCGCTGATCATCCTGATGCGGAAGGTCACGAAACCCTGGCACTACAACGGATGGACGGTGCCGGTTGGGCACCTGCTTGCGGCATCACCTTCGGTCTCCAACCGCATGCCGGAGCACTTTCCGCATGCGGAGTCCTACCTGCCTGAACGTTATGCGCCGGGTCGGGAAGAGGATCGGCAGTCGTTCGCCTGGATCCCCTTCGGCGCCGGCCGCCACCGTTGCGTCGGGGCCTCCTTCGCGATGATGCAGCTCAAGGCCATCTTCTCGATCCTGCTGCGTCGCTATGACTTCGAGCTCGCGCAGCCAGCCGAGAGCTACGGCAACGACTTCTCGAAGATGGTCGTAGCGGTCAAACAGCCGTGCCTCGTGCGCTACCGCAAGCGGACGGCCGCAACGCCGAGCGTCCAGAGCGCCCACATCCAGGAGATGGAGACCGAAACGGATGCCGCGCCATACGGCATCAAGGTCGATCTCGACCTCTGTCAGGGGCACGCCGTGTGCCTTGGCGAGGCGCCCGAAGTCTTCGACATCGAACGGATCGGTGACGAGGACAAGGTGGTCGTGCTCGAGGAGCGTCCGAGTGCGACGCTGCGCCGCAAGGTCGAGCACGCCGTGAAGCACTGCCCGACCCGAGCCCTTTCCATTGCGTCGCTGGGCGACGCCGATCAGGAGTAGACGAAATGCCCGCATTCCCCCGAGACGAACTGCAAGAGATGGTCGACCGATGGGTCGCCGCCAACGATGAGGCTGGCCGTACCGGCGACTGGTCGCACATGGCCGAGTTCTTCACGGACGACGCCGTCTATAGCTGGACGACGGGCCCGAACTGGGACTTCGTCGCCAAGGGCAAGCAACAGATCAAGGAGTGGGCGTTCGGCTCGGAGATGTCGGGCCTCGAACACTGGACGTATCCCTACGTGCGGACGCTCATCGACGACCAGAAGGGCGAGTTCATCGGCATCTGGCGACAGATCGCGCCGGTGAAGGGCCCCGACGACGTGAACTACGAGATCCGCGGCACCGGCGGTTCCTGGTTCCGCTACGGCGGCGACTTCAAGTGGGCCTGGCAGCGCGACTTCTTCGATCACGCCTGCGCAGGCGCTGTGTTCGGCGCAATGGCCAAGAACGGTCAGCTCACACCGCGCATGCTGGAACGGATGAAGAAGGGTTCCGACATGCCGGGTTGGACCCACAAGAGCGAGTTCGACTGGTTCAGCACGATCGCCGACATCGAAGCGTGACGGCCATGCCGTCGGATCTCCGGCGGCCGGCGACGCCTAATCGCTCGCGACGTTCTGGAACTCCTCGTTCACCCAACGAACCTTGGGCGTGATCCATGCGGCCCAACCCGCCAGGGCCGCGGCCACTGGCAGTGTGGGAAGCGTCGCGAACGCACCGATCCACAGCGCGACGAACACGCCGAGCCGGACCATGGCGATCTTGATGCGTTCGTTCGGCGTCGGTCCATTCTTCTTCTGCGCGAAGGCAAGGGGTCGGATGAACCAACCGTTCGCAATCAAGAGAGAAACGAACAGGGGCCAGGGTGCGGACGAGCTGTCCATCTCGGGCTGATTGTCGTGCGCGGCGTCTGCGCCGTCGGAACCCGAAGCCAGGGCGGTCTGGATCGACGACCAGACGTGCTCGGCCGTCGGGCGCACCATCGCGCCGCCCACGTTCTTGCGGGACGGCACGCTGCGCCAGCGATACAAGACGCGCCCCTCACGGGACAGGACCAGTACGCCGGGCTGGAAGTAGCCCTTCGGATGGGTGGGCTCGAACCCAGGCGACGAGCGGATCAGGAAGTCGAGCCGCGACTGGACGAAGATCTCGAGCCACCCCCGCTCGCGCGCGACGTCGGGGATCTCTTGATGGGGGTCTCCGACGCATTCGAATCCGAGATCCCATTCGGCCTGGGCGCGGTCCGCCAACCGCTGCGGTTCACTCGTCACGCCATAGACCTCACCGCCTGCGGCCCGAATCTGCTCGATGACGCCGCTGCTCACATAGCTCCGCAACTCGGAGCGACAAGGCGGTCACCAGAAACCCCGATAGAAGAGAACGACGGTGAACTCATGCTGGCCGAGGGTGCGGTCCAGCCATCCGCGGCGCGGGCCCGGCGGCGGGTCGAGTTCGGCTTGCTTTTCCGCTGAATCCGATGCGTCGGCTGCGGCCGCGTCTTCGAGGAAGCCGACTTCGCGCGCGCTCCCGGTGTCCGCGATCCGAAACGAGCGCTGTTCGCAGCGGTCGCCGCCGCACAGCACGAGCTTCAGCTCGCGCGGCGAGTCGTGTTGGAGGGCGTCATCGGGATCGAGGATCCCGGTCACCTCGAACGAAATGTCCTGGTCGCGGTTGAACCACGCCAGAGCGGCGTCGACGTCCGGTTGCAGCGCGGCAGGGATGGTTTCGCTCACGGTCGGCATGTCCGGGCCTCCTGGATCGTTGGCGAGGTTCGCAGATCAGGCGAGCCGGATCGAGCCACTCGATCTGCTGGCGCTCTTGCGGCCGAATCCGGGTCCGGGCCGCTTCCGCCCGCTCGATGAGGACGAGGGCGTCGTCGTGGTCTCCGACCGCTCCAGCGGTGGGCATCCGGGTCCGGCGCGCATGCGTTTCCGATCGACTCGACGAAGCGCCGGGCGCGCCGGCGAGCGCTAACGTCGCTCGAATCGCGCGGCGCGTCTGCGTCACGTTCGCGAGATGCTCGCACTCCAACGGAGGAGGTACGATGGCCAGCCCCGAACTCGAGAAGTTCCTCTTGGATTTCCCGCAATCGATGATGGATGCGAGCGACTCGCTCGAGACCGTCGTTGCGAAGATGAATGCCATCCACCCTCGCGGCCATCGCGAGACGACCACGGTCGAACACGTGGAACTCGGGGGCGTTCCGAGCGCCTGGGTATCGACCGAAGCGTCGGACCCGACGCGCACCGTGTTGTTCGTGCACGGAGGCGCTTTCGTCTCGACCGGGCTCGACGAGTACTACTCCTACGCCGAAAGCGT
>JAJDAQ010000044.1 GCA_029261815.1 Deltaproteobacteria bacterium
GACATCGTGGATGTTCACGAAGTCGCGAACCTGCTGACCGTCTTCGTAGAGGATCGGGTCGCGGCCGGCCGCGAAGCACATGGAGAAGACACGGCAGGCACCGCTGTACGGGTTCGAGAAGCTCTGGCGCGGGCCCTGCACAATGGAGTACCGCATCGCGACAGACGGGATGTCGTACCGCCGGCCAAGCTGCAGAGCCACGTTCTCCTCCGCAATCTTCGACAGGCCGTACGGGTTCTGGGGGTTTGCGACAGACTCATCTGTGGGAACGGAACGCATCGGCCCGCGGAAGCCGGGCGGCGGCTGGATCTCGAACAAGCCCTCTCGGAGTTGCTCGTCGGAACGCATGTCGGGCGTCAGGCGCTTGCCGTCGGCATCGAGGTAGAGGCCTTCGCCCAACGTGGCCTGGCTGCTCGCGACGACCACTTTCCGCACCGGGAGTTTCTCGCGCAGGATCAACTCGTAGATTCGCGCGGTACTGGTGACGTTGACGTCGAAGAATCGGTGGAACTCTGGCAGATAGTCTTGGAAGGCTGCGAGATGGAGGACCGCATCGCAATCGGTCAGGGCGGCGAGCAACGTCGCCTCATCTCGGACATCGCCGTGGCGAAACTCGATCCTGGAATCGAGATAAGCCGGCGGCTCCGGCGTCGGGTGAACCGGAGGCGTCAGCGCGTCGAGGACGCGCACCTCGCATCCAGTGGCCAGCAAGGCATCGGCCGTGTGTGAGCCGATGAAGCCGGCGCCCCCGGTGATGAGAATACGCACGCTCAGTGCCCCCCGTGACCACTGATGAAGATGATGCGGCTCCCTCGTCGATCGACCGCGAACGGTAGGGTTCGCGGATTCCCGAGTGCGTCGAGAATCTCGCCGTGCAGGTCCAGCGGCGCCATCAGGAGCAGGAAGCCACCGCCACCGGCGCCCAACAACTTGCCGCCCTTCGCACCGTGCGCCCGCGCGGTCGCATACATCTCATCGATCTGGGAGTTGGAGATCGAGCCGACGACCGAACGCTTCAGTTCCCAGCCGTGGTGGAGGAGCCGCGCGAGTTCGTCGAAGTCGGGCTCTCCCGTCAAGACGCTGCGGATTTCCTTGGCCATGTCGCGCATCTCGCGCAGCACGGTCATGCGATCGGCGGTCGAGTCGCTCTGCTCTTGCAGGATCCCGTCGGCCGAACGCTGCGTTTCCGTGTAGACCAGCAGCACCTGCTCTTCGAAAGCAGCCAGTGTGTCATTGGGAACCGGGACCGGCTCGACACGCACGGTGTCGTCCGAATGGAACTCGATGTAATTCAGTCCGCCGTAGGCGGCCGCGTACTGGTCCTGGCGCCCGATCGGCTTGCCGAGGATGTCGATTTCGATTTCACACGCCTCTTCGGCCAGGCGCTCGGCGCTGACCACTTCGCCGCGGTAGGCGTAGAGCGCTTGCAGCAGGCCGACAGTCAGCGTGCTGCTCGACCCCATTCCGGTACCCGCCGGGACATCGCCCACGGTCGTGATCTCGAGGTGGCGACCGAGTTCGGTCATCCGAAGCGCTTCCCGCGCGATTTCGTGCTCGATGTCGTCGAGGGAGGCCGCGATCTCGGTCCGCGTGTACGCCACCCGCGTCGTTTCATCGAAACGCGGGCTGACCGTGACATACATGTGTCGCTGGATGGCCATCGAGAGCACAGCACCCATTTCCTGGCGGTAGAACGCAGGAAGGTCGGTGCCCCCGCCGGCCAGACTGACGCGGTACGGCGCCTGACTGATGATCATGCGCCTAGCCTCTCGCGAAACCGTGCGACCAGGGGATCCAGGGCGTTGGCCAGGTTGAACGAGGACTCGACGCGCGCGCGCCCGCCGCGCGCGAGCAGTTCACGCCGCTCGTGACTTGCCAGCAAGCCTTCGAGCGCGTCGGCCAGGGCCTTCGCATCGTTGGGCGGCACCAGGATCCCGGCCTGTTCGTCGATCAAGTCCGGGATTCCGACGAGATCGGTCGAGACTGCCGGAAGACCGCAGGCCATGGCTTCCATCAGCATCTGGGGCAATCCATCAATGTCGCCGTCGCTGGCTTCGACACAGGGCAGGCAATAGATGGCGCCGCCGTTCATGAACTCAGGGATACGCTCCTGGGCCAGGGGCTCGCCCGTGATCGTGACGATGTCATCGAGGCCCGAGAGCGTCACTTGTTCGTTCAGGACGGCTTCGAGCGGACCCGAACCCGCGATCGTGCAGCGGAAGTCCACGCCACGGGCCGTGAGTTCGGCACACGCTTCGATCAGGTAGGCGAAACCCTTCTTCTCCACGAGTCGGCCGGAGGACAGGATCTGTCCGGCATGTTCCGGCGCTTCCTTCTCGCGGAAGGAGAAATGGGCGACGTCGATCCCGCAGTAGACGATCACCAGCTGCTCGGGGCGCGCGCCTTCGTCGAGATAGAACTGGCGATGAAATTCGCTGATGCACACGATGAAGTCGGCACGCTCGATCTTGTCCCGGAGCGCCATTCGCTCGCGAAACAGATCGGCCGCGTGGCCGGTGAAGCTCCAGGGGCGGTCTAGGAGCCAAGCGCCATACATGGCCACGCTGCCGCCGGAGTGCACCCATTGGGAATGGATATGGCTGACCGGCTCGTTCCGTACGCCGAAGGCCCAATGACACGCGATGGCCAGGTGCCCCAGCGTCTTCAACCGGACCCAGAACGATTCGCGCGGGCCTGTGAGCCCGTTCCACAGCGCGCTCCAGTATCGCTGGCCGAACACGAAGGGCGCAGCGAAGCATGACACCAGTGCGGCCAAGACCGGGAGTGGGTAGATCGCGCGGGTGTCCCGGTTGAGTGCCTCGATCTCGGCACTCTCGAAGAATGTGACCTCCGGGCGTTCGAGCGCGTGGAGCACGAAGGGCACGCCTTCTCGCTGAAGAATGCGCAGTTCGTTCCCGACCCACGCGTTGCCGACCCCATTCGTGGTGAGATAATGGATCATGCTTTCCCGCCGGGAAGGGTCATTTTCCTCATTTCGATCAAGATGTTGCGAGAGTGAGTGTCATCGGGGCCCCGGAGGGTTCCCTTGAGGGAGCGTCCGTCGGAGATTGTGCCCGCGAGATCATCGGACGAACGCCTGGTCCGCTTCGAAAATCCGCTGACGCGTCCGCGCTGCGAGTCCCGTCGCGCCGATGCGACGCGCGACCGCGTCCGCGACGACGACTCCCACGCCATAGCGCCGGGTGCGAAAGCGGAGCCGACCGAGCCGGTGCTGCCATTCGAGCCAGGTCCGGCCGAAGGCACCAGGCGCACGCGCCGGAAGCCCGGACGCGGTGTAGCCGCGCGCGGGGAGCCGGTCGCCGAGTCTGGCCTCGACCTGCTGGACTTCGCGGTCCTGTGCCTTGCGACGCCACTGGAACGCGAGGCTCGGGTCGGGAGCCGGATACGCCGAGGTCTCCGGGTAGCTGAGCATGGCGGCGTCATAGGACTCGGAGAGCAGGCTGCATACGGCCGTCAGCGTCTCTGAGGGGGCCTCCAGGAGCGCCTCGTAGTGGATCTCTACCCGTTGCTCTGCGGGTACGACGGCGCAGACACGGTCCCATTCGGCCTCGGCTTCCTCCCACCCAGCGGCGCCCGCCCAGGCGTTTCCGGCCCACCCGATCTGGACCCATGAACGCGCCACATCACGTGGGTCGCGCAGCAGATGGATGAAGCGTGCCTGCGGCCATAGCTGCGGGAGGCGGTCGATGTGACGGTGAACGGTCATTGCCGTCCAAGGCCGCCCCGGGTTGCCCTGGTGCAAGAGGTCATCCAGCAGCGCTCGCGGGGACAATGCCCGGTCGATTTCGAAGCCGGAACGCCGAAAGCTGGCGTTTCCCTCGAGGTAGGCGTGAAGCTCCTTCGCCGGCGGCAGATCCCCTTGGGGCCCTACTCGCGCGACCCCGTAGTCGAATTCGTGAGCGCACGAGATCCGGGGATGATGATCCAGCATGAGGCGGAGAAGCGTCGAGCCCGACCGCTGGGTCCCCACGACGAAGACGATCCCGCCGTCCGGCGCTGCCCGTCCTGCCTCAGCCACTCCGCGCATTCCCCCTGCCCGTTGCGGGCTCCGTCCGGCGCCACCACCCTGCCAACATAGGCAGTTTTGCCTGGCCCGCGGGGCCATCGCAGCTTCCGGTGTGCCGGTCTGTTGTTGCCGGGATCGCATCGAGTCCCCCGCGGGGCGACTTGATGGCAAATGCGAGCGATTGTGGGGAAATGTGCGCACTGGCACAGTCCGATACGCCGCTGATACCGAATCTCCTGGTCATTGAAGGGCCGAATGCGCCCTGCAAGCATTTTTCCAAGAGGGGTTTCCCATGCGCCAGATCCTCATCGCAGCTTCCGCACTTGTGTGGCTCGCAGCGATCGCCCTCCCGGCATCGGCGGCGACGCCGACGGCCCGGTTGCGCGCGTCCTGCGTCGATCACGAATCGGGTACCTCCTGTACCGGCAAGGGCCCGCTGCTGGTCTACTTCGAGGCCTATACCTCGACCGATTCCGATACGAGCGCGCCGCACCGCGACCTCACCTTCTGCTTCGACGCGGGCGACGGAAACACCGCCGCCTATCACCACGCGAACGACAACAACGACTTCCGGCCGATCCAGCGCAACCGTGTCTGTGGGGGGCCGGTCTTCTCGTACGTGTACGAAACGCCGGGTAGCTACACGGCCACGGTAACGGTGAGTGACGCGCAGGGAAATCAATCGACTGACACGCTGCCGGTGAGCGTGCAGGCGTACTCTCCTGCCGAAACGGTGTGTGTGCAGGACTCGAGTGGCTCTGGCTTCTCGGGCTGCCCGCAAGGCGCCTACCACGCGACCGAAGGCTCCTCTGGTTTCACGGACTTCGACGATGCTGTCTCGACGGCACTCGCGTCGAACTCGAGCGCATGCGGCGGAGCGCCGTGCAAGCAGGTGCTCTTCCACGGCGGACGCACGTTCGTGGCCAACAACACGGCGCATATCAACCAGCGTGGGTCCCACGTCGGCGCCTACGGTCCGGGGAACGTCATCCTCTCCGCATCCGGCACCCAGATCCTGGTACAGCCCCACGTTGACGACACGCGTGTCGGCCGGCTTCAGGTAGCGGGCTTTACCGGTGCGTCGATCTGGGAACCCGAGAACAACACCAACAGCGGTGTAAACGCGCACTACGCACTCTTCTACGGCGCGCGTCTCAGCAACATCAAGCACATCACCAACGCAAACGGAAACAACCAGGGCGCCGGCAATGCGTTCGTCGTCCCCAAGGTCTGGGGAATCTTCGACTCGGAAGTCGACGTGTGCGCCACGGGCAGCTCGAACTGCTACTTCGGCGTCACCCGAAAGATGTCGATTGTTGGCAACCGGATCGGTCCGGTAAATGGCGGCGAGCACATCCTGCGCGTGAACCACTACGGCAGCGACTCGGTGGGTGAAGGCGGCCTGTTCATCCACGGGAACAAGCTGTTGAGTGCGAATGCGCAGAACCACACCATCACCTTGCGGGTCGGCAATTGCGGGACCGACTCGAACTGGGGCGGAACCAGCTCGAGTCGCAACTGGGGCGAGAACTTCGTCATCTCTGACAACCTGATCGTGGGCGAGACCGCGAATCCGGTTCACATCAACGGTCACCCGTGCGGAACGGGAAACTACGCCATGACGCGAAACGGCGTGTTCGAACGCAACCTGATCAAGCACTCGGAATCGATGCGACAGTCGCTGGTCAATGCAGTGGCCGTCGCGACGAACGGCTCGGGCGAGGCCAATGATCTCGTCTTCCGTAACAACTTGTGGGACGCGCGAAGTGACCGCACGAACAGCAACACGACCTTCTTCAGCCTTCCCGGCGCCACCCGCCCGTATGTTCTCCACAACAGTTGGGTGAGCGACAACGATGCGGGCGACAACCAGAACTTGATGCAGCATGACCCCACTGGCTGCGTCGTGGTCGGAAACGTTGGCTACGGCGCCGGTTCTGGGAGCGCGATCGTCTACGAGAACGGCGGACGTTGCTCCAACGTTTCGGCCGGGAACTTCAACCAGAGCTCGACGCCGCAGGCCGGCGTCAGCCGAATCACCACCTGCCCGTTCGCGTCCTGCACGCCGGCTCGGCCTTCGGACTTTGCGCTGCACAACAACGACCCGGCAGGCCTCCACTCCGTGGTTTCGATGCATACCGTGGGCCTCGACCAGACGCAGGCATTCCGTCCGCTGTCCGGCAATCTGGATGCAGGCGCCTTTGATCACCTAGCGACCGGCGCACCGGCACCGGCCCCCGCGCCGACGCCGACACCCACTCCGACGCCGACACCCACTCCTACACCGACGCCCACACCCACGCCGAGCCCGCCGCCGCCGACGAGCCCGCCGCTCCCCCCGGTCCTGCTGCCCTGACCGGGAGTACCCGAGTCGTGCGGGCCCGTCGCCGAGAGGCGGCGGGCCCGTTCACTTTTCGGCCTTCAGGCGAATGCCAGGAACGCCACGACGGCCGATCCGAGAAGGATCGGGAGATCGAGCTGAGGCATCCAGACATCGTACGGTCGCACGGCCCAGACGAACGGCACGTAGGCGACCCAGCGCGAGACGGCCGCGCCGACGATCACACCATCCGCGCCCCCGAACGTGCCGCCGGCGATGATGCCCACCACGAGCAGTGCCGCGCGAGCAACCTGCAGGGTCATGTGCCGGCGCGAGTCACCGTACGCAAGAACCGCGCGCTCTGCCGTATTCGCGACCAGCTGTGCGACCGCGCCCGCTGCGAGGACCTGTGCCATCCAGCCCGCGCCGGCATAGCGATCGTCGTACAGCACGCCCACGACTTCGGGACCGAAGCCCACCAGGACCCAAAGCGGCGGGATGAGCACGCCCAACAGTCCCGCGCGGACGCGCAGCATGCGCGATCGCAGTGCACCCGGTCCGCGCCGCGCAAGCTCGGCGTAGATGGGGAAGAGCAAGTTTCCGGAGAGCTTCTGGACCGCCCCGGTAAAGGTCTGGACGATCAGGAACGCGATGCTGAACAGGCCGAGTTCGCTCATCGAGAGCAACCGGCCGAGGACGCCCTTCTCCGCCTGGGACAGGACGAATGTCAGGGCCGTGCTGAGGAAGATCCACTTCCCGAAGCCGAAGATCGAGCGCGCGGCGGCCGGATCCCACCCGAAGCGCGGGCGAGGTGCCGTGGGCACGAGGTAGTGGCTACCGGCGGTTTGGATGCACTGCGCCGCGATCGCCCCAACAACCAGGACTGCAACGGAGCGCGTGACCCACAGGGCGAGCCCGACCATCACCACGAGCCCAAAGAGCTGCGAGGAGAGGTCCAGAACAATTCTCCGGGACGGCTCCACGCGACGCACGAGCAACAGGAGCGACGTGGAAGAGACCCCGCGGAGCAAAGCGCGACTCGATGCCAGCGGGATGGCCCAGATCAACTCGGGTGCGCTGTAGAAGTCTGCTGCCGGCCATGCGCAAGCCGACATCACGATCCACAGCAGGACGCCGCGAATCGCCTGGAAGGAGTAGACGGTCGCGAGGAAGTCCGGATCTTCGCCGCGCTCGTGATTGACGACGCTGCCGCGCAGGCCGGCGTCCGAGAACATCTCGATGCCCTGGATCACGATCTGCACCAGGGCCATCACACCGAAGGCCTCTGGGAACAGCAGCCGCGTGAGCAGCAGGTTGCTTCCAAGCCGCAACGCCTGGGCGGCCAGGAAGCCCAAGAGCGTCCAGCTCAAGCCTCCGATCACGCGATCCCGGAGCGGTCTTGCGGGGCTCGCGGGCCCGTTCACCGGCTCTTCGTGCCGAAGAAACCACGCAAACGTCGAACAGCGCGCCGCGCCCCCGACTTCACTTCGTTGGGAATCCCAAGCAGCGCCCGCCAACGCTCACCGGGTCGGTGTCGAAAGACGGTTGTGTGGTGTTCGCCACCCCAATCCTCGGGCGCCTCTTCGGTGTAGTAGTACGCGGCGAAAGATTGTCGCGCCTGGTCGTCCGGGCTCTTTACCGGCTCGACGCCGTGGAAGCTTTTCTCGCTGGTCGCGAAGAACACGCAGCGATTGAAGCGCGGCGAGAACTCACCGAGCTGGCGCGTGACCTCGGGATCCCAAAGCTCGAATCGGCCGCCCCAGTCATCCTGCCAAGCCGGGTTGAGGAAGATCAGGATATTGAGTCGCCGGAAGCGCTGAGCGCCCTTCATCATGTTGAAGTCGACGTGGACATCGAGACGAGCTCCGGAGCGCATCAAGTGCATGCCACCGCCCTGGAGGGTCGGATCCGAGAGCAGGTCCGGAATGCCCGTGATCTCGACCATCGTCTCGCGAAACTCTTCGGACGCGAGCGCCCGATGGAGAGCCGCCACAGGTTCAGGGAAGAGCGCGACATCGGTCACCTGGACCTTGCCGGTTTCGTGTACGGCGGAGTAGCTCTTGCCCTCAGAGACCGCGGCCTCGTAGGCCGGGTAGGCTGCAGCGACTTCCGAGGCAAAGGCTTCTTCAAGGAAGTCGTCGATGCACAAATGCGGGACCGGGCCGCTCGCGCGGTACCGGCGAGCCGCATCGGCCACATCGATCGCGTTGATCCGGTTCCAGGTCGCTTGCTCGCTCATGCTCCGCCCACTCGTTGAAATCTAGCAACCCCTCATCCATTCGGATGGCTGCTGCCAAGCCTTGAGCCGAGGATGCCTGACCTGGGCCGAAGGCGAGCACTTGGCGGGAATCCGACCGGGTCGCAATGCTCAAGGTCGACGTGAGGGATGGCGACAATCAATCCATGCAAGACCCGACCGAGACAGGCGATACCGCCAGGCCGGGTCGTCGGCCCGACTTCCTGCTTGTCGGTGCCATGAAATGCGGGACCTCGACGCTGCACGACCATCTCGAGATGCATCCCGGCATCTTCATGGCTAGTCCCAAAGAGCCACAGTTCTTCAGCCGGGATGAGATTTTCGGCCGCGGGCTCGCTTGGTACGAAGCACTCTTCTCCGATGCGGGTGACCGCCTCTGCGGTGAATCCTCGACATGCTATTCCCGGTGGCCCTTTCATGGCGACGTCGTCGGCCGGATCGCAGAGGCCCTTCCGGACGCACGCTTCATCTACCAGATGCGGAATCCGATCGATCGGGCTTACTCCCACTACCGTCACGCGATGCAGGAGCGGATCGCGGCCTCCGCTCAAGAGCTACCCGATTTCGAGACGATGCTCGCGGAAGACCCCGAAGTGCTGGGCGCGAGCCGGTACCTGGAACAGATCGAGCAGTTCCTGGCGCGTTTCCCGCGAGAGCGATTCCACTTCCTCCTCCTCGAGGATCTCCAGACCGGTCCCACAGCAGCGCTGGCTTCACTCCAGCAGTTCCTGGAACTTCCCGTCCACGATCTTGCGCTACCGGGAGAAGCGGCATCAAACCAGTTTGGCGACAAGCTGGCGAAGCGCGACATGCATCGCTGGCTTGGCCAACTGCGCCGCGCTCCCGGAGTCGGCTGGGCAACGTCCCTCGCATCGGCGGAGCAGCGAGCACGGGTACGCGCCGCCCTCACCAACCCGCGTTTCGCGCGACGTTTGATGGGGTGGCGGACGCCCGCCCATCGCGAGCGAATCGGGGCATTCCATCCGGCGACACGACAGCGTCTCGTCGAAGAATTTCGCGCACCCAACGCGGCACTGGCCGCGTTCCTCGGACGCGACCTCGAACACTGGAACCGGTAGGCCGATGATCGTTGACGTCGCGCTGCTGGGATGGCTTCCCGTTACCCTCGCGCTCTTCTCGTTCGTCAATCCGAGACGAGCGGTTCTCTTCAGCGCCGTCGGAGCGATCCTCGTGCTTCCGAGCGCGGGCATGGAGCTTCCAGGCCTCCCCGGCGTGTGGGATCGCTACTCGGCCTTCGCGCTCAGCAGCCTCATCGGGATCGCGATATTCGATTCCGCGAGGCTCTTCAGCCTTCGTCCCCGGGCCTTCGACCTCTTCGCGCTCGTCCTCGTCTTGAGCCCCCTTCCAACCGCGCTGGCCAACGGGCTCGGAGCTTACGAAGGCGGATCGAACGTCTATCGCCACATCGTGCTGTACGGGCTTCCGTATTTCTACGGCCGCGTCTACATCACGACCGGCCCGGCCATGCGTGAGCTCGCACTGGCCATCGTGATAGGCGCCATCCTCTACGCGCCCCTCTCGCTGTTCGAGATCCGTATGTCTCCCCAGCTCCATAACTGGGTGTATGGCTTTCACACGATCCGATTCGTGATGTTTCGTCGCTTCGGCGGCTTCCGTCCGATCGTCTTCATGGACAGCCCGCTGATGCTCGGGATGTGGATGGCCGCGGGTGCGATCCTCACGGTGTGGCTCGCAGCCCGATTGAAGAACCAGCGGGTCGCGGGTGTCCCCTTGACCTGGTTGCTGCCGCTTCCGGTAGCGGCCCTGCTCCTGGGCAAGACGATGGCCGCGATTTCGATCTTCGTGATGGCGACCGGCGTACTGTGGTCCGCCGTCTACTTCCGAACGCGGATCGTACTCATCCTCCTCGTGGTCGGCTTCATGAGCTACCCAGCGCTCCGCACGACGCAGGTGCTCAATCGCGACACCGTGATCGCGGTCGTCAAACCCATCTTCCCGCCGACGCGCGTCGCTTCTCTGGACTACCGCCTGGTCAACGAAGACCGGTTTATCCTCAAAGCACTGGAGCAGCCGGTGTTCGGCTGGGGAGGCCGCGGACGCAACCGCACCGATGACAGTGGCGCGATCGACGGGCTCTGGATCATCACCCTCGGCAAACAGGGCATCACAGGATTGGTCTCGCTCATGGGTCTGTTTCTGGTGCCGGTCTGGCTGCTGGCACGGCGGTTGCCGGCAAGACGTTGGGGGCACCCGATTGCGGCCCCGGTCGCAGGGGTCGGCGCGGTCATCGCGGTTTACTGGATCGACTGTCTGTCGAATGCGTTCGTGAATCCCGTCTACCTGATGGCCATGGGCGGGCTCAATACAGTTCTGGGAACGCCCGCGCTCCGCAGCCTGTTCCCTCCGGATGTTCCACCATCCGAAACCTCGAAACCCGAGGGCCCCGCGCCCTCGCCGCCCACACGGGGCGGTCGGATGGCCGATCTGGTCGGCAGCCGGCGGCGGGTGCCGACCCGATGACGCAGAAGAACGACGCCCGCCCGATCCCGCTCGCAGTCGTGATCCTGAACTACGGAACGCCGCGGCTGGTCGTGGATTGCCTTGCCACCCTGGCCCCGCAGATCGAGGGAACCCAGCGCCGTGTGATCGTCGTCGACAACGCCAGCCCCGACGATTCTGCCACGCAGATCGCGCGTGCTGTTTCTGATCGCGGCTGGGAGCCCTGGGCGAGATTGATCGAATCCAGCTCGAACGATGGCTTTTCGGCCGGAAACAACATCGGCCTGCGTGCGGCGGCAGCCGCCGACGCCTTTCTGCTCCTGAATAGCGACACCCTGGTGCGTGCGGGGGCGCTGGATCGCATCGAGACGGCACTTCGGGCCGGCCGCGGGCTGGCCGCCGCCAGGACGGAATGGCCCGATGGCAGCGAGCAGCCGAACCTTCGACGCTGGGCGACGCCGCTGTCGGAGTTGGCTCGTTCTGCACGCACCGGCGTGGTGTCGCGATGGCTGGGCCGAGATCCGGTGTCGCTTGCCGACCTCGAACCGCCGCCGCCGAACCAGTGGGCCAGTGGCGCGTGTCTCGGAATCCATCGCGACGTCATCGAGCGCATCGGAGTTCTCGACGACGGCTTCTTCATGTATTTCGAGGATATGGACTACTGCCGACGTGCGATCCAGGCCGGGTTCCGACTTGCCTGGGTACCGGACGCTCGTGTCGTGCATCTCAAGGGCGGAACCTCACCGGTCCAATCCATGACCGCCACGCGCGGGCGGCGTCCTCCTTTCTACTACGCGGCCCGTGCCCGTTATTTTGCCAAGCACTACGGAACCGCAGGCCTACTCCTCGCGAACTGTGCGTTCGAACTCGGACGCGTCATCGCCCTAATGCGTGAGCGTCTTGGCGCCAAGGAGCCGCACCTGTGCGAGGGCGAGCGGGCCGATAATTGGCGGCACTCGCGACGCCCCCTCAAGCCGTGGCGCCCGCCGGCGCTGCCCGAGAACGCGTGATGGGACGACGCCCCGACTTCATCCTGATCGGCGCCATGAAGGCCGGCACCAGCACGCTGCACGATCAGTTGGCCGGGCACCCGGGTTTCTTCCTCTCGACGCCCAAGGAACCCTGCTTCTTCAGCGACGACGACGTCTGGGCACGTGGCTTCGATTGGTACGAAGGCCTGTTTGCAGCCGCCGACCGAGATGCGATTTGTGGCGAGTCGAGCACGCACTACACCAAACGGCCAACATTGGACAAGGCGGTGACCCGGCTCCACGATGCGGTTCCGGATGCGAAGTTGATCTACCTCATGCGTCATCCCGTGGATCGGTTGATCTCGCACTACATGCATGAATGGAGTGAGGGGAACATCTCGACGTCCCTCGACGAGGCGGTCGAGCAGCACCGGGAACTCGTGGACTACGGGCGCTACAGCTACCAACTCGCCCCCTACCGGGAGGCATTCGGCGCTGAGCAGATCTTGCCCGTCTTCCTCGAACGACATCTACAAGACCCAGCCGCCGAGCTCGCGCGCGTTCTCCGGTTCCTGGGCTGCGACGTTTCGGTCCGAGAGGAAGTGCTCGCGCAGCGCTCGAATGTTTCAGGCGAGCGGATGAAGAAGAGCGCATGGCGCGACCGAGCGATGAACCTCCCGGGTGCCACCTGGCTGCGTCGGACGCTCCTTTCCGAGTCCGTGCGGGAGCGGATCAAGTCCCGGTGGAGGCTCTCGGAGCGCCCTGCACTCTCGCCAGACGCCAGGAGCGCCGTAGAAGCCTGCTTCGACGAGGACCTCGCCATTCTCGGGTCCTGGCTTGGCGTCTCGTTGACCTGCGACACGTTCCGCGAGCGCGTGAGCGCCGCCTCGCTCGAATGGCGTCGACCATGACATTGGCCGTCGGCATCGTTGTCATCGGGCGCGACGAGGGAGAGCGCCTGAAGCGCTGCCTTCACTCGATGGTCGGAGGCGACCGGCCCGTGGTCTACGTCGATTCCGGGTCGCGCGACGGCAGTGTCGAGTTCGCAAGTGGCCTGGGCGTACAGGTCGTTGCGCTGGACCTGTCGACACCGTTCACGATGGCGCGAGCCCGCAATGCCGGATTCGAGGCGCTCGTCGGCGCGGCCCCCGAGACGGAGGCCGTTCACTTCTTCGATGGGGACTGCGAAGTCGAGGACGGCTGGATCGAGCGTGCGACCGCCTACATGACGGACTCGGCGGCTTGCGCGGCCGTCACCGGCTTCCGTCACGAGCGCTACCCGGAAGCGTCGGTCTGGAATCGAATCATCAATGTCGAGTGGCGCGGACCAACGGGCGTCATCGCTGCGTGTGGCGGCGACGCGCTGATCCGGCGGTCCGCGTTCGAGGCGGTCGGCGGGTTCCGTCCGGACATGATCGCGGGTGAAGAGCCCGAGCTATGCGTACGGATGCGACTCGCCGGACATGAGATCGTTCGTCTGGATGCACCGATGACGCTGCACGACGCGGACATGCAGCGCTTCAGTCAGTGGTGGCTACGCGCGCAACGCGCCGGACATGCCTATGCGGAGGGCGCCGCGCTGCAGGGAAAGTCGCGTTTCCGACACAACGTCCATGCGGTGCGGAGCATCGCGGCGTGGGGGATCGCCCTGCCCGCGGTCTGGCTCACCGCGGCCGCGTTCTCGGCCGCCCTCGCACCGGTGTTCCTACCCTGGGTCTTCTGGGCCCTCCCCGCCCTGCTCGCGCTCCAGACGCTGCGCGTTGCGGCCGGGATGCGCCAGACGCTCCCCGACCCAGGAGAGCGTTGGCCGTACGCGCTGTCCTGCGTGTTTGCGAAGTTCCCGCAGGCGCAGGGGCTGCTGCGCTACTGGCGAGGTCGAGATCGCCCGAGGACGTTGATCGAGTACAAGGACCGCTAGCGCGCTAGCCCCGTGCGGAGGTGTCGCCGTGACGTTCGAGGAACGTGCGGGTCGCTTCGACGAAGCGCTGGGCCTCTGACCGGCGCGCTCCGTGCAGAGCCGCTTCCATCCGGTCCACTTCACTCTCGAGCACGTTCGCACACGTGACATGAACATCCGTGAAGTCATGGGTCATGCGGCCGTCGCTCAGCTGCGGAGACTGCGCGGTCTCCATCCGTTCCGCCAGCTCGCTGAGCGACGCGCCCTGGGACACGAGACTCTCAAGGTACCAGAGCGAATGTAGACGCCACGCGATCTGCGCAGGCTGGCCCTGCGAGACGCGAAGGTAGGTGCTGCAGAGGTTCTTCACGTGAACGAAGGATTCGTCCGAAACCCCCTCGGCGATCCGCCGGTTCGGGGTGCGCGACTGGACCCACGAAAAGGCATCGAGATCCACGATGCGCCCATTCACGTCGGCCCACTTGTGGAAGCAATCGATCGCCCGATGCTCCTGACGGAGCCACGCCACGTCGATCCCGAGTTCCCACGTGCCGATCAGCGCATCGTGTTCGGTGAGTCCATCGAAGTGCGTGTGCTCGGCGCCCGAGAACCTCAACGCACCGTCGCGGAGACTCCGGTGGATGCGTGCAAAGAAGTCCGCCTGCACCGGATAGAGGTCGAAGTCGTGGAGCACCGCGTACCGCGTCTCACAGTGCGTCAGACCCGTGATCCAGTTGAGCGACGCGTAGAACTTGGAACGACCCACCCGGTTCACGATGTCGGCGGCCGGGCGCGGCTGGAAGCGGAGGTCGAGCGGAAGCTCCGGGAAGGCCGCCTGGGTCTCGGCAATGAAGGCGTCTCCGCCCGCCTGCGGGGGGCGATCGAAGACGATGAACATACGGTCGAGACCTGTACGATCCTGGGCCGCCACGAAGCGGAGATTCACCGCCAGGAGATGGCGCAACGCCCAAGGCACTCCAAGGATGATCGAATAGCCGTCCCGAGGGTTCTCGAGTGGTTGCCAACGCACGAACGGCCGCAGCGCCGCCTTGGTGGCTTCACGAACGAGGGACCGGGGTTCGATGACGACTCTTCCTCCAGAAGCACGCGCTGCGCGTGGTGCATGCGGATTCGGCGCGCCCGCCGGCGCACTTGAGGTGAGTGACCGCACGAGCCCGGCGAGTCTACGCAATCGTTGCCGCTGCGCTGCCGGTCGCTCGCGACCGTCCCGCCTTCCGGTACCTTCCGCCGCCGTGGGGGAATCGCCGGGAACCGTCGAGATCGGAGGGCTACCGATGGCGCACTTGCGCCGGGAGGGGCTTCTCGATCGTATGTTTGGCGACGTCGTGAACGGTGCCGGCGGTTGGCTCGTCACGGCCAACATCGACTTCGTGCAGCGGGCCGGCCGTGAGCCCGAGATCCGGGCGCTCTATGACCGAGCGACCCTCATGGTGGCCGATGGCGCGCCGCTGATCTGGGCCGCGCGACTGGCCGGCACCCCGCTTCCCGAACGTCTCGCAGGTTCGGACATCACGCGATGGATCGCCGCGCGTGCGGCCCTCGAAGGCAAGTCGATCTATCTCCTTGGGGGCGCGGGCGAATCGGCAGCGAACGCGGCGGCCGCGCTCCAGGCAGAACACCCGGCGTTGCGCATTGCAGGCGTTTCCAGCCCATGGCTCAACCTCCCGCCGACCCCGGCGCAGCTCGCCGCACTCGCCGACGAGGTCGCGGCCGTCGACCCCCACTTCGTGTACGTCGCGTTCGGGTCGCCGAAGCAGGAGTACGTGATCGATCACCTGCGCTCGCGGCTGCCCGGCGCCTGGATGATCGGCTGTGGCATCTCCCTCAGCTTCATCGCCGGCGATGTCTCTCGGGCACCCGTCTGGATGCAGCGGAGCGGACTCGAGTGGCTGCACCGGATCGGCACGGAGCCCCGGCGCCTGGCGCGCCGCTACCTCGTCGACAACCTGCCCTTTACGATCGCGCTCCTCGCCCGGAGCGCGCTCTCCCGCTTTCGACGTTAGGCGTCGCCGGCGTTCTCGGCGTTCCAGGCCGTCAGGTACTGGGTCAGGACGTGCATCACACTTTGGTGGGTGTCCTCGGCCATTCCGTAATTGTCGACTTCGATGTGGACGACGTGGTCTGCCAGTTCGGCCAGTCTTCCGCCCTTGAAGCCGACGAACGCGATGGTCGGAACGCCTCGAGACTGCGCGTATTCGCAGGCCTGAACGACGTTGGGCGAGTTGCCGCTGGAACTCACGACCATCAGGGCGTCGGTCTCCTTCAAGTAGTACTCGAGCTGCTTGGAGAAGACTTCGGCGTAGCTGTAGTCGTTGCCGAGTGCCGTAAGCATGGGGCCGTTGCTCGCGAGCGAGACGGACCGGAGCACCGGTTGACCTTCGCGGTAGGGCAGTTTCGTGGCGTCGCAGACCGTGTGGTCCGAGATGGCCGCGCTCCCGCCGTTTCCGGCCACCCACAGCGTGCCCTCGGCCTGAGCAACCTGCTTCATCACGTCGGCGACACCCTCAAGTGATGCCTTGTCAAAGGCCTCGAGGACCTCGGTAAAGCGGGCGTAATAGTCGTCCACGAACTCGCGTACGGACTTCATTCCGTCTCCTCTCGATGGCTCTGCGTGCGCCGGCGGATGCGCCCGGCTGCCAGGTCTTCTTCGGCCGCCGCCAGGGCTTCCGGCGTGCCAATGTCGCGGTGATACCGGGTCAGTCGATAGCCGACCATCTCGCCGAGCAGTGCTGGCAGTACGTCGTGGGCGAGATCGAACGCATCGTCCCACTCGAACTCGTCGAGAAGACCGCTCGAAATCGCATAGAGCCCGGCATTGACCAGGTTCGAGCGCGGCTCGGCCGGCTTCTCCTCGAAGGAAATCACGCGCCCTGCACCGTCCAGCTCGAGGACCCCCTTCGACTCGGGGTCCGGAACCTCGTGGACGGCGATCGTGAAGCGCTGCGGGCCAGCGCGGTGTGCGGACAGGAAGTCCGCAAGATCGATGGCGCTGAGATTGTCCCCATAGATCACCAGGAAGTCTCCGTTGGCTTCGAGCCTTGGAAGCACAGCGCGGAGGGTTCCGGCCGAGCCCAGGAGCTTGGGCTCGTCGAAGACCTGCCAGTGGATGCCGCCGCTTCGCTCGCTCTGGGTGTGCGCCCACCTGTGGACCTGCGACGCATGGGCATGGGCGTTCACGATGGCGTCGGTGATCCCGGCTTCAGCCAGGGCTTCGTCCCACCATCCGAGAAGCGGCAGTCCACCGACCGGAACCAGGCACTTCGGTACCGAATCCGTCAGGGGCCTGAGTCGGGTCCCAAGCCCGCCCGCGAGGACCAGCGCCGTGATCGGCGCCGGACTCAATGCGCATCTCCTTCGATCGAGTCGAGGAGGTACGGCTGGAGGGCGGTCGCGACCGCCCGGTGCCCCCTCGCATCGAGGTGCGTGAAATCGAAACCCACGTAGAGGTCACTGGCGGCCCCTGAAGCGCGCGCTGCCTTCCGGGACGCGAGTAGGGATTCGCGCACCGGCACGTAGGGAAACCTGTGCTTGCGTGCGAGGGTCTCGATCTGGACCTCCGGGTCGAGGGTGAGCCGCTCGAGGGGAACGGATTTTTCGTTGTCGGCGGACGCGGGACTGAGCATGAACCGAAGCGGCGTATAGACGAGGCTCCAGTTCGTTTCCCTGGCCTCGAATGTGTCGGACAAGGCCACCAGGTCTCGCTCCAATGCCGCCCACGCCTCGATCGCGCGTTGTGCCGGAAGATCCCGCTGACGCCAGCCGTGCGCCAGTAGCGGACCGAAGGGTGCATCCGGGCTCACGTCATGCCGCGCCAGACCTGCGACGAACAATACTCGCTGGCTTCCCTGACGCAGCAGCGACGGCAACGCGAACGCCGCGGTCCAGCGCTTTGCCTGGCCGCGGAGCTGCTCGCCGAAGCCCCGGTCTCGCGGCGCGTACGCCTTGCGCTTGACGGCGGGAGCGTCGCCCTGACGCGCCTGGATCCACGCCAGTGCGGGCATGTTGGCGCTCAGTGCCACGATGACATGATCGGGGTCCTGGGCCGCCCAGCGCTCATTGAACTCTGCGTGGAGGCTCGCGAGCGAGGTGCCAGGGAACCCCACGTTCATCACCTCGACCGGCGCGGGGACGACCGCGGTCAGCTGCTCGCCCAATGCGTGGGGCCAGGTGTCCGTCCAGGCGACACCGGTCCCGAACGTGGTCGAATCCCCGAGCGCCAGGATCCGGAACGTCCCAGCGGGTTTTTCCGCGGCGATGGCGGTGCCCCGGTAGCCGTCCTGGTTGATGGCAATTGCGTAGCCACCGGTTGTCTCCCGGTCGTAGAGGCGTCCGACCAGATGCGGTGCCGCGCCCCGCGCGAGCAATTCGGCGACCACGATCAATCCAACGCATGCCAACGCATCGAGCCGGCCGTGCTGCCAGAGTCGCTGCAGGAATGTACGCGGAGATCGGTGGAAGATTCGGGCCATCGTGACTCAGAACTGGAAGTAGATGAATTCGGGGTTCTGTACTTCGGCGAAGATGAGTCCGAAGACCAGCAACGCGACGTACGCGAGCGCGCGCACGAAGCG
Source organism: Deltaproteobacteria bacterium (assembly GCA_029261815.1). Classification (GTDB taxonomy): domain Bacteria; phylum Myxococcota_A; class UBA9160; order UBA9160; family UBA6930; genus JAJDAP01. The sequence goes on from JAJDAQ010000044.1 coordinate 18,546, forward strand.
AGGGTGCGCGCCACAGTAGGCGAGCCAGCGACCGCGGGTTTGCAGCGCGTCGCTCAGGAAGACCAGGGCGACGGCAACCAGGGGCCACAGTGAGATGCCAAGCTCGCCCGGCGCCCAGGTCACGATCCGCCCGAGGATGATCATTGCAGTGTCGAAATCTGCGGCCCGGAAGAAGACCCAACTCAGGCAGACGAGTTGGAAGGTCCAGAACACCTGGATCCCAGCGCGCACGCGATCGGTGGGCCGCTCGCCCACACCGAGCGCACGTTCGACGCAAAGGAAGAGGCCATGCAGCCCGCCCCAGACGAGCCAGTTCCAACCCGCCCCGTGCCAGAGGCCGCCGAGCAGCATCGTCAGCATCAGGTTGACGTAGGTACGCGCCACGCCGCGACGGTTGCCGCCGAGTGAGATGTAGAGGTAGTCGCGCAACCAGCTGGAGAGCGAGAGATGCCAACGCCGCCAGAACTCCGTGATCGATGCCGACAGGTACGGCCGATCGAAATTCTCGGGGAGCCGGATGCCCAACAGCATGGCCGACCCGATGGCGATGTCGGAATAACCGGAGAAGTCGCAGTAGATCTGGACCGCGAAGCCATACGTGGCAATCAGCAACGCCAGACCGGAGGCCTCGCCCGGGGCGCCGTAGACCTGGTTTACCAGGTGCGCGGCGCCGTCCGCGAAGATCACCTTCTTGACCAGGCCATAGACGACGAGTCCGATCCCGTGCCGGATCGTGAGCCAGTCCACGGGTGCCGGCGTGCAGCGGAGCTGTGGCAACAAGACATCCGCACGCACGATGGGACCCGCCACGAGCTGCGGAAAGAACGACACGTAGAGCGCAACATCGACGAACGATCGGTGCGCCGTGAGGTTCCCCCGGTAGACGTCGATCGTGTAGCTCATGGTCTGGAACGTGTAGAACGAGATGCCGAGCGGGAGGATCAGACCGAGGTGGGACCAGGGTCTGACGCCGAAGACGTCGGCGGATGCATCCGAGAAGAAGTCGGCGTACTTGAACAGCGCCAGGATGCCGAGGTTGAAGACCAGCGACCCCACCAAGGCGGCTCGTCGCACCGCGGTTCGCTGGCTCGCGCCGATCACGCGGGCGGCCGTGTAGTCGACGAGGGTCGAACCGACCAGCAGCAGCGAGAACGGGATGCTCCAGACCCAGTAGAACGCGTAGCTCGCCAGTACCAACAGGACCCGGCGGCCGGGCGCCCTCAGTTGGTGGAATGCCGTTACCACCACCACCAGGAAGGCCAGGTAGAGCGTCGAGTTGAATAGCATCCGTCAGCCCGCGCGCAGATCGTGGACGCGAACGCCGCTCGACGAAACGTGGAACGGAAGCTCCATCGGGTGATCGAGCGCGGCGCGAATCCCCGCGTGGTCGTCGGGGTGGGCCAGGAACAGGACGAAGCCGCCACTGCCGGCACCGAGCAGCCGGCCGCCGAGCGCCCCGGCCGCACGCCCCCGCGTATACCAGTCGTCGACTTCCCGGGTTGAACTCCCGGGCCACAGCGCACGCTTCTGCATCCAGGCTTCGTGCAGGTGCCGGCCCATCAGCTCGAAGCACGGCCCGCCAGGTGCCGCGAGCGCATCGCGGACCCCGACCGCATGGTCCCGCAGCGCGCGCAACGCCGGACGCCGCTCTTCGACGATTTGTGCGAGTTCGGCCAGGATGCTGCCCGCTGCGCGCTGCTTGCCGGTGTAGAAGATCAAGACGCGCGCCTCGAAGGCGGCCAGGTCCGCCTCGCTCAACGCGAGACGTTCGACGCGCACGGACTCGTCCGGGTGAAACTCGATGAAGCACAGTCCGCCGTGGGCCGCGATCGTCTGGTCTTGTTTTCCGAGCGCGCCACCGAGCCGATCGATCTCGATCGCGCAGGCACGCCGTGCAACTTCCTCGGGCGAGAGCGATTCGTCGTTCCAACACGCGAGCGCCGCAGTCATCCCCACCGCCAGGGCACTCGAGGACCCGAGTCCGGTGCCAGGCGGGACTTCGCCGGCCGTCCAGATCTGGATGCCCTGGTCGATCCCGGCGGCCATCAGCGATTCGCCCACGATCCGGTTCGGCAGGTCAGACGCATGTTGCACTTCTTCGATCACGCCGTGATCAAGGCGCACGCCTCCGCCGAGGCGGGGGGCGATCGCCACATGCAGGCTCTGTTGCACAGCGCACGCGACGACGGCGCCCACCTCCTGGCGATAGAACGCCGGCAGGTCGGAGCCACCGCCACCAAGGCTCACCCTGTAGGGCGTCTGGGACACGATCATCGCGTTCTCACAGCGTTTTCGGCCGAATTGGCGTTGTCGGCCAGCGCGGCGGCCGACTGTACCCCAACACCGTCAGGGCGAACGTCAGATGCGATCGGTTTCCATGACCCTCGGAGGTGTTCCGACGGCACCTACTTCCGTGTACGTTGGGCATCGCGCCCCAGCGGCAACTGTCGTGCAATTCCCGATCGGCATCCCCCATGTTGTCCTCCCAGGTCATTCCGGCTCCCCTGCTCCCCGAGTTCGACCCGTTCCCGGCGTCGCC
>JAJDAQ010000045.1 GCA_029261815.1 Deltaproteobacteria bacterium
GTGGGACCCGGTTCCGCCCAGCTGGGAAGAAGAACCGGCACAGGGCGAACTCTACGCGCGGGGAACGCCTAACGTCTGGTCGATCCTGTCCGGCGATGAAGAACGCGGCCTCGTCTTCGTGCCGACCGGGAATGCCTCCCCGGACGCCTACAGCGGCGACCGCCGAGGACTCGACTACTACTCCTCGTCAACGGTGGCCCTCGACGTCGCCACCGGCGAGCCCGTCTGGAACTTCCAGTCCGTGCACCACGACGTCTGGGATTTCGATACGCCGGCCCAGCCGCAACTGATCGAGATCCCCGGCGTGGCCGGCGGCAAGCCCGCCGTCGTGCAACCGACCAAGATGGGCTTCCTGTTCGTGCTCGACCGCGAGACCGGGGAACCGCTGCAACCCGTCGAAGAACGCCCCGTCCCGCAGGACGGCGTCGACGGTGAGCACCTCTCGAAGACGCAGCCGTTCCCGACCGTGATCCCGCCACTGCACCCCGACGTCGTGGAGCCCTGGGGCTTCACACCGATCGACGAAGGTTGGTGCGAACGCGAACTCGCCAAGTACCGCTGGGACGGCTTCTACACGCCGCCGACCCAGGAAGGGTCGATCCAGGCGCCGCATAGCGGTGGCGGGCCCAACTGGGGCGGTCTCGCCATCAACCCCGAGACCGGCGTCGCCATCTTCAACCAGACCGAACTCGCCATGGTCACGCAGCTGGTCCCGCGCGAGGAATTCGATGCGCTGGACCTGCGCAGCATCATCTACCCGAACGAGGCCTACCCCATGACGGGCACGCCCTACGGGTACAAGCGCTGGACGTTCCTCTCGAACTTCGGTGCCCCGTGCACGAAGCCGCCGTGGGGCACGATCACGGCCGTCCACCTCGGCACCGGCGACGTGCTCTGGCGCAAGCCCCTGGGCACACTGCGGGGCACCGCACCCTTCCCGGTCTGGGCCATGTACACCGACACCGGCGCGCCCAACTTCGGCGGCGGCCTCTCGACGGCCGGCGGCGTGCACTTTATTGGCGCTGCCATGGACCGCGGCTTCCGCGCATTCGACACCGACACCGGCGACATCCTCTGGGAGCACTACCTCGAATACGGCGCCCACGCCGTGCCCATGAGCTTCCGCCTCAACAAGGACGGCAAGCAGTTCATCGTGGTCTCGGCCGGCGGCAACGTCCTGACCGAGATCGGCGACGGGCTGGTGGCGTTCGCACTCCCCGACTAGAACCGATCTAGACCGACGTTAGTGCAGCGGCTGGCCTTCCAGCGTGATGCGGTGCATCAGACGGAACTGGCCGTGGTAGTCGTTGAGGGCGTAGTGCCAGGTGGCGCGGTTGTCCCAGAACGCGATGGAGCCCGGCTGCCACTGGAAGCGGTAACTGAACTCGGGACGCTGCGCGTGCTGGTAGAGGAAGTCGAGGAGCGCCTTTGCTTCGAGCGGCGACCAGCCGTCGATGCCGATGGTGAAGCCGGGATTGACGTAGAGGAGCTTTCGCCCGGTGTCGGGGTGGCGGGCGACGAGTGGATGGACAGCGTCCTGGGTCGCGGCTTCGGCGTTGCCGATGCGGCCCTCCATCGCCTCCGTCGCCTTGCCCTTGTTTCCAAAGACATGGCGGCTGGAGTGGACGCCACGGAGCGGCTCGAGGGTTTCCTTCAGGCCATCCGAGAGCGCGTCGTAGGCAGCGCCCATGCCGGCGAACAGCGTGTCGCCACCGGACTCCGGAACTTCGCGCGCCAGCAGCATCGAGCCCATGGCCGGGACCTGGTCGTAGGAGTGGTCCGTATGCCAGCCACCCCCGATGTTGATCTTCTGGTCCTTCTCCTTGCGCACCTCGGCAATGCGCGGGTGGCCGTCCACCGGCGTGAAGAACCGGTTCACGTTGATGTCGCCGAAGCGCTCGGCGAACGCGATGTGCTGCTCGGGGCTCAGCGCTTGCTCGCGGAAGAACAGGACGCCGTGGGTTCGATAGGCGTCGCGCACGGCATCGAACTCGCCGTCGGTCAGGTTCTTGACGTCGACGCCCAGGACCTCGGCGCCCACGGCACTCGATACGGGGCGGATCTTCAATGCGGGCATGGGCGGGCTCCTCGTTTCGGGCCAGGAGCGTAGCCCGCCTCTACTCCAAGCCCTGCCTTTGCCCAAGGGCCTCGCCCAGCCGCTTCAGCGCGTCCGAGCAGTCCAGCGGATCGAGCCGCACCTCGACGAAGAACAGCGCATCGGTCTGGTCGGCCGCACGGGCGAGCACGGCGTCGAGGTCTCCCTCCGTCTCGACGACGGCCGTTTCCGCCCCGCCAAAGACGGCCGGCAACGACGCATAGTCCCAGTTCTGGATGTCGTTGTACGGCCCGTCGTGGATCACGCGCTCGACCGTGTAGCCCTCGTTGTTCATCAGGAAGACGATGGGCGACAGCCGGTGGCGGATCAGGGTCGAGAGTTCTTGGGCCGTCATCTGAAACGCACCGTCTCCGATGAAGACGACCGCGCGGCGGTCGCGGTCGGCCAGGCTCACGCCAAGCGCGCCCGGCAGGGTGAAACCGATCGAGCAGTAGAACGCCTGGGACAGGAAGCCGACCCCTTCGTGCATGATCAGGTCGCCCGCGCACATGAAGGAATCGCCCGCGTCCGCGAGGACGACATGGTCGTCTTCCAGGAAGCTGTTCATGCGCTCGAAGAAACGTTTGATCGTGATGGCGGCGGCAGGTTCGGGGGTCCATTCGCGATCGAGCGAATGCGCGGCGGGCTCGATGCTTCGGCCGGCCCCGAGGCCCGGGGGCAACGCGGCGATCAACGCTTCAAGGAACGGCCCCAGCGGCACGCGGTCGAACGCGTGATGCTTGATGTGAACGCGCTCGGCCGTCGCGTGAACAAGGACGCCCGGGTCGATCTCGGCGGTGTAGATGCCGAGGTTGATGTCGCTCATCCAGGCTCCGAGGCTCAACACGCAGTCGGCCTGCTCGACGGTATCGCGCACATAGCCTTCACTGAGCGCGCCCGAGTAGAGCCCGATGTAATGCGGATGGGTCTCGGCCACGACGGACTTCCCCATCAGCGCGGTCGCGACCGGAATCTTCACCTGGTCGATCAGGGTTTCGAGCCGTTCGCGAAGACCAAAACGATGCACTTCGACACCGCCCAGGATCACGGGACATTCGGCCGCCTGGAGCATTTGAACCGCTTCCTCGACGGCTTCGGCGAGCGCGGCTTCGTCCACCTCGGCCGGCGGCCCGGGATCGAACGGTTCAGGCGCGCGGCAGGGTTGGGTGGCGATGTCGGCCGGCAGTTCGAGGAAGACGGGACGCCGCGCGCGCAAGGCCGCGGCGAAGACCTCGTCGATGCGGTCGGGGGCCGCTTCGGCGTCGTCCAACAAGACGGAGCGTTCCGTGACATGCTTGAAGACTTCGACCTGGATGTCGTAGTCGCCGAGCGTGTGGTGCAGCAACCGCCGTTGTTCGCGGTCCCGTTGGTTGGGCCCGCCGCAAATGGCGATGACGGGCACCCGTTCGGCGTAGGCGCCGGCAACGGCGTTCAGCAGGCTGAAGCCCCCGACCGCATACGTCACGCAAACCGCGCCAACACCGTTCAGTCGTGCGTAGGCGTCGGCCGCATAGCCCGCGTTCAGCTCGTTGCAGGTCCCGACGAGTTCGACCGGGCTCGCGACGATCTCGTCCATGAAACCCAGGACGTAATCGCCGGGCACGCCGAAGACGTGGCGAACGCCGACCTCTTCGAGGCGCGCCACGAGATACCGCCCCACCGTCCACGCGTTGTTGGCGTTCGCCATCGTCGCTGCCCTCCCCATGAAGAGGGATGCCGCACGTACGCGCGCTTGTCGATGTGTGGGTTGGTGGTGGCCGGATCTCGCCGACCTGGCGCCGAGCCGGAGCCGCTAT
>JAJDAQ010000046.1 GCA_029261815.1 Deltaproteobacteria bacterium
GTGGCAGGACGAAACGCCCGCCGGAAGCCCTCCGCTCGGTGAAGCCGCGAACATTCACGACGGGAACGGACGTTATGTTTCGGTGCTAGGCGCGCACCGGTGGTTCCACCACCCCGACGACCGCTGGCCGACAACCGTCGACCTCGACAAGACGCTGCGGCTGACGCATGCGCTGGTCGACGTCATCCAGGTCCTCGCGGGGCGCTGAAGCCGCCCCCGGGGAACGCGGACACGTCCCTTGACGGGTCGCGTCACCGGGCCCACACTGCCGATCTGTTTTGGGTTGAAGGCGCGCCTCGGCGTGCTGGATGCAGGACGGGAAGGACCCGTTCCGAAGAGGGAAGTCGGTCAGAATCCGACGCGGACCCGCCACGGTAGGCGGCCCAATACCCGTGCCACGAAGCCACTGGCAGCCATGCGCTGCTGGGAAGGCGGCACGGGACACGGCCGCAAGCCCGGAAACCTGCCCAGGACGACTAACAACCTGCTGTCTCGGGGATGGACGTGCAGGTGGATGGGGACCCGTGTCTCCGCCACCTGGGTGTCCGACGGTCAGGGCCAGGAACCCCTCCCAGGATACCGACCCGACACGTTTGCGTGTCTGGCCGCACCCGGGCGGTGTGCCTAGTGGCTTCCAATCCGACGACGGCGCGAGACCGAGGAGAACCTGCCATGAAGCGGTTCCTGAGCGCCACCGGCGCCATCCTGCTCGTGCTGTCAGCGCATGGTGCGCTGGCGAATCAACACGATGAATCGAATCAAGACCACAAACCGGAAGGACGCGACGAGATCGTCGTGTTCGGGCGGGCGATCCAGACGCCCGGCCTCCCACCGATCACGGCCGTAAGCGTGATCGACCGCGATGAGATCGAGCGGCTGAACGTGATCAGCGCCGCGGACCTGCTGCGCGAACGCGTGGGCGTCGATGTGCGCTCGGTCGGTGGCCCCGGCAAACAGACCTCGGTCTTCCTGCGCGGGTCCGCCTCCGACCAGGTCCGCGTGCTGATCGACGGCGTTCCCGTCGGCTCGACCACCACGGCGGCCTTCGACTGGCCCTACCTCGCCACCCACGACATCGAGCGCATCGAAGTCCACCGCGGTCCGCAGAGCGCGCTCTACGGCTCGGCCGCGATGGGTGGCGTGATCCAGATCTTCACGAAGCGTGCTGAACCGGGAATCGAGGGATCACTGCGCGGCAGCTTCGGTAGCCTGGGAACCCGATCGGCCGAAGTCCGGCTGGCGGGGGCCACGGAATCGGGGCTGGGCGCGACCTTCTCGGCCACCCACCTCACAACGAATAGCGTCAGCGCTGCATTCGTCGATCCCGCGATCGATCGCGACCCGGAGACGGACCCTTTCCGCAATACATCGGTCGCCACCACACTCACGGTGCCGCTTGGCGACGGCTCCGTCGACTTCTTCTATCGGCGCGCAGATGCGCAGACGGAGATCGACGGCTTCGGCCCCGCAGACGACGAAACACCCGAGCAGTTCACGGTGCAGAACCAGTTCGGGGCCGACCTCAAGATGCCGGTCACCGATGATTGGACGACGCGCCTGCTCTTGAGCCAGAACGACAACGACCTCTTCGGGCGCGACGACGACCCGACCAACATGTTCGCGCTATTCAACGAATTCGAGATCGAGTCGACCCGCCGCCAGGTTTCCTGGACCAACGACGTGCGCCTCGGTAGCGCGACACTCCTGAGCGGGGCCGATCTGGAGAAGGACCGGGTGCGCAGCACCTCGCAAGTCTTCGGCGGCGGCCGGACCTCGCTCCATGAAAGCGCCAGACGGATCGGTGTATTCGGCCTCGCACGGCACGAAGGAGAGCGGTTCAGCATCGAAGCAGGGGCCCGGTACGAGTTCAATGATCGCTCGGACGACGAGTTCACCTATCAACTCGCCGGAAACTACACCCTGTTCGAGGGCTTCGACGTCGTCGCGAGCTACGGCACGGCCTTCCGCGCGCCCGACTTGAACGAGCTCTACTTCCCCATGTTCGGGAACCTCGCGCTCGAACCCGAGCGGTCACACGGAGGAGACCTTGGATTCCGATTCGTTCGGGACGTGGGCGACGCCGCGCGACTGCGCGCCGAAGTCCGCGGGTTTCACAACTCCTACGAAGACCTGATCATCTTCACCTTCGTGGGAGGTGGGTTCCTCAATGTCGACCGCGCGCGAACGAGCGGCGTCGAAGCCAACCTGCGCCTCGACTGCGAGAACCTCTGGGTCGACGCGTCGTACACGTTCCTCGACAGCCGCGACAACCTGGGAGACCCGCTGCGGCGACGCTCCCGGAACACGGGTCGGCTCTCGGTCGGCGGGTCCTGGCGCTGGCTCACGGCCGAGGCCGTGCTCCACGTCGTCGGCAAGAGCTTCGACGGTGCCGGCCGCACGAACCCGCTCGATAGCTATGTCACCGCGGACCTGAATCTCTCGGCCGATGTGCGGGAGAATCTGAAGGTCGGCCTCAACGTGCGGAACGTCACGGACCACGGCTATCAGGAAGCCTTCGGCTTCTCGACCTTGCCGCGCACGGTTCTGCTGACCGCCGAAGTCAGCTTCTAGCATGCGTCCCGGCCGGAGAATCGCGCTGCGCATCGCGTCCTCTCCGGCCGGGCCCGTACGCCGCGAGGCCGCGTCGTGAACGCGCTGATGTTGCTCGGAACCGCATCGGGAGTGGGCAAGAGCCTGCTCACCGCAGGCCTCTGTCGCATCCTGGCGCGCTCGGGCGTCGACGTCGCACCCTTCAAGCCCCAGAACATGAGCAACAACGCCGCCGCCTGCGCGGACGGCGGTGAGATCGGGCGCGCGCAAGCCTTCCAGGCGTTCGCGGCCGGCGTCGAACCCGACGTCGACATGAACCCCGTACTGCTCAAACCGGAAGGCGACCGGCGCGCGCAGATCATCGTCCTCGGCAAACCAGCGGGGGTCCTTCACGCGTCGCGATTTCGCGAGGACCGGGAGCCGCTCCTGCCGACGGTCCTTGCTGCATTCGAACGGCTGCGGCGGGCCCACGAGTTCGTGTTGGTCGAAGGCGCGGGTTCTCCCGCCGAGCCCAACCTCCGCATCGGCGACATTGCGAACATGGGTTTCGCTGAAGCTGCGGACGTGCCGGCCTGGCTGATCGGCGACATCGACCGCGGCGGCGTATTCGCCTCCATCCTCGGCACCTTCGAAGCGCTCGACGCAGCCGATCGCGCGCGCATCGAAGCCGTGCTGATCAACCGCTTCCGCGGCGACCCGGCGTTGCTGGCTGACGCCCTGCCCTGGCTCGAAGCCCGCGTCCAACGCCCGTTGCTAGGCGTGGTCCCGCACGTGCCAGACCTGGTCGTCCCCGAGGAAGACGCGCCCTATCGGTGGCGGGACACGCAGAAGACCACGAGCACACTTCGCATCGTATGCCCCGTCCCGCCGGCAGCCAGCAACCTGACGGACCTCGATGCCCTTGCGTTGGATTCCGGAACCGAGGTCGTGCTCACGGAAGACCCGGATGCCGTGGCGGGCGCCGACCTGGTCATCCTGCCCGGCTCGAAAGCCGTAGCGCGCGACCTCGCCTGGCTACATGAACGCGGATTCGTCCGACGGATCGAACAGCATCTTCGCTACGGCGGACGCGTGCTCGGCATCTGCGGTGGGCTCCAGATGCTGGGCCGGAAGATCCACGATCCGGCTGGCGTCGAAGCCGGTCGCAGCGTCGAGGGTCTGGGGTGGCTACCGATCGAGACAACGCTTCGCGCGGAAAAGCGGGTGACCCTGGTCGAGGGGACCGCCCCGCTCGAAGGAGGCGTCTTCTATCGCGGCTATGAGATCCATCACGGCGATACCCCCGCGTTCCACCCCGAGGGCCCGTTCTGCGCCCGCTCGGAAGATGGGCAGATCCATGGGACCTACCTGCACGGTCTATTCGACGCCGCATCGTTTCGCGGCGCCTGGCTCCGCGCCTGGTTCGATCCCCAATTCGGAGATGGACCCGACATCGAGGAGCGCTGGCGCACGGACCTCGATCGGCTCGCGGACCACCTCTGCGCGCACCTCGACCTCACCAGCCTCGGGCGGTCGGTCGGGAAGCGGCTCGCCTGACGCTGGGCGTGGCCTCGTTCCCTGGGTAGGATTCCGCCCCAACGCCGAGGAGCCTCCCATGTCCGAAGAACCCACCTTCACCCCGCTCGTCCTGTTCAAGACACGCACCAACTCCGAACTCGGCGCAGAGTCGGTCACCGTCGCGGAAGACGGATCGATCCGTCTCGTCGGTGTCCTCAAGAAGGTGACCGAGGGAATGCTGACGTCCTACCCGCGCACGATGCTGGGCTTGTGGACGCCGAACCGGGATGCGATCCGCTTCGACCGTGAGGAGATCGGCGACCGTGACATCCGCCGGTTCGATACTGGCGACTCGCTCGACCTCGAAGCGGTCGAGGCCCTCGCCTAGCAGTCTCTTGTGAGCGGGCTCGTCCTAACGCCCCGGCTCGAGCGCGGTCCCGGCCATGCGTCGGGCGATGATGCGGTGGGTCCAGACGGGAATCAGCCGCTTCAACCAATCGGACGCATACGCTTCCCAGCCGACGATGGCGCGCAGCTTCTTCTTCTGGATGGCACGTACGATCGCAGCGGCCACGACCTCGGGACCGCGAGAACGCTCGATGCCGTCGATCGTGGCCTGGCGAATCTCGTCGTTCGATGCGCGCATCGTGTCGCCGATGTTCGTATGGACGCCGCCGGGATGGATGCTTGTCACGCCCACGTTCGTCGCGGCGAGTTCTGCGAATAGCGACTCGCTCAAGCCGCGGACGGCGAACTTCGTCGCGCAGTAGGAGCTCTGGGTCGGTGCGCCCAGGAAGCCGAACATGCTCGAAAGGTTCACGATATGGGCTTCTTCGGCCTTCTTGAGTTCCGGCAGGAAGAACTTGCAGCCGTGGACCACGCCCCAGAAATTGATGCCCACGATCCACTGGAGATCTTCGAGCGACTGGTCTTCGAACGGCCCCGCGACCGAAACGCCGGCGTTGTTGACGAGGATGTGGACGCCACGGTGCGCCGCGACGACCTCGGCAGGCAGGGCCGCCATTCGCACCGGGTCCGAGACGTCGGCCACATGGGTCGAGACCTCTGCGCCGGCTTCACGAAGTGAAATGGCGGTGGCCTCGAGGCGTTCCGAATTGACGTCCACCAGTGCGAGGACGCAGCCCTTTGCGCCCAAGGCCTCGGCGGTGGCGCGGCCGACGCCGCTCGCGCCGCCGGTGATCACCGCGACGCGGCCTTCGAAACGATCCATGCGTTCTCCTTGGGAAAGGAGAACCCCTAGCACCGCGTCCGCGCCGGCGCCTCAGCGATGGCGCGCCCACATCGACCGCACATACGGTTCGCCCGGTGCGCCACGCCAGCGAGCGAGCCACCCATCGAGAACGGCGGACGGTTGCTTCGGCATCTCGAACTTCACCTCGTCCGGGAAATAGAGGGGCATGCACAGACAGGCGGCCGTCAGGTCCGCGACCGTGAAGGTGTCGCCCACGAGGTAGCCGGTCGCCTGGCTGGCCTTGTCGAGTCGTTCGAGTGCGTGCCCGACCGTTTCCCGCGCATCCGCCGCGGTCGCATCATCGATCGACATCCGTTGTCGCAGCATGGGGACGAGCCGCGGCATCATCTTGCGATAGACCCCGGCCTTCCACCCGGAACGATCTGTCGTGAAGACCTTTCCGGCGTAGTCGAGGTCCTCGAAGAGTTCGTGGAAGAGCGCGAGACGTACGGCCGGCCCCACTTCATCGTCGAGCCACGTCACCCATTGCTCGACCTCGGCCCGTTGCTCCGGCGCGGTCGGATACAACGGCGGCTCTGGGTGCCGCTCGTCGAGAAACCGCACGATATCGCTGGAACCCGTGATCCCCTCGCCGTCGTAGCTCAGCGTCGGCGTCTGCGTCGCCCCCTGGGCCACGCGCCCGGTCGTTCGCGAATGGAAGCCCGGCAGGAGGCTATTCCGCGTGCTCGCTAGGCCCTTCCAATCAAGGGCCCAACGAACCTTCTCGTTGTAGTGCGAGAACGCGAACTGGTGGAGGACGATGTCGGGAGATTCGGGCATGACGGCTCCTACGGCGGTTTCCATCAGGATCTAGCCCGACGTGAATATGATGGCGAACATATCTGGGCCGGACGATGATCCGGGGATGGGATACTCCAGGGAACACACGCAGGAATCGCGCGAGCGGATCCTCGAGTCCGCCGCGCGGGCCTTCCGGCGCGACGGCTACGACACCGCTCGGATCGACGACATCATGGCGGGCGCCGGGCTGACCCGCGGCGGCTTCTACGCGCACTTCCGCTCGAAAGCCGACCTGTTCCAGGCCTACGTGGGCCGCGAACTCGCGTTCGGAGTCCAACTCCGGCGTGCCGAGCGGGAGGAACCCACGGGAGCATCGGCCGCGTTCGACTTCTACCTGTCGCCCGGAAACCGGGGCAAGGTCGCACGCGGCTGCACGATCGTCTCCAATGCCGCCGATGTGGCGCGGGGGCCGCTGAAGACAAGACGGGCCTTCACGAATGCGTTCCAGGCCATGCGAGAAGCATTCGCAGAGATTGCCCACAATGCGGAGGACCCCGATGCGGCTGGCCTCGCCGCGATCGCGACCTGCGTCGGGGGCGTGGTCCTCGCGCGTGCGCTCGCAGACGAAACCGTGGTCGAGGAACTGCTGGAGGCCTGTCGCGACGCGGTCGCGGACGGGATCCAGGAGAGCTGACACAAAGGTGAGTTCCCCGCGGGGCAGATCCCGCTCCCAGAGCCCGCGATTTTCCGAGTAAAACCGGGTATGTTGCGCCGACCCAAACTCCGGCCGCGGCCTCCGATGCCGCCCGGTTCCGGCTCGCCCGCAGGCGACGCTTTTCCCGCCGCCCGATGAAAGGGCGCCCACGTGCTCCGGGTACGCCGTGCCACCAGAATCGATGCGACCATGAACTCCGACGACCAGACCGAGCCCAACGAGCCGACCGAGCTGACTGCCCCCACGGAGCCGACCGCCAGCCCCACTCCGGAAGAAACACCGGTCGAAGCGGAAGCAGCACCGGTCCAAGGCCTGCCGGAAGAAATTCCCGCCGCCTTGCGCAAGGCGATGTCGGCCCGCGGCTTCAGTGAACTCACGTCGGTCCAGGCAGCCGTGCTGGCGGCCGAGTCGTCGGGCCGCGACGTGCGGATCTCCTCACAGACCGGCTCGGGCAAGACCGTGGCCATTGGCCTCGCGCTGGCCGGAACCCTGACGGGCGACGCCGCCTCGTCGAAGCGACGCGGGCCGCAGGTCCTGGTCCTGGTTCCGACGCGTGAACTCGCGATGCAGGTACGCGACGAACTGCGCTGGCTATTCGCCGAAGTCGGCCGGATCGGCGTCGAAGTCGTCATGGGCGGAACCTCGCTTAGCAACGAGCGCCGCGTGCTCAACGGCCGACCGGCCATCGTGGTCGGAACGCCTGGCCGCACCCTGGACCACATCCAGAATCGCGCCCTCGACTGCGGCGATATCCAGCACGTCGTCCTCGATGAGTCCGACCACATGCTGGACCTGGGCTTCCGCGATGAGCTTGAAGCCATCCTCGGAGAACTCCCGAAGGAGCGTCGCACCCACCTCGTCTCGGCCACCTTCGCGCGCCCGGTCCAGAAGCTGGCCGACCGCTTCCAGCACAATGCCCTCCATATCGAAGGCACACGCCTCGGCGACGCCAACGCCGACATCGAACACGTGGCCCACATTGTCGGCCCGGGCGACACCTACAGCGCCCTCGTCAACTGGCTCCTGCTCAACGAAGGTGGCCGCTGCCTGATCTTCGTCGAGCGTCGAATCGACGCGAGTTCACTCGCCGAACGCCTCTCGGGCGACGGTTTCCCGGTACAGGCCTTCAGTGGCGAACTGCCGCAGGCGCAGCGCACGCGGACGTTGAACGCGTTCCGCGATGGCACGATCAAGACGCTGGTTTCCACCGACGTCGCGGCCCGCGGGATCGACGTCCCGAACATCGAGTTGGTCATCCACGCGGACCCGCCGGGTGACGCGGACACCTACGTTCACCGTAGTGGCCGGACCGGCCGTGCCGGACTGACCGGACGGAGCGTCATGCTCGTCCCGCCGCGCGCTCAACGTTATGCCGAGCGGGTTCACCGGTCAGCCAAGGTAGACGCCGACTGGCGACCGGCCCCGACGGCCTCCCGCGTGCGCAAGCAGCTTCGACGCCGCTTCCGGCAGGAGATCCACGAACGCCTTCGCTCGGAAGAGGCCGTCTCGCAGGAGCGGATCGACTACGCCAAGACGCTGCTCGACGGACGAGACCCGGCCGCCGTGGTCGCGCTGCTTCTCGACGTGGCGGAGCCGAAGCCGGCCCGCGAACCGATGGATGTCCGCGAAGTACGGACCGAACCCGGACGCGCACCCACACAGCCCAATGCCGGTTACGTCCGGTTCCGGCTCAATTGGGGTGAAAAGGGCGGCGCCGCTCCCAACCGCATCCTGGGCCATGTCTGTCGGCGCGGGAAGATCCAGGGCCACCGGATCGGTGCCATCGACATCGGCTACGAGGACTCGACCTTCGACGTATCGGACGAGGTCGCGAGCCAGTTCGAGCAACTCGTGCAGAAGCCCGACTCCCGCGATCCGAAGATTCGCATCACGCGCGTGAGCGGTGGCGGAGGCGGCGGAGGCCAGGGCTCGCCCAGCGGACACCGCCCCCACAAGCCGCGCCGGAAGCCGTTCGGCCCGAGGCGCAACGACCGGGGATAGCGGATAGCGGCGAGCAAAACGCCCCGCGACCGCTTCGAGACGATATCCTCGCGGCCGCTCATGCAATCCCAATCGCCGACCGCTGACGCCCCCGACTTCGAAGTCCCCTTCGACGACCCCGAAGTCCCCTTCGACGATTGCGAAGTCCCCTTCGACGATCCCGAAGTCCCCTTCGACGTGATCGTCGTCGGCGCTGGCTTTGCCGGCCTCTACGCCCTGCACCGGCTGCGCGAATCCGGGCATCGCGTGCGCGTCTATGAAGCGGGCGATTCCGTCGGCGGGACCTGGTACTGGAACCGCTACCCCGGCGCGCGCTGCGACGCCGAAAGCCTGGCGTACTCCTTCTCGTTCTCGCCTGAGCTCGAGCAGGAGTGGGAATGGACGGAACGTTATGCCGGCCAGCCCGAGATCCTGCGATACATCGAGCACGTCACGGATCGGTTCGAACTTCGGCAACACATCCGGTTCAACCGCAAGGTCACCAGCGCCCACTGGGACGAGCATGCGCGCGAGTGGCGCCTCACGACCGACGCCGGAGATACCGCCCGCGCACCCGTCTGCATCATGGCCACCGGCTGCCTGTCCGTTCCCAAGGTTCCCGACATCCCGGGCATCGGGGACTACGAGGGTCCGAAGTACCTCACCGGTCGCTGGCCCCACGAGGGCGTCGATTTCTCGGGACTCCGCGTGGGCATCGTCGGCACGGGCTCTTCCGCGATCCAGGCCATTCCAGTCATCGCCGAGCAGGCGGAGCATCTGACCGTCTTCCAACGGACGCCCAACTTCAGCATTCCAGCGCACAACCGGCCGCTCGATCCCGACTTCGCACGTGCCTACAAAGAGCACTACCGCGAACACCGGCGCCTCTACCAGCTGGGCCTGTCCAGCGGCTTTGGCGACACCCAGATCCAACCGTCCCCAGGCGGTCCCGCCGCCGAGCAGGTAATGGCGCTCGACGATGCTGACTTCGAACGGATCTGCGACGACTACTGGGCCACCGGAGGCGCGCGCTTTACCGGTGCCATCGCGGACACGCTGATCAACGAGGCGGCAAATGCACGGGTCTCGGCCTATGTGCACAAGAAGATCCGCAGCATCGTGCGAGACCCGAAGACGGCGGACGCCCTCTGCCCCCACTCGCACCCACTCGGCACCAAGCGGATCTGCGTCGACACGAACTATTTCGAAACCTACAACCGGGCGAACGTCTCGCTGGTCGACTTGCAGGAGACGCCGATCGAGACGGCCAACCCGACCGGGCTTCGAACGACAGCCGACTCGTACGCGTTCGATGCGTTGGTCCTCGCCACTGGCTTCGATGCCATGACGGGCGCGCTGCTGGGGATGGACATTCGTGGCGAGGGAGATGTCGCACTCGCGGACGCCTGGGCCGAAGGGCCGCGGGCCTATCTCGGGCTGATGGTCTCGGGCTTCCCGAACCTCTTCACGGTCACCGGGCCCGGAAGCCCGTCGGTCCTGAGCAACATGCTCGTATCCATCGAACAGCACATCGAGTTCATCCTGGATGTGATGGCCGCGATGGCGGAGCGCGACGCGACGCAGGTCGATGCGGAGGCCGAAGCCCAGGAGGCCTGGGTCGCGCACGTGCGCGAGGTCGCCGACGCGACCCTGATGCCGAAGGCCGGCTCCTGGTACATGGGCGCCAACGTGCCCGGGAAGCCTCGCGTCTTCATGCCGTACGCCGCTGGCGTGGGTGTCTACCGGGAAGTCTGCGAAGACGTCGCTGCAAACGGGTTCCGCGGTTTTCGCTTCGACGCACCAACGCCGGCCGGCAATTAGTTCGTCACCGCAGTGACCCTGGGCGCCACCCACGGTGATGGCCCGACTCCCATGCTGAAGCGATCCTGGCCGCAACGGGAACCCTCCCCGCGCGTGGGCGTCTGTGCCCTCGGCGCTGGGTGGCTCGTGCTGTGTTGGCTGGCAGTGCCGGCCATCGCGATCGACTTCGTGGACGTTTCGGCGAGCGCGGGCCTGGACCACGTCCAGCACGTCGCGCAAGCGCCGGGCACCTGCATCTTCGGTGCGGTCTGCGACCCGGACCGCATGACCGGCGGCGTCGCGTCGGCCGACGTTGACGGTGACGGCGATCTCGACCTCTTCTTCACGCGCATCGATGGGCACGATCTCCTGTATGCGAACGATGGCCTGGGGGTCTTCACCGACATCAGCGCTGGCTCCGGCCTCGCAGACGTCGTCGCCCAGACGAATGGCGCCGTCTTCGCCGACATCGACAACGATGGGGACAGCGACCTCTACGTGACCACGCTCGGGACTTCGGGCGACCCGGCGAACAATCGGAACTACCTCTTCCTCAATGACGGGAGCGGGCACTTCACTGAAGTCGCCGCCGCGCGCGGCGCTGCGGTCTCCGACGCGGCGGCGAATCGGGCGAGCTTCAGTGTTTCGGCCGGCGACTTCGACAACGACGGTTGGACGGACCTTCACACGGTCGAGTGGTCTTCGATCGGAACTGCCAGCGTGTTGCTGCGAAACCTGGGGCCCGCCCAACCCGGCAGCTTCGAGGATGTCAGCGCTTCCAGCGGAACCGCCGACATCGCGACCTCCTTCGGATTCGCCAGCAGTTTCGTCGACCTCGATGGTGACGGATGGCAGGACCTGGCCGTCGCCGGCGACTTTGGAACGAGCCGCCTGTTCTGGAACGATGGCGACGGCACCTTCACCGAAGGGACCGTGGCGGCCGGCGTCGGGACCGATGAGAACGGGATGGGATCTGCGTTCGCGGACTTCGACCGGGATGGGAAGCTCGACTGGTTTGTCACGTCGATCCACGACGCAAACGCAACCTGCGACAGCCAGAACTGCGGCTGGGGTTACACCGGAAATCGCCTCTACCGAAACCTCGGCGGCCGCGTGTTCGAAGATGCGACCGACGCAGCGGGCGTCCGCGAGGGGTTCTGGGGCTGGGGAGCCGCATTCGCCGATTTCGACAACGACGGCGATGCCGACCTCGTGATGACGAACGGGGTCGACTTCCCCGGTGTGAGCGTCGACGACGCGTACACGGCCGACCCGATGCGACTCTGGGAGAACGACGGAACCGGACAGTACGCCGAGCGTTCCATGACGGCGGGCTTGACCGACACCGGATCGGGAAAGGGACTCTTGCCGTTCGACATGGACGGCGATGGCGACCTCGACCTGTTGGTCGTCAACAACGCTGCGGCGCCACGTCTCTACCGGAACGAGTCGCCCACGACGAACGATTGGATCGCGGTCGAAGTCGAGGGCGCCGCCACCAACCGCGATGGGCGCGGCGTACGTGTCCTCGTCTCACGCCCCGGCATTCCGGACCAACTCGCCGAGATCGGAGCAGACAGTCACTTCCTCGCGGGCATGCCGACGCGCGCGCACTTCGGGCTCGGCCCCAACTCCGGGACAACCGTCGCGGTTGAAGTGACACTGCCGGCTTCGGGCGCGACCTACCGCTTTCCGCGCGTCGCGCCGAACCAGGTCCTCGTCCTCCACGAGCCGCCGCCGCTTCCGGCGTGCGGCCTGGGCGTAGAACTGCTCCCGATCACAGGGGCTCTCTGGTACGCGCGATCGCGGCGGCGCCGCCGTGCCAGCACTGGCACCTCGCCGGCCAGCTGAGGCGGGCTCCGCGCTGGAATCCGCCGCCCACGACCGGGTGGATGGGATATCGTGCCCCTTCGCTCCAACCGCGCCCTCCCAAGGAGAACCAAATGCTCGGCTACACCACGATCGGCACCAAGGACATGGACCGGGCGACTGCCTTCTACGATGCGCTTCTGGCCGAGATCGGCGCGTCGCAGCTCTTCGGACAAGACCGCATCAAGTTCTATGGAACGTCGATGGATACGGCGATGCTCGCGATCTGCATCCCCTACGACGAGAAGGCCCATGACTGCGGCAACGGCAACATGATCGCGATCCCCGGCGGCTCTCGCGAAGGCGTCGACAAGCTGTACGCCAAGGCGATCGAACTCGGTGCCACAGACGAAGGCCCCCCGGGAGAACGCCTCCCGGTCTTCTACGGGGCCTACGTTCGGGATCTCGATGGCAACAAGCTCTGTTTCTTCGAAATGAAGATGGGCTAGGAGCCGTCCGTTGAGACCGGCAGAGCGACAAGCAGCCCTCGCGATTCCGACAATCCTCCTTGTTGGAGCCGGAATCGCCTGGGCCGGAAGCCAGGGCGGAGTCCTCGTCGGCGGGTTCCCGCTCTTCGCGCTCTGTGCGGCCGTCGCGTTCGGCGTGAACTGGCTCGTCTTCGTCCATGCCAATGCGACGAAGTCGGATCACTTCTTCGACCTGACGGGCAGCCTGACCTACATCTCGCTCATCGTCGCAGCCCTTGTCCTGACGGCACCACCCGACCCGCGCGCAGTACTGTTAGGCGCGCTCGTCGTCCTGTGGGCGCTACGACTCGGGTCCTTCCTCTACGCGCGCATCCGCCACACGGAAGGGGACCCGCGCTTCGAACGAATCAAGCGCAGCTTCATCCGTTTCTTCATGGCATGGACGCTCCAGGGACTGTGGGTGCTCTTGACCCTGGCCTGCGCGCTGGCGGCGATGACGAGCGCATCGCCGAAGCCCCTTGGCATCTTCGCGGCGGTGGGCACAGCACTTTGGCTCGCGGGTTTCGCCATCGAAGTCGCGGCGGACAATCAGAAGAAGAAGTTCCGGGCCGACCCGGCCAACGACGGCAAATTCATCGCCGAGGGCCTCTGGCGCTGGTCGCAGCATCCGAACTACTTCGGCGAAATCCTGCTCTGGGTGGGTGTCGCCGTCATTGCGTGGCCGGTCCTGTCGGGCTGGCAGAACGCGACCTTGATCTCGCCCGTCTTCGTCTACATCCTGCTGACGCGCATCAGCGGCATTTCGATGCTCGATGCGCGCGCCCTGAAACGCTGGGGCGACGACGAGGCGTACCGCACGTACCGGGCAAGCACGCCGGCACTCTGGTTGCGGCCTCCTCGCGGATAGGGTTCCGACTATTCCGCGATCGGGTGCGCGAGCGTCTCGCTCGGCGGTGCCTCACCAATCCCGCGCAGGGTGGCATCGAGGAACGCACGTACGCGGCGCGTGATGGGTTCGCCAAAGAAATCTCCGTGGCCTCCGCCCTCGATCGTGAGCAACGCCGTCGGCACACCCGCTTCGCGCAGCGCCCGATCGAGTCGAACGGACTCTTCGTAGGGAACCAACGGATCGGCCGTTCCGTGGATGAAATAGAACGGCGGGTCTTCGGCATCGACATGAAGGAGCGGCGAAGCATGGCGCGCCAGATCGGCGACGGCTTCGCCGCGCCCGCCGAGGAAGCGTTCCCGACTGGTCGGAACGCCTGGCGTCTCACGAAGCCGGCGCGTCAGGTCGGAGCTGCCAAAGATCGGGATCGCGCACTGCACGTCCGAAGATTCGTCGGGTGTGGGGCCGAGATCTCCGGCGTGTGAAGGACTCCCGTTGGTGGTCCCCAACAAGCCGACCAGGTGTCCACCGGCCGATGCCCCCATCACGCACACGCGATCGGCATCGAACCCCCACTCGTCGGCGTTCGCGCGGATCCAACGCAAGCCCGCATTCAGATCATGGAAGGGCGCGGGGTAGTCCACTTCTCCGGACAGGCGGTAGCCGATGGAGACGGCGGCGTAGTGGCCAGACGCCACGTGGGGTGCGACTTGCGGGCGTGCCATCAACCGGCTGCCAAGGCTCCAACCTCCGCCGTGGACATAGGCGATCACGGGCAGCGGCGC
Organism: Deltaproteobacteria bacterium; assembly: GCA_029261815.1. Taxonomy (GTDB): domain Bacteria; phylum Myxococcota_A; class UBA9160; order UBA9160; family UBA6930; genus JAJDAP01. Next base: position 14,504 of record JAJDAQ010000046.1, read on the forward strand.
GTCGCCGATGCGCTGGACCGGCACGAAGACGTCGAGCTGTTGCCGGTGGTGGTCGGTCCCCGCATACGCGATGTCTGCCGTCAGGGCGACATTGTCCGGGAGCGGCGCATCGAAGCGGGCACCCGGCTGGTTCAGGTACGCGATGTACTCCCCGCGATCGAGTGCACCGTCTCCGTCTTGATCCCCCAGCAGCATCCAGGGCCGCGCGGCCGCCGGCATCTCGGCCGCCGCGAGCTGGCCATCGCCGTTGGCGTCCTGGGCCGACCACTCGGCGGTCTGCCGCGCTTCCTCGGCGACGAGGGACGCAGGCCGATCCTCCGCAGATGCGGCGGCAGCGAGGAACAAGACGGTGGCGAAAACAAGCAGGCGAGCATGCGACATCGTCCGAGCATGCCGTAGCCGTGCCCGCGAGCCCACCGCGCGGCTTGCCGGGTCCCGCGCGATGGCCGACCGCAGCGTCACCCCTACCCTACGCCCATGTCGGATGTCGTCATCGTGGGCGGAGGCGCTGCAGGCCTGATGGCCGCGATCTTCGCGGGCCGCGCCGGCGCCCGTGTGACCGTGCTCGAGGTCTCGAACGCCTGTGGGCTCAAGATCCTCGTGAGCGGTGGCGGGCGTTGCAACGTGCTCCCCGGCGCCTCCGACCCCTCCGACTTCTTCACGACCGGTTCGCGGAACGTGTTGAAGCGTCTGTTCCGGACCTGGCCGCTCGACGATGTTCGGACCTTCTTCGAAGCAGATCTCGCGATCGCCCTGAAGGAGGAAACCGCGAGCGGAAAACTCTTTCCGGCGAGCAACTCCGCGAAGGAAGTCCGGGACAGGCTCGTCGGCGCCGCGCAGTCCGCGGGCGTAACCCTCCTGACCCGCCATCGCGTGCGCGGGATCGACCACCTGGAGGACGGCTTTCGCCTTCGTGTGCGCGCCGACGGAGAAGACATCGAGCTTCCGGCGACCCGCGTCGTTCTCGCCGCCGGTGGTCAATCCCTCCCGAAGACGGGCTCCGACGGCAGCGGTTTCGCGTTGGCGGCCGCGACCGACCACGCACTGGTCGACCGCTACCCAGCACTCGTCCCCCTTCGCTCGCCCGACGCAGAACTCCGCGCACTGACGGGCCTGGCGGCGCCGGTCCGCTGGCGCGCACTCGCCGGCGGCAAGACCAGGGAAACACGCGAGCGTCCGCTGCTATTCACCCACCGCGGCTTCTCGGGACCGGCGGCACTTGATGCGAGCCACTGGGTCGTGCGAGAGGGCGCAACGCTGCGTGTGGCATGGGCCGCGATGGACGCCGCTGCATGGGAGTTCGCGCTCGAAGCCGAGTCGCGAAAACGCATCGATGTATTGCTCGGCGACTTCCTCCCGAATCGACTGGTCGAGCTGCTCCTGCGGCGCGCCAACATCCCTGGGCACCTTCGCGTCACCCAGATGCACCCGAAGCAGCGGCGCCGATTGATTCCCCTCCTGGCGGACTTCGAACTCCCGACCGATGGCGACGAGGGCTACAAGAAGGCCGAAGTCACGGGCGGCGGCGTCGGCCTCGGCGAGGTGAACCCCTCGACCCTCGAGAGCCGCAGCTCGCCCGGGCTCTACGTCTGCGGGGAGCTCTTCGACACCATCGGCCGCATGGGGGGCTACAACTTCCTTTGGGCCTGGGTCACCGGGCGCCTGGCCGGCGAGAGCGCCGCGGCCAGCCTCCGTTAGCGCTCCGCCTGCGGCCACGGGTTCGAAGCCCTGTCGTTGCGCCGCAAGATTCGCGGCCTGTGTGGCGCAGGGTCGTCTACCCTGGCCAACGACCCGACAACCCCGGTGCCGCGGCGGCACTTCGCGGGAGGCCCTCGATGACGGACGCTGGCGCACGCACCCGCGAGCCTGCTCGCGCGACCAGGCTGGCGGGATTCGAGCTGGTGCACGAGCCCCTCTCCCTGCTTCGCGACGGAGTCGAGGTCCCGCTCGGCGGCCGGGCGTTGCAGTTGCTCGCAGTGCTGGCCGACCACCCGGGAGAGTTCGTACCGAAGGCGACGCTGCTCACGACCGTGTGGCCCGATGTGGCGGTCAGTGACGCGTCGCTGTATGCGGCGCTCCGCGATGCCCGACGAGCCGTGGGCGACGACGGTCGCAGGCAGACCGTGATCGAGACGCGCAAGGGTCGCGGGTACAGGCTGGTCCCGAGCGAAACAGTGGCTGCGACAGAAAGCCTCGATGACGCAGCATTGGTTCGTCGCACGATCAATGCGGTGGGTGCTGCCGATCCCGCACTCGTACGCCGTATCCAGGCGCGCACGGCAGGCGACCCGGCCCTGGTCGATGCCCTGCTCGAGGATCTTGCTCTCGAGGGGCTGAGCGGCCCCGCACTCGCCCTTTCGGCCGAATCGATTCCCCTACGCGCCGCAATCGTCGATGCACAAATGACCGCCCTCCCTGCATTGAACGACGATCTGATTCGCGACTTGCGGCCGCTCGCGCTCTTCGCAGAACCGTTCGCGCGCGCCTCGCCAGGCCTCGAAACGGCGAGCGATGCGATCTCACGCGGGCTCGAAGCCGGATGGATCACTCCGGTGCCGGAACGCCCCCACCGCTATCGACTTCGTCTTCCGGCAGCGCGCGAATGGCTGCGCCGCAGCTTCGGGACGCGCGAGGAAGAACAGGCACACGCAGACCTCGGCCTTGCCTGGTCTCGGGCCGACGCCGTGGCGGACGAGGGCAGCCGCCGCGCCGCGGTCGCAAGGCACTTTCGCCTCGCCGGCGGTGCCGTCCCCACCGGAGACGCAGTCGCAGCGAGCCGGGCTGCTGCCGAAGCCAGTGCAGATCTGCACGAAAGACGGCTCCACCTCGCCGCGGCGTACTCTCGCGCGGACGATGAATCCGACATCATCCGAATCAGCCTGGCGTCGGAGATGGGAGAAGCCTGCTTCCGAGCCGGCGACCACGATGCTGGGCGCGCGGCCTACCGGGAGGCGGCCGATCTCGCTCTCGCCAACGGTGCGCACGAAGCGTTCGCCCGCGCCGCGCTCGGATTTGCCGGGCATGCGGCCAACACCGAGACCGCGGCCACAGCGCCCGAACGGATCGCCCTGCTGGACGAGGCCCTCGCGCAGACGCCGCACCTGGACGATGTACTTGCAGGGCGACTGGAAGCCCGGCTCGCGCTCGAGCTGCGCTGGACGACACGAGCGGACGAGTCGCGCCCTCGCATCGCGCGCGCTCTCGAAGCCGTCGGGGCAACGAGCAGCGCAACCGATGCCGACCGCGCCGCGGTCCTTCACGACGCCTACTGGGCCACGTTGTCCCCGGACGAACCGGACGAACGCCTGCGCCTCGCCGAGGCGTTCGTGCTCGCAGCTGAACATTCAGGGGACCCCGTTCACCGGGTACTCGCCCACTCGGTGCTCGGCGCGACACGGCTCGAAGCGGGCGACCGCGCGGGGGCGGAAGCGGCCTATCGTGCCGGCACGGAGACAACCCCGCCCGAGACCCACGCCGGACTGCCGATCTGGGAAGCCTCGACACTGGCCTGCTTCGCGACCCTCGACGCGAACTGGGAGGAGGCCGAGCGATGGATGGTTCGCGCACGCGATCTGTCCCGCGCATCGGGCAGCCGAAATGGCGATCTCATCTTCGCGGCCCAACTCGCTTGGCTGCGATTCGACCAGGAGCGATGGGACGAGTTCGCGGGATTGGCCACGGCCGCGCTGGCTTCACCGCTGGCGGTGACGCGTGCAGGCGCCGCGCTCATCCTTGCGTGTTCAGGCCGTGAGACCGAGGCGCGCGCGCAGCTGGACGTACTCATGGATCGGCTCACGGAACTCCCGCGTGATGCCTTCTGGCTTGCGACGCTGTCGACGCTGGCTGAGCTGTCTTCGCGCCTCGGTGCCGCCGATGCCGCTGCATCACTCGCCGCGTCGCTCTCACCCTACACCGATCGTTGTGTGCTGATCGGCATGCGCACAGTGTGCCGGGGCGCCGCCGCCCACGCGCTCGGGGTCGCTCTCGCCACTGCCGGCGACGCGGTGGCGGCCTGCCACGCACTGGAGGCCGCTGTTCGCATGAACGCGCGAATCGCGGCACCCGCTCTCGTAGCGCGCTCCCAGCGGGCACTCGCCGAGGCGCTCGAACGAACGGCCGCGGACCCGCCCCGCGTCCGAGCGCTGCGAGAGGAGGCCGATCGAACGCGCCGTCAGATTGGCCTATCGGACTGAACACCAGGCGCGGGTCGACCTTCGGATCGCGCGGTTCCCGGTCGACGCATCGAGAGCCCGATCGCGAAGAACCCAAGCAAGACGCCGACTCCGGGCTCGGGGAGATTGCTGCTCAGACCAAACTCGAAGAAATCTGCAAGTACGAAGGAGTTGGGACCGTGGATGGCGTCGAAGGCGGTCTGGTCGAAGGCGAGGATCGGATCGATGATGGCCTGGCATCCGGAGATGCCCACGCTAGGTGCTGTCACTCCGCACGTAGCCTCGATGCGGATTTCGATGGGAACCCCGACCAGGACGGGGCCCTTGACGACGATCTCACCGAAGGCGGCGTCGACGCCGAATGTCCGGCGTTCCTGTACGAATACGCCACTTGCGGGCTGATCGACAGTCATGAAGACCGTGGCACTTCCGTTGGGCAAACCAAAGGTGTTCATGGCGTAGGGAGAGCGCGCAATCACGGGTACGGACGAGATCGCCATGGGCGGCGGTCCCTTCAACTGGATGTCGGTCTCGTATCTGAGGAATCCGGAGGCGACGGCAATCGTGTTGTTGCCGCCGTTGTCTTGCGACGCTGACGCCTGGACATCAACGATTGGCTCCTTGACGAACAGCACGTTGATGTTGGTGACGGCCTGGGCAAAGCGATTCCCCGATTGCGTGGACTTGTCGCACATCATCGTGTTCGCGTTGACGACGCTCGAGAACGCGCCTTCTTCGCGGTTCGCGAAGTCGCCGAAGGTCGTGCACTCCCCCGTTCCGGCCGCGAACGCATTGCTCAGGGCGGAACTCGGCGCCGGAAGCAGAAACGCGATGAGAACAATCACGGCATGAATACGCATGGAACACCTCGTGAACGAACCGCCATCGTAGGCGCGCGGTAGCGCACGCAGTCTGAAATGAACCTGAAATCTCCGCGCTGACCGGAGCCATCACGCGGCGCTGGGACTTTGTCCCGTGCGAGCACCTGCGAGCCGCATGAACACCGTTCTGGTCCCTGCTCGTACAACCCGCACTGGGGCCCGACGGTGTGTGGCAACGGGATTCGCGATCGGAAGCCCTCGCCGCAACCGGACACGAGCTCTGCCACCCCCGAGGAAGGCCGGTCCCGGGATCACGGACGAATCGGTACCCTCCCCGGAACGCCTGCCAAGGAGAGCCCGATGGCCGAAGCCACCGCCGAGACCCCGACGTTCGATCGCGCCGCAGACACCGCCAACCTCAAGAGCGTGGGGAAGCTCCATTTCGTGATGGGCATGGGCGCCCTCACCTTGTGGGGGGCCGCCGACGCCTGGGCGGTGCAAACGGATTGGGGACTCGCCTGGGCGGCGGCCATGGCCAACGCCGTGATCGCCACCTACGTGCTCACGGGGATCCTCCACGAGTGGGGCCACTACGCAGGTGCGCGTCTTTCCGGCTCCCTCGCTCCCGCTCGCCCCGAACCCGTCAACTACTTCTTCATGTTCGACTTCTCGTTCAAGGAGAACGACACCCGCCAGTTCGTCTGGATGAGCCTCGGCGGCATCCTCGTTCCTTGGCTCATGGTGCTTGGCACGCTCTGGGCGATCCCGATCGACAATCCGAGCCGGGCCCTGCTGCTGGCCGGCCTCGTCACGCGCGCCGTCCAGGTCAGCCTGTTCGAAGTGCCGGTGACGATGCGCGCGAGCCAGGGTGGCGACCCGCGAAAGGAACTCGGCGCACAGTTGAAAGCCGGCTTCACGACCAGCCGGAACATCAGCCTCGCTGTCGGCGCACTCGTCTGGCTCGCTGCCTAACGAACGTTCTTCAATCGCTCCCGCGCCACGTCGGCCCAAGGTTCGCGGTCTTCGGGCCCACCGAATGAATCCGGATCCCAAAGCAGCCCGATCGCCGTGGTCGCGTCCCATTCTCGTGCCGGCCAGGCTTCTGCCCGCGCGCGCAGCGACGCGACGATCGCCGGCTGCTGCGCCGTCAGGTCTTCTTGCTCGAGCGGGTCCACCACGACGTTGTAGAGGCGCGGGGGGTCTTCCATGAATAGCTTCCACGGCGACCGATAGATCGCGATGCGACCCATGCTGTTGGTCACGTAGTCGCGCGTCTCGCTCGCGCCGGCTCCAGTCAGTGCGGCCCACTGACTGCTCCCATCGAGATCGGTCGGGATCGAGTCCGCGGCGCCAATGGCGTCGAGCAGGGTCGGGAGGACGTCCGAGATCGTCACCATGCCACCGTGCACCCCGGCTTCAAGCCTTCCAGGCCAGCTGATCGACGCCGGTACCCGCGCGCCTCCCTCGGCGACGGAGCCCTTTCCTTCTGGGAGCGGCGAGTTGTCGCTACCGGCATCTTCCACGTTGGCGACGACGAACTCCAGACCCGCAAACGGCATCGGGCGATCGAACCAGCGGAGCGCCAGGTCCGACAGGGCAAGGATGGACGCCGGCGTTCCGTCGCGTACGAGTCCGCCGTTGTCGGACGAAAACAGGATGATCGTGTTCTCGAGCATCCCTTCCTGTTCATAGACCGCCAACAGGTGCGCGATCGATCGGTCCATCTCGTCGACCATGGCCGCGTGCACGCGGCGGTCGGGATCCTCGATGTTGGCGTACCGGGCGACCGCTTCCTCGGGCGCCTCGTTCGGCAGGTGAGGCGCGTTGTAGGCCACGTAGAGGAATGTCGGCCGCAAACGGTCGCGATCCCGCACCAGTCGTATCGCTTCGTCCGTGATCAGGTGCGTCGTATAGCCGGACTCCCGGAGAGTCACGCCATTGCGCTGCCAGTCGTGGCCACCGCCGTGGTTGTGGTCCCAGTAGCCGATGCCCCCAGACAGGAAGCCGTAGAAGTGTTCGAAGCCACGGGCCTGCGGAAACTGCTCCACGGTGTGATTGCCCAGGTGCCATTTTCCCACCATCCAGGGCTGGTAACCGAGCTCGGCCAGGTACTGCGGCAAGATCTTTTCGGACAGCGGCAAACCCGTCTTGTCGTTCTTTCCGAGAGGCTGGATGAGGCCGAGCCGCATCGGCGACTTGCCGGTCATCAAGCCCGACCGCGTGGGGCTGCAGGTCGGCTGCACGTAGAAGCGATCGAGTTCGACGCCGTCCGCCGCGAGTCGGTCCAGCGTCGGCGTCCGGATTTCGCTCCCGTGATACCCGACATCGTTCCAGCCGAGATCGTCGGCCAGGATCACGAGAACGTGGGGACGGTCTTCGCCTGAGGCCTCCGCCAGCGCCCCTCCCGGGCACAGGATCGCCATGCAAAGGGTCCATCCAATCATTGCGTTGAGCGTGCGTTGCGTGTTCATCTTCGTCTTCCTTCGGATCATCCCGACCGCCTAACGGTTTTGATCCGAGGCCTAACGGACTTGTTATTCGGCCCAACGGGTCTTCTCTTCGGCCTAACGGATTTGGTCCTCGATCTCACGCTCCATGAGAACGCGGGCGTGCGCCCGGACCTCCCCTTCTTCGTGCGGTTGGACATCGGCCAGCAAGAAGAAGAAACGCTCGAAGGCGACCCATCCAAGCTGCTGGACGGCCATCACGATGAAGGCCGCTTTGTGCGCGGCGGTCGTCTCGGACACGCCGCGCGCCCGCTGGATGCTCTCGAAGACGTGGCGCGGGACGGACGCCCCCTCCTCGATCTCGATGGCCGCCAGTTCGAGGTCGCCCGAAATCACGGTCTGGCAGATCGCACGCCAGTAGCCGCTGTCGTCCGCCAACGAGAGTGCCGGTGGATGGTCGGCATCGCCCTGCTTCTCCATCGCGTGTTCGAAGTGCTCGTGGGCAAGGCTGCGCATGGCCGCTTCGAGCAGCCCCCGCTTGCCGCCGAAATAGTGGTGGATCTGGCCGTGGTTCACGCCCGCGCGCTCCGCGAGATCGCGAACCGAAATGCCGCGCGGGCCGAGTTCGCCCAGCATGTCCGCGGTGGCGCGAATCAGCGCTGCGCGGACCGCGTCGCCGCCTCGGGCCTTGGGTGCGGGTGCGGGTGCAGGTGCTGCGGACATCCTGTCCTCCGATCTCCATCTCGATGCTCCCTGGGAGTTATAGACGAATGACTAGAATCGAGCTATACGAGTGTCTAGAAATTCGGATGGCCGCCGCTGCTGGAACCGGCCACGCTCGCACGAGCCAGGAGAAAGCCCCATGGATCTTGGAATCGCCGGACGCCACGCCATCTTGTGTGCCTCCAGCCGTGGCCTCGGGCGCGCCTGCGCCACCTCGCTCGCGCGCGAAGGCGTGCATGTCACGCTGAATGGCCGCGATGAGTCTTCGCTGGCCGAGACGGTTGCCGCGCTCGATGCGGCTTTCGACGTACGCGTCGAAGGCGTCGCCGGTGACATTGCCGAGCCCTCGACGCGAGACGCCCTCGTGGCCGCGTGCCCCGAGCCGGACATCCTGGTCAACAACAACGGCGGCCCGCCGCCGGGCCAGTTCGAGAACTGGGACCGCGAGCAGTGGATCGCAGCGCTCGACGCGAACATGTTGGCCCCTGTCCTGATGATCCGCGCCGTACTCGCCGGGATGAAGGAACGTCGCTTCGGTCGCATCGTGAACATCACATCGGCCATGGTGAAGTCTCCCCATGTGATGATGGGCCTCTCGACCGGTGCCCGTGCAGGCCTCACTTCAGTAAGCAAGGCCCTCTCGCGCGACGTCGCCCACGCCAACGTCACGCTGAACAACCTGCTTCCCGAGCGGATCGATACCGACCGACAGAAGGGGATGGCGGCGCTGCGCGCCAAGGCCGGCGGGGTCAGCATCGAGCAGGCCTATGACGAGATGAAGCAATCCATCGCGGCCGGTCGGCTCGGCACCCCGGAGGAGTTCGGCGATGCCTGCGCCTTCCTTTGCAGCGCGCAGGCGGGCTTCATCTCCGGACAGAACCTGCAACTCGATGGCGGAAGCTATTCGGGCCTCATCTGACCGGCCGGACCTGCCTGGAAACTGCCTTCGGCGCGCCGCCGTTGTCCTGTAGACTTGAAATGCGGCGCGAGCCAGCGCCCGGGAGATCGATATGAAAGCCGTCAAGTGGATCGTGATCGCTCTGGGGCTCTACATCGGCCTCGTGGTCGTGTTCGAGTCGCTGATCGGATTCATCCAGCCAGCGGGCGATGGCACCCTCGTCATCACGACCATCGACGGAGACGGGAACGCCCATGACCGTGTCGTCTCGCGGCTCGAGAGTGACGGCCGCCTGTACGTGGCCGCCAACCACTGGCCCCGCGCCTGGTTCGAGCGGGCCCAGGAGAACCCGGACGTACGGGTCACGCTCGACGGCGCCACAGGCGACTACCGCGCGACGCTCGTGAGTGGAGCCGAACACGAACAGGTCAATTCCGACCGCCCGCTCGGACCCGCTTTCCGGTTCCTGACCGGTTTCCCGCCGCGCTATTTCCTGCGGCTGGACGCACCGGCTGGCCAAGGCTGACCCGGAGTCATCGGCCTTCTACCCCGCTGACGCGCAGCTCGTGCGCAACTGTCTCGCGTGTACCGACCTCGTTGCACTGTTGGGCTTGCCACCCGTTCAGTAAATGTGAGAGGATCGAGCGTTCGACGCAGCCGCCGCTCTCCGGACGGGAGGGGCCGCCGTCGCGCTCCCACAAGCTGGAAGGTGCCCTCTTGCTTACCCTGATCCGCTCCCTCTTCGTGGCGGCATTGTTCGCCATCACTCTGCCGCTGACCGCGGGCGCGCAGACGTCCTTCGTCGCGTTCGAATCCGGTCCGGTTCGCCCGGTCGCGATGTCGCCGAACGGCAACCGACTCTTCGTCGCCAATACGCCCGCAAACCGGCTCGACGTCTTCTCGGTCTCGGCCAACGGGATCGCGCCGCTCAAGTCCATTCCGGTTGGATTGGAGCCGGTCGCCGTTGCCGTGCGGTCCAACAACGAAGTCTGGGTGGTGAACCACCTCTCGGACAGCGTGAGCATCGTCAACATCGGAACGGGCCGGGTCACACAGACGCTGCTCGTCGGCGATGAACCGCGCGACATCGTCTTCGCCGGTACGGGCGGAAACCGCGCGTTCATCACCACGGCACACCGTGGCCAGCACCGAACGCACTCGTCGATCAACGCGGTAGCCGGCGCCGGCGATCCGCAGTTGACCACCGAGGGCATCGGGCGCGCGGACGTCTGGGTCTTTGATGCAAACGCGCTCGGGAACACCATTGGGGGCACCCCGATCGAGATCGTGAGCTTCTTCGCCGACACGCCGCGTGCGCTCGCGGTGAGTGCCGACGGCAACACCGTCTACGCGGCCGCATTCCACTCGGGCAACCAGACGACCACGATCCTCGAGACGGTCGTGCCCAACGGGTTCGACTCGGCCGGTACGGCTTCGTGCCCTGCGGGCGGAACGGCTCCGGGCGGCGTTCCCGGCCCGAACGACAACGGTGCTGGCGCCAACGCGCCCGAGACCGGCCTGATCGTGAAGTTCGACGGGGCCGCCTGGCGCGACGCCATCGGCCGCGACTGGACGGGCTGCGTCAACCTCGCTCTTCCCGACCACGACGTCTTCTCGATCAACGCGAATACATTGGGCTCGCTGGTCGAGTACGACCATGTCGGAACAATCCTGTTCAACATGGTCGTAAACCCGGTCAGCGGAAGGGTCTACGTCACCAACCTGGAAATGCCGAACCACATCCGCTTCGAAGGTGCTGGCACGCACGGCGGCGGAACGGTCCAGGGGCACTTGTCCGAGTCGCGCATCACGGTGATCGACCCCGCCGGCCCTTCCGTCGACCCGCAACACCTCAACCAGCACATCGACTATTCGAAGTTGCACACGGACACGCCGGACCTCGTCGACCCGAGCCAGAAGCTCCATAGCCTCGCAACGCCGCTCCAGCCGGTGATCTCTTCGGACGGCAGCACGCTCTACGTCGCGGCGTTCGGCTCCGGCAAGGTCGGCGTTTTCCAGACGTCGGACATCGAAGACGCCGCGTTCGAAACGAACTTCGACCCGACGGCCGAGAGTGCCAACTACATCGACGTCGCCAACGGCCCGAGTGGCATCGCCCTCGACGAGGCGCGCAACCGGCTCTACGTGACGACCCGCTTCGACAATTCCGTCGCCGTGGTCGACCTCGGAACCGGTGCCGAGCTGTACCGACTCCCGATGCACAATCCGGAACCCGCGAGCCTCGTCGCCGGCCGAGACGTGTTGTACGACGCCGTCCTGACATCGGGGAACGGCGAAGCGTCCTGCTCGAGCTGTCACATCTTCGGCGACTTCGACAGCCTCGCCTGGAACCTGGGCGACCCCGATGGCGGTGTCTCGACCAACGTGCAGCCGTTCGCGAGCCCCGTCGGCGCACTCGTTTCTCCGGGCCAGCCAAACACGTTCCACCCGATGAAGGGTCCGATGACGACCCAGACCCTGCGCGGGATGTCGACCCATGGTGGCCTGCACTGGCGCGGCGACCGGGTCGACGGCTTTTTCGGGCTCGATTCGTGTAACTCGAGCGGCTATGCGAACACGCCGATCGGGGGAACGAACACCTCCACGAACGCGCCGTGTGATGAATCTCTTTCGTTCCGCAACTTCATTGTCGCCTTCGAGGGACTGGTCGGACATGAGGGACTGATCTCAACGGCCGACATGCAGCGCTTCACCGACTTCATCCTGCAGGTGCAGTTGCCGCCGAACCCGGTCACCCCGCTCGACAACCAGCTCACCGGAGATGCGGCCGCCGGGGCCGCCAAGTTCTTCAGTTGCGGCAACGGCAACGCGGAATGCGGATTCCTCGATGCCGACGCGACGGACACCATCGATGACTGCGATGGCTGCCACAACCTCGACCCAGCCGACGGCTTCTTCGGTACTGGCGGCGAGCAGACCTTCGAAGGCCTGACGCAGAACTTCAAGGTCCCCCACATGCGCAACATGTACGCCAAGATCGGCATGTTCGGGACGACCGGCGCAGGAGTATTCACGGGCGACCAGGTCCGCGGCTACGGCTTCCTGCACGACGGCAGCGTCGACACGATCCGAAACTTCCTCGGTGCTGGAAACCCTGGCAGCGTGTTCGACCTGTCACCGGCCGAAGAGATCGACATGGAAGCGTTCTCGCTCCAGTTCCCGACCGACATCGCACCCATCGTGGGCCAGCAGGTCACGTTGACGGGCGCGGGCAACGCCGACACGAACGGCCGGATCACGCTCCTGATCCAACGCGCCGGCACCAGCTTCGACTCGCAGGTGCTGGGCGGTAGCGTGACCGAGTGCGACCTGGTCGCGAAGGGCATCGTCTCCGGCGAAGCGCGGGGTTGGGTCTACCGACCGGGTGCCAACAACTTCCAGAGCGACCGCGCTGGCGAAACGCACACGGACGCACAGTTGCGCGCCTTCGCGGTGACCGCGGGACAGGACATCACCTACACCTGCGTACCGCCGGGCTCCGGCGACCGCGTCGGCATCGATGCGGACGAGGACGGGGTCCTCGACCGCGACGAGCGCGATGTCGCGACCGACCCCGACAACGCCGGCAGCATCGCGGGCGCTTGCAGCGACGGCATCGACAACGATGGCGACGGCCTTGCCGACGCGGCGGACCCGGGCTGCGGCATGGGGTCCACGCCCAACATCGAGAACCCGGCCTGTAACGACGGCATCAACAACGACGGCGCCATCGGCACGGACTTCGATGGCGGCATTGGCGTGCTCGGGGTTGGTAATGGGGACCCGAACGGCGCGGACCCGAACTGCACCCAGGCCTGGAAGGCATCGGAAGTTGCATCCGGCGGTGGCATCAGCTGCGGCGTCGGGCCGGAGCTGGCCTTGATCCTGCCCATCCTCGGGTTCATGCACCGACGACGCCGGAACGCGGCGAACGTCTAGGCTCTTTGGATTGGAGTTGCCGGTCGCCTTCCGCCCCCTCGGGCGGAGGGCGACCGGAACCTGCCCCAGTCCCGGATGCGTCCAGCACCGAGCGGGCTAGGCTCGCCCCATGACGCTTTCCAGACAACGCTCCTTCCTGGCTCCCGAGCCCGGCGACGATTGGGACACCATCGCCCAGCGGTGCCTGCCCGAAGACGAATCCGGTAGCGCAGTCGCGAAGCTCAAGAGCTGGAACCTGCACCTGTTCGCGCGCAATCCTCCCGGGAGCTTCACCGGCAGCGACGTGATCTTCACGGAAGGTCCCCTCGAAGCCGAGCAGAGCCTGCTCCCTCTACCGGCCGACCCGCAGGGTGGCTGAACCCGTGATCGCGGACGCCACGGTGGGCCCGGGCCATGACGGCGAGGCCGTCCTCGTGGTTCGTGTTCGTCACGAGAACGGCGCCCATGACTCGGTGACCCTGAGCGCGCCCGCCGCTCGAAAACTGATGGACGACTGCGACGCCAAGGATCTCGAAGATCTCGCAGGGCAGCCGTGGCAACGATTGCTCTCCGTCCTCGAAACCTGATCCGCGAATCCCAACCCAAGGAGCTCCCATGCTCGACATCCTCATCCGCAACGGTCGCATCATCGACGGCTCCGGCACGCCCGCCTTCATGGGCGACATCGGCATCCAAGACGGTCGCCTCCAGCAGGTCGGCGGACATATCACTGCCGAAGCCCGTCGCGAGATCGACGCTCGGGGGCAGGTCGTCGCCCCCGGCTTCATCGACCCGCACACGCATTTCGATGCGCAGCTGATGTGGGATGCGGAAGCGCGACCGGCGCTCGAGCACGGTGTCACGACCGTGGTCCACGGCAACTGCTCTCTTTCACTGGCCCCGCTGAAGAGCGAACACCGGCCGCGCCTGGTCGGCATGTTCCAGCAGATCGAAGAAATGCCTGACGCCGCATTCAACGGTGCATTCGAGTGGCAGTGGGAGAGTTTCGGCGACTTCGTCAAGGCGCTCCGCGGCCAGATCGCGCTCAACGTGGCGCCGCTCGCGGGCCACAGCCCGCTGCGCCTATGGGTGATGGGCGAGGATGCGGCCCAGCGCGCGGCGACCGCCGACGAGATCGCGCAGATGCAGGACCTCCTCCGCGAGTGCCTCGAAGCTGGCGCCGTAGGACTCTCCACGAGTTACGTCGATGTCGATGAGAACCTCGCGCCCGTCCCGAGCCGGTTCGCTCACTTCGACGAACTCGACGCCCTCTCCGCCGTCCTCGGCGAATACGGCCGCATGCTCCAGGTCGTTCCGGAGTTCTTCAGCACGGACATCACCTTGGCGCGTGTCGACCAACTCGCGGAGTTGTCGCTCCGCCACGGGATTCCGACCACGTTCTCGCCGCTCTTTGACTCGGCGCTGAGCCCGGGCAACGTCACGCGCATCATGGATCGCGTGGCCGAACAGTTCGCGCGCGGCGCACGCGTCTGGCCGCAGGTCCAGACGCGACCTATCGACATCAGCTTCAGCCTCGAACAGGCCAGCCTGTTCTTCATGGCACAGCCCATGTGGTACATGATCCAGCGCCTCCCCCGAGCCGAGCTGCTTGAGAAGCTGCAGGACCCCGCAACGCGCAAGGCCCTCATCGACGCTGCGGAGCCGGGCGGAATGACGCTGGCCTTCGCCCATCTTCTCATTCGGGACAGCCGCGACGCATCGCTGATCGGACGGACGCTAGGCGACCTCGCGAAAGAACGCGGCACCACGCCTGCAACATTGCTGATCGACCTCTCGGTCGAAGAGGACCTGAACATCCACTTCCTGTCGGCCAGCATGGGCCACGAGGACCCGGCCCGGGTCGGCCCGTTGCTCGCGAACGACCTCGTCCATGTCGGTGCCAGCGATGCCGGAGCGCATATCCAGTCCTTCGCGACCTACGGCGACACCGGGTACCTGTTCAGCACCTTCGTTCGCGACGGCGGGCACCTGAGCCTCGAACAAGCGGTTCGAAAGATCACGGGCGATACGGCCCAGATCTGGGGCTTGCGCGACCGAGGCTTGCTCCGAACGGGCATGGCGGCCGACGTGACGATCTTCGATCCCGAAAACATCGCTCGCGGTGAAGAACTGCCGGTCAACGACATGCCCGAGAATGGGATGCGCTATGTGCGCTCCGCCAGCGGTGTCGACACCGTCATCGTCAACGGCGAACTCGCCTGGTCTGCAGAGGGCGGCTACACAGCGTCGCGCGCTGGCGTCATCGCCAGCGCCTAGGCCTTGGCGAGCGCCAGTAGAACGCCCGCAGCCACGGCCGACCCGAGGACGCCGGCCACGTTCGGGCCCATGGCGTGCATCAGCAGGAAGTTCTGCGGGTTGCTCTCGAGGCCGACCTTGTTGACCACGCGAGCTGCCATCGGCACGGCCGAGACCCCGGCAGCCCCGATCAGCGGATTGATCGGATCCTTGCTGAGCTTGTTCATCAGCTTCGCCAGGAGGACGCCCGCAGCGGTACCGACGGCGAATGCCAACAGGCCCAGCAACAGGATGCCAATGGTCTCGGGGCTCAAGAACTTGTCGGCCGCGAGCTTCCCACCAACGGCGAGACCGAGCAGGATCGTGACGATGTTGATCATCTCGTTCTTTGCGGCGCCGGCCAGGCGGTCGACGACACCGCTCTCGTTCAGCAGGTTGCCGAACATCAGCGCGCCGACGAGCGGCGTTGCGTCGGGTACCAGGAGGATGCACGCGAACAGAACGAGGATCGGGAAGACGATGCGCTCGACCGGACGAACCGGACGCAGCTGCTCCATCTTGATCGCGCGTTCTTCCTCGGTGGTCAGCAGCCGCATGATGGGCGGCTGGATGATCGGCACCAATGCCATGTACGAGTACGCGGCGATCGCGATGGCGCCGAGCAACTCGGGGGCAAGCTGGCTCGCGAGAAAGATCGCCGTCGGTCCGTCGGCCCCGCCGATGATCCCGATGGCCGCCGCATCGCTCACGCTGAAGTCGATGAAGTCGACGGCATTGCTGAGGGCCAGCGCACCGATCAAGGTCGTGAAGATGCCGAACTGCGCGGCGGCTCCGAGAAGCGCCGTCTTCGGATGAGCCAGCAAGGGCCCGAAGTCGGTCATGGCACCGACCCCGACAAAGATCAGCAGCGGAAAGAGCCCATTGCTGATGCCCGCGTCGTAGATGATCCCGAGGAAGCCGGTCGGCTCGGCGATGCCGGCGACCGGAATGTTGGCAAGCAATCCGCCGAAGCCGATCGGAACGAGCAGCAAGGGCTCGAACCCGCGCTTGATGCCGAGGTACAACAAGACCAGACAGACCAGCATCATTGCTGCCTGTCCGATGCTCATGTTGTAGAGCCCGGTGGAGTGCCAGAGTTCGAGAAGCGGTTCCACTAGCCGATGGCCACCAGCATGTCGCCGCTCGCGACCTGTTGGTCGTTCGCGACCGCCACGTGCGTCACGACGCCGGCCGAAGGTGCCTTGACCTCGATCTCCATCTTCAGCGCTTCGAGCATCACGAGGAGGTCCCCCTCGGCGACCTGGTCGCCTTCGCGCACCGCCACCTTCAGCACCTGGCCCGCGAGTTCGGCGCACACGGGCGTGCCTTCGCCACTCGCGACCGGGGCCCCGCTGGCTCCGCTGGTCCCTTCGCTCACGTTGAAGTCATAGGAACGACCGTTCACCGTGGCGCGGCCGCCGTCGAGGGAGACCTCGAACCGCTTGCCGCCCACCTCGACCGAAAAAGCGTTGGACGAGGTCACGGGTTGTGCCGAAGCCTCCGCCGAGACGAGCCGGACCCCGTCGGGGCGCTCTCCCTTGAGAAACGCGATCCCCTTGTCCTTGAGCGCAGACGCGATGAAGATGGCTTCGTCGGTCGCTTCGATGCCCTCGTCGGCCAGGAGCTTCTTTGCCGGCTCGATGCCCTTCGTCGGGTCCTCGTCGTTCATCTCACGCGGGTTGCGCGTCGTCGGTTCGAGACCGAGTTGTTCGCTCGCGAGTGCCACGATCTCGGCATCCGGCGGGACCGGCGTCTTCCCGAAATAGCCAAGCACCATCTTCCCGTAGCCCTCGGCCATGCGCTTCCACGGGCCTAGCATCACGTTATTGAAAGCCTGCTGGAAATAGAACTGGCTGACCGGCGTGACCGACGTCCCGAATCCGCCCCGACGCACGACTTCGCTCATCGCGTTGATCACTTCGGGGAACTTCTCGAGCACACCGTTGTCGCGCATCATCTGCGTGTTGGCCGTCAGCGCACCGCCCGGCATCGGCGAATACGGAATCATCGGCTCGACCGTCGTCGCCTCGGGGGGCATGAAGTAGGCGCCCATGCATTCCTTGAAAACCGCTTCCGCCTCGAGGACCTTGTCGGGGTCGAGCCCGAGGTCGTACTCGGTTCCGCGCAGTGCATGCCACATCACGATGAAGTCGGGCTGGCTGGTCCCGCCAGACACGGGGGCCATCGCCAGGTCGATCCCATCGGCGCCGGCATCGAGTGCTGCCTTGTAGGCGGAAACACTGACACCGGCTGTCTCGTGGGTGTGCAGGCGGATGTGGACCTCATCGCCCAGCCGCTTTCGCGCGAGCTTGATCGTGTCGTAGACCTTCTGCGGGACGGCCGTCCCCGACGCATCCTTGAAACAGATCGAGTCGAACGGAACGCCGTCATCGAGGATGCCCTCGAGCACGCTCATGTAGAACTCGGGCGTGTGTGCACCCGAACATCCGGGCGGCAGCTCCATCAACGTGATCGTGACTTCGTGCTTCAGCCCGGCTTCGACAATGCAGCGGCCCGAGTACGACAGGTTCCGCACGTCGTTGAGCGCGTCGAAGTTCCGGATCGTCGTCATGCCGTGCTTCTTGAACAGCTTGGCGTGCAGGTCGATGATGTCCGAACTCTGCGAGTCGAGGCCGACGACATTCACACCGCGCGCCAGGGTCTGCAGATTGGCGTCCGGCCCGGCGGTTTCCCGGAACGCGTCCATCATGTCGAACGCGTCTTCCTGGCAATACAGGTAGAGCGACTGATACCGCGCCCCGCCCCCGGCTTCAAAGTGGGTGAAACCTGCGGCGGCCGACGCTTCCACCGCCGGCAGGAAGTCCGCCGTCTTGACGCGCGCGCCATAGACCGACTGGAATCCGTCCCGGAAGGACGTGTTCATCACCGATACGAGCTTCTTTGCCACCGTTCCTGCTCCCGGCCCTAGGCCTTGCGACGCGCGCCGCGGCGAAACGCCTCGACGGCGGCCAGCACCACCGCAATCTCTTCTTCTTTCCCCGAGGGGACCGCTGTGGCCCGCACCTCGGGTTCAGGCTCGGAGAGCCGATCGCCGTAGGCGGCGAAGAACACGGCGGACGCGTGCATCAGGCCCACCAGGAGGCCCAGGAATGCGAAGACCGTCGCCATTCCGACGACCATCAAGAGCACACCTTCCGAAACCACTTTGGACCTCCGAGCGGGTCACAGTATCCACACCCCGGGATCAAATGGCAGGGTTCCCCGGCGTTTTTGATCAGCTAATCGGTTGATTTTCCTCCGATTTCGGCTCTTTCGGCCTCAGACGGCACGAGCGCAACCGACGCCCGCCATGCGATGCCACGAATGACCCCGCCGACCCACTCATTGCAGGGGAGCAGGTCCGCGATGAAATGGAAGAGATGGCTCAGCCTCGGCATCCTCGGTTTGGCGACCACGTTGCCTTCTGCCGGGACCGCGTTCACGATCGATCAGAACTTTCACCGTTTCTCGGATACGGGGATCGATGTCGGGCGCTCGTTGACCGAGGCACCCCGGTGGGACGCCAACCCCCAGGGCCTGTTTGGCAGCACCCTGGCGGACGGCATCCAGGTCGTGTTTCGGGACGATTTCGCCGCCTCTTTCGGCCTCGACGCGGCCGGTACACAGGCGGTGTGGAACGGTGCATTCCGTGCCTTCGCCGCCTGGGAACAGCCGCATTTCGGGTTCGATCTCACGATCGGGAGTGGCCCCGGCGAAATCGTCGTCCAGGCGGTGAGCGAGACCTCCTCGATCTTCCAAGGCAACTTCTTCCAGGCCTACTCGGGTTTCGCGCCCGCGTGGTCGGATCAGCGCATGCTGACCAACGGTCTGTCGGTTCCGGGCTTCGCCATCCTGGGCTCGACGATCTCCTTCGCGATCGAACGGCAGGGATTCACGCCCAACTGGGCACTCTTCTCGGTGGAAGAGGCCATTTTCGAACTGATGCTCCACGAGATCGGGCATTCAATCGGACTCGATCATCCGTCGGACTTCCCGTATGCGAACTTCGACACGGATGCGGATGCCACCACGCTCATGCCCGACGGCCTGTCGCCGCCGTACGCGTCGGTCGGAATCGCCCCGGTCGAGTACCGGAGCATCATGTCGAGCCTGGGTCTCGCTCTGACCGCGGACGACCTCTCGGGCTTTCGGGTGCTCTACCCGACCTTCGTCCCGGAACCCTCGATCGCGATGCTCATGGCCTTGTCGGCCCTGGGCTTCCGGCCGGGCCGGCGTCGGGATAACCGCTAGCACCGGTGTAGGCTGTCGCCGACCGGGAGCCGGCGCTCTCGCTGGCGGAGACCCTCGCACATGGACATCCAGCAACAGGTCGATCGGCTGATCGACGAGCGCCCGGGACGGGAGCTGCTCAACGTCCCGTACGACGAGGCCGCGGTCCAGATCCACGAGCGGGTCTTTCGCTCGGCCGGTGCGACCGCCAGCTACCTGGTCGATGCAGGCGGCGAACGCCTGATCGTGAACGCGGGAATGGGCTTCGAAGCACCCCATCACTTGCGCTTGTTTGGCGCCCTGGACAAGGGCCCAACGACGTTCGTGATGACGACGCAGGGCCATGTCGACCACGTGGGTGGCGTCTCGCAGTTTCGCGAGTCGGGCACCCAGTACGTGGCGCATCGAAACAACCCGAAGTGTCAGGAGGACGACAAGCGCATCCAGGAGTTCCGCAACCAGACAGCGCTCGTCTGGTTCCCGGAGCTGCCGGCCAAGATCTCGGCGTTCCTCAAGGACTATCCCGAAGCGTCGTTCGTGCAGGACATTCCGACACCCGACATCGTCTTCGATGACCAGCTCTCCCTCCGCGCCGGCGATCTCGAGATCGAGCTCCTGCACGCTCCCGGCGGCGAAACGATCGACAGCATGATCGTCTGGTTGCCCCAGCATCGCGTCGCAATCGTCAGCAACCTCTTTGGTCCGTTGTTTCCGCACTTCCCGAACTTCAATACGCTGCGGGGCGACCTCTACCGGTACCCGGTCCCCTACATGGCCAACGTCGAACGCGTGCGCGCGCTTGGCGCAGAAACGCTCATCACCGGGCGCCACCTGCCCATCGACGGCGGCGAGCTGATCGATGCTTGTCTCGTGCGCATGCGCGACGCCGTCGACTTCGTCCACACCCGGACACTCGCACTCATCAACCAGGGCATGGATCCGTACGAAATCATGCGCTCCGTTGAACTCCCGCCGGAGCTACGAGTCGGCCAGGGCTACGGCAAGGTCTCATGGGCCGCGCGAACGATCTTCGAGTCGTATACCGGTTGGTTCCAGCGTCGATCCAGTGCCGAGCTCTACGGCACGGACCCGGCGGACGCGACGGCGGTCCTGGCCGAGCAACTGGGCCCGCAGGCGGTGCTGGTGTTGGCGCGCCAAAGGCTCCAAGACGGCGATCACGCAACCGCGATCCGGCTGGCCGAAGCGGTCCAAGAAGCCGATGCGAGCGCACACGACGTATTGATCAGCGCCCACGAAAAGCTGCTCGAAGTCGGCGACGAGAGCTTCTGGGAAAGTGGCTGGCTGCGGCACGAAATCGCCCGGTTGAAGAAGCTACGGCGTAACGTCTAGCTGGCGTATGTCGCCGGGAAGGAACCCATGACGATCAAGATTGCTCCGACAGGTCAAGCTTGCGGCGCGGTAGTGACCGGCGTCGACCTTACAAAGCCGCTCGCGTCGGTCGACGTCGGGACGATTCGCGCGGCCTGGCTCGAACACCATGTGTTGGTGTTCCCGAACCAGCCGATGACCGACGACGATCTCGAACAGTTCACGCTGTCGTTCGGTCCATTCGGCCATGACCCGTTCTTCGGATCGATACCGGGGCACGAACACATCGCGGCGATCCAGCGCGATGCCGATGAGACCCTCCCGATCTTCGCGGAGTCGTGGCACACGGACTGGAGCTTCCAGGAGCATCCACCCCAGGGAACGTGCCTGTTTGGAATCACGATTCCACCCAACGGCGGCGACACACACTTCGCCGACCAGCACCTCGCGCTCGACGCCATGCCGGAGTCCTTGCGCGAACGGCTCGAAGGCAAGATCGCCGTGCACTCGGCGCGGCTGCCTTACGGACCCGATGGCGCGTACGGCGCCGCCGACCAGGCGAAGGGTCGAAGCATGGACATCCGCGCATCGGAAGAAGCGCTCGCAGAGCAACGCCACCCGATCCTGCGCAAGCACCCCGAGACGGGTCGTCTCGGCATCTTCGGGACCTTCGGTTACATCGTCGGGATCGATGGCATGGCGAGCGAAGAAGCCAACGCGCTCCTACGCGACCTCCATGCATGGCAGGGCCGTGAGGATTTCCAGTACGTCCACAAGTGGCAAGAGAACATGCTTGTGATGTGGGACAACCGGAGCGTGCTGCACCGAGCCAGCGGCGGATACGACGGCCACGCCCGCCTGCTCCACCGGACGACGATCGGCGCCTCCTGACCGGGCTTTCGCCCTAGCCCGGCATCCGCTCGAACGTCGGCAGACCTTCGGCGACCTGATGGAACGACTGCTGGTCGCACAGGAAGATCGCCATCTGCGGCCCGCCAAAAGCGGAGGGGTCATCGAGCGTTCCCACCTTGATCAGGGCCGCGGGCAGACCGGGCGGACGCGACGTCAGGTGTGTGCCACAGGCACTGCAGAATTCCCGGACCACGGCCGCGTCGAGGTCACTGCGCTCGAAACGGGCCGGCTCGCCTTGGGTGTATCGGAAGGAGCCCTCCGGCATCGCCATCACGAGGTTCACCGAACCGCCCGTGATGTACTGACACTCGCGGCAATGGCATTGGAGCTTCATCATCGGCTCACCTTCCGCCTGGTAGCGCACGGCACCGCAATAGCATCCGCCTTCAACGTTCATCTGGGTCCCTCCGATTCGAACGAAGAGTGTAGGTGACTGGCGGACGTACGCGCTCGAAGCGCGTATTCTCCCTGCGGCACGCATCGAACGGCCCCGCCGGTGGGGTGTGGCCGTTCTCGGAGAAGTCACATGAAGCGAGACGAGCAGATCCGGTTGCTGAAGCACCTGCTCCATCAGCTCGACACTGGCACCAACCTCGATGCCGGGGTGATGCTGCGTGCGCCATCGAGCGTCTATTCGTGTCCGGAACGAGCAAGCCAGGAACGCGAGCGCTTCTTCCTCGATTACCCGCAGATGATCGGCATGAGCGGTGACCTTCCGGAAAATGGTTCGTTTCTCACGCGCGAAGACTGGGGCGTGAAAATCCTGGCGACGCGGGATCAGGACGGAAACTTTCGGGCCTTCCTCAACGCGTGCCGCCACCGCGGGGTTTCCATCGAAGGCGAGGAGCGTGGAAAGCGCACGCGCTTCATGTGTCCGTTTCACGCCTGGACCTACGCGAGTGACGGAAAACTGGTGAACGTTCCGAAATCCGGACATTTCGGAGATGTCGACAAGGATTGTCGCGGACTGATCGAACTGCCAGCCGTCGAGAAGTACGGCGTGCTGCTCGTCCACCCGAAGCGGGACGGAACGATCAACCCCGAGGTCGTCCTCGAGGGCCTCGGGCCCGACTTCGAGAGCTGGGGATTCCCCGACTACGTGTACGGCGGCTCCGACGTCTACGAGGTTCCGCTGAACTGGAAGCTCGCGATCGACACTTTTGGTGAGACCTATCATTTCAGCGCGCTGCACCGAAACACGCTCTACCCGGTGTTCCACGGCAACGTCCAGGGCTTCGACCATTGGGAACGCAACCACCGCATGATCTTGTGCACGCGGGAGATCGACACGCTCCGTGAGCATCCTGAATCCGAATGGCGGCTCCGAGGCCCCGGGTTCCCGGTCTATTGGCTGTTCCCGAATGTGATGTTCAATGTCGGTGCACAACTGGTGAGCATCGTCCGCGTCTACCCTCACCCGACCGAGGTCGGTCGTTCGATCTCCCAGGTCTCTTTCTATCTCGATCCGGCGGTCGCCGGCTCCGTCGAGGGTCGCGCGCTGCCGACCGAAATCGCGCGCAGATTCGGCGATGTCATTCGCGACGAAGATTACGTCGCCGCCGCGGACTCCCAGCGAGCAGCCGATTCGGGCCTGCAGGACGCCTTCATCTTCGGCCGCAACGAACCGACGCTGCACCACTACCACAACACCTACAACAAGATGCTGGGTCTACCCCCGCTGGAACCGATCGAAGGCTAGGCTCCGACCATGCTCGAGCGGCTTCTTCCGCGGACCGTTGACAATTCCTACGCCGGCCATCCCGTCGCGCTCTGGGTCTTCGTCGCGATCACACTGGTAACGCTATTCCGCAGCCTGGTCCACGTCTTCCTGCCCGATGGCGGCGCGCAGGCGATCGCGACGATCCCACTCGACACGTACCCGGACGCGGCGGCCACAGCGGTCGTCGTCACGTTCGCGCTCTGGGGCCTTCAACAGCTCGTAGTGGGCGGGCTCTACGTCGTGGTGTTGCTGCGCTAC
>JAJDAQ010000047.1 GCA_029261815.1 Deltaproteobacteria bacterium
GCCGACTATCGCGCGGTACCCGTCGACGAGGAAGAGCACGAACGGGTGGCCGCCGAGATCGGCAATGGGTTCGTGTTCAAGCTCATGGTGGGGTTCGCGCCGCAGCAGTTCCTTCGGCTGGATCCCGTCGAGGCGCCGTAGCGCTTCGTTCGCCCGCCCACTGGCAACCCGCATCGGGCGTCGAAAAGAGCAGTCCGCCGAGGGGAGCGCTGCTCCGTTCCCAGCGACTGGCCTCCCCGAGATCGAGCCGGGACGAAACGCTTAGACGCAATCGCCGGATCCCATGCGGACGAGGGTTCGATTCCCGCCGCCTCCACCATTTCCCGATCGAGTCAATGAGCGCTCGAGGCGCAAGCGCCCTCCAACAACCCGCCGCGGCATGGTGGGGGACGAGTGCGCCGGCGGAGTCCCGCCTATGCCGTTCGTTCAGGCTTCCTCGATCCGCTGCGCAAACGCCTGTCGCCACTCTGCCATCGCTTGAAACTCGGGCTCGGTTTCGACCAGCTTGTGAGTGGTCTCCAAGACGGCTTCGTCACTCTGGTCGAGATCGAAGCCGTGGGCGAAGGGCTGGGCCACGTGGAAAGGCGTGTCGACGAAGCACTCGACGCCGTTGCCTTCGCAATCGTTGAAATAGAGCGACCAGGCGTTGCCATGACAGATCGGCAGGATGCTTTCGACGCCGGCCGCCGTGAGCTTCGCGCGCAGTACCCGTAGATCGTCGAGGCTGCCGGTTCGAAAGGCGAGATGATCGACCAGGACGAAGTCTGCGTTCGGCGGCTCGAGGCCGCCCACCATGGCGATCTGGTGATGCTCGTTCGGGTCCTGGCTCAGGAAGGCGATCTCCGATCCACCGGGAACCGGCCCGCGATTGGTGACGTGGAAGCCGAGCACGTCACAGTAGAAAGCCGACAGGCGATCGAGGTCGCGAGCAGCCAGGGTGGTGTGTCCCAGCGTGAGCCGGGGCGTCGCATTGTTTTCAGTCATGCATTTCCTCCTTTGCCGAGCACGGTCGACATCACGTTTTGCAGCACCGTCTTTGGGTCGTCGACGAGGTCGGCGGATCGCCACGCGACGATACGGTCGGGTCGGACGAGAACGCATCCATTGTCGCTGATCTCGCGGCGGCGGATCCAGTCGCCGTAAACATCGTTGACATCGAGGCCGAGCGAAACCTGCACGCCCTCGACATCGACGCCGAGCTCTGCGGACACCTTCCCGGCAGCGTCGAGCCATGGCTGGCCGCCCGCACCGGTCACCAGGGTGAAGCGGTCGTAGGCGCAGACGTCGAGCGTGGATACGTCGCTGTCACCGATCGCGAGCCAGGCGTGGGGAATCGGGCTGCCGGGAAATGTCGATGGCGCGTAGTGGAGAACAGCATCGCGAGTGGGCTCGGGCGGCAACGTTCCATCGTCGATGACGGCCCGTGACTGATACCGCTGCCCGAGTTCGACGCCATGAGCGTTGAACTGAGCATTCATGACTTGGAGCCCGGCGAGGAGTTCCTCTCGATGCTGCTCTCCGTCGGGTCCATAGATCTCGGCAAGCCGGGCATCGACTTCGTCCGGGCTCATGTCCGGCCGCAGGCCCAGCGCGAGGAGCCAACCCGCCGTCTCGCGCACACTCTGGTTGGCGCGATCGACGATCTGGCGGCCGACCGGTTGGCGCTCGGCGTCGTAGGTGTCGAGTAGCGCATCATCGGCCAGCCCCTGAACGACGAGCGAAAGCTTCCACGCCAGGTTGTACGCGTCCTGGATCGAGGTGTTGCTGCCCAGGCCGTTCGCGGGCGGGTGACGGTGCGCGGCATCGCCGGCGATGAAGAGCCTTCCGCGTCGGTATCTCGACGCCACGATGTGGTTGAACTGCCAGGGGCTCATCTTCTTGATCTTGAATTCGACGCTGTCGTCGCCGATGGCCGCACGCACGCTTTCGACCACTTTCGACTCGTCCAGGTCGTTTGGCTCGAAATCGGGGCGGACGAAGATGGTGCTCCACTCGTTCCATGGCTCGACGCATGTCCAGATGCTCACCAGGTCGGGGCTACCCGGTGTCACCGTGAAGAACAATGCGCCCGACCGATGCGCGGTGTAGCGGGACAGATCGGCTTCGATCCAGACCGTGATGGCGTCGCCGAGGCCCGTCTCTCCTTCGTACTCGAACCCCCCGTCGCGGCCGACGACCGTTCGTCCGCCATCACACCCGACGACGTAGCGGGCCAAGACTTCGAACTCGGGCCCCCCATCGCGCGGGCGCACGCGGGAGGTGACGTGCTCGTCGTCTTGTTCGACCGAGAGCACCTCGTGATGCAGGCGCACATCGGCGCCGAGTTTCCGAGCGCGCTCGAGGAGGATCGGCTCGAGAACGTGCTGGCCGATGTTGCACATCTCGCTGGGACTGGCTGCGCGGTAGTCGGCCAAACGGTCGTCCCCGGTGCCCCACGTCATCATGCGCGAAAGCTCGCGACCGGCGAACGAAGTGGCGAAGACCTGCTTGCCCATCAGGTGATTCGGAAGGGCGCGTTCCTTGACCGCGTCCTCGACCCCAAGGTCGCGAAGGATCTCCACCGCCCGCTGGTTGGTGATGTGGGCGCGGGGGGCGTCGGCGGTGCCGTATTTCGTGAGCGTCAGCGCATCCACTCCGAGCCGGGCGAGTAGGCACGCCGCCGTGAGTCCGGCCGGTCCGGCCCCAACCACCAGGACATCGGTGTGGATTCTCTCCATCGGTTTCTCCTGCCCTTTTGGCTGTTCGATCGACAAGTTAAATGTGGCCTGTATGAATTACCTTGTCAATCGAATAGCCAAAAGAGCGGAGCCGGCCCGAGTGTCGCTGTGGAATCTGACCGCAGGAGCCGTCCAGCCGAGGCCCGCTGGAAGGGCGCCTACGGCACCAGCAGTCGCGCGACATAGTCGGCGTGGGTCTCGACGGCCTGGGTGCTCCGGGGGTCGAGGCCCGTCAGGCGACGGCACTCGGGCGCCACGGCGAACATGAGCGAGGCCGCGCCGGCCATTGCATAGAAGGCGTGCGGGACCAGCGCCTCGTCGATTCCCGCGACCTCCATCAGACCCGGCGCGATGACTTCGAAACGCGGACGGAGGTGGGTGTCGACGAGCCACTTCATGCGGTCATCCGCGACCCGGCCCTCGTCCACCATGATGCGGAACAACTCGGGGTGGGCCGCGGCGAAGCGTACGTACTGACGGATCGCCTCCCGTGCGCGCTCCCGTGGATCGGTGAGATCGAGCGCCTCCATACGCTCGGCCAGCTGTGCCCCGAGCCGCTCGAAGATGCCGTCGGCCGCGGCACGCCACAGATCTTCCTTGCTTCGGAAGTGGTAGGTGATGAGGCCCTGGTTGGTGGAGGCCCGGCGGGCGATCTCGCGGGTGCTCGCGCCGCGGAAGCCCATCTCGGCGAAAGCCTCGACCGCCGCCTCCAGGATTCGCTCCCGGGTTTCCTCGCGCTGGCGCTCTCTCGCGGTGGGGGCTTTCGTGGCCATGAACTGAAATTATTCGATTGACAAGCCAGTGGCAACTGTTCAATCACTCGCCGGTCAATCGCAACTCCCGATCGGTAGCTGGGATCTGACTAACGAAGAAGAAAGTCATCCACCTGGATTTCGCTGCCGTAGTTCGCGAAATCGCCGGCGGAACGCTGGTCGCGGAAGTGTGCCCACGACACCGGCCGGAACCGCGGAGCGCGAGTCGCTCCTGGGTCGAGAATCGGCTCGCACACGGCGTCGTAGCGGGGGTTGTAGAAGAAGGGCGCGCTGAATCGCTCTCGGTCTCGGTGCGCGAGGACCCGGTGGACGGGGGAGCGATAGCGATCGTTGCTCCAGACCCGAAGCATGTCGCCGAGGTTCACCGTGAGCGCCCCCGGTACGGGCTCCACGAGTACGAATCGGCCGTCGACTTCGATCTGTAGGCTCGCCACACGGTCCTGGTAGAGGATCGTGAGCGCGCCCGCATCGCTGTGGGGATGGACGCCGAGGTGACCCTGTTCGGGAAGCGGCGCAGAGTCGGGTCCCGCCGGCGACGCGCACGCCGGGTAGTGGTTCAGGCGGACGAAGCTCGAGTCGCCTTCGAAGAAGTGGGCGAGGCGGTCGGGTGCGAAGCCGAGGCTTACGGACAACGCGCCTAACAAAAGTCGACCGAGCCTCACGCATTCCGCATGGTGCTGGAGCAGGGCGCTGCGCATCGCAGGTTCGCCGGGAGGCCAACGGTTCGTGCCATCGCTATGGGCCGGCGGCGTGTGGTCGGGGTCGCGCTCCGCGCCGTAGTCGAAGATCTCCTTCCAGTCCGGCCGATTCTTCGTGAGCTCTTCGTCGTAGTAGCCCCAGGCATTGTCGCGAGAGCGGCGCATCTGCTGTTTGACTGGATCGGGGAGGGCGAACATGGCACGCATGGCCGCTTCGAAACGAGCGAGGTCGTCCTCAGGCAGGCCGTGCCCAGCGATGTGGAATACACCGAGCGAACGGCCAGCGCCTTCGAGCTCCGCGGCCACGCGATCGAGGGCATGCGCGTCGCCCGAGCCGAGGCCTCCGATGTCGATGATCTCGGGGTTCATGGACCGAGATTCTATCGCGGCCCAGGTGGCTCGCTTTGCCGAGGCCGTTCGT
>JAJDAQ010000048.1 GCA_029261815.1 Deltaproteobacteria bacterium
CTCGGTGACGCCGAAGTCGATCAGCTCATGGAGCTCGTGGACAAGTTGATGGAGGCGCTCCGGCAGAGCGTGCGGAACTTCACCGAGCGGGAACTCCAGCAGCGCAACTTCGACTACATGGAGAAGTTCCGCCGCGAGAGCCTGCTCGAGAAGAGCTTCTACAACTTGACCGAGGACGAGATCAAGAAGATGCGAGAGGTGGTGAACCGGCTCGCCCAGCGCATCAAGAACGTGCTGTCGATCCGAAAGCGTCGCCTCAAGCGGGGAAAGCTGGACCTGCGCACGATGCTGCGGCGGAATGCTGGTCACGGCGGCGTGCCGTTCGAGCTGGTCTTCCGCGAGCGCCGCAAGGACCGCCCGAAGCTCGTGATCCTGTGCGATGTCTCGTCGTCCGTGGCGAACGTCTCGCGCTTCATGATGCAGTTCATGTACTCGCTGCAGGAATGCTTCACGAAGATGCGCTGCTTCGTGTTCGTCTCCGAGCTGGGCGAGGTGACCCAGGTCTTCAAGGACATGGACATCAGCGACGCGATCGAAAAGGCGCTAGATGGCGGCGACGTCATCAATGTCTACACGCGCTCGAACTTCGGTCACGCCTTCCACATGTTCTGGCAGAACCACCTCTCGGCCATCGACAACAGGACGACCGTGATCGTGCTCGGCGACGCGCGCAACAACTACAACGACCCGAAGGCCTGGTGCATGCGCGACATCCACAACAAGGCCAAGGATGTGGTCTGGCTGAACCCCGAGAGCCCGAGTGCCTGGGGTTTCGGCGACTCGGTGATGGACAAGTACCTGCCGTACGCCGACGTCGCGGAAGAATGTCGGAACCTGAAGCAGCTTTCGAAGGTCGTCGATCGACTGGTGCTGTAGCGCGACGGCCGCCTTCGGTCGTCAGCGGCGTCTCGGCGTCATCGTTCGTCGGGACGCATCTCGTCGCGCTTCCTGGAGCGTCACTTCGATGGTTCCCGTGTGCGGTCCGCCCATCGCGATGGCGCGTTCGAGGACCGCAATTCCGGGCGCGAGTTCGTCGCGCACGAGGTAGGCCTGGGCCAGCATGTTGAGCTCGATTTGGTGCGGTACCTCGATCGGACCGAGTCGGTCGATCCAGGCCTGGGCCATGCGGTCGATCTCGTTGCGAATGGCCGGACGCTGACGCTGCGGCCCGATCGCGGGATCGCGTAGCAACACGGTCCAGTTCACGAAGCCATAGTCGGCCAGTCGCGACAGGTGTTCGCCGACCCGCGCGGTTTCCCCGCGTGCAGCCGCGGCACTCGCCGACAGGAGGTGTGCCTGGACACCCTGCGGATAGCGCCGCGCGGCTTCGCGTTGCATGGCTGCGTCCGAGCGGAACACCGGGCTTCGCTGGTAGGACACCGTCGCGAAGGTGATCGCCATGACACCCACGATCGCACCAGCGATTCGGCCCGCCGTCGCGCGCTGCGCGGTAGGCACGCGCTCCGAAAGCGCGCGGCCCAGGAGCAGTGCGCCACCGAGCAGTCCCGGCAGGACGGAGTAGAGGTAACGGTCGGCCATCGGGTAGAGGAACGGAAACACCTGGCTGATCGGCGCGAAGGCCGCGACCGCGAGCATCCAGTACGCGGCCTCTTCCTCGCGCCGAATCAGCGTCACGACCCAGCGCCACGCGAGCGCAGCGAGGAGCACCGCGCCGACCCAGGTCCAAGGGTCACTCCAACCGGATGCCGCCGGCTGATGGAACGCTGAAACCCCGACCGCGGTCGCCGCCATCGCCAGGTAACGCCCGCTGATCGCCACGATGGATCGGATGCGTTCAGGAAGGTCGGCGCCGAGTGCGACCGCATTCTGGCCGACGCGTTCGAATGCCTGGAACTCCGGGATGGCGACGGCCACGAGGATCGCGGCCCAGACGAGCCACCACCCCCAATGCGGCACGGTCTCGTCCCGGCATCGGGTCCAAGCAAAGACCACGGCGGCTGGCAGGGCAAAGACCGCCGAGAATTTGACGAGCAGTGCGCTCGCGAAGCAAGTGGTGGCCACTGCCGGTCGCTTCCATACGAGCAGCAAGGCGATCAGTCCCAACGCTGTCGACAGGATGGTCTTGAGTTGGAAGGCGGCCGCGATGGCCTCCCCGTTGGCCGGGTGGACCAGGAAGAGTGCGCCGGCGCTACCGGCCACCCACAGCGGGAGTCGGGAGCGTTGCAGCAGCACGACCAGCAGGACGGCCGTGAGCGCGTGAAGCAAGAGGTTGACGACGCGGTAGCCGCGCGGGTTGTCGCCGAAGACGGCGTACTCGGCCGCGTGCGCCATCAAATGGACGGGGGCGTAGTTCATCGAGTGCAGTACCGCGGCGCTCGCGGGGTCCCACAAGGCCGCGACCGAGTCCAACGACCACTCGTGGATGAAGGTGTTCTGGGCGATCGTGACGTTGTCGTCGAGCACCCATCCGCCGTCGAGCGACGGCGAATAGGTCAGCAGCGCGATCGCACTGAATGCGACCCAGAGCCCGAACGCGTGGAGGGCGCTCAGTTCCGCGCGTGCCGCGGTCGCCGTCACTCCACGTAACCCAGCGCCCGCAGCGCACGCTGGGTTTCCGCGTCGATGTCTTCTGCGGCATCGGCCGGGAAGGGCGGCGGCAATTCTTCGAGGTAGGCGTCGAGCGCTTTGCTCATCGCGGCCACCCGCGCGGGGTCCCGCCGGGAGAGGCTCCTGATTTCTCGCGGGTCTGCTGAAAGGTCGAAGAGCTTGTGGTTGCCGCGGTCGTTCCAGAGGAGTTTGTGGCCGTCCTCGTACCATGCGCGCCAGTGTCCGGTCGGTCCAAACGTGGTCAGGGGATACGCCTCTGCGACGATGGGGCGCCGAGCGTTGGGCGGCACCCCGCCTTGGCCGTCGTCGGGGAGGGGGAGTTCGAGGTCATCGAGGATCATGGGCATCACGTCCACCTGGGAAACCCGCGACGGCTCTCGCACGGCTTCGCGAGCGGGTCCGCGCGGCTTCACGATCATGGGAATGTGGATCTCTTCCTCGTGGAGTGAGCTGCCGTGGCCCCACAGGCCGTGTTCGCCAAGAAGCTCCCCGTGATCGGCCGTCACCACGATCAGGGCGTTTTCATACCGTCCAGTCTGTCGCAGGGACTCGAGGAGGCGTCCGAAGTGATGGTCCGTGTAGCGGATCTCGGCGTCGTAGCGGGCGATCTCGCTGGCTCTCGACTTGTCATCCGGAGCGCCGTCCTCGTGGAACCAGTGGGTGTAGGGCGGCGGTGCATCGAAGGGGCTGTGCGGGTCGTAGTAGTTGAGGAACAGGAACGCCGGTTGGTCTTCGACGCTGGCCAGCCACTCGATGGCGGCCCCCGTCAGGTCTTCGGCCAGGCGGCCTCGGACCGAATCGATGTTCGCGTCGTCGTAATGGTCGAAGCCTTCGTCCAAGCCGAAGACCCGCTTCATCCAGGGGCCGGCGACGATTCCGGCGGTGGCAAAGCCGGCCTCCTGGAGTCGCTCGGCCAGTGTGGTCTCCTGGGACGAGAGGCCTCGCGCCCGATACGCGTCCCAGCGGTCCGGCCCATCGATGCCGGCCGTGAGCTGGAGCGGACCGTCAGGGTCGTAGCGCGCACCGTGGCCGCGGGTGATCTTGGCAGTGAAGAGCGACGCATGGGCCGGAAGGGTCCAACTCGCGGTGGATGTCGCGCGTTCGTAGAGCGTTCCTTCCGCCGCGAGCGCGTCGAGGTTCGGGCTCGTTTCGCGCTCGTATCCATAGGCCGAGAGGTGGTCGGCCCGGGTTGTATCGAAGGTCACGAGCAGGACCAGGGGAGGTGCCTCGGCTGCCGCGTCCGCCGGCGGGAGCGCGTCTCCGCAGCCGACGCCGAGAGACAAGCCGAGCGACAGCAGGGCCGTCGAGAACGGACGTTGATGGCTCATGATGCGAGTGAGTCCCTCTCCACGCGGCGAAGGTAACGAAGCGCGGACCCACGGAATGGCCGCCCCAGCGGTGTTCGACGCCAGAAGCAAGAAGCCCCGCTCGGGAGGACCGAGCGGGGCTTCGTTTCAGGGAGGAGGGCGGTGGATAGATGATGGGGGGTGAGAGGTTGGACATTTCTGTGAGGAAATGTGCCGTATCCACCGCACCTCCAGAGAACCTGTGAATCGGTGAACGAAAGGCAGTATGTGCCCTGGAGGGTGCAGTTGTCAAACACGTTTTAAGTTGGTGTTTGATCGGTGGAAAGTCATTCAGTAGCAAGGGGTTGAGTGCGAAAGACTCACGTCGCGTGTCGGATATATTTCTCGCCTTTCTCAGCTGGCGACCCGGAAGTCGTCGGGTAGGCTGCCAGCGATGCCCGCGCTCTACGCTGTTCGCACCTACGGATGCCAGATGAACGTCCACGACACCGAAAAGGTGGCGAACCTGCTCCATCACGCGGGCTTCCGACCGGCTACGGACGAGTCCGAAGCCGACCTCCTTCTGATCAATACCTGTTCGATCCGGGAGAAGGCCGAGAACCGCCTCTACAGCGACCTTGGGGCACTGCGCGAATGGAAAGCGGCAGTCCCGGGCCGCGTGCTGGGCGTGGGCGGGTGTGTCGCGCAGCAGGAGGGCGATCGCGTCCTGCGCCGGTTCTCGCACCTGGACTTCGTCTTCGGCACGCACAACCTTCGGCTCGTGCCGGACATGGTCGAGGCCGCTGGCCTTGGCGAGCGGCAGACCATGACCGACGAGCACCGCTCGCTGGATCGCTTCGATCTGCCGGAGCGACACGAGGCCTTCGCCGGGACGACGCCCGGGCGCGCATTCCTCACGGTGATGGAGGGCTGCGACATGTTCTGCACCTTCTGCATCGTGCCCCGGACCCGCGGTCGCGAGATCAGCCGCCCGGCGGCCGGCATTCTCGGCGAAGCGCGTGCGCTGGCCGAGCGCGGCGTCCGCGAGGTGACCCTCCTGGGCCAGACGGTGAATGCCTACGGTCGTCATGATCTGAAACGGGGCCGCGATGCCGAAGCCGGCACCATGGCCTTCGGGGCACTCCTGGGCGAACTCGCGGCCACGCCGGGCATCGAGCGGATCCGTTACACGAGCCCGCATCCGCTTTTCTTCGACGATGCCTTGATCCAGGCCCACGCCGCGATCCCCGAGGTTTGCCCCCATGTTCATCTTCCGCTCCAGAGCGGCAGTGACCGGGTGCTTGCAGCGATGCGGCGCCGATACACGGCCGCCGAGTACCTGGCGATCGTCGAGCGCCTGAAGCGGGCGCGGCCCGACATCGCGATCACGACCGACGTCATCGTGGGTTTCCCGGGCGAGACGCGGGCCGATTTCGAGGACACCCTGGCGGTCATGGAGGCCGTGGAGTTCGCAGATTCCTACAGCTTCAAGTACTCGCCTCGGCCGGAAACGGCCGCCGCCGAAATGGGCGGGCAGATCGACCCGGTGGAGGCACAGGATCGCCTCGCCACGCTCCAGGATCTCCAGCGCGGCCTGAAGCTGGCCGGAAACCGGCGTTGCGTGGGGACTGAAACCACGATCCTGGTCGAGGGCCAGAGCGCCCGTTCGGCAGGTGCCGACAGCGCCCAGCAGCTTCGGGGGCGGGATCCGTACCACCGCGTCGTCAATTTCACGCTTCCGGGGGAGTTGCCGGCTCCTGCGGCCGGAACGCTGCTGGAGCTCCGCATCGTGGAGGCCAC
Organism: Deltaproteobacteria bacterium; assembly: GCA_029261815.1. Lineage (GTDB taxonomy): Bacteria > Myxococcota_A > UBA9160 > UBA9160 > UBA6930 > JAJDAP01. Next base: position 5,655 of record JAJDAQ010000048.1, read on the forward strand.
TCCCCACAGCCTGATCGGCGAACGCACAGAAGATCGACCAGGGGTGAAGGATCCGCTCCGTCTGGTCGATGGGACCACACCGGCTTCTCGGGAGTCTGAACTGCCGGTGTCGTAGGCTTAGGAGGCGTCCGTCCAGGGGACGAGACGCAATGGGTGGGGGAAAGCGTGAGTCAGGCCCGGATCCTCGCGGTCGACGATCAGCTGTACTTCCGGGTGTTCCTGGAAGATCTGCTGAAGGACTCGGGCTATGAGGTCACCACGGCCGCATGTGGCCCGGATGCGCTCGATCTCATGGTCGATGGCGTCTTCGACGTGGTCCTCACCGATCTCGTCATGCCCGAGATGGACGGCAGCGAGCTTGTCCAGCGCATCAAGGAACGTTGGCCCGAACAGCAGGTCGTGGTCGTGACCAGCGTGGGTGACGTGAAGACGGCTGTCGATGCGATGAAGCTCGGCGCGACCGACTACCTGTTGAAGCCCCTCGACAAGGCCGCACTGCTCCGGAGCCTCGAGAGCATTCTCGATCGCGTGCGGATTCAGCGCGAGCACCAGGAACTGGTCGCCGAGAATCTCGAGTACCTCTCGGCGTTCACGCAATATGAGCGCGCTCTCGGCCTGTTCTCGACGACCGATCTCGAGATCCTTGCCGATCGCGTGGTCGAAACGTTCTGTCTCGAGACGAATGCCCACGGCGGCGTGACCTGGATGGTTCGCCCGGGCGAGCCGGGCCGGCTCCGCCTCGCAGGCGTTGGCGGATTGGTCCGCGTCGAAGACGAGTCGAACGAAATTGCGCTCGACGCGTTGCCTGACGAATTCGCGCCGCTTACCGAGCCGCATCAGGGCGCCATCCTGGTCGAGTCGAAGGACGGCGATGGCCCGACGACCCTCGTGCTGCCCCTGCGCGTGGAGGGACCGCTGCTCGGGATCGTTCGCGTCAGCGACAAACTGGACGGAAAGCCCTTCGGCGAAGCCGATATCGAACTCGCGGACCGCCTCGGAAGTTATGCGTCGCAGGCGCTCGCCAACGCGCTCGCGTTCCGTTCACTCGAACGTCGATCCTTCCGTGACGTGACGACCCAGGCCTACACGCGGGCCTACTTCGAAGACGTCATCGACAACGAGATCCAGAAAGCCCAGCGCTTCGGCCGCAGTTTCTCGCTGGTACGGGTCGCGCTCGACCAGCCCGATGAAGTGCGCCGGCAGCTGTCGCATGGGGAGTGGGCGCGGCTTCTCCAAGAGCTTTCAGGGGCCTTGTCGGGCGCCTTGCGCACGACCGATCTGTTGGCCTTCGAGGGCGACGCCAGCTTCTGTGCGTTGCTACCCGAGTCCGAGACCATCGGTGCCGCGGTGGCGAAACGACGCCTCCGTGCCAGCCTCGAGCGCTGTCCTGGGCTCGACAGTCTCCCCGGTGCCGATCGACCGACCCTGCTCGCGGCCGCGGCGAGCTACCCGGCGGAGGCGTCGGATCTCGAGACCTTGACCGCAAGGCTCGATCTCGGCATCGAGGCGGACCGCGCCAGCCTGATCCGAGCATTGGATCTCGAGTCGGCCCCGTTCAGGGGCGTCGTGGAAGCGCTCCTGGGAGATGCACCCGATGGGCGTCCGGAAACCGCCGAACAGATGACGCGCTTCGTGTTGTCGGAAGTGCGTCGCCGTCCAGCCGATCGAGGACTCCTCTATATCTCGCCGGGCGCCAGTCTCCTCGGGCCACTTCGCGATGGTCTCGCCCAGCTCGACGACGATGGGCTGAACACCGAGATCATCCTGGTGGCGGACCGACGTGCGGACCTCCAACCCGCGGTGCCCGTGACCTGGGTTTCGCCCGTTCGTGCGGGGACCGACTGCCCGTTCCTGGTCTACTACGGGGAGGGCGCGCCCTATGCCCTGATCCGGGAAGGCGGTTCCGACAAGTCGGTTGCGCTCTATCACACGTCCGATGCCAATGTGGTCGAACACCTGGCCTTTCAGCTAGGCCGAGATCTGGGGATTCCGATCGGTGACTAACACGGTCCTCATCGCTGACAGCAACCCGGATCGCTGCCGTGCGATCGGCGAAGCATGCGCCCATCGCGGCCTGGCGGTCGCGACGGTCGATTCCGGCGCCGTCGCACTCGAACGCACGCTGGCCGACGTTCCCGAACTGGTGGTGGCCGCTGGCGATCTCGCACTGATTGCGGCGCGTCGCCTGGCCGAGATCCTGCGCGCGAATCCCCGCACCCAACACGTGCGGATCGTCTTCGTTGGTCGCGATACGACCGGGGGCCTCTCGTCCGGACTCTTCGACGAGGTTCTGCCGCCGGAAACCCACGAGCGCGACGTCGCCTCGCGTGTCGAAGCCATGCTGGCGCAGCGCGCGCGCATCGACGCCGTTGGGCGGGAAACGTCGACCGACCACGAGGTCCAGGGCCAGCTTTCCCAGATCCCACTGACCGACCTGCTGCAGGTCTTTCACATGAATCGCCGGACGGGGGAACTCCAGCTTTCCCGGACCGAGCCCGGGCGGCGTCGCGAGCAGGGACGCGTGCTGTTGCGAGACGGCAATGTGGTCCAGGCGCACGCGGGCCCGTTGGTCGAAGGGGAGAAGGCGCTCTACCGGCTCCTTTCGTGGCGGGACGGCAGCTTCGCGTTCGCACCCACCCGTGTGACGGCTGCCGCGCGCATCTTGACCCCGACGCGCGCGCTGTTGCTCGAGGGTGTGCGCCAACTCGACGAATGGGAGCGCCTGCGTGGCAACCTGCCGCCGCTGGGTGCCAAGGTCGTGCTCTCGGTTGCCAAGGTCGAACTGCCGAACGCGGTGCATCCTGTCACGCAGGAAGTCCTGCTACTGCTCGAAATCTACGATCGCGTGCGCGAGATCGTCGACCATTGCGGCTACCCCGACTACCAGGTGCTGCGCACGCTGCAGACGCTGATCGACCGGGGACTGGTCGAGTTGCAGCGCGAGCCCGAAAACGCTTCGAGCGATCGCGGCACGTTGTTCGACGCCCTGCAGGTCCGCCAGCTGCGCGAGTGGCTGGAGAAGGGCCGCGCTCGGCGTTCGGGGTCGATGGCGGCCAAGGTCCTGGTGGCCTCGGCCGATCCAGGCGCGACGCGAGACTTCACCCGACTGCTCGAGAGTCTGCCTGGAATGGAGGCGGCACCCGCGGTTCGCGACGGGGGCCCGAATCCCGGGGACCTCGTCGAACTCGGCCACCTGGCCGTGGGGGAAGGGCTCGGCATCGACTGGATCCATCTCCCCGCCGCCGACTCGTTTCGCGCGACCTGGCCGGTCGCCTGCCACGGCGCGCTCGGGACGCTGGTGCTGGTCTCGATGCCGGTGGGAGACACCGAGGCTGCGCTTCGGCCGCTCCTCGAGCAGCTGAGCCGTCAGCCCGATAGCCGCATCTTCTACGTCATCCTGCTTCGGAAGGGTGAACGCGTGCAACCCGAACACCTGCAGGAGAAGCTCTCGCTTCTCAGCTCCTCATCTCTATTCCTCTTGCAGGTTGAAAGCGGTCGAGATCCGGTCTCGCTGCTGAAGACCATGCTGGCGCGAGTGCTCCCGTGAATCCGAACGACTTGAAGCAGTTTCCGCAGCTCCGCGACCTGTCCGCCGAGGAACTCGAGATCCTCGTGCCCTTGCTCGATGAGCGACTCGTCGACACGGGTCGACGCATCGTGAACGAGGGCGAGGACGCCGAGGGGATGATCCTGATCGCCGAAGGCTCCGTTCGGATCAAGAATGCGAACGGTCACGAAAGTGCGCTGAAGGCGCCGGTGGTCCTTGGGGCCACGGCACTCGTGGCTGTGGGAGCGCGTGCACTGACCGCGGTCGCGGCGGAACCCTGTGCCGTCCGCGTGCTTTCGCGCACTTCGTTCCACCGCTTTGCCGAGGACGCGCCCCGGGCCGCTGTCCGAATCCTGGAGGCCATCGTGGCCGATCTGGCCAGTTTGCTGCGCCAGAGCCTGGATCACGTCTAGGCCCAGGGCCGCCGCCGACGCAGGTCGTCGGGTTTCCCGTTCGGCCGGGGCCGTTTTCGGGCTCGATTTCGAACGCGGTCTGGTTGATGCACCGCGCGCTGACAACTAGACTCCGGCGCCAACTCGGGACAGGCCAGAGTCCCCATATCGGGGAGTCGGCAGTCGCACTCAGCGATGGTCCCCCCGTAGAGTTGGAGCCCTCACCGATGAATGATCAACGGGTGCGTGAGGCGCTGACGTTCGATGACGTCCTCCTCGTCCCTGCAGCGTCCGACGTCCTGCCGCGCGATGTGGATCTCTCGACGCAGCTGACGGCCGAGATCTCGCTGCAGATGCCACTGGTGTCCGCTGCGATGGATACGGTCACGGAACACGAGGCCGCCATCTGCATGGCCCAGAACGGTGGGATCGGCATCATCCACCGGAACCTCTCGGCCGACGCGCAGGCCGCCGAGGTGGACAAGGTCAAGCGGTCCGAGTCGGGCATGATCGTGGATCCGATCACGATGGCGCCCGAACAGGCGATCCAGGACGCGCTCGATGTGATGGCCCGCTACCGGATCTCGGGGGTCCCGATTACCCGAGATGGGAAGGCCGTTGGCATCCTTACCAACCGCGACCTGCGGTTCGTGAAGGATCCGTCGCAGCGCATCGATACCGTGATGACGACCGAGGGATTGGTCACGGTTCCGCCGGGCACGACGATGGAGCGCGCCAAGGAACTCCTTCACGCGCACCGGATCGAGAAGTTGCTGGTGGTGGACTCGTCGGGCGATCTTCGTGGGCTCATCACGATCAAGGACATCGAGAAGAGCGAACGGTATCCGAACGCGACCAAGGACGATAAGGGGCGGCTTCGCTGCGGCGCTGCACTCGGTGCCGGCGAAGAAACCCTCGAGCGCGCACAGGCGTTGGTCGACGCGGGTGTGGATGTCGTCGTTGTCGATACAGCGCACGGTCATTCGCGCGGCGTTCTCGACTGCGTGGTGCAGGTCCGTCGCCATTTCCCCGATCTTCCGATCATCGGCGGCAACGTCGCGACAGCCGAAGGCGCCGAGGCGCTGATCAAGTCCGGCGTCTCGGGTGTAAAGGTCGGCGTCGGTCCGGGCTCCATCTGCACGACGCGGGTGGTCGCTGGCGTTGGCGTTCCCCAGTTGACGGCCGTGATGGACGCGGCCGAAACCGCGGCAGGTTTCGGCATCCCGGTGATTGCCGACGGCGGGGTGAAGTTCTCGGGCGACGTGGTGAAGGCATTGGCCGCCGGCGCTCGCGCAGTCATGATCGGTGGGCTCTTCGCAGGCTGCGACGAAACGCCGGGCGAGGTCATCCTGCTGCAGGGTCGCTCCTACAAGGTCTATCGCGGCATGGGCTCGCTGGGCGCCATGACCGAGGGATCGAGCGATCGCTATTTCCAGGGCCACGTGAACGAACGCGAGAAGCTGGTGCCCGAGGGCATCGAAGGCCGCGTTCCGTATCGCGGTAGTCTGTCGAGTTCGGTCCACCAGTTGCTCGGCGGATTGCGGTCGGGAATGGGATACTGCGGCGCACCGACATTGGCCGATCTCCGGGCAACGGCCCAGTTCGTGCGGATCTCGGGCGCTGGGCTCCAGGAGAGCCATGTTCACGATGTGATCATCACGCAGGAAGCACCGAACTACCGTCTCGAATGATCGAGCGAGAATCGCGCCCGAGCAACGTCGTGAATGCAAACCCCCTGAGCTGCCCCGGAAGGGCGCCCGCCACCGCGGGTCCGAGTGAGCCCCGTGTCTGACGCCCACCGCGACCGAATCCTGATCTTCGACTTCGGTTCCCAGTACACACAGCTCATCGCACGTCGCATCCGCGAGCATCACGTCTACTGCGAGATCCATCCGCCGACGATGACGGCCGCCGAGGTGGCCGCATGGCGGCCGGCCGGCCTCGTCCTCTCGGGCGGGCCGTCGAGCGTGCTCGATGATGACGCGCCGAGCCTGGACCCTGCGATCCTGGATCTCGGACTGCCGACGTTGGGCATCTGTTACGGCCTGCAGCTGATGACGCAGCTGCTCGGTGGCGTGGTCGAGAAGGCCGATGACCACGAGTATGGCCGCGCGTTGCTGACGCCGGGCAAGCCGCATCCGCTCTTCGCCGGGCTCGACGATGTACCCCATAACGTGTGGATGAGTCACGGCGACCGCGTCCTCGAACTGGCGCCCGGATTCGAAGCGATTGCGACCAGCGACAACTCGCCGTTCGCGGCCGCCGCGCACACCGAACGCCCTTTGCTCGGGATCCAGTTCCATCCCGAGGTCGTGCACACCGAAGGCGGAAGCCAGCTGCTGGCGAACTTCGTCAGGGGCATCTGCGGCTGCACTGGTAGCTGGACGGTCGAAGCATTCGTCGAGGAATCCATTGCCGCTGTCCAGGCCCAGGTCGGTGACGGCCGTGTGGTCTGCGGACTCTCCGGAGGTGTCGATTCGTCGGTCGCGGCGGCACTCGTCCATCGCGCCATCGGCGACAAGCTCACGTGCATTTTCGTCGACCATGGACTCCTGCGGAAGAATGAGCGGGAAGAGGTCGAGACGGCATTTGCCGACTCGCTCGGGATTCCGCTCGTGACCGTGGATGCGCGCGAGCGATTCCTCCAGGCGCTGAAGGGCGTCACCGAGCCGGAAGAGAAGCGCAAGATCATCGGTCACCTCTTCATCGACATCTTCGACGAAGAGGCGGACCGGATCGGGGGCGCCGATTTCCTGGTGCAGGGGACCCTCTATCCCGACGTGATCGAAAGCGTCTCTGTACGTGGGCCGTCGGCGACGATCAAGTCCCACCACAATGTAGGGGGACTGCCGGAGCGGATGAAGCTCGCGCTCGTCGAACCGCTGCGCGAACTCTTCAAGGACGAGGTCCGCGAAGCCGGTCGGCTCGCCGGAGTCCCCGAGCACATCGTTGGGCGACATCCCTTCCCGGGGCCCGGGCTCGCGATCCGGATCATTGGTGAGGTGACCGGCGAACGCTGTGACATCCTCTGTGAGGCGGACGCGATCCTGATCGAAGAGATCCGCAACGCGGGACTCTATGACGAGATCTGGCAGGCCTTCGCCGTCTTCCTGCCGATCCAGAGCGTGGGCGTGATGGGAGACGCGCGGACCTATGACAACTGCATCGCGCTCCGTTGCGTCAGCGCCGTCGACGGCATGACGGCTGACTGGTCGCGCTTGCCCCACGAGCTGTTGGCCAAGGTCTCGAGTCGGATCACGAACGAGGTTGCCGGTGTGAATCGCGTCGTCTACGACGTGTCGTCGAAGCCCCCGGCCACCATCGAATGGGAATAGGGTAGGGCTGCCGGGTGCCGAACGTTCCCTTCACCCACCTGCATCTGCATACGCAGTACTCGCTGCTTGATGGCGCGATCAAGCACAACCCCCTGTTCGAGCGCGTGAAGTCGATCGGTCAGGAAGCGATCGCGATGACCGACCATGGCAACCTGTTCGGCGCGGTCGAGTTCTACGAGAAGGCGCACGCGAACGGCGTGAAGCCCATCCTCGGTTGCGAGGCCTACATCGCCGCCGGTTCGCGTTTCGACAAGGAAAAACGCGAGCGCGATTCATCGGGTCACGACGCGATCAGCCATCAGCTGCTACTGGCCATGAACGAGACCGGCTATCGCAACCTGATGATGCTGACCTCGAAGTCCTACCTCGAAGGCTTCTATTACAAGCCGCGTATCGACATGGAGCTGTTGGCCAAGCACAGCGAAGGACTCATCACGACGTCGGGTTGTTTGTCGTCGATGGTCTGTCGCCGAATCATGGCCGGCCAGATGGATGACGCCTGGCGCCTCGTCGAAGAGATGTCGACGTTGTTCAAGGACCGCTACTACCTGGAGCTTCAGCGCCATGGCATTCCAGACCAGGACACCTGCAACGCGGAACTGATCAAGATGTCTTCGGACATGAACATTCCGTTGCTCGCGACCAACGATGCCCATTACCTGGAGCACGACGACCACGACCACCACGATGCCCTGTTGTGCATCGGGACCGCGTCGAACCTGGACGACGAGAAGCGCTTTCGTTTCGACGGCAAGGGTTTCTTCGTGAAGACGGGCGAGGAGATGCTGGAGGTCTTCCATGACCACCCGCAGGCCGTGCATAACTCGATGGAGATCGCGGAGCGCTGTCACTTCGAGTTCGACATGGATACCTATCACATGCCGGAATTCCAGGTTCCGGCTGGCAAGACCAAGGACGAGGTCCTGCGCGAGAACGCATGGGAGGGTCTTCGGGCCCACCTCGGGATGGATCCCGGTGAGCCGTTCGAGGGCGACAAGGCCTCGTACGTGCCCCGGATGGAACATGAACTCGGTGTCATCGAGAGCATGGGGTTTTCGGGCTATTTCCTGATCGTCGCGGACTTCATTCGCTATGCGAAGGAAAATGACATTCCGGTCGGTCCCGGGCGCGGATCCTCCGCCGGGAGTCTCGCGGCCTACGGGCTCGGAATCACGGGTGTCGATCCGATCGAATACGACATCATCTTCGAGCGATTCCTGAATCCCGAGCGCATCTCGATGCCCGACATCGACGTCGACTTCTGTATGCGCGGGCGCGATCAGGTGATCAAGTACGTGGCCGACAAGTACGACGAGCCGGATCGTGGCGACGATGGCCGCAAGGTTTCGCAAATCATCACGTTCGGAACGCTGCAAGCGCGGGCCGCGATTCGCGATGTGGGCCGCGTGATGGGCATGCCCTTCGGCGACGTCGACCGGATCGCGAAGCTGATCCCTGACACCCTGGGGATCAGCCTCGAAGAGGCCCTGGAACAGAGTCCGGACCTGCGCGCGCGATCAGAGAATGACGGTCAGGTTTCGAAGCTGCTCACGACGGCGCGACGACTCGAAGGCCTGACGCGTCACGCGTCGACGCATGCCGCCGGCGTCGTGATCGGCACCCAGCCCTTGATCGAGATGGTGCCGCTCTATCGCGATGCGCGAACCGGCGACGTGATGACCCAGTACGACATGCGTTGCGTCGAGAAGATCGGGCTGATCAAGTTCGACTTCCTCGGGCTGCGGACCCTGACGATCATCAAGGATGCAGAGAAGCACATACGCGCGGCCGGCTTGCCGGACTTTCGGGCCGACAACATTCCGCTCGACGACGAGAAGAGCTTCGACCTGCTGTGTCGCGGCGATACCGAAGGCGTCTTCCAGATGGAGTCGTCGGGAATCACCGATCTGGTCATGAAGCTGAAGCCGCGCACGTTCAAGGAAGTCATTCCGCTGATCGCGCTGTATCGGCCCGGCCCGTTGGGCTCCGGCATGGTCGACGACTATGTCTCTCGGAAACACGGCATCACGCGCGTCGAGTATCTGGTCCCGGAGCTGGCAGGGCTGCTCGAAGAGACGCTCGGCGTGATCGTGTATCAGGATCAGGTCCTTCAGATCGCGAACCAGCTGGCGGGTTACACACTCGGGGAAGCTGACCTCTTGCGCCGCGCGATGGGCAAGAAGAAGGCCGAAGAAATGGCCAAGCACCGCGATAAATTCGTCAGCGGTTGCGAAGCCAACAACATCGACGGCAAGAAGTCGGGCGAACTCTTCGATCAGATCGTCGAGTTTGCCGGCTACGGCTTCCCCAAGGCGCATTCGACCGCCTATGCGTTCGTGACCTATCAAACCGCGTACTTGAAGGCGAACCATCCGCGCGAATTTCTGGCCGCGGTGCTTTCGATCGAGGCCTCGAACCACGACAAACTTTCGCGGTACATCGCCCATGCGCGAGAACGCAAGATCGAGGTGCTCCCGCCCGACGTGAACGAGTCCGAGCGCGACTTCACGCCGGTCGCGGAGGGGATCCGGTTCGGACTCGCCGGAATCAAGAACGTGGGCGAGGGCGCGATCGAGTCGATCCTGGAAGTGCGCGCCGAGGGCGGGCCGTTCAGCACGCTCTACGACTTCACGGGCCGGGTGAACGCGCGGAAGGCCAACCGGCGCGTCGTCGAAGCCCTGGTGAAGTGCGGCTCGTTCGATTCCTTCCATCCGAATCGTGCGGCGCTCTGGCAAGCGCTCGATGGGGCGATCGAATCCGGTGCCTCGGCACAGCGAGATCGCGAGATCGGCCAAGAGAACTTGTTCGGCGACCTGGACGATGCGGGGACGCAGGAGCGCGACCTCCCGGATGCGGCGCCCTGGGCCGACAGCGAGCGGTTGGCCCACGAGAAGGACGTTCTCGGCTTCTACGTCACCGGCCATCCGCTCGAGGCCCATGCCGGTGCGATGGGTCGATTCACCGATGTCAGCGCCATGACAGCGGCCGAGAAGGTCGGCCGGGAAGTGCGCGCGGGCGGTCTCATCACGCTGCTTCGCGAGACCCGCACGCGGCGAGGCCAGACGATGGCCTTCGGCACGCTGGAGGACATGGAGGGGAGCTTCGAACTCGTCATCTTCTCTGAGCCCTACGCCAACCACCGCGAACTACTCCGCCGAGGGCTCGAGTCCGGCAAGACCGCCGAGACGCTCACGGTGCCCCTGGTCATCAATGGCACGCTTGAATCCGCGGAGCCGAACAAGATCCTGGTGCGGGATGTCTTCGAACTGGCGGCTGCGGAGGAGCGGCTCGCTGCGGAGGTCCATATCCGGGTCCAGTCTGCGGAGGCGAGTCGCGACCGACTGCTCGCATTGAAGACCGTGTTGTCCCAGCACGCGGGAGATTGTGACGTGCGACTCCATCTGGTGATCCCGGGCGAGAGCGAGACCGTGATGGCATTGCCGAGCGGGCGGGGCGTGGAGCCCAGCGAAGCCCTGATGCGGGAGATCGACGCGCTCTTCGGGCGCCCAGTGGCCGAGGTGACGCTATGAGGGCCCTTTGGACCGCGACGCTCGTGGGCCTCGTCGCGGCTTTCGCCTTCGCGACATCGGCGGCGGCCTCGGTGCCCGCGGCCACCCGTGTCGAGGTTGAGGTCGTGGTTCCGAGTGGAGCCGGAACCGCCCAGGGCGCCACGCTGCGCCAGCGGCTGGTCGCTGCTGGGCTCGCGGAAGGCGTCCGGCAGGTGGTGGCGCGCCACGCGGTGCCTGGGCCTCCTGGCGCAGACCCCTTGGACCAACTCGGCGGCGAGGCCGCTCGTGACTACGTGTTGGGCTACCGGGTGCTCCAGCAACTCGGCAGCCGGCCGGTGGCCGGAGGAGCCCCAGGGGCGCGCGAGGTGGCTGCCCGGGTCGAGGTCGATGTCGATAGCCGCGGAGTCGTGCGGCGGCTCACGGCCTTGGGCGTGCGCGCCGACACAGACGATGAGACCGCCGAAACGGGCCTCTACCGTGTCAGTACGCCATTGAACTGGGAGGCCTGGAAGCGCTTCGAGCGCGCCTTGATGGCGGCGGGTGCCAGTCGGGTACTGCCGCACGAGGTGGGGCCGACCGGCATGATGATTCGCATCGAAGCGCGCGGAGCTCCAGGCACCGTGGTGCGCCGTGTGCGCGACCGTCCCCCGGAGGGGCTCAGGGTCTCATGGGACGGGCCGCCGAGCCGCTCGATCTCGCTCTCGCTCATTGTGCCAGAGGGTCCGGCCTCGCTGCCGGCCGATTGACAGGGTTTGGGCAAATCGGTAAAGATTCCGGGCCGTTAAAGGGACCGGTGACGCATGACGTCCCGGTCTCGACGGTTCTAGACACGTAGCTCAGCTGGTTAGAGTACCGCCTTGACATGGCGGGGGTCGGCGGTTCGAGTCCGCCCGTGTCTACCATGCCTTTTTGCGGAGTCCGGTCCACGGCGGACCAGACCCGTGACCGGCCCCGAGCGCTGGATGCCCATGCTCGCCTTCTGCACCCACAACCTCTCATGAGCACGATCGAAGTCGGACTTCCCGATGGTCGGACGCTTGAGGTGTCGCAGGGAGCGACGGTGCTCGACGTCGCAGAGCAGATCGGCGCTGGCCTCGCGCGTGCCGCACTCGCCGGACGCATCGCGGGCGAACTGGTCGACCTTCGCCAGTCGCTCGACGCATCTTGCTCGCTCGAGATCGTGACGACGAAGGATCCTGCGGGTGGCGAAGTGATCCGTCACTCCGCCGAGCACGTCATGGCCGATGCCGTGAAGCGCTTGTTCCCGCAGGCCCAGGTCGACGCGGGTCGCACGGATCACACCGAGAAGTTCCAGTACGACTTCAAGGTCGCGGAGCCGTTCACGCCCGAAGACCTCGACGCCATCGCGGCACAGATGAAGAAGATCGTGAAAGAGAAGGCCGACTTCGTCCGCGAAGTCGTCACGCGGGAAGAGGCCGAACGCATCTTCACCGAGATGGGCGAGGACTTGAAGGTCCAGCGTCTTCACGACATCCCGGACGGCCAGGACATCACGCTCTTCCGTCATGGCAAATTCGTCGATCTCTGCCGCGGACCGCACGTGCGCAACACCAAGCAGATCGGGGCCATGCAGCTCATCGAAGCGGCTGGCGCGTACTGGAAGGGCGACGAACGCAACGAGATGCTCCAGCGCATCTACGGCACGGCGTTCGCCACGAAAGACGAGCTGAAAGAGCACAACGAGCGACTCGAACAGGCGCGCGAGCGCGACCACCGTCGCCTCGGCACGCAGCTCGACCTCTTCCACCTGGACCCCGACGCGCCGGGGTCGCCGTACTACCTGCCGAAGGGCATGGTCGTCTACAACGGCCTCGTTGACTTCATGAAGTCGCTCTACCCGAAATACGGCTACAGCGAAGTGATGACGCCGCAGGTGAACCGCGCGCGCATCTACAAGACTTCGGGCCACTACGACATGTTCCACGACGACATGTTCTGGATGGACGGAGCGGACGACGAAGAGGAGGTCGGCGTCAAGGCGACCAACTGTCCGTGCCATTGTCGCGTCTTCTCGCTTGGCAAGCGTTCGTACCGGGAGCTCCCGCTGCGCTTGGCCGAGTTCTCTCGTCTCCACCGCAATGAGCGCAGTGGCACGCTCACCGGCCTGTCGCGCGTGCGCTCGATGGCCCAGGATGATGCCCACATCTTCTGCGAGCCCGAGCAGGTCGAGGACGAAGTCGCCCGATTCTTCGAGATGCTGAAGGAGGTCTACACGGCGCTTGGGCTCGATGGCCTCGAAGTGAAGCTGGAGACCCGTCCCGAAGAGTTCATGGGCGACCCCGCCGACTGGGACGTCGCCGAGGGCCGTCTCAAGGACGCGGTCGAAGCCGCTGGTTTCCAATGTGGCATCAACCCCGGCGAGGCCGCTTTCTACGGCCCAAAGGTGGCCTGCGACTTCAAGGACGTCCTGGGGCGCTCCTGGACCCTGGGCACGATCCAGATGGATATGGCCATGCCTGGGCGGTTCGGGCTCCACTACACGGGCCGGGACGGCGAAGAACACCAGCCGGCCATGCTTCATCGGGCCGTTCTGGGCTCCCTGGAGCGCTTCATGTCGCTCTACATCGAACATACGGCCGGAGACTTTCCGCTCTGGCTGTCTCCGGTTCAGGTTGCGATCCTGCCCATTGCAGACCGGCACCATGACTATGCGCGCAAGGTCGCCGACACTCTCGCTGCCGGGGGCATTCGCGTCTTCGTGGATGACCGCGCCGAGAAGCTGAACTACAAGATTCGAGAGGCCGAACTCCAGAAAGTCCCGATCATGTGTGTGCTCGGAGACCAGGAGGAAGAGGCTGGAACCGTCTCGCCGCGCTTACGACGCGTTGGCGAGCACAGGGCCGAGGCAATGGCGGTGGACGCCTTTGTCGAGGACCTGACCGGGCGTGTAGCCCGAAGGGAAGTATGAGAGGACGAGGGGACCCGCGACCGCAGGACAAGGACACCACGCGCATCAATGAACGGATTCGCGCGAGGGAGGTCCGGCTGATCGACGAAGAAGGCGAACAGCTGGGCGAGATGACGTCCGACGAAGCGCGTGCGCTGGCTGAAGAACGTGGATTCGACCTGGTCGAAGTGGCGCCCAATTCGCGCCCGCCGGTTTGTCGGATCATGGACTACGGCAAGTACAAGTACGAACAAAAGAAGAAGGCAGCGGCGAGCAAGGCCGCCGGCAAGGGCCGGGCTGCGGTGATGAAGGAGGTCAAGATGCGACCTTCCACCGACGACCACGACCTTCAGTTCAAGCTCAAGAACGCGCGCAAGTTCCTGCTGGAAGGCGACAAGGTCAAGGTCACGGTCATGTTCCGAGGGCGCGAAATGGCGCACCGACGAAATGGCTACGACAAGCTGCAAGAAGTAGAGGACCTACTGGGCGAACTCGTCTCCGTCGAAAACCAACCGCAGATGAACGGCCGCTTCTTGTCGATGGTCCTGGTGCCGAACCGGGCCGCCGTCGAAGCGGCGAAGAAAGAAGAAGCCGCCCTGGCAAAGGCGGCCGCCAAGGAAGCCGCGCTGGCCGCCGGGGAGGAGGCAGCGCCCGCAGCGCAGAAGCCCCCGAAAGCGGTGAAAGCCGAAGAAGCAACGCCGGTGCCGGAAGAAGCACCCGCAGGAGACTGACATGCCCAAGATGAAGAGCCACCGAGGCGCCGCGAAGCGATTTCGCAAGACCGGCACCGGAAAGCTCAAGTTCCAGCGCAAGAACAAGCGCCACATCCTCACCAAGATGTCCAGCAAGCGGAAGCGCCAGCTGCGACTCGAAGGTGAAGTCACCAAGGCGGACGAGAAGCGTCTCCGCCAGATGGTGCCGTACATCTAGAACGGATCGGCTAGGCGGATCGCGCAATTGCGATCCGCTCCGACCGCAAGGAGAACGACATGCCGCGAGTCAAGCGGGGAGTCACGACCAACCGTCGTCACAAGCGCATCCTGAAGAATGCCAAGGGTTACCGAGGCACTCGAAATAGTCTGATCAAGACGGCGCGAGAAGCCGTCGAAAAGGGCTGGCTCTACGCGTACCGTGACCGCAAGCAGCGCAAGCGCCAGTTCCGCGCGCTGTGGATCGCACGCATCAACGCGGCTGCACGGGAGCACGGACTCTCGTACAGCAAGTTGATCCACGGCCTGAATACGGCCGGCGTGGAAGTCGATCGCAAGAACCTGGCCGATATCGCCATCGCCGACCCCAAGGCGTTTGCGGATCTGGCCGAGGTCGCCAAGGCGAACGCGGGTTAAGCCATGTCGGCGGTTGCCGATCTCGACGCGGTCCTGGCTGAAGCCGAGACCGCGATCGCCCAAGCACCCAACGCCCAGGCGCTCGCTGAAGTGCGTGCCGGGTTCCTGGGAAAGAAGGGCTCGGTAGCTGCCGTGCTCCGTGGGATCGGTGCGCTTGCACCTGAAGAACGCGGACCGGCGGGACAAGCCGCCAACCAGGCCAAGGTCCAGATCGAAGCCTGGGTCGATGCCCGAAAGAACGGTCTTGCGGCCGCGGCCGAGAGCCAGAGCCTGGCGGACCATCATCTGGACGTGACGCTTCCGGGCGCCGCTTCGCGGGTAGGGCACCTGCATCCGATCACCCAGGTCGAGCGCGACATGTGCGCGTTCTTCCAGGGCCTCGGGTATTCGGTCGAAGACGGCCCCGAGGTCGAGAGCGACTGGAACAACTTCGGCGCCCTGAACTTTCCGGAAGACCACCCGGCGCGAGACGTCCAGGACACGTTCTTCGTGAAGGACAGCACCAACGTGCTCCGGACGCACACGTCGCCGGTGCAGGTGCGGGCCATGAGCCAGCTCGAGCCGCCGTTCCGGTTCATCGTGCCCGGTCGCGTCTATCGCTACGACCTCGATCCGACGCACTACCCGATGTTTCACCAGATCGAGGGTTTCTGCGTTGGCGAGAACGTGTCGCTAGGTGACCTGAAGGGCACGTTGTACGCGTTCGCGCGCCACCTGTTCGGCCCGCAGGCGGAGTTGCGATTCCGTGCACACTTCTTCCCGTTCACCGAGCCGTCCGCCGAGATGGATGTCTCGTGGGGCGAAGGTTGGCTCGAATGGGGCGGCTGCGGAATGATCCATCCGCGCGTTCTGCAGAACTGCGGCATCGATCCTGACCGCTGGCAGGGCTTTGCCTTCGGGATGGCGCTCGACCGGGCCGCCATGATCCGCTCGGCGATTCCGAACATCCAGTTGCTATTCGACGGTGACGTGCGCGTCCTGGAGCAGTTCTAGTGCGCGTCCCGCTGGGTTGGCTCTCGGAATGGATCGATCTTCCGGACTCGCACGAGGAACTCGCTGCGCGTCTGACCTCGGCCGGTCTCGAGATCGAAGAGGTCATCGAGATGGGACCCGATCTCTCGGAGATCGTGGTCGGCCATGTCGTGAAGCGCGAGCAGCACCCGGATGCGGACAAGCTTTCGGTCTGCGAAGTGGATGTCGGACAGGACGAGAACCTGACGATCGTCTGCGGCGCCCCCAACGTCGACTCGGGCCAACGCGTGCCGGTGGCGATGCACGGAACGACGCTTCCGGGCGGGCTGAAGATCAAGCGCTCGAAGCTGCGCGGCGTAAAGTCGAACGGCATGATCTGCTCGCGCCGCGAACTCGAACTGGGCGACGAGCACGACGGGATCCTGGTCCTCGATACCGACGCCGCACCCGGGACGCCGCTTCCCCAGGTATTGCCGACCGGCGAGACCGTGATGGATTTCGAGATCACGCCGAACCGCGGCGATTGGGTCTCGATGCTGGGAATGGCGCGCGAGGTTCGTGCAAACTTCGGCGGCGAAGTCCGACATCCCACGACCGAAACGAAGCCGAGTGGTTCACCGACCTCGGACGCCATCGCGATTGCCATCGAGGAACCGGATGGCTGTTTCCGCTACACGGCGCGAGCTGTGCGGGGCGTGGAAGTGGGCCCGTCTCCGGCGTGGCTCGTGGAACGGCTCGAAGCCGCAGGCCTGCGAAGCATCGACAACGTCGTCGACGTCTCGAATCTGGTGATGCTCGAGTTCGGCCAACCGATCCACGCGTTCGACCTGGCCACGCTGCAGGGCACCATCCGGGTGCGCGCAGCAACCGCTGGCGAGGCGCTCCGAACCCTCGATGACCAGGACCGGAAGCTCGAGAGCGAAGACCTGGTGATCGCCGACGACAGCGGTCCGATCGCGCTCGCCGGCGTCATGGGCGGACTCGCGACCGAGGTGACGGCCAAGACGCGCGACGTCCTGATCGAGAGCGCGCACTTTCATCCGTCCCGGGTGCGACGGACCGCCCGGCGGCTCGGGCTGCACAGCGATGCGAGCTACCGCTTCGAGCGGGGCGTCGACCGCGAGGGCCAGGCCCGAGCGGCGGACCGGGCGGCGCATCTGCTCGCGGACCTGGCAGGTGGGACTCCGACCGACGGTGTCGTCGAAGCGCGCGGTGCGGATGCGCCGGCGGGTGCGCCGATCTCGCTCGACCCGGCACGCGTCAACCGGCTGCTCGGGACCGATCTCTCCGAAAGCGAAATTCGCGACCTCCTCGCGCGCGTGGATATCGAGGCGGAGCCCGCCGGTGACGAGCTCACGTGCACGACGCCGTCCTATCGGAATGACCTCCATATCCCCCAGGACCTCATCGAAGAGGTCGCGCGCATCTACGGCTACGACGAGATCGAGGCCACGCTCCCGGGCGGCGCGATCCAAGGGACGAGCCTGGCTCCCCGCAAGGCAACGGTCGCCGCGGTCAAGGACAGTCTCGTCGCGAGCGGACTGACCGAAGTGATGACCGCTCCCTGGGTGCCCGACGGCGAGGTCGACGACCTCCGGTTGGCGCCCGAGGACCCCCGTCGCCAGCGGGTGCAGCTCCAGAATCCGATCCACGCCGAGTTTCCGGGGCTGCGCGCGCAGCTGGTGGGATCCTTGTTGCGTGTGGCCCAGGCCAACCTGTCCCGTCAGGCCGACGCGCTACGGATCTTCGAATGCTGTCGGGTCTTCCTGGCCGGGGCAGCCACCGATCTCCCGACCGAGCCGATCCAGGCCGCGCTGCTCTTCAGCACCCCGCGTGAGGGCCAGCTCTGGGCCGGCCACGAGGCGCCGGTTTTCTTCGAGGCGAAGGGGGCCGTTGAGCGTGTTCTGGCCGATCGCGGTCTCTCGCCGGCCTTCGAGGCTGGCTCGGACCAGCCCTTCCTGCATCCTGGCGCCTCGGGCACGTTCAAGGCGCAAGGTCGCGTGGTGGCCCAGGTGGGCGAGCTGCACCCAGAAACCGCTCGCCGCTTCGGAATCGAGCCCGTGGTCGCCGTGGGCGTCCTGGATGTGGACGCTCTCGACCAGATCGGTGCCCAAGCGCCCCAATACACGCCCGTTTCGCGGCATCCCAGGGTCCAGCGGGACCTGGCGGTCCTCCTCGGTGTGGATGTGCCGGCAGGCGATGTCCTCGAGGCAATTCGGCGAAAAGGGGGCGCACACCTCCATTCGGCTCGGGTGTTCGACCGATACGAAGGTAAGGGTGTTCCGGAGGGCAAGGTCAGCATTGCCTTCCGGTTGGTCTTCCAGCGCGAAGACCGCACGCTGACCGAGCCCGAGGTGGCCAAGGCCGTCGCCCGGGTTGTCGAAGTGCTGGCAAAGAATTTCGGGGGAGAACTTCGCTAGGCATTTGGCGCGTGGCGCGAGATACTGGCGGAAGGGGGAGCACCGTGACCAAGGCAGACATCGTCGAGCAGATCTACGAACGCGTGGGATTCTCGAAGAAGGAATCGGCGGAACTCGTCGAGCAGATCTTCGACATCATCAAAGACACGCTGGCCGATGGAGAGAAGGTCAAGATCTCGGGCTTCGGCAACTTCGTCGTGCGCGAGAAGAACGCGCGCAAGGGTCGCAACCCGCAGACGGGCGAAGAGATCCGCCTGGCCGCGCGCAGGGTGCTGACCTTCAAGCCCAGCAACGTCTTGAAGGACGAGCTCAACGACGCGCCGGTTTCCGGCGAGTCCGACGGCTCGACCGAGTACTAGGGAAGGCGCGCGAAGCCGCTCCGCGGCCGATGTCGTGCTACAAACGGTCAACAGCAGGAGAGCCCCTTGTCGGATGAGAGCAGCCGAGGCAGCACCGGCCGAGCGCGTCGCCGCCAGGCCGACGCAAAGACCGAGGGCAAGCGTTATTACCGCATTGGCGAAGTCAGCAAGCTGACGGGCGTCAAGCCTTACGTTCTCCGCTACTGGGAGAGCGAGTTCCGGTGGATGGCGCCGACCAAGTCACGGTCGAAGCAACGGCTCTACCGCCAGCGTGACATCGAGATCATTCAATTGATCAAGCGACTGCTCTGGGAAGAGAAGTTCACGATCGCGGGCGCACGGCGAAAGCTGCAGGAACTGGGCGTCGGCCGCGCGCTGGATACGCCACAGCTCGAAATGGCGCTCGATGGCGATCCGCGCAGCCAGGTTCGAAGGCTTCGCTCCCAGCTGGACGAACTGCGCACACTGCTGGCCTAACACCGGAGCGATCCGGGGTTGGGCTAGAACAGGCTGACGCCATCGAGTGCGGTGCACGGTCCGAGCGTGTCGACCGCATGCGCCCCTGATGCACGATCGAAGACGCCCGCAGGAATGCACCTGGACGCAAGGTTGGCCGGGGCCATGGCGATGCTGACCGAGGCCGGGCTGCCCACGATCGCGATGACGATCATCAGCTCGATCAGGGTGAATCCAAGGCGGGTTGAGCCGGGCGTGCTCACGGCAGTCTGCTTCAGGGGGTAGGTCGGTAGGGTTTCCCCCTCGCTTGAGCCGCAGCTCCTCCTGATTTGGCAAAGGCGGTGCCGCTCCCTTGGGTTCCAGACCGGTTCGTCCGATCCTGGGATGCTGTGGATTGCTTCCCGCCGACATCTGACCCGGGCACCTACGTGCCGCGACCCGCCACTGAGGAACTCCTCGCTGCGCTTGACGCGGCGTTCGCGGATGGAACGGCCATCGTGACGCTGAGTGGGCCTGCCGGGCTCGGCAAGACACTGCTGTTGCGGCTGGCGGAACAGCGCTGGGAACCCGAAGTCCACTGCCTCCACTTGCCGTATGCCTCGTTGACGACGTCCGACCTGGCGTATTGGTGCCTGGGCTTGCTACGCGGTGAGCCTTCGAAGCCCGAAGAGGCAGAGAACGAGTTCCTCGAATGGATCCGCGCCAGCGAGCGTCCACTGATCCTGCTGATCGACGACGCCAGCGCGCTGCCGGTGGAAACTGCCCGGGCCGTGGTGGGTTGGCTTCGGGCGCTCGACGGTGCGCTCCGCCTCGTGGTCGCCATGGTCGACGATGAACGCTCAGGGGCAGTTCTCGGGGTGTTCGATCCGGCCTTGCGGCTCCGGCTGGCTTCGCCCATGTCCGAGGCCGAGACCCGCGCCTACGTGTTTGCCCGAACCGCCCAGGGTGATGACGAAGACCGCGCGGTCTACTCGCGCGAGGTCGTCGCTTGGATGCATCGGGAGTCGGCCGGGAACCCCCGGCTGCTGCATATGCTCGCGACCTGGAAGCGGTACTCGGACCGACCGGTTCCGGGGACGATCGGTGCCGGTGAGGACGACGGTTGGCTCGACCTCGATGAAGGCGACGACCACGCCATCGAAGCCGAGGGACCCGCGCCCGCTGCCGCGGAAGCCTCGATGGTGGCCGAGTTGACGGCCACCCAGCCGGTTTCGGTCGAAGGGGCGGACGAAGCCGGGGCCTTCGCTCGCCGCCGGAGGCGCCGCCAACGGCGCTAGCCCGCCACGGGGTTCGGCTGACGAACGCCAGCCGAACCCGATATCATCAGGGCTCGCCCGAGAGGAGTCCCGATGGCCGCCGAACTCAGCTACTCCGACGATCCCTACGTCGTCATCACCTCGGATACGCACGCGGGCGCCAGCGTTGCGGCGTACCGCGAGTACCTGGACCCGCAGTACCGCGACCGCTTCGATGAATGGCGCGGCGGCTACAAGAACCCGTCGAAGGGACACATCGGCGGCAAGAAGACCAAGAACTGGGACACCGACGAGCGGATCGCTGACCTGGAACACGACGGCATCGTCGGCGAAGTGGTCTTCCCGAATACGGTCCCGCCGTTCTATCCGAAGGCCTTCCACGTTTGCGCGCCGCCGCAGCCGGAGCAGTACGAGCTCTACAATGCGGGCATCCGCGCGCATAACCGTTGGCTCAAGGACTTCTGCGAACTCGCGCCCGAGCGCCGCGCCGGCATTGGGCTCATTCACCTGAACGACATCGATGACGCGATTGCCGAGTGCGAATGGATCGCCGAATCCGGCCTGCGTGGCGGCGTGCTCTTGCCCCAGCCGCCCGATGACATGAAGCACCTCCTGCCGCTCTATGCGCCCGAGTACGATCGGCTCTGGGCCGCGATCCAGGACCTCGACCTGACGATGAACCAGCACTCGGGCGT
>JAJDAQ010000049.1 GCA_029261815.1 Deltaproteobacteria bacterium
ACCGACGACACCACCTCCCGACGCTCCGTGTCGGGCTCGCGCCAGCACACCCTCGACGATGCAGGCTTGCTTCCACCAGCTGAACGCCATCGTGTAGTCATAGCTGTCCAACGAGCGGCCTGAGAGCCGCGCATAGCGTTCGGCAACGTCAGCCCGTCGCTCGAAGCCGGGCGCAAGGGTCGGTGCGTCCTGGAGCGCCGTGAAGGGATCGTCCGGATCGGCCCAATAGAGGAGCGACCAGCAGAAATCCGCGATCGGATCGCCCAGCGTGCAGAGTTCCCAGTCGAGGACCGCGGCCACACCGAATTCTGGATCGAGCACGACGTTGTCGAAGCGGTAGTCGCCATGCGCGATTGCACCAGCATCGACTTCCTTGGGGACATGCCGGGCCAGCCGTTCGTGCAACTCGAACAACAGCGGCACGTTGCGCGTTTCCGCGGCCTCCACCTGCTTCCGCCAGCGAGCGAGCTGCCGTTCGATGTAGCCGGTCCGGGTTCGAGCGAGATCGCCGAGGCCGATCGCATCGACGTCGGCCGCATGCATCGCAACCTGGGTGGCCACGAGGGCGTCCGTCGCACGTGCGCACTCGCCTTCGGTCCAGGAAGCGGCCTGGGCCGCCGTTCGTAGGATGGTTCCCTCCGCGAAGCCCATCACATAGAACGGTGCGCCGGTGACCGCTTCGTCGTCGCACCATGCCAGCGGAGCGGGGACCGGGACCCCGACGTCGGTGGCGCCCAGCGCGGACAGGATCTTCCACTCCCGCCCGACGTCGTGCGCGTTCCCGATCCGGCGGCCAACCGGCGGCCTGCGGAGCGCGAATGCCTGGCCGGCGGCATCCTCCAGCCGGTAGGTCAGGCAGGAGCCGCCCGCGGTCACCAACTCGAAGCGATAAGGGCCGGCGGCTCCGGGTAGCTCCTGATCGAGCCATCGGGAGATCGGCTCGACATCGATTCCGCGCGGGGAAGGTTCGGACGCTGCGTTCGCCATCCGGTGAGAATAGCCGGTCGAACCCGGCGGAAGACACCTGCATGGAGCGGCGGTAACCTGCAGGGCGGGCCGGCCACACGCCCCGCTCTTCCGCGCGCCTTTCGGGAATCTGCTTCATGAGCCTTCGCCAACGCTGGCATCAGACGGCATTCGCCGCGGGAATGGGCGCCCGCTTTGTGTGGGAACGCGCCTCGACCGGGATCGTGTTCAATCCGCAAGCCAAGGGGATGCGCGAAGACCCTCACCCTTTCTATCGACGACTGCGCGAGACGGATCCCGTCCACCGCTCGGCCACCGTCGATGGCTATGTCCTGACGCGGTACCAGGATGTGCTCGGGGTCCTCAGCGACAGAAGCTATTCGGCCGAAGACCGGTCCTGGCGTCGCTGGCCCCAGGTGGTCCGCATGATCCGGGCCGCGGGGCAACCCGACCCGTACGAAGACGGCAGCCCCACAATGCTGCGCCTTGACCCGCCTGACCACACGCGGCTTCGCGGCCTCGTGAGCAAGGCATTCTCCCCGCGCGCGATCGACAGTTGGCGCCCACGCATCGAAGGTCTCGCCCACGAACTCCTGGACGCGCTCCCGGCGCAAGGTGAGATGGAGCTGGTCGAGGCCCTCGCCTCTCCGCTGCCCGTGGTCGTGATCGCCGAGCTCCTGGGCGTTCCGGTCGAAGACCGCGAACGCTTCCGCGCGTGGTCCGAAGATGTCGCTGCCAGCCTCGGCGATGGCGGCCCAGAGGCGGCGCGCCGGAGCCAGCGGGCCAGCGACGAACTGGGCGAATACATGCTCGGAATCGCTGACGATCGGCGGGCGGCGCCGCGCGATGATCTGATTTCGGCCCTCGTCGCTGCGGAGGACGGCGACGACCGCTTGTCTCGCGACGAACTCGCTTCCACCTGCGTGTTACTGCTCGTTGCCGGCAACGAAACGACGACCAAGCTCATCGGCAACGGCGTCCTCGCATTGCTGCGCAACCCTGACGCGCTGGACCTCCTGCGGGCCGAGCCCAAACGGATCGAGGCCACCGTGGAGGAGATCCTGCGCTACGACGGTACGGTGCAGTTCACGTCGCGCTTCGCGACCGAGGACGCCGAGATCGCAGGTCGGCCCATCCGCAGGGGCCAACAAGTCGCGCTTGTCCTGGCCGCCGCCAATCGGGACCCGGACCGCTTCCCGGAACCGGACCGGTTCGACATCACCCGCGAAGACAACCGGCACCTGGCGTTCAGTCATGGGACACATTTCTGCGTCGGCTCCCGACTTGCCCGGCTCGAGACCCAGATCGCGATCGAGGCCCTCGTCACGCGCCTGCCCGGACTGACCCTCGGAAGCGAGGCCGTCCGCTTCAGCGAAAACGCCATCCTGCGTGGGCCCGACCGGCTCCCCTTGCGCTACTAGTTTGCGATGGAATTCAGGGGATGGGGCATCGCCCGCTGGCTCATGGGCGCGCAGCTGGTTGCATCGATTGGCTGGTTTGCGTTCGCCGGGACCGAGCATGAGGCCGTCCGCCGCTGGGTCGTGTGGACCGCCTGGGAGTCGGCCA